>NZ_JTJL01000049.1 GCF_001678495.1 Gallibacterium salpingitidis
CAGATACTGTCGCACGACCTGGTTGAGTAGTTTGCACTAAACCTGCTGTTGCCATTGCACCTGCAATACCGCCGCGAGATTCCTTAGTCAAGTTATCAACTCGTTTGTTAACTTTGTTGATCTCTTGTGTTGTATTAGCAGCAACACGTTTTAATTGACCAACATTTACTGCATCTGTGTCATTAACACCATCCGCTACACCACGAACACGAGTTGGATTTTTCTCTGTACCTACATTTAACACGTTAGTACCGTCATCATCTGTACTGCTGCTCATAGTAACATTGCCGCCAATAGTGATTTGTTTAAGTTTAAGATTATCTGATAAGTTGACTTTATAGATAGTCTTATCACTATTGCTGGTGTCTTTGACTACAGTAAGATTACCGTCATCATTCGCTACCTCAACGCTAGCTCTCTTCGCTACTTCTTGGATAGCTTCGCTTACAGTGTTCTTACCAGTACCGCCGATACCTTCTTTACCGTCTTTGTCAATCACCTTGCCATTTTCATCAATGCTCTTCACACCTAAGATATTTGCAATTTGACCGCCGTTAACTGCTTGCTTGCTGCCTTCAGCCACTTTACCAGCTGCAACATTATCTACAGTTAAACCTTTATCCGGTTCAGTAGGGTTGACTACTTTCATACCAGCAATAGTTGTATTGGTCTTAGTTTGATCAATTTCACCGTTATCCTTGACAACGTAGAACTTATCGCCAATCTTAGCCAAGGTTTCACCATCACTATTGATATAGCTCATTGGAATACCGTTAACATTGATGGTATAGCTGAATGTGCCATCGGTATCTTTCTTCACTTCTGATACTTGAACATTAGCACCAGCCTTAACTTTAACAGTATCTCCTAATGCCAATTTTTCAGTAGATTTAACGATCTTGCCGTCTTTATCTATGGTTTCTGTTGCAACATTTAGCCCTTTATCAATTGTTTTGTTAATGTCAGTGATATCCTCTTTCACATCATCAACATCACCTTGAACACCTTTGACTGCATCATCAACATATTTCTTGTTGGCTGCATCGGTATCATTCTCTGGGCCAGCCACATTCTTAATTGTATTACCACCATTATCTAAACCATCTTTAGTAAGTTTTACAGTAACCTCATCCTTACCTGGTTCTTTAGAGGTAATAGTAATACCATCGCCATCGATCTTCGTAGTTGAAGTCTTAGTATTAGGTTCCGTACCTTCTGTCTTAGTAAAGGTTGCAGAGTTCATATCAGTAAGATCTTTGTTCACACTAATAGTCACTTTACCATCTTTATCGACAGTTGCAGTGGTGTTGTCACCATTTCGGAAATCAAGACCTGTATCCAATGACACTTCTGGTTTACTTACAGTTTGAGACTGACCTTTATCATCAGTATAGGTATATCCTGCACCATTCGCTTTATAGGCAAGTTTCACTGTTGCACTATCACCAGTTAAATCGCCTTTAGTCACGACTTTATTGTTATCAGAAGGAGTGACTGCACTACCATCTTTACCATTGGTACCATTAGTACCGTTGATAACCACAACATTACCGTCACTATCGACAGTAATGTAGGCATCATCACCTTTCTCGCCAGGTTTACCGTCTTTACCATTTAACACAATACCGTTAAAGCCAGGAGTTTTCTTCATTTCAATACGAAGAATACTGGTATCGGTACTATCTCTGTGGGTAATAAGGTTATCCGCAGAGTAATTAGCGGCATTCGCAGTCGTCCATGTTGCTGAGCTACTACCTTGGATCTTCAACAATGAGCCTAATGGACGATGGATAAGACCGACTGCTTCAGCCTGATTGCCCAAGAAGCCAATGCCTGCTTGTGCCACGGCTTGAAGATCTGCTAGGGTCGTTGCTTTATTTAAAGCATTACCGTTAAGCTCTAG
The DNA here is from genome assembly GCF_001678495.1 of Gallibacterium salpingitidis. Classification (GTDB taxonomy): domain Bacteria; phylum Pseudomonadota; class Gammaproteobacteria; order Enterobacterales; family Pasteurellaceae; genus Gallibacterium; species Gallibacterium salpingitidis. Next base: position 1,904 of record NZ_JTJL01000049.1, read on the forward strand.
TAAACCAGATTGTTTTTTGCTGTTCGCATCAGTATAGCCATTCATCAACTTCTTAGCTACATCTGCAGAGATAGCTTGGCTGTTAAGCATATGCGGATCGCCAGCGGTATTTCCAGTTGGGTCAATACCTAAAGCACTCGCAATATTGGCTAAAGTGGTTGGGCTATTTACTGTTGAGCCATCAGGGTTCACTGCAGAAAGCATCACATCAGACTTAGCCACATTACCTTCTTCATCAGTAGGATCAAAGTTAGCATCTTTTTTCTTCGCCAAATCAGCTAAAGTAAGACCTTGCTCCTCTCCATTAGGTTTACCATTTTCATCCAAGCCAGCTTCGGTGTACCATAAACCATCCGCCGCTTTTTGGTAACCTGTCACGGTATTGGCAGAGTAGTATTTGCCGTTTTCTACCAACACACGATTGCCATCTTTATCGGTATATACGACAGTCCCTGCGACACCATCACGTAAGGCTTGTACCTTGTTGATAATGGTCGTACCGCCAGTGCCATCTTTACCTGCAGGACCGACAAGACCTTGTTGACCTGGTACGCCAGGGATGCCTTGTGCACCAGGAACGCCAACGCCATTCTCACCATCGTAGCCATAGCCATCAACACCATTGATACCGTCTTTGCCATTTTTACCAGCAATTGGCGTACCTAAGATTTTCTCGGCAATAGCGTCTAATTGGTCTTTATTGACTGCATCTGTACCATCAACACCAGCAGCCACGTCAGTAACACGCGCACCGTTCATGCTGATAGATGGTTTAGTATCATCGTATGGAGTCTTGTCATCATCAGCAGCAGCACCATTATTAAAGGTAATACGTGCACCACCAGTAGTACCACCACCGATAGAAGTGATATTGTTTAATACAGGGTTAAGATTGTATTTCACAATACCGTCTTTACCGATTTCCGCTGTAGTGTTAGTACCGTTTTGGAAGTCAAGACCAGTTTTAAGGGTAACTTCAGAGGCTTTGGTATCGTCCTTATCTGTAGTGTCAGCTTTGAAACCTTTACCATCAGTTGTCTTATAAGATAACTTCACAGTAGCGGTATCACCAGTGATGTCATCTTCGGTGAGGACTTTAGAACCGTTAGCACCATCTAGACCATTATCACCTTTCTTACCATCTTTACCGTTGACACCGTTGATAACGACAACTTCACCGTTTTCATTCACACCGATAAAGCCATCTTTACCATCTGTACCATCGTCACCGTTTTTGCCATTAAGCACGATGCCTTCAAAGTGAGGAAGTTTCAACATTTGAATACGGATTTGTTTGTTATCCGTATTGACTACGGTTGCTAAGTTATCGCCACTGTAATTTTTTGCATCATCAGATACATCAACAGCAGCACCTGTAGTAGCATCCACCTTACCCACGATATTGAGGGTAGTACCTAATGCACGGCGCAATGTGTTACCTGCGTTATCCGCAAATACTAGACCAGTTAAGCCTAAGGCTTGTAGGTCAGCAAGGGTCACGGCTTTATTAAGGTCAGCGCCTTTCAACGCATAAAGACCTGATGCTGCTGTACCATCAGTAGTACCAATAAGGTCAGACACCTTAGACGTACTCTTAGCCACCGTCTCTGCCGTCAATGCCGCTGTCTTATACTTGTCGGCTTCAATACCCAAAGCACTAGCAATATTGGCCAAGGTAATTGGAGTCACAGTCTGACCATCGCTACCCACAGAAGAAAGGATGACTTTCTCAGTTTCAGTCAACTTAGTTTTATTACTATCACTATATGGTTTGCTAGTATCTGCTGCCTTGTAGAAACCATCAGCCTCTTTGTACACACGAGTACCATCTTCCAAGGTATACACAACGGTAGTGCCTTGGGTAGCTGTGAAGCTGATGGATTGAATAGAGGCATTTAACTGACCTACTGTCGCTGCATCACTAGCCTCTGTACCATCAGCTAAACCGGCAAGTTTTACTTTGTCAGTTGGTGTTGCGCCAGCCAAAGTGAGTGTCGCAGGCTTAGCTGGATTTGGCTCGGCTGCCGCTACTGCTGGTGTCGCTGTGAGTGTCACCCCATTCGCTTTATCCGCCGTAGTCGCTGCACCGATAGTTAACTCACTAAAGACAGGTTTCTCGCTAAGACCTAGAGTGACACCTGTAGCATCGGATTTCACGCGGAGGTTGTCACCACGGTAATTGTTGTCTGCGCCACTGACAGTTTCCACAATAGGTGCATTAGCTTTTGCATGAGTAACGCTTAATGCACTACCTAGTGCAACCGATGTGGTCGCATGGCCTGTCACTGAGGTATCGCCATTAAACTGAATACCTGCGCTAGTCGCATTGATTAAATCATCAATGACCGCTTTAACGTTGTTTCTTGCATCATTATTACCAACCTGATTGAAAGATAATGGAGCAAAACCAGTACCCGCTTCATTAACCTTCAAACCAAGCTGAGTCACCGCCAAATCATTTAATTGAGAGCCATTAATGGCATTTAATGAGTTATCGGCAATCTTACCAGCCTTGATACCGTCAAAAATGCGGTTGTTAAGGACAAGCGTACCTTCTTTCGTACTAGCTAAGTCACTACCTGCTTGACCATTCTTAAACTCTAGCTTAACTTCTTGCTTTTTAATAATGGCGTTGGCAGTGTTATCGGTACTGACATCACGCGTATTCCTACTAGAAATAGAAGTTGTGCTAATTAAGTCTGAATCTAGAGAGAAATTCACTACACCAGCGAAATTAGGTTGATCGCTGATGGAGATTTTGACATTGCGATTAGTTGTTGTAGGACTATATTCTCCACGGAAATCTAGACCAACACTCGCTGCATCAACTGAAACCACAGGTGATGAGCTTGCATTAGCCTTATATTTCAACTGACCAGAAGGAACAGTACCGCTACTTCTCACAATTTCCATAAAGTCTTTGACAGCGCCAGTTGCTTCAAAAATCAACGTAGGCAACGTATCTGGTGTTGTAAGGCTAGTTGGATCCCAGTAAGCATTAACATAACCATCTCCTTTAAGGTTAAAGCCCTTAGTGAGTTGAATTATTTTAGTTGCTGGTTGTGTTGAAGTGGTGCTATCTTCCACATATGAGGTCCGTGTACCTAGTTCTTCATTGGCCGGATCAATGAAGACTGTCTCTGTCTTATATCCAACATGTCCAGCATCAGTAATAGTAAAGTAATCACCACCATTTGCCGTATTGGCAATGTTGGCATTAATAGTACCGTTGTTGTAGATATTGGTTGATTTAGTGACATAGTTATTCGCAAACGCAGTCTCATTGAAAGTGAGGTTAAAGGTATCACCCGCACCATTTTCACCTGCTGTCTTATCGACGTTAATGTAGGAGTCACCATTAATCGTTGGTTTTGCTGCAGTAAGCGCATCATAAACCGCCTTAGAAGTCACAGGCAAGGTGCTAGTAGATGCACCTGCAGCGCTTAAATCAGTGATTTTATTAAGGCTTAGACTAATACCATCGACAGTCGCTGCAGTGGTAATATCATCATTACCAGTAATTTTAAATACAGGATTGCTTGAGATAGCTTTGCTATTATCAACTTCACTGGTTTCTACATCATCACCAGTGAGTTTGATGGTCTTATTGCCTAAATCCGTCAAGTCTGTCTTATCGGCCTTACCATCTACTGTAGTAGAAAGGGCATGGAGTTGACCACCTGTCACCGCGTCTTTAGAATCTTCAGCAATCTTACCGTCAGCAAGACCCGTCATAACCGCATCATTGGCTAGGATGACAGGTTTCGTATCGTCATAAGCTGTGCCCTCATCATTGGCATTTTTTGCTTTGATAAAGGTGAGCTTAGCATCTTCATCCTCTGAACCACTAGCGATAGATTCGATACCAGTGAGCTGTTTAGCCAATTGGATAAGCAATTTGGCATTAGGTGTTTCAGTTTTCGACGGATCTGCTTTCTCATCAGAAACGGTGACCACGATATTATTCGCACTGGTGCTGTCTGTGGCATCACCGGTACCTGTGACCGCAACAGAAGTGCCCAATTTCTTCTCAGCCGTCGTTGAGCTATTATCACCAGTATAAGTGATGCCTTCAAGTTTACCGCTCCATAACTTAGCATCAGCTGGTGTAATATTTTCCGCATCCCTATCGGCTTTGGTGTCCAAGTTGCCTTGGGTAAGCGCCCCATCCAATTTCTTAATCACATTTTCGTTAAGCGTGATTCTGACACCCTCAGCAGTGACTTTGGTATCAATATATTGGTTTTCGCCAACATGATCCGCTTCTTTACTAGAGCCATCCCCTAGGATATTAAAGGTACCGCCTAACGCTACGCGTTGTGCTTTAGTGGCATCATTTACCGAGTTATCCGCACCAAACACTAGACCTGTTAAGCCCAAGGCTTGTAAATCAGCAAGCGTCACAGCTTTATCCAAGGCAGCACCCTTAAGGGCGTATAGACCTGTAGAGTCAGCCGGTGTCGTTGCATTGTATACGCCGACTTTGTTATAAGTCGTATCCGCCGCCGCTAAACCACCAGTATAATCGGCAGACTTAAAGCCTAATGCACTGGCAATATGCGCTAGGGTAATCGGTGTTGTCGTATTATTAGTATCACCGGTTGAGTTCACCGCAGAAAGCATAATCTTCGATTTATCATCGTACTTACTGCCTGCCTTATCTTTGGCTAACTCAGCCAATGTCAGGCCTGTATCGTCCTCTGGGTCGACGAGCGTGCCATCGGAATTGACTCTATCTGAGAGATACCACAGACCATTATTCGCTTTAACAAGTGCACCTGCGGTACTGGCTTTGTAATACTCGCCATTTTCTACAAGAACACGTTCACCTGTTTCCGCATCGGTATATACCACGGTACCTGCCATACCATCACGAAGTCCTTGGACTTTGTTGGCTAGGCTTTCTCCGTTAAGACCGTCTTTGCCTGCTTGGCCCGGTACGCCGGGTTGACCATCCTTGCCTGGTGTACCTGGATCGCCCTTAGAACCTATTGCCCCATCAACCCCATTAATTGGACCATCACCGATTTTCTCAGCAAGCGTCGTTACCGCTTTGTTGGTGTAATAGAGTTGAGAGCCGTTAATCGCATCGGTAGAAGTTGCTGAAACTTGACCAGGAGCAACGTTTTGTATTTGACGGTATTTAATAGAACCACCACCTACTGAAAGAATAGCATTAGAAGCATCTTGACCTGCTACTGTGGTAATGGCAGTACCATTACTATCTTTAGCGCCTGCGATTAAGTAGTCAGCTGCGGTAGTACCATTTACTACGGTACCAGTCACTTTAGAAGTCACACCTAGGGCGATGCTACCAGCTAGACTGCCAGTCGCTACGGTAGCCCCTTGACCGAGGGCAAGAGATTTTCCTACTTGTGCCTTAGCACCAGAACCTATCGCGGTAGCACCAGCGCCTGAAGCATCAGCTCTAGTACCGATAGCCACTGATGGTGTAATGACAGAATCCTCAGCACTACCTAAAGTACCTGAACCGATAAGGACATCACCGATACCAAATTTACTACCCTCTACAAAACCACCTGCTTGATAGCCGATTAACACAGCGCTGGCATTCTTAGCAGTATCACCACCAGCTCCATTAAATGTGGCTATAATGTCAGTACCGATAGCAACGGTATTACCACCACTGGCTTTGACATTTTTACCAATAGCAACACTGTTCTCACCTTTGGCTCCGCTATTTGTCTTGTCATAATTTAATGCTGTTTTATCGGTGCTGTTATTGACATTAAACCAATTGACACCGTCACCAATGCCCAGTTTAGTACGCCATGTATTCCATACACTATTATCCGCACTTGCTGCTGAACTATAGGTAGGTAAGTTCGAGCCATCAACCTTAACAAAAGTATCATCTAAAGCACCATTACCTTTTAATGCCTCTAACAACTTCGCTTTGCTAAAGGTTAAAGTAAAGGTATCACTGCCTAAACCAGCTGTTTTATCACCTGTTAAGCTAAGGATAGTGGCATCATCCGTAGTTAAGTTCACATCAGATTTAGCGCCAGAAACCGCACCATATACCGCTTGAGCAGAAGCGACTTTGCTCGCATTTCCTGTGGTAGTAGCGGTGGCTTCATCGGTAATGGTGGTAGCGACATTGGTACCGATGGTAAATGTGCGAGTACCTGCTTTAGCATCATCTGCGGTGGTGACCGAGGTATAGCTATCTTTTGCGGCAGCAGATACTAAACTACTGACAGCTTTTTTACCATCTACAGTAATATTACTTAAATTCACATTAGCAAATCCACCATTCTCAGGTTTCGCTAATTCCTTAGCAAGATTTGTTACATTAAGACCGACTTCGTATTGGTTAGCCCCATCAGCAGTTTTTTCATTAGCAACTGTTACTGTCACTAGCTCATTTTGGCTGGTTTTCGCAATAACTTTCTCTTGAGAAGCTTTGATTGCTGCATCAATAGTCGATTTACCTGTATTGGCTACGCCACCTGTTCCGTTTGATACAGCAGGTGCTGACACAATACCGTTGGTAACAGTGTAGTCATTACCCCCAATAATATTTTTAATCGCATTTAATTGAGCGCCAGTGACCGCATCAGAGCTGGTATCATTGATGGCTGCATTGGTTAAGTTAGTGAGTTTAACAGTGTTAGTAGTTCCAGAGGCAACATCTGCACCTGTAGAAAGTACTTGTTTTAACGTAACTGTATTTGCTGTAGCAGCAAATTTAATACCATTGGCACTAGTTGTATCCTCTGGATTACGCAAAATCATCGATTCAAAAGTAGGGTCTTTGCGCATACCAATCAGTACTTGCTTGTTAGTACCATCAATATAAGTAGAGAGGTTATTGCCTAGGTAACGTGTACTACCAGTGCCATTACTCCACCATTTAGCACTATCACCAGACACAAGATCAAACTTCATGTCCATGGATTGATAGGTCGTCATCGCTCCTGCTGAGTTAAAGTTACCTTTAAGGGAGAGACCTGTGTTGAAAGCTGAGTAAAGAGGGTAAATTTGCGAACCGTTAATAGCATCGGTAGAGGTTGCGGAAATAGTACCTGCCGCTACCCCTTGAAGTAGACGAGAAGTTGAGTCATTACCAATCGTCACGATGCTAGTTGGATTATTACCTGCAAACGTCGTTGCGTGTCCTGCATCAGTGCCTCCATCATAAGTAATACCAAATAGTGTAGGCGTATAAGCTATACCTAAAGCGCGGCTATTGGTCGCACCTACTTGTGCACTACCCGAACCTAGGTAAACAGAGTTAGCTAGGTTGGCAGAGGTTATGTTATTACCAAGTACAAAAACATTGTCCGCTGTGACGTTAGCATTGTTACCCATGACAAACGAACCTGTTTCGGTCCCTGTTGTCGTGCTTGCTCCAATCGTTGAATTGTTACCGATAACGTAAGAATTATCGTAGTTCACGGTATCAGGGTCACCAAATGCCCCTGAGTTATTGCCAGCGACGGTGTGTTTATAACCAATAGCAATAGATTGATTACCTGTCACTGTAAGATTATTACCGATAACTACGGAGAATTCAGCAGTAGTAGTGTCATCAGTTACATCTTTATTATTATCAGAACCAATAACAATAGACTTACTTGCTAATGCTTTAGAGTTAACACCTAGAGCGATAGAGTTACCCCCTTTAGCGTACATTTTTGTACCGATGGCAATTGCACCCCATCCCTCAGTTCTTGTCTTAAGATTCAGATGCTCTGTGCCGATAGCAATACTATATGCGCCTGTTGCATTGGCTTTATTACCTACAGCGATGGCATTTTGAGCTGCACTATTAGCCTCTTGACCAAGCGCTACACCACCAGCCCCAGTCACAGCTGCTTTGGTACCCACAGTGATACCACCTGTAGCACTGTTACCAGTACTCGCACGATAACCGATAGCAATACTATCCTCGGCAATCGCCTTGTTATTGTCATAGTTGGAAGCTTGTCTTTCTGCTTCAATGTCAGCTGTTCCTGGAGGGGTTCTACCTAAATCTCCATCTTTAGCATTAGTTAGGTTATTTAATACAGTACTGATAGAATCACTGCTACTAAAACTAGAACCATCTAGATTGAAAGCAGCTAACCCTGTGGCAGTGTTTTTGAATGTAGGGTTATCTGTTTCCATCTTTATAATATCTGCCTTCATTTCATCCATGGCAGATTGAGAAAAGTTCTCATTATTGAGTTTTTTACGTGCCACATAAGACAAATACATAGACTTTTTAGTGACATAATCTTGATAGTTTTCAACAAGATTCATTTGGGTTTCAAGGTTTGCATTCTGACCTTTGTCACTTACAGAAAGATAGTGCAATGAGTTTTGTTGATTAGACTTGTTTAAGTCTGCTTGTAATTGATAGTACACAGACTTTAACTGATCTACATTGACTGCATCAGTACCTAGGGCACCCGGTGCTAGGTTGGTAATACGACGTTCATTGAGCTTTTGACCGACAGAAATAATACCTGCTTTTGTATTAGAAATATAATAAATAGAATCTTTACCATCAGGCATCCAAGCGTATTTATTAAAGTCGCTTAAATATTTATTACGCTCCTCGTAAGTTAAAGCATCCCATGTAGCGCCTGTTGGCTTATCACCTGCATCAACGGTAGTGTAGTCTGTTCTTGATTGATAACCCAATGCCATAGAGTTTTCAAGAGAGGATTGAGCTAAATTACCAAATGCCATACTGCCAGAACCAGTAGCTTGTGCTGCTAGACCAAAGGCAATAGAGTTTATTCCTGATGCTTTTGAACCTACACCAATAGCGGAAGAACTGGCACCAAGTGCTTTTGAGGAATAGCCTAAAGCTAATGCATTAGCGCCTGTAACATAAGCATTGACACCGAGAGCAGCTGAGTTGATAGCGCCACTAGATATCTGTGCATAAGAACCAAGAGCAATACCAGATTTAGCATCAGAAATGGTACCATAACCCATGGTAATACTATTTTCACGAAGAGAGAAAGAATAACGGCCAATGGCGATACCGTTGTTGGCTGAGTAGTCGTTGCCGTTTACTTCTATACCATCCCCATCACCAAGTTGGAGGTTATAAATTTTCTTACCACCTACTTCAAGATATTCGTTGCCATCTCTAATCTCTTTACCATCCGTACCTTTTTGTTCAAAAAGAACATTATCGGTAAAACCTGCTTGGATACCTGCGACAGTGACTCTATTTATCGTTCCTCCATTAATGAGAGCATTAACACCACTATTAAATGTGGTCACATTACTAGCGTTAGTTGTTCCATCTGCTTTAATAATCTCTAAACCGTGCAAATAACTTGTTGTGTTAAGTAGGTTTTGATATTGAGTCTGATTGATTCTTGCACCAGCTACTGTACTATAACCAAGAGCAATAGAACCCATGCCTACCGCTTTAGCATTATAACCATAAGCGTAAGCACCGGTATGAGAAGCTTCGGCGTTATTACCAATCGCTACAGAGTTAGCAGCAAATACGCGAGAGTTTTCACCAATCGCTGTTGCTCCCACGGCTCCATCAAATTTTGCTCCATTAATTGTGCCGGGACCAGCAACAAAAGCTCGAAGACCTACCGCAGTAGAACGGTCAGCCAAAGCGAAAGAGAGAGAACCCACGGAAGTTGATAATTCACCACCAGCAACTGTACGAGAACCAATCGCAATAGACCCCAAACCTGCAGCAAAGGTAGGAGAGAACATACGCTTATCACTGACTGTGCCATCTTTCTTTTGTTCTGATATATACTTATAGTAAAAACTCCCACTCGTTTGGGCATCACCATATGAAATTAATGGGGCATTCATATCCCCAGTACCTTCGCTAGCCCACAATTTGGCGTAAATTGTCTGAATAGTATCGGTTGGCAATTTATCTTGATAAGTTTTGCTTACGATATCATCGTTACCAATAGCAATTGAGCTACCACCTAAAGCGAATACATCATTACCAACAGCAGTTGCTTGACGGCGAGCAGCAGCTGTACTACCAACAACGGTAGCTTGGTTTCCTCGTGCCCTAGCCCCTTTACCAATAGCAATCATACCGTTTTCTTCGTTAGCAAGACCCCCGTCACCGGCAGCACTGGCGTCTAGACCAATTACGACGGCCTGTAGTGCATTTGAGTCAGCCGAAGCATTACGACCAATAACCACAGAATTGGCTGAGCGTGATTTAGCCCCATTACCTATAGCAACAGCACCCTCGGCAGAAGCAGCAGCCCAAGAACCTACTACGGTGGCGAGGTTAGCCGCGTAAGCTTCAACACCTACGGCAACAGCTCCCGATACGTTGTTACATATAGCATCATCACCGTCGGTGCTATTATCAGATTCTTTTGTTCGGATAGTAAGGTTTACCGTATTTGTTCCTGTACACTCCCAACCGCCATCGCTGCCAGTATTTCCATAAATTTTATAACCACCTAAATCTACACTCACTGCAGCATCTGCCCAAGGAGCGATAGTCCCTGCCACAATCAACCAAGCTACAGCCAATGGCGATAATTTGAAAAATTTAATCTGTTTATTTTGAGATGAAGAAAAAGAGGTAGATTGAAGATGTGAAATTAAAGAAGAGTCAGAATTCCCCCCCTAGGATACCGCTTGCTAAATCAACATTTTCTTGTTTTTCTGATTTCGCTTTACCATGACTTTTCGTTAATTCCGATACTGCAACAAAAATGCCTCTGGTTCTATCAAAAATTACTCTAAATATATGGTTCATGTAAACTCTCTTAGTCTATGTATTTGTAAAATCTAAAAAATTTCTTTTGTCAATTTGAAGTGTCAATTCAAAGGCAAGAAAACCTGCTAAAAAACAAATCATCCAACAATAATTAGCTCTATCATTCTAGCAATTTTATAAATCTATGTAAACAAACAAAAAATATCTCATTACAAAATAATATTTTCCATATGCTAAATATAAATAACGCAAACGTTTTCTTGTTACCATCATGTATCAATATGTTAAAAAACGGTTATCAAACAAAAATGATTTCATACTTTACTATTTATATTCAATTATTAACAAACTATCTATATGATATACAACAATTTTTATAAAAAATTCTCATTGAGAATTTATATTAAACAACTATAATGATGAATAGTTATACACTTTTTTTGTTTATATTTTTCTCATATTTTCGCTGTTTCTTTGAATTTATTATCTCGTTTCCATAAAAAATTTTTGCAAGAAATACTTAAAATTTTGATAGTTTTGTTTGTTATTATTAACAAAAAAGAATAAGAAAGCGAATAAAATAAATCTATCTTTTGTTTACAATTTACATATCGAAACCATTATAAATTTTTCTTTATAAAATAATTAGTTAGATCCATTAAACCTGTTTATCAACTCGTTGCTTTAATTTTTCGTCCAACTTTTTATTTGGTGAAATTTGAGGCTTATTTTGTTTATTTTTATGTCGAAATTTACATGAAGATAAATTCTATCTGGATTTTGAGATATGACCTTCTCTGTCATACTGGCTTTACAGAGTCATTTTATTTATTTTTGACATAGATCAAGTTTGTAAAAGAAATGTTATAACAAGGTATTAATGAAAAATCTGACACAATCTAGGCGATAAATGATTCCTCTCTTTAAGGAAATAAAGAGGGTTTCTTACATTGAAATGGGGTTCTATCCATCAAAAAATATAACGCAGAATAGTTTGCTTATTATTGGATAAGGATTTTGTCGTTGGTAAAGAAAGGAGCTATCTAAGATAGCTCCGACAAATAAGGTAGGATTAATCTTCTTTTAATAAACTCTCTTTCGCTAGAGTTAGATATTGCCACATTGACCATACTGTCAAAATAACAGCAATATAGAGTGCAATAATCGCGATAATCTCCATCGTTGGATTATAACGCCACAACAACCCGATCAAAGCAATCATTTGTGAAGTTGTTTTCACTTTACCCAACCAGGAAACAGCAACTTTATTTCTGTCGCCTAATTCCGCCATCCATTCACGCAATGCTGAGATAATAATTTCACGAGAAATCATCACAATCGCCGGAATGGTAATCCAGAAAACGTGGTAATGTTGCACTACCAATACTAACGCTGCTGCGACCATTACTTTATCGGCAACAGGATCAAGAAAAGCGCCAAAACGGGTGGTTTGTTTCCACCTTCTCGCTAAATAACCATCTAACCAGTCGGTAATCGCTGCGACAGTAAAGATAATCGCCGTCCATAAAGGTGCCCAGCTAAAAGGTAGATAAAATAGAATAATAAAGAATGGAATTAATACTACGCGGAAAAAAGTCAAAAAGGTTGGAATATTTAATTTCATTTTGATCACCAGATCACTTAACACTCGTTGCAGCTATTGTAAAACATATTTGTCAGCTTTGCCTATAACGAAAATCAATGTTTTAAAGTTTCAAAAATGGTTTCTGCTAACGTACGCGAAATTCCCGGCACCGAAGCAATCTCCTCTACTGTTGCCGCTTTCACCCCTTGTAAACCACCTAAATATTTTAATAACGCTTGTCGGCGTTTTGCACCTACGCCAGCAATGCTTTCTAAACCACTTTGAATAAACGCTTTTTGTCGTTTTTTACGATGCCCGGTAATCGCGTGATTATGCGATTCATCACGAATATGTTGGATTAAATGCAACGCTAAACTATCCGGCGCTAGATGAATTTCATGTTCAGCATCACCAATCAATAAAGTTTCCAAACCCGCTTTACGATCAACACCTTTAGCAACACCAATCAATAACGGTTTGCGTTTATCCCAGCTAACATTTAATTGTGCAAATACCGCTAACGCGCGATTAAGCTGCCCTTTACCACCATCAATAAAAATAATATCCGGAATCTTATCGGCACTAAGATCTTTGTCGTAACGTTTTTTCAATGCTTGTTCCATTGCTGCATAATCATCACCATTGGTACCTTCAATATTGAAACGACGGTAATCTGCTTTTAATGGCCCTTCGTGATTAAAGACTACACAAGAGGCAATAGTATTTTCGCCCATCGTATGGCTAATATCGAAACATTCCATACGCTGAATTGGCCCCATATTTAACAAGGTTTGCAACGCTTGATAACGTTCTTCAATACGGCTTTGTTGCTGCAATTGTGTACTTAACGCTACTTTGGCATTAGTGCGTGCTAATTGTAAATAACGCTGCTTATCGCCTTTGACCTTATCTTGAATTTGGATTTGACGCCCTGCCTGCTCGCTTAATAATGCCGCCAGCATCTCTTTATCTGCTAACGTATGATCCAGCACAATACTATCTGGAATACTGCGCCCTTGATGTGCTTGTAAATAGAATTGTCCTAAAAAGGTTTCAATCACTTCCGCTAAACCAGTATCAGCAGGAATCTTTGGAAAATAACTGCGATTTCCTAGAATTTTGCCATGACGAATAAATAATACCTGTACACAAGCTAATCCGGATTTATAAGCAATGGCAATAATATCAATATCATCTAAGCGATCATTGCTGACGAATTGTTTTTCCATTACTGAACGCACCGCCTGAATTTGATCTCGATAACGGGCAGCCGCTTCAAAATCTAATGCTTGGCTAGCTTGTTCCATTTTGTTGATCAAATAGGTCACTACCTGCTGATCCTTGCCTTGTAAAAACAATCGTGCCAGATCGACTTGTTGTTGGTACTCTTCATCAGTAACATAACCCGCCACACAAGGCGCTAAACAACGTTTAATTTGATATTGCAAACAAGGGCGGGAACGGTTGTTATAAACGCTATTTTCACATTGGCGAATTGGAAATAGTTTTTGCATTAAAGAGAGGCTTTCGCGTACTGCTGATGCGTGCGGATAAGGGCCAAAATATTCACCGGCAATTTTTTTCGCCCCTCGATAAGAGGTAATTCGCGGATGGCGTTCATTTGTTAATAGAATATAAGGATAAGATTTATCATCACGCAATAATACGTTATAGCGCGGCTGATATTGCTTAATAAAATTATGTTCTAGCAATAAAGCTTCAGTTTCAGAATGGGTAATGGTGGTATCAATATGATCGATAGCGGCAACAAGAGATTCTGTCTTTTTGCTATTGACGTGCTTACGAAAATAACTGGATAAGCGTTTTTTTAGATTCTTCGCCTTACCTACATAAATTACCGTATCATTACGATCATACATACGATAAACGCCCGCTTGTTCGGGCGCATCGGCTAAAAACTTTTTCGCATCAAACATTGCTTATTTTGCTGATAATAATTGACGAACTTTGCTTAAATCTTCTGGAGTATCCACGCCCACAGCCGGCACTTCAAGCGCGGTTTCACAATGGATACGCTCACCATTCCACAATACGCGCAGCTGTTCTAATGATTCACATTTTTCCAATGTTGTTGGCGCCCACGCAACATATTGACGGATAAATCCAGCTTTATAAGCGTAAATACCAATATGGCGCTGATAGTTTTGTGCTGCAATTTGATATTGTGCTATTTGTTGTGGCTGTTGATAAACAGTGGCAAATTGATCACGATGCCAAGGAATCACTGCACGAGAAAAATACAAGACATAGCCATTTTTATCCGTTAAGACTTTCACCACATTTGGGTTAAATAACTCTTCAGGCTCATCAATACGCACTGACAACGTCGCCATATTCACTTGATATTTTTGTAAATTATTCGCTACTTGCTCCACAATCACTGGCGGAATCAAGGGTTCATCACCTTGAATATTGACGATCACTTCATCATCCGGTAATGCCAGCTGAGTTACTACTTCTGCTAAACGCTCTGTTCCCGAAGAGTGATGTTCCGCCGTTAAACAAACTTCACCGCCAAACGCTTTTACCGCTTCAACAATTTGCGGATGATCGGTAGCGACAATAACGCGTTTAGCGCCGGATAATTGTGCCTTTTCCCAAACGTGTTGAATCATTGGTTTACCTGCAATATCTGCTAATGGTTTACCCGGCAAACGGCTAGAGGCATAACGAGCTGGAATAATGACGCTGAAACTCATCTTATTCTCCTTAATTATTCTGCGGCGGCATTGGTAGTTGGTGTTGTCGCTAAAGATACTGCATTTTCAGGGAGTAATGCCGGAATACCATTAACGATAGGATAGGCTAGTTGTTCGTTTTGACAAATAAAGCGTTGCTGTGCGGCATCAAACGTTAAGGCTTGATGGCAATGCGGACACGCCAACATTGAAATCACTTGTTGTTTCATTGGGTTACCTTAGACATAATCTTGTCAATTAAAACTGCTAATTGTGTAGGTGCTATTTGCGCTGATACCGGAACATACCACCAATTATCCTTGGCAAATTCAGTACATTTCACTGCATCTTTTTCGGTCATTAATAACGGTATCTCTGCATTATCAATCTTGGCAAAATCATCTGCTTGGAAAGCATAATGATCTGCAAAAGCGTGTTGTGTAAGTAAGGTTAAACCTTGCTGTTGTAAAGTGGCAAAAAAACGCGGCGGATGTCCAATACCGGCGACAGCATTTACGGTAGAAAATTGATTTAATGGGCGTTGCTCGCCAGTCACTAAATTAATCGCTACATCAGGCGCTAACGTCATTGCAATTTCGCCTTCGTGTGCAATGCCGCCATTACAAATCACCGCATCTACTGTCGGCAAACGCTGTTGCGGACGCTCGCGTAATGGGCCTGCCGGCAATAATAAACCGTTACCGAAACGGCGTTCACCGTCAACAACCACCAATTCCACATCACGCTGTAATTTATAGTGCTGTAAGCCATCATCGCTAATAATCACTTGTGGATGATAAGCTTTATAGAGTAACTCGATACTCTCTTGTCGATTGGGGGAAATTGCCACTGGAGCGGCTGTCCGTTTCGCAATTAATACTGGTTCATCGCCAGTTTTCTTAGGATCGGAAGTGGCGCAGACTAAAAACGGATAATCAGTATTTTCACCGCCATAACCACGCGAAATCACGCCGACTTTAATACCGCGCGCTTGTAATTGTTCAACCAAACAGACTACTAATGGTGTTTTACCATTGCCGCCAACAGAAAGATTACCCACCACCACAACTGGACAAGGCGCACGCCAACTAGCAAAAATACCAGTTTGATACGCTTTTCTGCGTAAATAGGTAATCAATTGAAAAAGCCAAGCGAATGGCAATAATAACCACTGTAACCACGATTGTTGATACCAAAATTTCATATTACCTCTTGTTTAGCCATCAAATTGCATCTTGTGCAGCTGTGCATACACCTGTCCATATTGCAATAGCTGTTGATGTGTGCCGCGTTCTACAATTTGCCCTTGATCAATCACAAGAATTTCATCTGCACGTTCAATCGTTGATAAACGGTGTGCAATGACTAATAAAGTTTTTTGTTGCTGCAACTCTTCTAATGCACGTTGAATTGCACGTTCTGATTCTGTATCCAGCGCCGAAGTTGCTTCATCTAAAATTAACACTGACGCATTACGCAATAATGCACGCGCAATCGCTAAACGCTGACGCTGACCGCCTGATAAAGATACGCCGTTTTCGCCGATCATCGTATCTAAACCATTCTCCATCTTTTCGATAAATTCCATTGCATGAGCCGCTTTTGCCGCCGCAATAATCTCTTCGCGGCTGTATTTGTCAGTTGCAGCATAAGCAATATTATTAGCGACTGTATCATTAAATAGATGTACTTGCTGTGAAACTACCGCACAATGCTGGCGTAAATTCGCTAGCGTGTAGTCTTTAATATTATGGTCATCTAAATAGATTTCGCCTTGTTGAATATCATAAAAACGGGTAATTAAGTTCGCAATGGTCGATTTTCCGGAACCTGAACGCCCCACTAAAGCAACAGTTTTTCCTGCAGGAATAGCGAAAGTAATATGCGATAAAGCCGGTTCATCTTTACCTTCATAATAGAAACTAACATCATTAAAACGCACTTCCCCTTTCACTTGTTCTGTCACATAACGGCCATTATCTTCTTCCGTTTTTAAATCTAAAATTGCAAATAGGGTCTGGCAAGCTGCCATTCCACGTTGGAATTGCGCATTCACATTAGTTAATGATTTTAGCGGACGTAATAACGCAAACATTGAAGAAAATACTAAAGTAAAATCACCAGCGGTTAGCTGACCACCCATCATTGTTGGTACGGTGGCTAAATACAACACGACCGCTAACGCAAAAGAAGCAATAATTTGCACAATTGGGTCGGAAATGGCACTCACCGCCATCATTTTTAAACTTTTACGGCGCATATCATCACTCACTAGATCAAAGCGCTCTTCTTCTACTTTTTGTCCGCCAAACGATAACACTACGCGATGCCCTTTCAACATCTGTTCAGCGCTTGCAGTCAATTCTCCCATTGAATTCTGCATATTTTTACTTAGACGACGGAAATGCTTCGATACCACGCTAATTAAGCCGGCGATAATAGGGCCAACAATAAATAACACCAGCGATAACTGCCAGCTGGTATAGATCATTAATGATAATAATGAGATCACTGTTGCCGTTTCTTTAACAATAGTAATTAATGCACTTGATGACGAATTAGCCACTTGTTCAGAATCATAAGTAATACGAGAAAGCAATTTACCCGCTGCTTGGTGATCGAAAAAACTGACCGGCATATACATTAAATGTTTGAATAACATTCTGCGCATCGCCATTACGACATTACCAGACACCCACGACAAACTATAATCGGAAACAAAACTGGTTAAACCACGCAAGATGATTAACACAATCACAATTAATGGCAGCCATTTTAAGAAAGAGAGATCCGCCTTACCAAAACCTTCATCTAATAATGGTTTTAATAAATAGATTAATCCTGCTTCAGTAAGTGCATTAAATACTAGTGCAACAATTGCGACTAAAATACCGAATTTATATTGCCAAATCATTGGCCATAAACGTTTAAATGTTTCTTTTGTGGAATAGTCTTTCTCATTCATACAAAGAATTTTTTACTTTAAAAATGGAATTAAGGCGCTATTCTACCTTTATTCTGCTATTTCTCCAACAAGCCCCCATTTTGCAACTGGTTAAACCATATGGTTAATGCCGTTCGTTGTTTCTCTATTTGGTATGTACCATCACGCATAAAACGAATGATGATCTGCCCGTCCCAACCGGTATTGGCAATTTGCATCTGTTGCGCCGCTAGACGGCGTAATACTTCTTGGTGCGGGAAATGCCAGCGATTAGCCAGACCTGATGAAATTAAGGCAACTTTTGCTTGTACTTTGCTGAGAAAAGTTTCACTGCTGGAACTTTTACTGCCATGATGCGCAACTTGTAAGATATCGACCGTAGGAAAATTTGCTAAATAACGCAATTCATTACTGCGATCTAAATCCCCAGTTAACAACACCCGATAATTACCATCATCAATTAATAACACACAAGAGTGCTGATTGCGCGCTATCGGGACGATCGCCGTCGGTGCTAACACCGTAAAACGTAAACGCTGCCACTGCCACGTTTTTCCTTGCACACAAGCTAAAGGTGCTTTTTCAGCATACATCACTTGTGAAGAGGTGAATAATTGCGCATTGGGATAGGCTCGCAGCAAGGTTTCCGCACCACCACTATGATCATTATCATTATGGCTAAGAATCAAGCTTTCCAAACGCACACCTTGCCGTCGTAAATAGGGCAAGATTTCTAATTCCGCCATACTGCCGCCTGACCAAGCCGCACCACTATCATATAAAACGCCTTGATCATTCTGTCGCAATAAAATGGCTAACCCTTGCCCTACATCTAGCATTTCGAGCGTCCAAAGCGTGCGCCATTGCTGATAATAGCCATAACTTAATAACGCTATCTGCCACATTAGTACAATTGCAAAACCGATAATCGCTCGCTGTAAAATCTTTGGTGACGCTAATAAATCGGCGTGAAAAGTCAATTTTTTTACCTGCAATTGCGCTACTAGTTGATTGTGGTTATTGGTTGGTAATTGGCGTTGTAGATAAAGTGCATAACAACTCAAAAGCAGACCAAAAAGTAAACCAAGAATAGTGAGCCACTGCCCTTCTCTTATAGTAACATCACGCCACGAATCTTGAAAATAACTGAGCCACTTAATACTGTTTTCCGCCAAATAGGCACACCATTGCCAACTATGCAGCAGATCGAAGGTAAAAATAGAAAACAGAATGCAGGGAATGAGCAAAAAACTAAACAGCGGTACAATCCATAAATTAATCAATAAACTTTGCAGGTTAAAGCCATCAAAAAATAATAGGACTATTGGTGTAAAAAGGAATGTTAACCCTATTTGTAAGTGCAGCAGTGTCAGCAAATAATAACGCCCTTTACCAAGCTGAGATAACGGTTTACCACGCCATTGCCAAGCAGATAATGGCAACAGTGTATGCCAAACCAGCAAACTGAATACCGCTGTTGCCGATAACCAAAAGCTGTCACTTAACAGCATTAATGGATCACATACAATTAAAATAGTGATAGTACGGAGATAAAGTTGCCACCAATTAAGATAACAGCGACAAAATCGCAGTAACAATAATAACGCCAGCGCTGTAATAGCACGTATGGTCGGTACGGAGAAATCAGCCAAATAGCTATAACTTAATGCCAATATACCACCACAAATTAGAGGAAATGTCGGGGTAATCCAATGCGTTGGCAATAGATATTGCAGGCTTCGTCCTAGCAATAACCCCAATAGCATCATTAAGCCGATATGCAGACCAGAAATGGCAATTAAATGTGCAGTTCCTGTTTGTTGGAACAGTTGTAGTAACGAATGACTTAAATAAGCCTTTTCACCAAAACCTAATGCTAATAACAAACCAACACTGGATTGCCCTTGTAATTTCTGTTCAGCAAATCGCAATAAATATCCACGCAATTGTGGCTTATCAGCAATCAATTTGGCTTGTTTCACATTTGCATTGCCAACAATGCGATTGGCATATAACCATTTTTGGCGTTGAAAACCGCCCTCATTCAAACGGGCAGCGATTGGTTTGATCGTAATTTCCCCTTGCCATACTTGCCCGGCTTGCAATGTTGCGTCCGCTTGCCAAGTGATATAAACGCGGTAATTCGGCTGCGTTGGTGCAAACTGCAATAAAGCGATTGCAGTTTGATATTCGCCTTGATGCAATACTTTTTCAATTTGAATCTTGGCTGATTGACTACTGCCTACCAAAGTATGCAGCATCTGATTTTGTTTAATCAAAGTTGTCGTTGTTGCAATACACCACAAACCAGTTAGAGCTATCACAAGCATTGTTTTGCCAATAGATAGGAACTTACGCCAAACAATAGCAACTACACCGATCAATAACAGTACATAAAATGCAACCAATAACCAAACAGACACCAGCCACGAAAACGGTAGATATAAGATGATTAAGCTGGTAATAAAACACAGCAAACAGCTTCGCTCCATAGCTTCTAAAATCAGTTCATTTATCTTGGTTTATTTATTCTGCCGTACCTTAATTAACAACCAGCAACCGAGCAAAAAGCAGACAATAAAAATGTGAACTCACTCGAAAATTTACAAAAAAAGCATTTTTACCCAATGATTTCTGACTAAATAATCGACGAACTCACAAATTTCATTTGCTAAAAAGAGTAACTTTTGCTATTTATATGCGGCTTTTTTGGAAGCCCCATCAAGCAGTAAAAAAATTGGCGGAAATTTGTATAAAAAACCTCCTAAATATTGATGCATTACTCTTGCTCATAATGGAGTTCCGGCAGTTGCTTGTATTATCAATTTTGGTGTCTAGGAGAGATGAATATGACAGCAAACACGCCAAAATCATCACTTAGTATTTTAGCTCTTGCCGGCGTTGAGCCTTATCAAGAGAAGAAAGGTGAAGAATATATGAATGAAGCTCAATTGCTTCATTTTAAAAAGATTTTAACTGCATGGCACGCTCAAATCGTTGGTGAGGCCGATCGTACCGTTGCGCATATGCGTGATGAAGCATCAAATTTCCCAGATCCATCTGATCGTGCGACCCAAGAAGAAGAGTTTAGCTTAGAATTACGTAATCGTGATCGTGAACGTAAACTGTTAAAGAAAATTGAACGTACCATTAAGAAAATCGAATCTGAAGATTTTGGTTACTGTGAATCTTGCGGTGTGGAAATCGGTATTAAACGTTTAGAAGCAAGACCAACCGCTGATCTTTGTATCGATTGTAAAACTTTAGCAGAAATTCGTGAGAAACAAATTGGCGGTTAATCGCCCTATTTTCTTAGGATAAGCGTTGTCTAACTAAATCGTATTCCTCTCCTTAATCGTTTAAGGAGAGGTTATTATTTTTTAATAATTCTATGTTTTTACTGAAAAAATATTTCGAGGTGAGCTATTTTTAATTACATTCGGAAACTCTTTCATAAAAAAGGCCAGAAAGAGGAAACTATTCAACCTACTAGTGAATCAACGATAACCACCGCTAGTCAAAAAATTACATCAGCACCGAAAAAATCATCTGCTCGCAGAACAACTAAACCTGCCAAATCTTCATATATCCTAAAAGCTTCAGATTACGGTATTTATCCTCATCTTATCAGCCGCCAAGCCTTGCAAGTTGTCGAAAAATTGCAAAAAAATGGTTTTGAAGCCTATGTTGTAGGTGGTTGTTTACGCGATATTTTATTAGCTAAAACACCAAAAGATTTTGATATTGCGACTAATGCCAGACCTGAACAGATTCAAAAAATTTTCCAACGTCAATGTCGTTTGGTCGGACGTCGTTTCCGTTTAGCTCATATTCTATTTGGTAAAGAGATTATTGAAGTTGCGACCTTTCGTGCAGCTCACGATGAAGTTAATAATGATAAATTCGCTAAGCAAAGCGCCGAAGGAATGTTATTGCGTGATAACGTATATGGCTCTTTAGAAGATGATGCTGCGCGCCGCGATTTTACCGTTAATGCTTTTTACTATAATCCACAAAAAGATCAGCTTTATGATTTCTTTAACGGTATTAAGGATTTACGCGCCGGGCGTTTAGTGTTAATCGGTGATCCGGTACAACGCTATCAAGAAGATCCAGTAAGAATGCTGCGTGCAATTCGTTTTATGGCGAAATTAGAAATGTTCCTCGATAAGCGTTGTGAACAACCTATTTATGAATTAGCACCATTATTACAAAATATTCCTGCCGCACGTTTGTTTGATGAGAGTTTAAAACTATTGCAAACAGGGCAAGGTGAGAAAACGTATCATCTATTATATAAGTACCAATTATTCCAACAATTATTCCCTGTATTAACGCCATTTTTTACCGAAAAAGGTGATTCATTTACAGAAAAAATGTTAGTTACCGCTTTACGTTCTACTGATGAGCGCATTGCAGATCATTTAAGAATTAATCCTGCTTTCTTATTTGCGGCATTTTTCTGGTATCCGTTGCGTGAACGCATTGAGATTCTGAAAAATGAGGGCGGATTGAATAATTTTGATGCCTACTCTTTAGCGAGTAATGATTTGTTGCACGCTATTTGTCAGCGAGTGGCGATTTTACGTCGTCATACCGCAACAATTCGTGATATTTGGTCATTACAGTTGCTCTTTACTAAACGTACCGGTAAACGTCCGCAACTAACGCTAGAGCACGAAAAGTTTCGTGCTGCTTATGATCTTCTGGCAATGCGTGCCGAAATTGAACATGGTGAAACGATTGAGCTGGCAGCGTGGTGGTATGAGTATCAACAAAGTAATGCTTCACAACGCCATCAATTAATTCAGGTACAGCAGAAACTACATATGGACAACGGTAACTCACAAAAACGTAAACCGCGTCGCCGTTATCGTCCAAATAATAAAAGAAAGAAACGTTCTAACCAGAGTTCGCCATTATAAAGATGAATAATGTTTATATTGCTTTGGGCAGTAATTTAAATCAGCCATTACAACAATTAATTACCGCCCTAGATACGTTACACCAACAGTCAGAAATTGAATTGATTGCTGTTAGTCCATTTTATGGTAGCAAACCGTTAGGGCCGCAAGATCAGCCTGACTTTGTTAATGCAGTGGCACAACTGCATACTTCATTATCGCCATTAGCGTTATTGGATTTATTGCAATCAATCGAACAGCAACAAGGTAGAGTGCGCTTACGCCGTTGGGGTGAGCGTACCTTAGATTTAGATATTCTGTTATTTAACCAAGAGATCATTGAGAACGAGCGTTTAAGTGTGCCACATCGTGAAATGAAAAATCGTGAATTTGTGTTAATTCCGTTATTAGATATCGCTCCGCAATTAGTGCTGCCAGATGGTAAAACCTTAGCTGATACAGCAAGCGCCTTTTTGCAGCATAATATGCAGAAGATAGCAGATTATTCAATTGTTGGTGTTTAAATAACTATTTTAGAAATTTATATTTCTTATAAATCGTCCATACTTTTTCTAAATTTTATAACTAATCTTAATAAAAGAACTTTGGGTTCCCTCTTACTCTTGCCC
>NZ_JTJL01000050.1 GCF_001678495.1 Gallibacterium salpingitidis
GTACAGGTACAGGTACAAATGGCTCAACTACTACTGGTACAGGAACTAAGAATACACAAAATAATACAACAGCAAGCATAGGTAGTATTACTATCTTAAATACTAATGTTGTAAATCATTCTAATGTTGATGTAAAAGAATCCGCAAATATTCAAGCTGGTACTGGCGCTAGTGGCGATAATCAAAACGTAGGTATTGGCATTAAATCAGAATCAAAGAATGACTTTAAAGTGAAAGCGGAGGCTGAAGCTAACGATAAAGATATTCTAGCGTCTGTATTTAATGTTGTGAATTATAATAGTCATGCTAATACAACAATTAATTCAGCTTTAAATGCCACAGGCAATATAGATATTCAATCGTTAAATAATTTTGAAAACAATCAGATTAAAAGTAACAGTAAGATTGGTGTTGGATTTGTAGATAAATTATTAAAACCACTTGCTCCAATATTCGCTAAAATTAATCAAGTAAAAGAAATTGTTGAAAAAGTAGGTGAAGTAAAAGACGCCATTGTTAAACAAGATCCTAAAGAGATTTTTGGTGCTATAAAAGATATTGTAGATGAACAACAAGAAGAAGCTGGTGGCGAAGGAAACTCAGGAAAAAATACTAATGATAATAGTGTTACAGGGCAAGTTAAAAAGGTTATTAATGAAGCCATTAAATCAATGGGAAATAAATTAAGTGGCTCAATAAGTTTCCAATATGTTGATGAGAATAATACTGCTGAAGTTAATATCAATAAGAATGTCACTTCTACAGGTGGAAATGTCAATATCTTAGCCAAAACAGATATGAAAGATGTTTTCATGCCAGTCCATAGCACAACCAATAATGATCCTGAAATTGCAAAAACAACAGCTGGAACAACGGGTTCTACATCTACAACAGGAACCACTGGTACAGCAACAACAGGGACTACTACAGGAACCACAGGGACTCCTGGTTCGACAAAAGGAGGCAGCCAGCAAGAATATGGTGCTTCACTTGCTGTTTTAGCTGCAACTATTAAGAACGATAGTAAAGTTACCATTGGCAATGGTACGAAGATTGAAGGACAAAGTGTTGCTATTAAAGGTGAAACACTTAATCCTTATGATCGTATAAATCGTACTGTCGAAATTATAGATAAACTTAAAAACACTATAGTAAATATTTTGAAGGATAAACCGATTAATGATGCAAGTGATGCATTCTCTATAGCACTCAATAAATTAAAAACAGCTATAGACGGATTGAAAGAGCCTGATATAAATAATTTTGATCAATTTATTGATGATATAGCAGGAAATCTTAAAGATTTGGGAATTGGATTAAAAGAAACTGGAAGTAGTCTTGCTGACAATTTTTCTAATATAAAAGAGGAATATTCTAAACCATTCTTAATTGCTTTTGATGAGTTAGTAAAATTAAATTATGAACGTTTTGCTAATTTTATTGTAAGAGCGGAACAGTCAGATGGTAAAGGTGCTAAAAATCAAGAAACAGGTGAGTCTGCTAAAAAACTAGGTGTTTCTGGTTCGTTTAGTTATACCGATATTACTAATGATAGCAATGTTATCATTGGCAAAAATGCAAATATTGTTTCGAATGGTAATAATGGTAGTTTAGATATCAATGCAATTACTAAGTCAGAGTTAGTGACTTTCTCTGGAAATGCAGGAATTAATCCTATCCCTGGTTCACAAGGTACTGCTATCGGTGCGAATATTATTTATGCTGGGCAGCATAATAACGGGTTAGCATTAGTTTCAGAGGGAGCAAAACTTACTGGTGCAGTTGTTAATGTCAATAGTGATAATAAATTTATGCAAAATAACATTGCGTTTGCATCTGGTAAGTCTGAAGGTAAAGCCTTTGGAGGACTAATTGTCATTGGTAAAGGAGACAGCAATGCTGTCGCTGTTGTTGATGATGAAGCAGAAATTAAAGCTAAAGATAGTGATACTAAGAATGAAGTTGGTATTAAAGCAAGTAATAATACTATAGTAAATAATATTGCTGCCGGCTATCGAGGTGGTGAAGGTGCAGCGGTTGGCATCGGTGTTGGTATTGGTCTTTATACTAATAATAGTATTGCCGCTATCATGGATATTGATAAAGATGCATCTTCATCTTATGTAGTTAATAATTCCTTGAGTGAAGAAGAAAAACAAGCGGTAGAACGTGAAGCCAGTGCATTGGCATTAGTATTAAGTCGCCTCAATAATAATGAACAAGATTTATTGGGAACATCTTCTATTATTAATGAAAACAGAGGAATTACCGCCAATAAAGTCAATATTGGTAGTACAGCAACTGGTTTAATTAATACTATCGGTTTCACCGCAACAGCAGCTTCAGAACCGAAAAAAGATGATGGTGATCGTAGAACAACAGCACAAAAAATAAAAGATTCCTTCACTGGCAATCTTTCCATTGCAAAAGAAAAACAAGAATCAGCTGCTAGTTTTATTGCAGAGTTTGATGATTTGTTTAGTCTTTCTCCAAGTACATCTACTTCAAATTCTAATAGTAGTACAAATTCTGGTAATTCTTCTACAAGTACGGGGAATACGGATCCTAACAAAACAAGCTCAGCTACTAGCAAGATAGATAAAGTTGATAAGACAATGAGTGGTGAAGGTAATAAAGGATCTAAACCAAATGATATTGTGACAGGGAAAGGTGGTTCGGCTGTTAATAACAATAATGATGATCTTGCACATAATAAAGGTAATGCTAAACCTGGTGAGGCAGCGAAAAGCCAAGATGGTAAATCGAATAGCATGAATAGCGGCAGTGTTGCTGATTCAAATGCACAAAGTTCACAAGAACAAGCTAAAAGTCAAATTGCTGGTGCAGGTAGCGTAGCTGTTAATATTATTGCTGGTCAAACTATAGCGTTAGCAAATAAGGCACTGATTAATGTCGTTAGAGATACTACTAACACAGATAATAAAAATACAGTTACTGTAAATGCAACTGATAACGTCTTTATCGGAGCATGGTCAGGCGGCGGTGCTTATAGTAAATCTAAAGAAAGTAATAGTTATGGTCTTGCAGGATCTGCTGCAGTTAATAGTTTGAAACGTGATGTTGGCTCATTCATCCATACTTCTACCATTAATAATGCAGAGAAAATTATTGCTGAAGCTGTAAAAGATGGCATCGTTGCGTCTGGCGGTTTGGCAGCTGCCATTTCTATGGCGAAAAATACTAGTGTTGCAGCATCTGCAGCTATATCGATAAATTTACAAAACAGCCAAACATCTGCTTTATTAATCAATAATACAATCAATAATTCTGGAAATGTACCTTCAGGTAATGAAACAGACATTACCACAAATGCAGTAAATAAAGATATCAATGTTACAGGTGGTATGAATATTTCTTTTGCTAAAAGTAAGTATAGTAGTGCCACAGCTGCAGGCGGTTCTATTATTGTTAGTGATTTACAAAACCACATTGATAGCGGAATTTATGGCGGAACTTATCGTAAGATAAAAGATATTAATGTAGAAGGGGTGCTTGCTACGACCCAAGTTAGTGTTGGTATAGGTGTAGCTGTATCTTCAGGTACTGGTGGCGGAGCATTCCAAGGAACAGTAGTCTATAACGGTTTAAGTAATGTTGTAAATTCTGTGATCAAAGGACAAGCTGATATCTCAGCTAGTGGTACAGTGGTTGTTAATGCCCATGATGATAAGGCTGTATTGAGCAGTGATGAGAAAGATAAAAAGAAATCAGATTATATTCAATTTATGAAGGATAGAGGTATTGATCCAACAGGAGAAGACTACCGTTCAGAATATTCTTCTAATGAGTCGACAGTTGATCCAGAAGAACAAAAAAATGCTGCTAATCAGAATAAAGATGATAAACAAAAGGCTGATAAAGAAAAATATGAAGCGGATGGTAAGCAGAAAGCTGCTGAACAAGAATATCAAGCAGAGCTTAAAAATGCACCTATAGGTAATACCATTGTAGTCGGTGGTTTAACAATAGCTGGTAGTAAAGGCGGTGATGCTGTAGGCGCTTCAGTCGTCGTTAATGATATTGAGAATAAAATGTATGCCAATATCATTGATGCAAATATTACGTCTAAGCATATTGGGGCTGCATCAAGTGCAAAATCTCTACTAGTTGGCGTAGCTGGCGGTATTGCTGGTGGTAATGGTAAATTTGCTGCGGCTGGTTCTGTAAGTTGGAGCAATGTAGCAGATCAAGCAATTACAAAAGTGGAAAATAGTACGCTAACGGCAAATAGCATGGATTTTAATGCGGTTAGTAATGCAAGATCAATTAGTGTTGCTGGTCAAATTGGAGTCAGCAAAGGCTCAGCAGGTTTAGGATTAGCGTTGGCGTATCACGCTTTAGATAATCAAACTAAGGTACTTATCAGTGATTCAACCTTAACAAGCCAAAGCGAGTCTGGTTTTGATCTTCTAGCAAATGCACTAAGTCAATCTAAAGTGATTGCAGTGGGTGCCGGTGTGACCGCAAATTTAGGCGGAGCAGCATTGAATGGTACATTTGCAGTAAATGAAGGAACGAATAATACAGAGGTTATATTAGATAGTAATAATCTTACTAACGTACAAAGTGTTTCAGCGACAGCAACAGATGAATCTACTGCGACTGTTGTTGCTGGGGGTGTGACATTAGGGGCTGGTACCGCGGCAAGTGGCGCAGTTGCAATTAATAGTATTGGTGGTTTTTCAACAAACTCTCAGGATGAAAATGCACAAAGAGTAACAGCTGCAATTAGAAATACAACTATTACTACTGTAAAAAACCCAACCACTATAACCAATAAAGAGACTAATATCTCTAGAACAGAGATATTAAATTCTAAAATATCATTAAATGCAGTGGATCATTCAAAATTATGGACAATTTCTGCTGGAGCAGCTGGTTCAACAGGTAGTGTAGCGCTTCAAGGGGTAGCTTCATCTTCAATTGTTAATAAGAATGTTTGGGCAGGATTAGAAAACAGTAATATTTCTGCGGCAAATACTGAAAAACTAGCGCAGGCGAATGTTAATGCTAATGCAGTTAATGAATCTGCTATCAATGGATTTGCTATCGGTGTAGCTGGTAGCGCAGGGGTTGCGGGCGGTATTGCGATCAATGTGAATCGCATTATACAACATACTAATGCACAAATTATTGGTGGCGATTATCACATTAACAACGTTGAACTACGTGCGAATGGTAAACCAGAGATTCTATCTGCTACGGTTGGTGCTGCTGGATCTTCTAATGCGGCAGTGGCAGGGTCTTTTGGTACTAATCTGATTACTAATACTGTCAATAGCAATATCAAAAATGCGAAGATTAATGCTTTAAGTAATGTTGGCGTATTGACTCAGAGTGATGAACTTATTGCTAATTATGCAGGTGCTGTTGCTGGATCTGGCGGTGCAGCGATTGGTCTTACAGTAACTGTTAATAAGATTGATGGTAACACATCTGCAAATGTAGAAAATAGTGATATCAAGGCAAAACAAAATGCTGATGATATTGACGTTATAACTGCAAATGATGGTATGGATGGTACTAAATTTATTCATGCTGCTATTGAAAAAGCGACATTTGATTCATCAGTGTTAAACGGTGGAAGACAATCATCTACATACAATGGTTTAGTAGTTAATAGCTCTGCGACACATAGTATTGCCTCTTCACTTGTTAGTGGAGGCGGTGCCGGTATTGCTGCTGTAATGGGAACAATTAATGTCAACTTAATTGGTGGTAGCACACAAGCTAAAGTCATTAACACAAATGTCAATACAGGAGATGGTACTTTAGCAAGTGATATTTCTGTTAAAGCACGCGATTATACTAATGCAGCAGGTTTTACAGGTACAGTTGCAGGTGCAGGTATTGCGTCTGTAGGAGCAGGTTCTGATACAAATAAAGTAGAACGTACAACAGAAGCCTATTTCTCCAGTAAAGGTAAGACTGCAACAGCTAATAAAGCGAAAAATGTTTACGTTGATGCGTTTTCTCGCCAAGCATTATCAACCTTTGATCTAGGCGCAAGCGGTGCCGCTGGTGTTGGTGCAACAGGTATTGTTGTTGTTAATAAATTAAATAGTACTACATCAGCTAAACTAGAAAATGTCCACATTAATTATGATAACTTGTATGTTAAAGCTATACACCAAGATGGTATTTATGTCACTAATGCCGCTTTAGCTGGTGGCGGTAGTGCTGGCTTTGGCTTAAATGTGAGCGTTGTAAAACAAGAATCTAATGTTAATGCTGAGGTCAAGAATAGTGATTTAACAGCTGAAACCGATGAGAATCAAACAGAGGTTATCGCTAGCCATACAGGTGAATTAGATACTGTAGTTACTGCTGCCGGTGTTGGTGGTGCAGGAATTGCTGGTGCAGTTGCTGTCAACAATATGAAACAACAAGTAAGTTCTACGATTGATAATAGCAATATTAATAGAGGAACAACAAACGTTCATGCGCTCAATAGTACAACGCTTTCCACTAACGGTGGTGCACTTGGTGCTGGTGGATTTGGTTTTGGTTCAAGTATTTCAGTAAATACATTTAATGATAGAGTGTCAACGTCAATAATTAACCATAGTAAGCTAAACGTCAAAGATATTGATATTAAGTCAGAAAATAAACGAAATATTGATCAAGTAGTTATTAATGCTGCTGCAGGCGGTATTGCAGTTGGCGCTAATATTATGGTGACAAATATTGATGCCGATCTTACTGACGCAGAATTAAAAGGAAAATTAAATGAGGTTAATGGTCGTCTTGATGGTGATGCTAAATTTGATGTCAACAGATCGAATAATGAGTCAGGAATTTACTCAGATATTTCGAATTCAACCTTAACTGCGAGTAATCAGATCAAAATTAATGCGATTGAGAATAGTGCAACCAGTATGCATGGTGGTAGTGTTGCTGGCGGTGGTGCCGCTTTCAATGGAGCAGTAGGTATCTTAAATCGTCATCATAGTACGAAAGTTAATTTTACTGATTCTACACTTTCTAGTGGAACTGTGGTTGTAAAAGCTGAACAGGCAAATCTTAATGGTAAAGGAACTGAACTTAATCTTTATCAAGGAACTGGTGGTGTAATCGCTATAGGTGCCGCTTTTGGTAGAGTAACTAATACAGGTACAACTCAAGTTAATGTTACTAACACCTCAATCACCTCTACAGGCGATACTAATATTGATGCAAAAGATACTTCTAGTACAGCGATCTCTGCTTATGGTTTAACTGGTGGTGCAATTGCAGCTGGTATTATTTATGCGGCTGCTGAGAATAGCAGTAATGTAGGGGTAAATTTTGATACTAGAAATAGTACAGTTGCAGAAACTATTAGCACAAAGAATTTAGTGGTCAATGCTTCAAAAGAAAATAAAGTTACTACTAAAGTAGTTGGTGGTGCAGTTGGTTTTGCAGGTGGTGTAGGGCTTAATGCAGAAGCAAAAGATAGTGGTGAAACTTCAATTAAGATTCAAGGTAGCAAATATAAATTTATTGGGGAATCTGTTACTTTTGCAGCTCGTAGTAATCCAATAGTTAACCTTAATGCAGGTAGTGCAGCAGCAGGTATGTATGCTGGTCAGGTAACGAGAGGTTTTGCTTCTGCAACTGGCACAACTGAAGTTGTTGTTAATGATGATAATACTTTTGATGCAAATAACTTAAGTTTTACTGCTGAAACAGGAAAACAAGGTGGAACAACACCGAATGTAACAGCAAAAGTGGTTGGTGTTTCATTAAGTGGTGCAGTAGGTATTGGTGTTAATATTGCTCAAGTAGAAACAGCGACAAATACAAATGTCACTGTTGGTAGAGCTATATATAAAAGCATCAGTCGAAATGCAGCAGGTCAACTAGTAGGAACTGCGCTTAATATTGCAGCTCAAAATTATCTTTCTCGTTCAGTTGATATTAGTTCATTAACCGTAGGTGGATTATTTGCCACTGGTAACGGTTCAGCATTAAGCTACGGTACAGATAATATTAATATTGCTGCTCGTGGCGGTATTATTAATGGTGACAATATTAATAGTAGTGTTGTAAAAAGTTTCACCTTATCAGGATATGGTATCAATAAGGTTAATGCTCTTGCTAATGGTGATGGTGGTGGTTTAGTTGATATTTCACCATTGTCAGCGCTATCGCAAAATAGACAAACTACTAATGTAACTGCAACGTTGGGTGGTAAATGGGATGTTAAAGAGAATTTAACTGTTGCTACTACTCAAACAGATGAAGCCGATTTACATGCAGAATCTACAAAAGCAGGTGCTGCTGTGGGTGGCGGTACAAAAGCAGATAATAGAATTGATGGTAGTAATACCGTGAATATTGAAAATGGTTCGGAAATTACGGCCCATAATTTCGGTGTAAATGCTTTAAATAATATTGTTACTGGTAAGAATTATGCGTATGAGGTAGAGGGGCAAGTGTTTGCTATTGCTGGAGTTTCTGTTCCTATCAGTAATAGTGAAATAGGTAAGTCGTCTAATATTAATATTGGATCAGGTACTAAGATATTTACAACTGGTTATCAATCTTATAATGCATTAACAAATGGAGATTTGAAAAATAAAATAAAAGGAATGGCTGTAGGAGTTATTGGAGTGCAGGTTGTTAAATCAACCAATGCTCTTAATATAGCGAATAATATTAATGTGGCTGAAAATACAACTTTACATAGTAAAGGTGATTTTGAGAATAATGCTACAGATATTAGTTTTAATAGTTCTGATAATATTAAATCTGATTTTAGTTCATATGCTGAAACACCAGCAGGATTGGCTGCAGTATTGTATTCGGAAACACAAAATAAATTAACACGTAGTAATTCCGTAAATTTATTAGGAAAAGTAAGAAGTTCTGGTGATTTAAATTTATTAGCTGGTAAGAAAGGTAATAATGTATCAAATATTGCAATGAATTTAACTGCAGAGGTTGTTAATAATGCAGTTATTCCATTATCATCGAAACCAGTTGTATCTAATCAAATAAATAGTAGCAATCAAGTTATTGTCGGTAATAATGTTGAAGGAGTAGCAACAAAAGATATTAATATTTATGCTGATGATGGTAAGGTAACGGTTAGTAAAATTTCTAAAGCAAAAACGTGGTTATATACAACAACGGATAAAGGAGAAGAAACTACTCCGGCAGATGTTTCTGGTGATGCTAAGGAAACTAAATCGGTTAACAATTTTGCCAAAATTAATGGGAAATTAATATCTGGGGCGAATAATACTATTGATATTAGTATTTCTGGGTATAGAGTACCGGATATGTTACTTCTTGCTGATGGTGAAGGGAAAGATACCAGGGGTTCTTATACCATTACAATTAAAGAAAATGGTGTTGAAAATAAGAATTCCGAATGGAAAAGTAGTATTAGAGAATATGATTATAATTATAGTACTGATTTAATTAACCAATATAATGAAGCTACTAAATTAATGAATCAACACTCTAATGATGTTAATAAGACAGCATATTTAGGGTATCTATCTACACGTCAACGTTTACTTAGTACTATGAAAAAATATGGATTGGTAGATGAGGATGTGTCAGCTGAATCAACAATAACAATTAATCCTAATAATGTCAGAAAATATAGTGCTGTTGGTATTGATAACATTTTTGTTAGTGGTGGTAGTATTAACATTACCTCTAATAATTTGATTGGTGAAAACAAAGATTCATCGTTACAGGCAAATGGTTCACCAACTATTAATGTGACGAATAATTCTAATGCAGTTCTTACAGTAAGTAATCTTAAAGTGGGTAACGCAGGCGGAGCTATTCGCTTTAATGGAGAGGTATTAGATAATAATGCACTCAACACTATCCAAAATAAAAATCAAGATAAAGCACAAAATACAACTTTTGGTAAGATAACTTCTATTGCTGAAGGTGGTGGTATTGTATCTATTATTAATAATTCGGCTGGAAATAGAGTGGTAAAATCTGCATATAATTCTGCACGTACTGATAATTATAAACCACTAGGTATGGTTATTGTTTCAGGAACATTAACGAGTGGGGAAGGAAGGAATAATGTTAATGGTCGGATTACTATTAATAATAATGCTGGAGATTTAGAATTAGCACAAAATAGCCAAGTATTGGCGAATACAGTTGAGCTTAAAGCTACAGGTTCTATTGTACAGAATCATGTTAAAGGGTTATTGAGCTTGGGTGGTGGAACTCCTGAAAGAGCATATGCTGATTATGCACAACAACAGAAAGAAAAAACAGAGGTATATAAGGAGACAGCAGAGAAAACTTCTAGTTTTACTGAAACTCCTATTTTAACAGATGGAGTTGAAACAGGTTATGGACCTCGTATTGCTGGAAATAATGTTTATTTATTCGCGGATGTGGTGAATTTAAATGGTATTGTACAAAGTGGATACGATACTTATACGGTAACATTAAATAGTCTTTCTGGTAGTAAGCGTCAAGATGGGAAAGTTGTTATTAGTGAAGGTGGTGAAAGATTAAGAGGCGATGGTATTTATAATTATAATATAGGTGCAGTTTATGATCCTGCTATGGATAAGATTAAATTAGATGATGTTGATGCAGTAGGAGGATATATTGAAATTACAGGATCAATTATTGCCACAGAAAATGCTACATTAGTAGTTTCTGATGGTGGGGCAAATATTAATATTGTCAATAATACAGGAAAAACTCTTGAGCTTGGTAATATTTATAATAATTATCGACAAGGTAAAATTGTTCTAAATAATGGATGGACTAATACAAGAACTGAAATTGTTAAGGAAAATAATACGATTAAGCAAAAAAGCATAAATATAAATGATTATGTTAAGTGCTTGGATAAATGCTCAAATTGGTCTACAAAAAATGGCAATATCTATGATCTAGGAAGTATCACTTATAACTGGACAGAAGGAACAGAAAATACTGCAAAAACTAAATATACATTACAAAAAGAAGGATATCTTTTTGGAGCATTTAAAACTGATCCAGAAAGTATAGATATTAGAACAATGGAAGGAGTATCAGCTCCTATAGCATTAGGTGTATCGGAATCAGGATTAGCTCCGGGAGCTTATTTATCAAATGATGATACTTTAAATACTAGATATAGACTACAATCTATGTATACTTACCTAAATTCAAAACTCAGCAAAGCTGAATTTGAAATGATAAAAGATTATTGGTTCTATAGAGTATATGAAGCAACACAATATTTAGAAACTGGTTCGAAACGTACCTATATTCATTCTGTTAAAGCTAATTATCCTGTAACAGCCGAATTTATTGGTCAGTCTAATGGCGGTAAAATTGAAATTAACAGTAATTCCACTATTACTATTAAAGGTGATATTGAAAATGAAAAATCTGGTGCACTTTTAAGTATTAATTCTAGCAAAGATATTATTCAAGAAGTAGGTCAATTAAAGACAAATAATCTCTCATTAATAGCTGGTAATAATATTAAAAATATTGAAGTAAAACCTAGTGAAACGAATGTTGTTAACTTAACAGCTGAATCTAAAGGTAGTAATGGAAATATTAATATTAATGTAATTAAAGGATTTAAAAATAATAATTCATTAGATACAAAAGTTAATATTATTAAATTAGAAGGTAAAGGTAGTACTCAACTTACTGCATACAGTGATATTTATTCTTCGGATAATAAGACAACAGTGACTGGACGTAAAATTACTTTAGAAAGTGAAAACGGTAGTATTTATGGTGCAAATGCTTCGTCTTTATTAAAAGTTAATGCAGGTCAATACGCATTAGGTGGCGATCCATTAAGTGCAAGTATTAATGCTAAAGCGAAAAATGATATTCGCTTAGAACAAACAACTGGCAATATGCGTGTTGGTAATATTACAGCAGGCAATAGTGTTTATTTAACGGCAATGAACGGAAGAATTGTTGATGCGTTACCAAGAGGAAAACAAGTTGAAAGTGATGTTACCGATCGATTGATCAAAGGGTGGATTGATGCCGGTCTTATTGCTGGTACAAGTGAATATAAAGGTGCATATAAACAAGGTTTAGAAGATGCTGTCACTGATTATGAAGATAGTATGAGAAAAGCCTTTGCTGATTATGCGGCATCAGTGCAAGAAGAAAATGAACAAAAAGAGGCAATACAAAAACGACAAGCATATAAAGTTACACAACTTTATGATCGTCGAATAAAAGAAATTGAGTCATTATCTGCTAATGATGATGAAAAAAGAGCTTCTATTGAAAAATTAGATAGTATATTTGGCGCAATTAAGAACGACAATGTTAGTGTAGAAGCTAAGGCAGCTCTTTATAATGATCTTGTAGAGATCGCTAAGTCTGAACAAGATGATCAAACTGGTTTAGGTAAGTTATTTAAAGAAGATCTTCGCCAAGTGAAAGCTGCTAATGAATCAGTAGCACTATCTGATGTTTCAATTTCAAATGAAGATATCAATAGGTATAGTATTTTCCTTGAAACAGGGTTAATGACAGCAGAAGCTAAGGCTAATTGGGAAAGTAAAGTAAAAGATACTCAAGCAGCTTTAGATAGTGCATATATAAGCCAAGTTTCAGCTGAAGTCGAAGATCTTTACAACCGTCGTAAGGCACAAATTAATGAGATGGCTGCCGGTAAAGATCAAGATGAAGCCTTAGCAAATTTACAAGTCTTTTATAATAATAGAGTGAAAGAAGTTAACGGTAATCGCACTGTACAATACGATCTTCTCTATCAAGATATTACTTCATTGGCATTATCAGAGAATGGTAGTGATAGCAGTGGTCTAGGTGTGTTGTTAAAAGCAGATATCTTAGATAAGAAAGGATCATCAGCAAGTAGTATTTCTCTCGCAGATATTAGAACTTATGGTGTTACGAAGAAAGATGCAGCTACTGTATTAACAACGATTGGTGGAAATATTACTAAAGAGGAAGCATTAAATAATCAACAAACATTACGTCAGTATCGATTCACTCAATCTCATGAGAATTTAGCAAGTCTGAAAGGTACGTTGCTGAAAGTTGTTAGTGAAAGTGATCTATCTAATTTAGTAAGCCAAGCTAATCAATCAGCTAGTGATGTTACTGCTGGAGGAAGTAGTTTACAAACCGCAACAAATAGCTTTATCAATAGTGTTAAAACTAAAGATACAAATTATCAAGCATTAGTAAGTGCGAGAGATAATCCTCAGTATAAATGGACACAAGATCAATTGCTCTATGCGATTAGCGATGCGATGTATAACAAAGAAACATTATCAACAGATTCAGAGTTAAAACGTGCTAATATTTCGGCAAAACAAGTTACATTAACTGGTCTTGGTGTCGGTATTGATGAAGCTCCGAGTGACCCAATTGCAATTAAAGGATTAGGTAATCGTATTGATGATTTGAAGAAATTAGCAAATGCAGAAGTATCTGATGTTGAATTAACTAAAGATAAATCAGCCTTTATCATTAAAGGTAAAGTACCACTTGGTATTTTTACTGATCAATTAAATATTAATACTACTGGAAGTAATGTGTATGTTGCAGGACGTAGTAATGAAAATGATGCTTTAGCAGCAATTAATATTGGTACCATAGATGCTGGTCAAGGGGATATCCGTATTTTAGGTAAAGCTGGTGTTTATAATGGTTTATCTGATGCAGAAACGACTAACTTTATTGGAAAAGATTTATTGCTTGAAGGCGGTGAACAAGGAAATGTGGGCGCTGCTGATAAGCCAATGTCATTGAATTTAAAAGGTAACTTAGATGTCAGAGCTATTAATGCTTACTTGATCAATCATTCATCAACAAATCCATTATCATTTAATGGTGCATATGTTGTTAATGATTTGATTGTTGATAGTAAAACTGGGTTAGGTTCAGTTGCTGGTGGATTAGGCTATATTAATGTAGGCAAGAATTTAACTATTAAGACTGAAGGTGATATAGGGGAAGTTGATAATAGCTTACGAGTATTAGCGAATAATGCATTAATTACTATTGAAGGCAAAGATGGAAATGCTACTCCTAGAGATGTTTATTTATTAGGTAAATCGCAAGATCATAATGGTATTCTCCATTTAGGAAACATTACTGCAAATACACTTATTGTAGATAGTGAAGGTAATTTAGTATTAGGTTCTAGTGAAGACGAAACCTCAGCTCGTAAACAACTTAATATTAAAGATAAAACTGCATTAAGTGCTGAAAAAATGGTGACTGTTTCTGGAATAGTAAATAGTGAAAAAGATTTAACAATTACGTCTCGTACTGGAAGTGTTCAAGGCAGTGCTAATTCTAATATTAATGTTGGAAATGTGATTGTTAATACAGCTAAAGGTATTGCCTTAAATCAAGGCAATCATCAAATAAATATTATTAATATTCATAACGTACCGACTCATGACAGTATTGATGGTAATGTTCTAGTTAAGACTACCGCAGATGTATTCACTGCCAATATCGATGCACCAGTGATTGGTAATATTAATTTAGAAAACACTACTGGTGGTATTAATGTAGCCAGTGAGTTGGTAGCTAAGATTGCTAAAAATAGTGATGGTTCTATTATTGGTGATCGAATTGGTAATATTCTAGTTACAGCAGGAAAAGGAATTACTAGTAATAGTTCAATTGCTGCAGATGGGTTAGTTCGTTTAGAAAGTAAAAAAGGTAGTATTGATCTTATTGGTAATGTTGAGTCGAAACAGGCTGATGTTAAATTGCATGCACAGAGTGGTGACAATATAGAAGGTAATATCAATGTTAACGGTCAAATTAAAGCTGAATTAGGCGGTATTACTGCAGAAACAGATCACGGTAATATTATATTTGGTGGGAATATATTAGCGAAGAACGACATAATTGCCAAAGTGACTAATATAGGTGCGATTACCATCACAGGTAATGCGCAATCTGATCAAGATGTTAAAGCGGAAACGAAAGCCGGCGATATAGCACTAAATGGCACAGTAACTGCTGCACGAGATGTGTTTACGAAAGTAGAAACCACAGGTGCAATTAGTGTAACCGGTAATACACAAGCTGGACATGACGTTCAAGCGCAAACCAAAGATGGCGATATTCGTTTTGCTGGTGCGATTACCGCGAACAATGATGTTATTGCCACAGCGCAAGAACAAGGCGCAATCAGTCTAGAAAAAGATGTGACTGCGACAAATCACAATATTGCATTAACAACGAAAGTGGGTGCGATTGACGTGAAAGGTAATGCAACAGCAGGTAATGATCTTATCGCGAACACTGAAACAGGTGCGATTACCATCACAGGTAATGCGCAATCTGGTCAAGATGTCAAAGTGGAAACTAAAGCCGGCGATATAGTGCTAAATGGTGCAGTAACTGCCGCACGAGATGTGTTTACGAAAGCAGAAACCACAGGTGCAATTAGTGTAACCGGTAATACACAAGCTGGACATGACGTTCAAGCGCAAACCAAAGGTGGTGATATTCGTTTTGCTGGTGCGATTACCGCGAACAATGATGTTATTGCTACAGCGCAAGAACAAGGCGCAATCAGTCTAGAAAAAGATGTGACTGCGACAAATCACAATATTGCATTAACAACGAAAGTGGGTGCGATTGACGTGAAAGGTAATGCAACAGCAGGTAACGATCTTGCCGCTAATACTGAAACAGGTGCGATTACTATCACAGGTAATGCACAATCTGGAAATGATATTGCTGCAAACACTATTGATGGTGATATTGCAATAAAAGGTAATGTTCGTGCAAAACGCAGTGTGGTAGCTGAATCTACTGGTGTTGGTGCAATTAGTGTGGAAAAAGATGTTACAGCGGAATTGCAAGATGTTCATTTAACTACTAATAGTGGAAATATCGGTGTAGGTGGTAATGTTAAAGCTAAACAAGATGTGTCTACTTTATCGCAAACAGGTGATATTGTGATACTTGGTGATGTGACAGCGAATAACGATGTTACTGCTAGAACAGTGAAAGATGGTGATATCGTCTTTACTGGCAATGTTTCAGCTGATCAAGACATTCTTGCTCATACTATTGAGAAAGGTGATATTATCTTTAATGGTAATGTACGTACTCAACGTAGCATTGTAGCTAATGCAGAAAATACAGGTTCTGTAATTATTCGCCAGGATATTGATGCAAATAAAGATATTGTTATCAATGCACATAACGGAAATATTTTCTTTGATGGTAATAATCCAAATAAAACAGAAGATATTAGTGCAATAGCAAGAACTGGTGATATCATTATGACCTTGACTGGTGTTGGTGATATTAAAGATACTCACCGTATTGCGAATGGCGATAGAGCATTCTTAAAAGCTGAGCAAAATAATATCTCTATTCATCATTCTGGTGTAGGTGTGGTTGATCTGTATAAAACAGAAGCTAATGGTGTGAATAAGACTGTTCTTGCAGATGGTAGTGCCTATATTGAATATGCCAACGGCAACATTGTGGAATGGATATTAGCAAATCCGAAAGAAGAACTTGTTCTTACTAATACACAAGTTGGTAAATTATTACGTCTTCATGCACAAAATGTGAATATTGGTGAAGTGACACAACGTCCGGGGGTAGTAGGTGATCTGACAATAGCTCCAGATGGATATCTTGATGATATGGCAATCACCAAGTTGAATATCAATAATATTCAACCAAATGATGGCAATGGAGTATCAGTAAGCAGATTATGGGCATATAATGCTTATATTCATGCAAATGCTGCACCATTTACGTTTGATCAACTTTATATCTTGGATAAAGCAACATTTAGTAATAATCAAACTGTTACTCGTGTATATGGACGTGATCCAAGAATTGAAGCAATGCCAAATAATTTCTATTGGATTGATACTCATATTAATAGTCCTAAAGACTCATTGAGTGCATGGTTGGCAGGTGTTAATGATGGACGTTGGATGAATCTGAAATTTGTTCGTGGAAATATTCAGGATAGTACAGGTCATTTATTAGATTTAGATGATAATTACTTTGTGTATTCACAACGTATTCCATTAACAGATGAAATGACACATAAAACTTTATTTGATGATTTTGGTCGTTCATTTGGTAAGAATATAGTGGGCAATTATTATCAAGATTTCTATCGTTATCCATGGACTCACTTCATTGATAATAAGACCGTAACATTAAAATCAGCCCAAGAAGATGAGATCATTGTTGCTGAATAAGAATAATTAAACCCAATGGTGGTAGGAATGAGTCTTACCACCTATTACTACTCATAGGAGAAAATAAAGTGAATAAAAAAGCTGAAAGTTTCAAAAGTTATTTAGATAACGCTAAGGTAGATGCTTTTGTTGTTGAAGAAATTGCAGATGATGCATTAAATACTGTGGTATTTCGTTCACATCTTGATATTGGTGGTAACCAATTACCTACTATTGTAATTTTAGATGATTCTATTTATGCAATGATCCGCGTGTTAGTTGCACCAAAAGTTGAATCAGAAGAAGCATTAGAAAAAGTAAGAGTATTATTGAACGATTTCAATAAACAATATAAATCATTTAAATATTATCTAGATAATGATAATGCAATTGTTTTAGATACTTGCCTATTAACTGAAGGTGAGAAAATTAATGGTGACTTAGTTTATGCAATGTTTGAAGTATTAATTAACCACCTTAATGAATCTTACAAAACTGTAATGAAATCAATCTGGAATTAATTTCTAAATCTATTTTGTATAATTTATAGTGAAACCGCACTATGACCGATAAAGTTATAGTGTGGTTTTTTACTACCTATGAGGCAGGAAACATTAGTAATTCTCGGTTGCACCAACCTAGCTGCACAGCTAATTCACACTGGGTAACCCCTAGGTATAGTAGACAAAATGGCTGCTAAAAAAGTGGTTGAAGCCTTATAGTATATGACCTCAAACCACTTTTTTCCCACACTTTTGTCTATTAGGACAACTAATACTTAACAACTGAATAGTTTGAGTAAATACGTTTTCTTAAACTAAGAAAATAGATAAGTTTGAGTTAAGCGTGCTTCACTTCTAAATTTAAATTCAACGCTTGCATTACTTTAAAGACAGTTGCAAATGTTGGATTACCACGCCCAGATAACGCTTTATATAAGCCCTCTCTTGTTACACCAACTTCACGAGCAATTTGGCTCATGTTTCTAGCTTTGGCAATATCACCTAAAGCGGAAAGAAGTAAATCAACATTACCTTCTTTCAAAATTTCATTGAGGTAAAGCTGAATCTCCTCTTCTGTGCGTAAATGTTCAGACATATCAAAATCGTGTAGTTTTTCCATTATTAAACTCCTAATTCTTTTGCCAAAGATTTTGCTTTTTTAATATCTGATTCTTGTGTAGATTTATCTCCACCACATAGCAAAATCACAATAACATCATTCTGATTCTTGAGATAAACTCGATAACCTTTATCTTCAGTAATTCTAAGTTCTGATACTCCTTCACCTATGGGTTTGACATCACCAAAATTGCCGAATTGTAATCTTTTAATTCTTACTTGGATTTTTGCTCTTGCGCGTAAATCCTTAAGATTACTTAACCATTTATTGAAGGTTTCTGTTGATTTTATCTGAATCATTTATCTCTCCTTGTATGGTTACATTATATAACTTTTCACAAAATGTAAACCATAGTTCACACTTTTTATAAAAAATAAAACAGATAAAACTAGCCGCATTTAACCCTACAGATTGGTGTGGTGATGTTGGTAAGTAATCAATCAATTATAAAGTTGAGTAACCCATGAGCAGAAAACTGTGTCTGTTGGTTCTAAGAGAGGTGAATCCAGAATCAAGGGTAGCGTTGCTTATTTGCTTGAGTGCAAAACGTATGATCGAGAGATTGCTACAATGTTTTTTCTAAGCTGCCTGTGCGGCAGGAAACGATACTGAGCAAGGTAAAGTTGCTATAAAAATTTTCTAAGCTGCCTATACGGCAGGAAACCGAGAAAACTTGCGACCCAAAAGAAACTTGATTTTCTAAGCTGCCTATACGGCAGGAAACCTTTAACTCTAAAATAGATTGGTGTTGGATCTTTTCTAAGCTGCCTATGCGGCAGGAAACGCAAAATCGGTGAAATCGGCGCGCATGTTAAATTTCTAAGCTGCCTATGCGGCAGGAAACGATACGGTCAATAGCATCAAAGCCCAGATTTTTTTCTAAGCTGCCTATGCGGCAGGAAACATCTGGTTAAGGCTTGTGTAACAGTATATTCTTTTCTAAGCTGCCTATGCGGCAGGAAACAAATGCTCGCCCTCGTCGTTATACAGGTGCATTTTCTAAGCTGCCTATGCGGCAGGAAACTTTATCAATTAGTAAATTTATTAGCCTTAGGATTTCTAAGCTGCCTATGCGGCAGGAAACTATTGGAGATAAGGATAATCCGCTTCACGCAATTTCTAAGCTGCCTATGCGGCAGGAAACATACTACTGCGACACCAATGTTTGTTTGTAAATTTCTAAGCTGCCTATGCGGCAGGAAACGTCAAAAAGAACTACGACTTTTTAAAACAAATTTTCTAAGCTGCCTATGCGGCAGGAAACGCTTTGCGGGAGTGTCATTTTTAATTGAAGAGTTTCTAAGCTGCCTATGCGGCAGGAAACCAACCACTGTCATTAACCCTTTCAACCCAAAATTTCTAAGCTGCCTATGCGGCAGGAAACTTCGATCTACGCTGTTAAGGAGTTCATCGGTTTTTCTAAGCTGCCTATGCGGCAGGAAACTAGAACATAATATGTGACGAAAAGAAGAGTGACAAGGGTTTAGAATATAAAATTAATAAAAAAACCTTTTTTATCAATAAAAATAAAATTGTTATAAATCAAAAGGTTATTTATATTGAAAAATAAAGGGTAAAACTAATATAGATAAAAACTACACCCAAATACATAAAAGTAGATGAGGTGTAGTTTTTAGAAATTAATTATTTATATTTTTTGTGATAATCATTACGGATAGAAAGTAACGTTTTGGCTTTCTCTTTGGCTTGCTCAAGTTCGCCTTTTGCTGCTAACGCGGAAGATTCGTCAATAACAGTGATAAAATGCTGCATACCTTGCTGATAATCTTTAAATTCAGCACTATCCTTACCTTTATTCGCTAAGCTGCCAGGTACAAGATCAAGTGAACGTTGTGCTGCAGCTTTAAGTTCAGAAAGGTGTTTTTGCATAGTTTCTGCATTATCAGCTTTTAACGCAGGTCCAATATTTTTAGCAAAAAACTGCATTTCTTGAGCAACAGTATCAGCCATACTAAAGGCGCTAAAAGCTAATAAACCACTAAATAGTACAGTTTTCATTAAAGTTGTTGTTTTCATCATCACTCCTTTATTAGTTATACAAAATCGTAAAAATAAGTTAACAAGCGAAACAACTATAACGTTTAATTAATACTATTTCTAATTATTTTTTCGATGTTTTTAAGACTGTTTAACCTAGTTTCAGTCAAACGTTGTTCAATTTTTAATTGTTGTAATAAAGGAGTAATTTGGAATGTTTTCAGTTGCTCACCGTTTTGTTCGCTAATTGCTGTTTGTAAGATAAAAAGAATGCCATTCAAAATGCGCGCCTCACTATAAGCAATACATTGCCATTGCTGATTTTGATAAAAGATTTTAAACCACAAACGACTTTCACAACCTTCAATTAGCGGTAATTGCTCAAGTAGATGCTCGTCGGGTTTCGGTAATTGTTTTGCTAGCAAAATCAGTTGACGATAGCGTTGTTCCCAACTTGTGCATTGTGCAAAGAGTGTTTCAATTTCAGCAAAAGTCATTCATCCTCCAAGATAGCGAGAGCATTATCCAAAGCATTAAAAAATAAATTTAGATCCTGTTGATGATTATAAGGCGCTAATGAGATACGTAAGGTACCGCGCTGTTGTAAAAAATGTAGATAAGGTTGTGCGCAATGTTGCCCTGTGCGTAATGCAATTTGCTGTTCGCTCAATAGAGTTGCCAAATCGCTATTATCAATATGTTGAAACACAAAGCTAATAATATGGCTATCAATATCACTGAATATTTGGCAATTAGCATATTGCGTTAGACGTTGGCGAAATTGTTGTGCTAATTGTTGGGTATAAGCCATTAATTGGGCAAAATCGTATTGTTGCAACCATTGTAAGACTGCGCCAAAACCAATAACCGCAGCAATATTTGGTGTACCAGCTTCAAGGCGATAAGGTAATTCTTGAAAGGTAGTTTGTTGGTTGGTGACTTGTTGCACCATTTTCCCACCAAATAAAAGTGGTGTTAATTGCTGTAATGCTGATTTCTTTCCTGATAATACCCCTAAGCCAGTTGGCCCAAATATCTTATGAGCGGAAAATGCTAAGAAATCAATATCCATTTGTTGTAGTGAAATTTTTTGGTGTAATATTGCTTGCGCTGCATCAACAACAATAAAGGCATTTGGTGCCAATTGACGAATTAACGGACAAAATTGTTCTAATGGCTGCCGATAACCTGT
This sequence comes from Gallibacterium salpingitidis, assembly GCF_001678495.1. GTDB lineage: Bacteria > Pseudomonadota > Gammaproteobacteria > Enterobacterales > Pasteurellaceae > Gallibacterium > Gallibacterium salpingitidis. The sequence goes on from NZ_JTJL01000050.1 coordinate 21,487, forward strand.
CACGTTCGAAACTAGATTTAATGCAACAATTTTGGTTTGTGGTGAAAGCGCTTGTTTTAGTGCAGCTGAATCAATTTGATAGTTGGCTTGCAGTGGCAAGACAACCAGTTTTACTTTGTGTGCCAATGCGAGTTGTTGCCAAACAACAAAATTAGCATGATGTTCAGCTTCACTAATAATGATTTCATCATTTGGCGACAATGTATGTCGTAAACCGTAAGCAATCGTATTGATGCTATGAGTGGTGCCCGATGTCCAAACAATGCACGAACTATCCTCTGCGTCAATAAATTCAGCAGTGATTTGACGTGCTTGTTCAAATAGTTGCGTTTGTTGCCAATCATATTGGCTGCGATGTACAGAACCAGCCGAACAATAAAATTGGGTTGTTGCTTCAATTAATGTTTGCGGGCGTAATGTTGTTGCAGCCGAATCTAAATAAACTGCAGTTGGATTCTGCTGCAAAAAAGGAAATTCCGCCCGAAAATTTTCAAGATCAAAAATTGGCATAGTCATTAACGGCATAATGAATTACAAGGAATACCATCATGATTACCATCTAAGTAATCAGCAGAACATTGTTTAAAAAATTGGGTAGCTTCTGCACAAGATGAGAAACTTTTACAACTGCGGCGAGTGCCACAATTGTTGCTAGTCACGCTGGTTTTTCCTGGTTTTGGTAATGCTAGCAGAGGAGCCGTTGGATTTTGCGCTAATGGTGCACTTGGATTTTTCTCATGTTTGCGCCAATTGCTTGGATAAATTGGATTCTCATCTTGCCATAATCCAAGTCTTTTTTGTCTTGCTTCTGTTTCGGCTTGTAGGTATTGGTTGCCATGTAAATATTCACGATAAGCCCAGGCTAAACCTTGTTGCACCATCGTTAAATTGATATTTTTTCCGCTAGCATCCAATACTTGCCCCACTACACGTCCATAACGATCATATTCATCTGATTGAATCGTAACGTTTTTCTTAAAAATCAATTGGGAAAGTAATTGGCGAGAACGATCACCATAAGGTTGTTTTTTTTCTGGTGCATCAACTTGTGCTAAACGTACGCGAATTTGTTTATTATTTTTTAATAAGCAAGTAAAGGTATCACCATCACTGATACTCACTACGCGACATTGAATTTCACGAGCGGCAAAACTGTTGATTGCAACTAAAGTAAATAAAAATGCAATAATTATTCTTTTCATAACACTAAATTTATTTAAAAAAGTGACATTGATCACAAAATGAGAGTAGAATAGGTCCAATATTATTACACATTTCTATCGATGATGTTTCATAAAATCGTTGCTCTATTACGTTCACTCGCTATTTTATACGCCATGTTATACCTTGGTGAAGGGATCAATTATCTTTTACCTATTGGTATTCCAGCGAGCATTTGGGGATTGTTGTTACTATTCGCAGCATTGACACTAAAACTGATTAAAGAAGAATGGGTTTTACCTAGTGGTGCATTATTAATCCGCTATATGTCGGTACTATTTATTCCTCTTAGCGTCGGTATCATAGATTATTTTGATATTTTGACTAAACAGGCGTTATCTTTATTAATTCCAACTATTATTAGTACCTGTTTGGTATTGGTTTTTACCGCGTTGTTAGCTGATTACTTCTTCTCTTATAATTCATTTGCTAAATTGCGTAAAAAGGCAAAAAAACGTAGTTTACGAGGTGCAAAATGATTTATCTGTATTGCGCGATGACTATTGTCGCCTTTTCACTTGCTGTTGCTATCAATAAAAGAATTAAGTCATTAGTATTCAATTCTTTTGTGATTACAGTCTGTATGTTAATTGCAATTTTATTAATCTTTGATATTCCTTATCACGATTATATCGCTGGCAATAAACCTTTGAGTGAATTATTAGGTCCATCTATTGTTGCATTAGCTTTACCGCTCTATGAACAATTAAAGCAAATTAAACAATATTGGCGCAGTATTTTATTTATCACAACAATTTCATCAGCAGTTGCGATGATGAGTGGTGCATTAGTCGCGTTTATGTTGGGCGGTGATCAACAGGTAATGGCGACCCTGTTTGCGAAGTCGATTACCACACCATTGGCAATGGCGGTGTCGGGTACTATTGGTGGCGTACCAACGATTACAGTGGTATTAGTCATTATTGCAGGCTTGATTGGTTCAGTATTTGGCTACACGATCATCAAATTATTACGGATCAAAAGTAGTGAAGCGGCAGGTTTGGCGATTGGTACAGCTTCACATGCATTGGGTACAGCTGCCTGTATGGAGATTGATAAAAAAGCTGGTACTTATAGTTCCATTGCGTTGGTACTTTGCGGCGTGATTACCTCTTTAATTGCACCATTATTATTTGATTTAGTGCTGATTATTGTGAAAATCTTTTAAAGCGCCTTACACATATCAATGTGTGGAATGTTATCTTCAAGATAAACTGTTGAAGTGGCAACAAAACCAAAGTGTTGATAAAACGCTTGCAGATAATGTTGTGCTTGAATCACGATAGGTAAATTTGGTGAAGTTTGCTGAATAAAAGTGAGCACTTGTGTAATCAATTGTTTAGCAATGCCTTGACCACGATATTCAGGCATTACTAAAACACGCCCAAAATGAACTTCCTCTTGCTGTTGATAAATTCTGGCATAAGCAACTAATTGCTGATCAATCGTGAACCATAAATGTGTGGCTATGCAATCGATGTGATCGACTTCTTGATAAGGGCATTGCTGTTCAACAACAAAAATTGCCGTTCTTGCCTGATAAATCTGGAATAATTCTGTTGTTGTTAATTGTGAGAAAGTTTTACAGTGTAATTGCATCATCATTTTAGTTATAGCAAAGGGCTAAAGAAGAAAAAGAGGCGTTCAATAATACGCTGCCATAAAGGGCGTTTGCGCCATTGTTGATAGTTAAGAGGCATAGTTTGTTGATAATAACTTTGATGTAAGGCAGCAATCTCTTTTGCAAAATCGCGGTCTTCAACAATAATCATCACTTCAAAATTTAATAAAAAGCTACGAATATCCATATTAACGCTGCCGACGAGTGCTAAACGTTGATCGATCAGAATGCTTTTAGTATGTAGTAGCCCACCGGTAAATTGATGAATTTTTACGCCAGCAGCAAGTAAATTATCAAATAAAGCACGACTCGCCCATTGCACCATCGTTGAATCATTTTTTTGCGGTAAGATAATATTGACTGCGACACCACGTTGTGCAGCAATTTTTAAAGCATCTTCAATACTTTGCATTGGTACAAAATAGGGTGAAGTGATTGTAATTGATTTACGAGCTGAGAAAATAGCCGTTAATAATGCCTGTGACATTAAGTCATCTGGGAAACCCGGTCCAGTTGCCAAAATTTGTACTGCATGGGAATTGTCTTTTTCAATTGGCAATAGTGGACAGAGGGTAAAAGCAAGAGATTGTTGTTGTTCGGTTTCAATTTCCCAGTCCCAAGCATGCAGATGATTTAGAATAGAAGAGACGGGGCCGTCCATTCTTACCATAATATCAATCCACTGACCAACATTAGCATTTTGTTTGAATTGGCTAGGATCAACCATATTCATACTGCCGGTATAAGAAATTTGGTTATCAATCACGACGATTTTACGATGCTGGCGTAAGTCAATTCGTTCCAAAAACATTCGCAATGGATTTGCATGCAGCGCTTCAAAAAACATTAACCCTTGTTTACGCAATTGTTGGCAATGTTTGCTTTTTAAGAAATCGCGGCTACCAACGGAATCTAATAAAATATGAATTTGTACACCACGTTGATAAGCAGAAATGAGCGCCTGTTCCACCTGTTCAATCAAGCCACCGCTTTGCCAAATATAGAAGGTCATATTAATTGAGAATCTTGCCTTCTCAATATCTTGAATAATGCTTTGGATAATGTCTTCCGGGGTATTCAGAATATGTAGATCATTACCGAGAATGCAGGGAATTTTTTGCCGTTGCTGGCATAAATCAAATAGCGGTCGATAGCGTAAAGCCTCGCTACTTTCGATAATATTTTTGTACTGTTGATATTGTTCAAACCACGCAATGTATTTTGGTCGTAGTTGGTGGAATAATTTAGCGCGACGCGATCCTAATTTAATTTCACCAAAGATGAAATAGGCAATAATACCGATAACAGGCACTACATAAACAATAAGTAACCACGAAAGTGTCACAGAAATTGCTTGTTGTTTGGTAAGTAGACGTAAGGTAATAGAAACCATACAAATCCAGATTAGCGCTGGAATGGTATATTGTAAAATTGTTGTAATATCTGTACTTACCATTATTTTTATACTATCAAGCTATGAATTAGAAAATCGGCAATGTGCCGATTTTCTCACACTTTAAATAATCTTATCAGTTTGTTCTACAAACCAAGCGGCAATCGCCATAATAACAACTAATATTAGTAGTATCCAAGTTTGTGGAGCCCAACTATGCCAGAAACCGTAGCCATAACCAAATAAGATCGGACCACAAGCCGCTAATAAATAACCGCCAGATTGCACAATACCGGATAATCTTGCGGTATTGGTTGGCGATGTAGTTTTTACTGACAACATTGTTAATAAATAAGGGAATAACGCACCACCCGCTAAACCAGTAAAGATATTGACTAATAACCAATAGGTGAAGTTATTGTAATTTAACAACATCATCGCAACGCCAATAAAAGAAATAGACATAAAGCCGGCAACGACAAGTTGGCGAGTACGGCTTGACCAACGGATAAATGCTGATGGTAAAAATATCATTAATGGGATGGTTACTAACATATAGATACCTAACAGATATCCAGTGGTGCTTGCAGAAAGTCCTGCCTGTTGTCCCATTGTTGGTAACCAAGCGAGAGTTGTATAGAAATAAAGTGATTGTAAGCCGCCAAATACCACCAAACACCACGTATATTTATTTTTAAATAAAGTATTTTTTTGTGATTGATTGTGTGGTTTCTCTAAATAGTGATTGTGTTTAACGTTCGGCAACCAGATAACTAATGCAAGTAGTAGTATTGCAGATAATACTAAGATCATAGTTTGCCAATTGCTCATTTGAGTAATTGGAATTGCTAGCGATGAACCGATTATAGTGGCAAAAGTCATTGCCAATGAGTAAAGTGATGTTAATTTACCTAGGCGGCTAGGATAATTTGCCATAATGGCACTTGGTAATAAGACATTTAATACGGCAATTCCAATACCAATAATGATGGTACCAGTGAATAACAGCGGTAACGAAAAAATACGGATCGTAGAGCCAAGTATCATCAAAATTAATACTAAGGCGAATAATTTTTCAATCCCAAAGATTTGTCCTAAGCGAGCAGCAAAAGGGGAAACCAATGCAAACATTAACAATGGCAGAGTAGTTAAGATACCCAATGAGCTAATAGGAATCGCAAATTCATCAGCGATTTGTTGCAAAATAGGCGGAATAGCAGTAAAAGGCACACGCAATACGACACCAATCATAATGATGCCCAGAATTAAAAAAGTGGTATTTTGTTTTTTCATTTTTATTCTTATTGTTGAAAACTCTCAGTGAGAAATTAATTTATTTCACAAACAATACACCCTCTAAAAAGAGGGTGTATGTTACATAGATTGGTGAATAAAAAATTATTCAGCTGCTTTTAGTTGTTGGTAATAGTTTTCGTAGTATTGAATTGCATCACCAACATCGTCTTGCCAGTAGCTGTTTTTAAGCACTTCCGCTGGTGGGTAGATGCTTGGATCTTCAGTAATCTCTTTTGGCAACATTGCTTTCGCTTTTAAATTGGTGGTTGGATAACCAATTTCAGTTGCTAAACGAGCTGCTACTTTTGGACTTAATAAGTAATTAATTAATTTATGTGCTGCTTCAGGGTTTTTAGATGTTTTTGGAATTGCCAAAGTATCTACCCATAATACAGGACCTTCTTTCGGGTAAACTGCATTAACTGGCGCACCTTCTTTTTTAGCAATACGGATAGAACCGTTCCATAATTGTCCTAACTCGACTTCACCTGCGATAAATGAGTTTGCTGGGTTGTCTGAGTTGAATGATAATACGTTTGGACGTAATTTTAATAATTCTTCGTATGCTTTTTTGATAACGGCAGGATCTTTAGTATTTGGATCTTCGCCAAGTTTTAATAGTGCAATATTAAACACTTCACGCGCATCATCTAATAATTGTACTTTTCCTTTGAATTCAGGTTTCCAAAGGTCAGCCCAAGAAGTAAATTGATTTGCTTTATAAGTGTCAGTATTGAAAGCAATTTCTGGAGCACCTAAAAGTTGAGGAAGTGAATATTTATTACCTGGATCATAAGGCTTGTTCAACATATTTGGGTCGAGATCTTTAATCACAGGCAATTTACTATGATCTAAAGGCAATAGCATTCCTTCTTTTGCCATCTTAGATACGAAGTAGTTTGATGGTGCAATAACATCATAGGTTGCACTATCACCTAAAGTTTTCAACTTAGCATACATAGTCTCATTAGATTCAAGACTAGACACGTTTACTTTAATACCAGTTTCTTTGGTGAAATCATCCAATAAACCGTCAGGTACATATTCTGTCCAAGTATAAAGATAAACGGTATCTCCCTCTGCGTGAGCAACCGCATGAATACCAAGAGCAAGTGTACTAATACCTAATAAAGTAGTGATTTTTTTCACAAAATTCTCCGTTATAGTTAATTAAAGCCATAGCTCGACCAAAGCCAAGCGGATATAAAAATCAAAATGATTTTTGTAGGTACTTGTTGATGGATAACGTGTTGAGAAAACACATCAGACAAGGAAGGCCATTGTATAAAGTGTTTACCAATATGGCAACCATTAATGCTAATAAATACAATTAAATAATAAAATTTATTGTAAATAGATTATTACAGAGATTAATGTATAAAAAAGAGTCATAATTGTCATTTAACTGCCACATTCATTCGTTAAGATGACAGTTTATAATTTATGAAAGGTAACGTTATGGGAGTTGAGGTATGGTAATGACAGCAGAACAAGACACAGAATGTTATACGTTAAAAGAATTAAGTTGGCTATCATTTAATGAACGAGTATTGCAGGAAGCTTATGACGAAAGTAATCCATTATTAGAAAGAATTCGTTTTTTAGGTATTTTTGCCTCTAATCTAGATGAATTTTATCAAGTCAGAGTATCTAACCTAAAACATAAATTACTGATTAGTAAAGAAAAGAATCCTTCCCTTACGAAACAAATACGGATGCAATTAGAGATTATTCAGCAACGTACGGAAGCTTTGAATAATCAGTTTTATGAAATCTATAATCGCTTAATGCTGCGTTTAGCAAAGCATAAAATTTTTGTCTTGAATGAAACTCAACTTTCACCATTCCATCAAGAGTGGTTAAAAAAATATTTTAAGAAAGAAATTAAGCAGCATATTTTCCCAATCATTCTTAATGAAGAAATTGATCTGTTGCACTCTTTAAGCACACACAATTCCAATCTAATTATTGAATTAAGAAAACATAAAAAGATCCAAAATTTGGCGATTTTACCAATTCATTCCGATGTGTTACCTCGCTTTATTGTCTTACCAAAAGAAAAATATAAACGGCATGAAAGTATTGTGTTGTTAGATAATGTGTTGCGTTTTTGCTTATCTGATATCTTTTCTGAAACGGTGTTTGATTATGATGAGATCAATGCCTATTCAATCAGAATGACGCGTGATGCGGAATATGATTTGGTGACAGAAGTGGAATATAGTTTATTGGAACAAATGTCATCAAGTTTGAAACAACGTTTAACTGCACAACCGGTAAGATTCTTATATGAAAAATCTATGCCGAAAAACTTACTGAAAATGCTAAAAAAACGCTTACATATTACCAATCTTGATTTGGTTGAAGCGGGTGGGCGTTATTTAAGTTTTAATCATCTATTAAAATTTCCAGATTTAGGTAATAAAGCATTAGTCAATGCACCATTACCTACGATTAAACATCCACAATTAAAAAAAGAGCGAATTATTTTTGATGCCATTAGTAAGAAAGATATTTTGCTTTATTATCCTTACCATAGTTTTGATGTGATTTGTGAAACTCTACGCCAAGCTTCTTTTGACCCTAATGTGGTTGCCATAAAAATTAATTTATATCGAGTAGCCAGCCAATCTTTAGTTATTGAAGCATTATTGAATGCTGCTAATAATGGTAAACAAGTTACAGTAATTATTGAATTGCAAGCAAGGTTTGATGAAGAAGCGAATATTCATTGGGCAAAACGTTTAACAGAAAGCAATATTAAAGTTATTTTTTCTCCAGCCGGATTTAAAATTCATTCCAAATTATTTCTGATTACACGTAATGAAAATGGCAAATTAGTGGATTATGCACATATTGGTACAGGAAATTTCCACGAGAAAACAGCGACAATTTATACTGATTTTGCGTTGCTCACGAAAAATGAAGCACTGACAGAAGAGGTAAAACGCGTTTTCCGTTTTATTGAAATGCCTTTTGGTCCAGCAAAATTTGCTTATTTGCTAGTTTCACCAATCAATGTCCGCAAAAGATTAGAATTTTTAATTAATCGTGAAATAAAAAATGCAACAAAAGGTAAAAAGAGCGGTATTATTTTAAAAATCAACAATCTGGTGGATGAGGCAATGATTGATTTGTTATATAAAGCAAGTCAAGCAGGCGTTACCATTAAAATGATTGTGCGCGGAATGTGCTCATTAAAAGCTGGAGTCAAAGGATTAAGCGATAACATTGATATTATTAGTATTGTGGATCGTTTTCTAGAACACCCGAGAGTCTATTATTTTGCTAATAATGGTGATCCTGATGTTTATATCTCTTCTGCGGATTGGATGACTAGAAATCTTGATCGACGCATTGAGGTTGGTACACCTTTGCTCGATCCAGATGCTAAACAATGTGTGATTGATATTTTAAATATACAGCTTGCAGATAATGTCAAAGCGCGAGTGATTGACAGTAAAGAACAAAATAATTATGTGCAAAATGATGAACCACGATGTCGTTCTCAACTTGCCATCTATGATTATTTAGCTGCGAGAGCTAATGAAAAATAGGATGTAATGATGAATGGAGTAAAAACATTGACAACTTCTCAGCATAAAGAATTTGCTGCGATTGATTTAGGTTCGAATAGTTTTCATATGATTATTGTGAGAGTGGTCAATGGCTCGATTCAAGTGTTATCGCGATTAAAACAACGAGTACAACTAGGGAGTGGCTTAGATGAAAAACACCATTTAAGCCAAGAGGCGATTCAACGCGGTGTAGATTGTTTGGCGCTATTTGCGGAACGTTTACAAGGCTTTTCAGCGGAACAGGTAAAGGTTGTTGCAACCTATACATTACGTCGAGCAGAGAATAGTGATGAGTTTTTAGAAGCGGCAAAAAAGGTTTTCCCTTTCCCGATTCGCATTATTTCTGGTGCTGAAGAGGCGAAGTTAATTTATTTGGGCGTTTCGCATACTCAGCCAGAAAATGGGCGCAAATTTGTGGTTGATATCGGTGGCGGCTCAACAGAAATGATCATTGGTAAAGGTTTCACGCCAGAATTAGCAGAAAGTCGCCATATGGGATGTGTTAGCTTTACTAAGGCTTTTTTTCCTGATGGTAAGATTAGCGAAAAACAATTTAATTTAGCCCAGAAAACGGCTCTATCTAGGATCGAAGATCTCTCGTGGGAATATCGTCATCTAGGCTGGGATTCAGCATTAGGGGCATCTGGAACGATTAAAGCGATTAGCCAGGTTATCGCCGAAAATTTTAATCCGGACGGTATTATTACGACGAAAACGTTACAACAAGTAGTTGCCTTAATTTTAAAGTTTGATTCATTTGATAAACTGAAAATTGCAGGATTGAGCGAAGATCGTGTTGGTATCTTTGTAGCAGGCGTTGCGATTTTGAGTGCTGTTTTTGAAAATTATCGAATTGAACAAATGCGCTATTCCGATGGTGCATTGCGTGAAGGTGTGCTGTATAGCTTTGAGCATGATTTTCAAGTTGATGATATTCGTGAACGGACAGTTATCAGCTTGATTGAGCATTTCTGGATTGATAAAGAACAAGCGTTACGAGTTGCCGATACTGCGATTTTATTAGCAAAGCGTTACCAACGTTGGCAAAATGGCGAACAAGTTGAGGAGTTGCAAAGTATTCTATTAGCAGCAGCGTTACTACACGAAACCGGTATGGTAGTAAATCATAGTGGATCTCATAAACATGCGACCTATATTTTGCAAAATAGTGAATTGCCCGGTTTTGATCCTATGCAAAAGAAATTATTAGTGACGTTAATTCGCTTTCATCTCAAATCATTGAAGCAATTAGATTTACCGAAAGGTAGTCGATATAACAATCAAGATATTCTAAGTCTGATTATTATGTTGCGCCTTGCGGTTATTATTAATCGCTCGCGTCGTGCGACAGAATTAACGGAGAAATTTGCGTTGCATGTTAATGCTGAGGCGAATAAATGGGAATTAGAATTTGAGCCCGGTTATTTAGAAAGAAATCCATTGACGAAAAATGATTTGTTAGAGGAACAAAATAATCTGCGCACTGTAGGTGTTCATTTCTCAGTACAATAATGAGTTACTGTACAACGTTTTTAAATGAATAAACCCACACTCTTTTGGAGTTGTGGGTTTATTTTTGACTGATAACTGATTAAGTTCTATCTTTACGGGAAATAATCTGACTTAAAATCACCAAGGTTAATGAGAATACAATCATAATTGTTGCTAACGCATTAACTTCTGGCGTTACCCCAGTTTTCACTAATGAGAAGATTTTTAGCGGTAATACTTCATAACTTACGCCAGTTACGAATGAAGATACCACCACGTCATCTAATGAAATGGTAAAACTTAACAACCAGCTAGAAACAATCGCCGGTAACGCTAACGGTACAATAATTTTACGCAAAATAGTTGTTTCGCTTGCGCCAAGATCACGTGCAGCTTCTAACATCTTCACATCGAAACCTTTCAAACGTGAGAAGACTGCAACAACCACATAAGGCAAACAGAAGGTAACGTGCGCAAATAATAATGACCAAAAGCCTAGTGAAATACCAACTAGCATAAATAATGCTAATAATGATACCGCCATCACAATATCTGGCGACATCATCACGATAAATAACATTCCACCAACGAATTTTTTGCCTTTAAATTGATAACGATAAAGCGCAATAGCGGTTAATAATCCGATTAATGTTGCTACCGTTGCCGCAAAGAAAGCAATGGTGACGGAATGGAACGCCGCCTGTAATAAAGTATTATTGTTGGCAAGACGTTCATACCAGTTAAAACTAAACCCTTTCCAAGACAACCCATAACGGTCTAAATTGAAAGAGTTAATAACTAAAATAATGATTGGAATATACAAATAAGCATATACCAAAAATAAAAAGAGATTACGTAGTGAACGTTTCATTATTCCAACTCCGATTTCTTGTTGAACAACTTACCAGCGCGGTAGTAAATGAACAATAAAAGTGCCATCAGAATCGTTAATGCAATACTGATTGAAGAACCAAATGGCCAGTTACGTGCAATTAAGAATTCACTCTTAATTACGTTACCAACTAATAGAACTTTCGCACCACCAAGTAAATCTGCTACATAGAACATTCCCATTGCAGGTAATAATACTAATAAGCAACCAGCAATAATGCCCGGCATTGTTAATGGAACAATAATTTTCACAAAACGTTGAAACGCATTCGCACCAAGATCTTTCGCTGCTTCTAATAAGCGTTGATCCAATTTCTCAATTGATGAGTAAAGTGGCAGAATCATAAATGGTAATAGGATATAGACTAAACCAATAATGACTGCGACTTCAGTGTTCAAAATACGAATTGGTGTATCAATAATACCTAGCCATAATAAAGTGTTATTTAGCACACCTTTTACACCTAGGAAGATCTTCATACCATAAATACGAATCAATGAATTCGTCCAGAAAGGTAAAATCACTAAGAACAACATCACTGGACGGAATGCAGGTTTCATTTTGGCAATCATAAATGCAAATGGATAACCAATCACCAAACAAATAATAGTGGCAATTCCCGACATATAGAGGGAATTCCACAATACTTGTGCGTAGAGCGGCTCAATTAAACGTTTATAACTGTCTAATGAAAAAGTAAATTCGACTAAATTACTACTATCGCGAGTTAAGAAACTGGTAATTAATACCAAAAGATTTGGCACTAATACAAAGAATATTAGCCAAGCAAAAATAATAGTAACAGTAAAATTCTGAAATTTACGCGTTGTTATCTTCATCATCGTCAAGTACCACTTCCCAGCTTTCAACCCAAGTTATAGCGACTTTCTGATTAAGAGAGTGATCAACATCTGGATCATCCTCATTGAAAAATTCGCTGACTAGCACCCGATTACCGCACTCTAATTCAACGGTAGATTCCAAGGTCATACCTTTATAGTTACGTTCACGCACATAACCAATTAAACCTTCATGAGCCTCTTTATCGTGTACTTCTTCGATACGAATATCTTCAGGACGAAGTAATACTTTTAATTTTTGTCCCGCTTCGACAGGACGAGTTACATAGATGTCACAGATACGTCCTTCAACATTGGCTTGTACCCGTTTTTCATCAACGCGGTGTAAAACAGTAGCGTCGAAAATATTGATTTCACCAATAAATTTCGCCACGAATAAACTTTTCGGATCTTCGTAAATTTCACGTGGTGTACCATCTTGCTCGATCTTACCTTGACGCAACACAATAATACGATCGGACATTGTTAGTGCCTCTTCTTGATCGTGTGTTACAAAAATAAAGGTAATGCCAAGTTGACGTTGTAAAGCTTTTAATTCATTCTGCATTTGCTGACGAAGTTTATAATCCAATGCAGAAAGGGATTCGTCCAGTAATAGCACTTTTGGTTTATTTACCACCGCACGAGCAATAGCAACACGTTGTTGCTGACCACCAGAAAGTTGCGCTGGTTTACGATCTGCAAATTCTTCCAATTGCACCATTCTTAATGCTTCAAGTACACGAGGTTTAATTTCTTCGTTAGGTACTTTTTGCATACGCAAACCGAAAGCCACATTTTCAAAAATTGTCATATGTGGGAAAAGCGCATAGCTTTGGAATACGGTATTAATATTGCGTTGTTCAGCTGGAATGGAAGTAATATCTTGTCCATCTAAAATAATGCGTCCAGCATTAACTTCTTCAAAACCTGCAATTAAGCGTAAAATCGTGGTTTTACCACAGCCAGAAGGCCCCAAAATAGTTAAGAATTCACCATTATTGATTGTAAGATTAATATCTTTAATGATAGTTTTCCCGTCATAAGCTTTAGTGACAGATTGCAATTCAATAATTGGCTTTTGTTGTACTGGATTTTCCACTAGCTTTGTTTTTCCTCCTAAGTCAATAAATTCACATACCCACGAGAATTACATTCTACAAGAAACTCGCAATGATATAGTGATCACCCCATAATTGAAAGTGTCTATTAAAAAATTTTTTTGCGATTTAAAAAAATATACCCAATTTCACAAATTTTTAACGATAAAATTTCGCGAAAGGTGTTGATTTATATCATATTATTAAACGGCGGATATGATAGCATTTTATGCCTGAATTTAATATGAACTTTTTAGCAAAATAATGGGAAATATGATGTACTCAGAAGAAACGTTGAAAAATGGCTTATTAGATCGTTTTTTAAATTATGTTAGTTTTGATACCCAATCTAAAGAAGGGGTAAAACATTCACCAAGCAGTCGCGGTCAATGGCTATTAGCTGAATACCTAAGAGATGAATTGAAAGGATTAGGTTTAGCGCAAGTAGAGATGAATTCCCATGGTGTTGTTACTGCATTATTACCCTCTAATATTCCGAATAATCAAACGACAATTGGTTTAATTGCACATTTAGATACTTATCCAGGTGTTAAAGGAAAAGATGTAAAACCTGAAGTGATTAGTGAATATCGTGGCGGCGATATTGCGCTAGGATTGGGCGAAGAGTTTATTAGCCCTGTCACATCACCTTTTTTACAGAAATTAGTTGGTCATACCTTAATTGTTACTGATGGTACTACTTTATTGGGTGCCGATAATAAGGCGGGTATTGCGGAAATTATGACAGCGTTAGCAACAATTATTAGTCATCGTCTGCCACGCGTGAATATTCGTGTAGCATTTACCCCAGATGAAGAAATTGGTGCCGGAATGCAATTTTTCCCATTAGAGCAGTTTGCTTGTGATTGGGCATATACGATAGATGGCAGCGGTTTAGGTGAAGTGGAATATGAAAATTTTAATGCTGCGACTGCGACTATCGCCATTAAAGGTCAATCTATACATTTAGGTTATGCGAAAGATAAATTAGTGAATGCTTTGGCATTAGCTTGTGACTTGCATCAGTTATTGCCTAGAGAAGAGGTACCAGAAAAGACAACTGATCGACAAGGTTTTTTCCATTTAGATAGTCTGACTGGTGATATTGAATATTGTGAAATGAAATATCTCATTCGTGATTTTAGTGATGAAGGTTTTGCGCAACGTAAAACCTTCCTCTGCAATCTTGTAGAACAATTTGCTAAACAACATAAATTAGCTGATCGTATTGATATCACAATTCAAGATAGCTATCACAATATGTTTAATGCAGTAGCAAAAGTGCCGCAAAGTATTAAAGTGGCTGAATTAGCAATGGAGAAATGCGGTATCAGTGCCAAACATAAGATTATTCGCGGTGGTACTGATGGTGCTTGGTTGTCAGAAAATGGTATTGCTTGTCCAAATCTCTTTACTGGTGCCTATAATTTCCATAGTAAGCATGAGCTGGCGAGCTTAGATGAGATGCAGCAAGCGACAAAAGTGATTATTGAGATAGCGCAATTGGCACAACGTTAAAGCAAACGAAACAGTAAAAAGCCAAGATTAGTGAATAACTGACTTGGCTTTTTTGTCGAGATAGTATGAAGATTCCCTCTGAAATAATGAACAAAGCTAAAAAATCAAGTATCATAGACCGCTTTCAGTCATCACCTAAAGAAAAGGGGCAAAAGGAATGTGGTCAGATATATTAATGAATTATAGTGTGTTTATTTTAGAAGTGATTACCTTGGTAGTGGTGGTTGCCGTTATCTTTGCAGTTATTTTTGTATTAAAACAGAAAAATCATGCTAAAGCTGGTGAGTTGCGTATTACCAATTTAAATCATCAATATGAAGATCAGCAACAACTGTTGAAAACATTTCGTTTAGATGAACATCAAGTTAAACAATTAGAAAAAGCACGTAAAAAGCAAGAAAAAGCAGAAGCGAAAGCAGCTAAGAAAAAAGCAAAACAAGCAGAGAAAACAGAACAAAGTCAAACTGAACAAAACCTGTTTGCGGAACAAAAGCCTTGTTTGTTTGTGCTAGATTTTAATGGCGATATTCAAGCTAATGCAGCAGCGGCATTACGTGAAGAACTAAATGCAATTTTAGCAGTAGCTCGTCCGGAAAAAGATGAAGTGTTATTACGCCTAGAAAGCCCTGGCGGTGTCGTTCATGGTTATGGTTTTGCAGCCTCTCAATTACAACGTTTACGCGACAAACAGATCCCATTGACTATTGCAGTGGATAAAGTGGCAGCGAGCGGCGGTTATATGATGGCGTGTGTGGCTAATAAAATTGTCGCTGCACCATTTGCGATTATTGGCTCTATTGGCGTAGTGGCACAAGTCCCAAATATTTATCGTTTATTGAAGAAACATGATGTGGATGTGGATGTGATGACTGCTGGGGAATATAAAAGAACAGTAACTGTATTGGGTGAAAATACCGAGAAAGGTAAACAAAAATTCCAACAAGAATTGGAAGAAACTCATCAATTATTTAAGCAATTTGTCGCAGAACACCGTCCGCAAGTTGAGATTGAAAAAGTCGCAACAGGCGAACATTGGTTTGGTAAACAGGCATTAGATTTAGCTTTAATTGATGAAGTAAAAACGAGTGATGATTTGATTTTACAGGCGATTACTGAAAAGGATGTGTTGCAAGTGAAATATTGTGTGAAAAAATCATTAGTACAAAAACTTGGCAAACAAGCGGAAGAAAGCGCAACGAGTGTGTTAGAAAAAGCGTTATATCAAGATCGTAGAACTTTCTTTTAATGGTTGAGATAGAAAATGTTAGATACATTAAATTTAACTCATGAACAACAGCAGCAAGCAGTAGAAAAAATCCAGCAATTAATGCAGCAAGGGATTAATAGCGGTGAGGCGATTCGCTTAGTTGCTGAAGAGTTACGCCAACAAGCAAAACAGCAACAGGATAAAAAATAAAATGTTTGCAGTTATTTTGAAAAAGGTGGTAGAAGCCGCGATTTTACCACCATTTAATTTAATTTTATTGGCGTTAGTTGCCTTTATTTTGTTATTTACGCGTTTTCAAAAAACAGCGAAAGGAATATTGGCGCTGTCTTTAGTGCTGAGTTATTTGATTAGTACGCCTTTTTTTTCAAATTTATTAATTCGCTCGATTGCTTTGGAGCGTCCAGATCCACAAGTTTATACGCAAGGACAAGCAATTGTTGTGTTGGGCGGTGGTCTGCGTTATAGCGATTATCCAGAATCTTATTCGACTACCGCAGCTTTGCCATTAGAGCGAATGCGTTATGCTGTCTATCTGCATCAAAAAACAGGGTTACCGATTGCAATCAGTGGCGGTGTTGATAATGAAGCTAAGGTGATGGGGAGTGAATTACAACGTTTTTTCCAAATTGAGCCAACTTGGTTGGATAATAAATCCAATACAACGGAACAAAATGCGATTTATTTAAGAAAATTGTTTGATCAAACTGATGATGGTAAACAGATTAACCGAATTATTTTAGTGACGAATGAATGGCATATGCGTCGTGCAATGGCTGCTTTTGAACGTCAAGGATTTATAGTGTTACCTGCAGCAACGAAGAGTCAGCGTGCTTCTAGCAGCGGTTTATTGAAATTTATTCCTCAGCCAGTAAGTTTTTATCAATCTGGTTTAGTGTTGCGTGAATGGTTAGGTATTTTACGTGATAGATTGATTGGTCTGGAGTAATGTTTTCCAGTAAGAAAAAGCCAAATATTCAATAGTATAAGGGTAAAAAAACGCTTATAATCTGACGGGTTACCTTGTCACTGAAAATACCGTCAATATTGTAGTTTTACGGTTTGATATGATTAATTTGTGAGGTTATATGCGCTATCAGAAACTCGACAACCAAGAAACTCACTGGAAGTGGCTCTATTTAACGCGTAAAGCACGTGAAGGTGTCAACATTACTCGCTATCTTGAGCAGAGTATGGCTGAAGATAAAATTCAACAACTCACAAAATTAGAACATCAAACAGAAGAAGTAAAACAGTGGATTGAAAATCATATGTCGCTTGATTTAGTGATTAAATTGGATCAAGCGATTCGTGCTAAACGTAAACGTTTTTTTAATGCGGAAAAACAGACAACCAAAAAGAAATCCATTGACCTTGATTATGCAGTTTGGCACCGCCTTTCTCGCTATTCCCGTAAAATGAAAATGACCTTATCTCAAACTATTATGTATATGATTGATGAGCAAGAGAGTAAGGTCTTATATGAATCGCAAATTCAAGCGATGAAGAAAAATCTAAAAGATCTTTTAAAGTAGATAATTAATACCTGAATAAACTAAATATAGCCCGAATGCAATGAAAACGACACCGGCAGCATTGTCTAACCAACGGCTATATTTACTATAAAAACGTTTTGCAGCAGGGCGTGAAAACAGTAGCGCAATGACATAGAAATATAAAAAGGTTTCAATCAGGATAATAGCTAACACTAATAAAATATGTTCAATACCGCTGACATTAGCCAGATAGAGTGATAACACGCTACTAAAATAAATTACTACTTTAGCATTTGATAAATTAACAAAAAGTCCTTTTAAAATTTCTTGTTTAGTAGAGCTTTGCTTTACTGCCGTTGTTGCTTCTTGTTTTTCTTGTTCAAACGTAATGTTCGAACGTACATTTAACATTTTGTAACCGATATAACTGAGATAGCTGCCGCCTAACAATACCACAATCCCATGCCAGAGCTGGCTAGTAGCAAAGACAATTGCTAAGCCTAATAGTGCGGCTGTTGCCCAAAAAGCAACACCTAATGTAATCCCAATGACGGCGCAAACTGCATTACGCCTTGAATTACTGGCAGCAGTACGGCTGACATAAAAAAAGTCAGGGCCTGGACTCATCAATCCTAAAAGATGAACAAGCATAATATTCCACAACATAGAAAATCCTTTTTAAATAAACCAATGGCAAAGTGTAATAACTAGAATCGCGTAAAGTGCCGCTAATAGATCGTCAAACATAATGCCGAAACCAGTGTGTAATTTACGATCAAAATAACGAATTGGCATTGGTTTCAGAATATCGAACAACCTGAAGAGGACAAAGGCAACAATGTACCAAATAAGCGATAATTCAGGTAATGCCGCGAGCACTAGCCAAATTGCAACAATTTCATCCCACACAATCGCACCATGATCATGCACCTGCATATCTTTGGCGGTTTTGGCGCATAAATAACAGCCAAGCAAAAAAGCAACCATAATTAATAGTAAGAAATAAGGTAATGGGCACCATTGCAATAATATAGCGCCGACAATTAAACCAGCCAATGTTCCCCAAGTGCCGGGTGCAGGTGAAATTAAACCGGAACCAAAGCCAACGGCTAAAAAGTGGATTGGATTGGTAAGATGAATTTTTTTGAGTGCGTCGTGATTATTTTTCGCTGAAGTGGTCGAAGCCATGAGAAACTGCTACCTCTACTGGTTTTGCAAATTGAGTAAATTGTAAATGTTTATTGGCACGAATTTGCCCGATACATTGATAAGCAACACCAAGATAACGCAAAGTCCGTTCCATTTTGTCGCGATTTTGTTCTGATACGGTAAAACAAAGCTCGTAATCTTCGCCACCTGCTAACGCAAACTGTTTTGCCTGTTCTAATGAATATTCACTAAGTAATTGAGGAGAAAGCGGTAATTTATCTAATTCAACGACAGCGCCGCAATTGCTACGATCTAGGATATGTTGTAAATCAGAAATCAAGCCATCAGAAAGGTCGATTGCTGCATTGGCTATGCCGGCTAATTCCATTCCCATCAACACACGAGGTGTTGGACGTAAATGGCGCTGTAAGAGATATTGGCGGGCTTCATTGTGTATAGGAGCTTGTTTTAATAATAGATCTAAACCAGCAGCGCTATCGCCAAGTGTACCAGAAACATAAATCCAATCGCCGACTTTTGCAGTATGACGGCATAAAATTTTCTCTTTTGCTACTAAGCCATGCGCAGTAATAGTGAGTGATAAGGTACCTTTGGTGGTATCGCCACCGATTAAATCGACATTATAGTGATCGAGAATAGCGAAGAAACTTTGGCTAAATTCAGCTAGCCATTGATGATCAATTTTTGGCATCGTTAGTGCTAAGCTAATCCAAGCAGGTTCTGCACCCATTGCTGCTAAATCGCTTAAATTTACTGCTACTGCTTTATAAGCCAGATCGGCAGCTGAAATTGTAGGTAAAAAATGGGTTCCTTCGACAAGAGTGTCAGTGGTCATGGCTAAACGACGATTAGGTTTAATTTCAGTAATAGCACAATCATCACCGATAGAAAGCCAAACATCACGTCGTGGTTGTCGATTAGATGATGCGAAATAACGTCGAATAATATCGAATTCGCCATTATCAGCCATATTCTCACATCCTTTGTTGAGATCACCTTATCTTGTTGAGATAAGGTGAATATTGGTAATTTATTTACGTCCGAGTTGAGGTGCTAACTTATCTAATACACCATTGATATATTTATGGCTATCTTCTGCACCGAACGTTTTAGTCACTTCAATAGCTTCGTTGATCACAACTTTGTACGGAACATCTTCCACGAATCTTAATTCATAAGTTGCACAAGCTAAGATTGCACGCTCAATCATCCCAAGTTCACTAATTGGACGATCGAGATAAGGTGCGAAAAGTTCTTCAAGCACATCTAAATTATCAACAGTACCATGGAATAATTTACGGAAATAAGGTAAATCAGCACCTTTGATATTTTTTTCATCAGTGACAAAATCAAGTTCAACTTTTTCTGGTGTATTTTGTGAAACAAACCAAGAATAGAGCGCTTGCACAGTGCATTCACGAGCACGACGACGTTTTGACGGTTTTGCTTGTTGATTCATTATTCTGAAATTTGTGCTAATAAATTAACCATTTCTAAAGCTACTAATGCAGCTTCAGCCCCTTTATTTCCTGCTTTTGTACCAGCACGTTCAATTGCTTGCTCAATATTTTCAGTAGTTAAAACACCGAAAGCGACAGGAATTTCTGCTTGCATAGCAACTTGACCTAAACCGCTGCTAGCTTCACCAGCAACATATTCAAAGTGAGCTGTACCACCACGAATTACGGTGCCTAATGCAACAATCGCATCAAATTTTTTGCTAGACGCTAAACGACGGGCAACTAATGGTAATTCATAAGCGCCAGGCGCTTTAACGATAGTAATATTTTCATCTTTTACTTGACCGATACGGGTTAATGCATCGAGTGCGCCTTCTAATAAACTATCATTAATAAAACTGTTAAAACGTGCGATCACTACTGCAATTTTGGCATTAGGTGCAGCAACTTGACCTTCTAAAACTTTCATATTTTCTCCAATATAGATGAACAAAAACGGTTGCAGATTTTAGCATAAAAAAGCGAAAAATCAGAGAGGAATCTAGCTGAAGCTAGTCAGCAAAAATCCTGTCATTCGTGAAAATGACAGGATTGTTCTATAGATACAGATTATTTGGTGATACGTTTATATTTAATGCGTTTTGGTTGAACCGCTTCTGCACCAAAAGTTTTCTTTTTCCACTCTTCATAATCGGTGAAGTTACCCTCATAGAAAGTTACTTTTCCTTCATCACCGTAATCGAGGATATGGGTAGCAATACGGTCTAAGAACCAACGGTCATGCGAGATTACCATTACGCAGCCAGGAAATTCTAAAATAGCATTTTCTAAAGCACGTAAAGTTTCCACGTCAAGATCATTGGTTGGTTCGTCGAGTAGTAAAACGTTACCGCCGCGTTGCAATAGTTTCGCTAAGTGTAAACGACCGCGTTCACCACCAGATAATTCACCAACACGTTTTTGCTGATCTACTCCTTTGAAATTGAAACGTCCAACATAAGCGCGGCTAGGAATTTCAAAGTTACCGATCTTCATAATATCTAGACCGCCAGAAACTTCTTCCCATACTGTTTTACTGTTGTCCATATTATCGCGGAACTGTTCGACTGATGAGAGTACAACAGTATCGCCTAAAGTAATCGAACCACTGTCTGGTTGTTCTTGACCTGACAACATTCTAAATAGTGTAGATTTACCAGCACCGTTAGCACCGATAATTCCTACGATGGCCCCTTTTGGAATCGTGAAAGAGAGATTATCAATTAAAGTACGATCACCATAAGATTTAGATAAATTCTCTACTTCGATAACCTTATCACCGAGGCGTGGACCAGGTGGAATAAAGAGTTCGTTGGTTTCATTACGTTTTTGATATTCGCTAGAATTAAGCTCTTCAAAACGTGCCATACGAGCCTTACTTTTCGCTTGGCGACCTTTTGGATTTTGGCGAACCCATTCCAATTCTTTCTCAATAGATTTTTGACGTGCTGATTCCGTTGCTGCTTCTTGTGCTAAGCGTTTCTCTTTTTGCTCCAACCAAGAAGAGTAGTTGCCTTGCCATGGAATACCTTCGCCGCGGTCTAACTCTAAAATCCAACCTGCAACATTATCTAAGAAGTAACGGTCGTGGGTAATTGCTACGACAGTACCTTCATAGTCATGTAAGAAACGTTCTAACCACGCAACAGATTCAGCATCTAAGTGGTTGGTTGGTTCGTCTAATAACAACATATCTGGTTTTTCTAATAATAGACGGCAAAGCGCAACACGACGGCGTTCACCCCCAGAAAGATGTTCAATTTTGCTGTCCCAATCTGGTAAACGTAAAGCATCAGCAGCTCGCTCTAATTGGTTTTGTAAATTATGTCCGTCGTGTGCTTGAATGATTGCTTCTAATTTCGCTTGTTCTGCGGCGAGTTTATCGAAATCCGCATCAGGATCGGCATATAAAGCATAAACTTCATCTAAACGTGTTAAAGCAGCTTTAACTTCGCCAACCGCTTCTTCGATGACTTCGCGAACAGTTTGTTGTGGTTCAAGTTTTGGTTCTTGCGGTAAATAACCAATTTTAATGCCTGGTTGTGGACGCGCTTCACCTTCAAACTCTTTATCTACGCCAGCCATAATGCGTAAAAGAGTTGATTTACCTGCGCCATTTAAACCTAAAACCCCGATTTTGGCGCCAGGGAAAAAACTCAACGAAATATCTTTTAAAATTTGACGCTTCGGTGGCACAACTTTGCTCACGCGATGCATAGTATAAACAAATTGTGTTGACATAGTTCTCGCTATTGTTTGTGGTTAGATGAAAAGGCGCATATTCTACTGTAAATTATTGCTTTTGACTATTTTTCTGCCGATCTTTTCTGCACAAAATTGTTAGATTTATGGCAAAATACAAACAGATCTGATGATCTTAAGCACAACACCAACATCAACTTTTATTTTGAGGGAAACTTAATGTCCAGACCATTAAATTTTGTCATGATTTCGCCTCATTTTCCGACGAATTTTGAAACTTTTGCAGTCAGATTACGGGAAAATGGTTTTAATACATTGGGAATAGCGGATGCACCTTATGAGTCGCTTAGCGAAGGCTTGCGTAACGCTTTAACTGAATATTATCGTGTTGATAATATGGAAGATTACGATCAAGTGTATCGTGCCGTAGGCTATTTTGCGCATAAATATGGACGTATCGATCGAATTGAATCGCATAATGAATATTGGCTAGAGTTGGATGCAAAATTGCGTACGGATTTTAATGTTTTTGGTTACAAAAACGAAGATATGCACGCTATTAAAACCAAATCACAAATGAAAGAAATTTTCCGCGCAGCTGGTTTAAAAGTAGCACAAGGTCGTGTTTTTCATAGTGATGAAGAGGCTCGTCAATTAGCGCAAGAGTTAAATTTCCCGGTAATTATTAAGCCAGATTCTGGTGTTGGCGCGAGCGATACCTATAAGATTAAATCTGCACAGGAATTAGAAGCGTTTTTTGGTTATCGACATCCTGAAGTGCAATATATTATGGAAGAGTTCATTGATGGTGATATTGTCACTTTTGATGGTCTAGCTGATATTAACGGTAATATCGTTTTTTATTCTAGCCTTGAATATTCTGAAGCTGTGTTAGATACCGTTGCTAAAGACGGTGATATGTTCTATTACGTACCGCGTGAAATTTCTCCTAAACTGGTCGAATTAGGTAAACAATGTGTTGAGGCTTTTAAAGTCCGCGAACGTTTTTTCCATTTTGAATTTTTCCGCGTAAAACAAACTAACGAACTAATGCCGTTAGAAATTAATTGCCGTCCGCCTGGTGGTTTAACGATTGATATGTGGAATTATGCGAATGATTTTGATGTATTTAATGAATATGCTCATATCGTTAAAGAAAATAAATTCTACTCACATATCACGCACCCATGGAATGTGGTGTATATTTCACGTAAAGCCAACAAAAATTATGTGAATTCAATTCAAGCGATTTGTGAAAGATTTACTGATCGCATTATTAGTGTGCAAACTGTACCAGGTATTTTTGCCAAGATTATGGGTGAAGAAGGAATTTTGGCGCGTACTGAGACAATTGAACAGATGCGTGAAATTATTCAATTTGCACATGCAAAACAGTAAGGAGAAGTGGAAATGCATTTTGAAAGAAGAAGTCATTGGAGTGGAGAACTTGGACGTGAAATGTACTTTAATGTGTATGGACACGCTGGTAAACCGATCATTGTTTTCCCATCTTCAGGCGGTAGCCATAATGAATATGCCGATTTTGGTATGATTGAGGCTTGTCGTTCTTTTATCGATCTTGGCCTAGTGAAGTTTTATACACCAGATTCGTTAGATAAAGAATCTTGGCTTGCACCAAATAAATCAGGCCATGATATGGCTTTAGCGCATAATGCTTATGATCGCTATATTGTTAATGAATTAGTACCATTAATCCGTTATGAATCTGAGTGGTATGCGGGAATGATAGCGACTGGTTGTAGTATGGGCGCATTTCACACCATCAATTTTGCGTTACGCCATCCAGATCTGTTTGATACGGCGATTGCCTTGAGTGGAGTTTATGACGCACGTTTCTTTACTGGTGAATTTTACGGTGATGAAACAGTCTATTTTAATTCTCCAATTGATTATTTATGGGGACAATATGATGAGTGGTTTTTATCACGTTATCGTCAAAATCATTATATTGTTGCTGTGGGCCAAGGTGCATGGGAAGAACAACATATTGCCGATACTGCACGCTTACAAGAAGCGTTCCAAGGTAAAGGTATTCCTGCTTGGTTCGATTTCTGGGGACATGATGTTGATCACGATTGGCCTTGGTGGAAAGTGCAAATGCCGTTCTTTTTAGGTAAGTTGGCTGAACAAGGTATTATTTAATTAAGGTAAATTTAATAAACTGAGGGGCTTTATATGAAAGCCCCAGTTTATTGACAAAGTCAATGATAAAACTTTTAGCTAAATTATTTTTATATAAAATTTAGGTTTCG
>NZ_JTJL01000051.1 GCF_001678495.1 Gallibacterium salpingitidis
GTCTATTAGGCCAATTAAAAAATAAAATAACATTTTTCTTTGAAGTTTATCACAAATTTAAAATTTAAATATTTCAAAAAGCAAAATAAAATTTCATAATAAGAAACGAATACAAATTAAACACCATATAAGGATCGACTATGCAAGAACCAATCGTGCATTCGTCATCTAGTTTAGATATGCCAATACTAAGTATGCAGCATATTATTAAACGTTTCGGTGGGAATATTGCTGTCAATGATGTTAGTTTGAATATTCATGCTGGTGAAATCGTTGCCTTACTAGGTGAGAATGGTGCTGGTAAATCTACTCTTATTAAGATTCTAGCAGGTATTTATCCCTATGATAGTGGAGAGATTTTCTTTGAAGGAAAATCTATATCCTCTGCATTATCAATAAAAACAACTCATGAACAGCCTATTGCGTTTATCCACCAAGATTTGGGTCTAATTGAGTGGATGACAGTGGCTGAAAATATGGCTTTCGTTATGGGATTTCCAAGATATGGTCATCCTCGCTTCGGGATCGTTAATTGGCGTAAAGTTCGTCATCAAGCCCAACAGGCATTATCTTCAGTAGGTATTGATCTTGATCCAGATACTAGGGTCTTTGACTTATCACGAACTGAAAAAGCCTTGTTAGCTATTGCCAGAGCTATTGCCGTTAATGCAAAAATTCTCATTCTTGATGAACCAACAGCCTCCTTACCAGCCAGTGATGTAAAACATCTTTTCTCGGTTTTACATCGTTTACGCCAACAGGGTGTAGGTATGATTTATGTTACTCATCGTCTCGATGAGGTGATTGAAATCTCAGATAGAATTTACGTGATGCGAGATGGAATCCCTGTCGCAGAAGGTAAAACAACTGGCTATGATGTTAAAGAACTCGTTAAAGTTATCGTCGGTGAAGAAACTAGAGAATTCCAACGTTATCCATTGCCACAACACAATGATGAAATTCTTAACTTAAATAATGTTGTAGTGGGTGATACGGGACCAGTTTCTTTTACTCTAAGAAAAGGAGAGATGATAGCCCTTGCTGGATTACGTGGTGCCGGACAAGAAGAAATAGGTAGATTACTTTTTGGATTGCGTCATCTTGATCAAGGAGAAATTCGTCTTCTAGGTCAAACTTATACCCCAACTTCACCTAAAGATGCAATTCAACATGGTGTTTCTTTAGTTGCAGGAGATCGTACTAACGAAAGTTTAGTAATGTCTATGACAACAACTGAAAATTTATTCCTAAATCCAATTATTAAACAAGGTTCTGCTTGGCATTGGTATGACAAAGTTGAAGAGTTAAAACAAAGCTGGTTTAAATTTCAACTTTTTGATATCAGGCCTAAAAATATGTTTATTGAAGTTAGTGCATTGTCTGGAGGTAACCAGCAAAAAATTGTTATGGCCAGATGGTTACACTTAAACACCCCAGTCATCATTTTAGAAGATCCAACTGCTGGTGTTGATGTCGGAGCTCGTGCAGAAATTTATGATGTCTTAAATAAAACCTTAGAACAAGGAATTTCTATCATCGTTATATCTACTGACTTTGAAGAAATTGCTAATTTATGCAATCGAGCCTTAGTGTTTAACCGTGGTAGCGTAGTAGGAGAGTTATTCAATGAAGATATTACTTTTGCAAACTTACTTGAACTCTCTTCAGCTAACACTGCAACATTGACTAATAACCAAGCACATTTGCATTCACCATCTCACTCTTACTAAGGATTATTCGTTATGGCGCAAACTTCTGTAAAATCAACCGCACTTGAACAAGCCGTTTCACTTCAACGTGATGGATTCATTCCTTGGTTATCACAACAGGCCACTCGCTATGGTTTATTGTGGTTATGTGTACTACTTGTTATCCTTTTTTCTCTGACTACACCAACCTTCGCATCCATGCTAACACTCAACGCAATTTTAGAAACAAAATCTAAAATTGCCTTATTAGCACTAGCTGCAACGATTACTATGATCGTTGGTAAAATAGACTTAAATGTCGGTTTTGGTATTGTCTTATGGCATATTCTAGCTATCACCTTACAAGTACAATTCGGCTTTTCTTGGCAAATGTCGGTAATCATTGTACTTGTTATTGCAGCACTTTATGGATTACTCAATGGTATCTTAGTTGCTCTTGCTGATATTGATAGCTTCGTTGCTACTCTCGGTTCTGGTACTGTGTTATACGCAATCGCACTATGGCATTCAGGCGGACGACAAATTGTAGGTAACTTGCCTGATGGTTTCTACGATCTTAATGGAATTGATCTTTTTGGATTACCTATTTCAGCTCTCTATGTTCTTATTGTTGCATTAGTATTATGGATTATTACTGAACACACTGCTATTGGTCGTTGTATGTATGCAGTGGGCGGTAATCCAACTGCTGCAAGACTAAATGGTATTTCTATAAAAAAATATACTATCTGTGCATTCATTACTTCTAGCACTTTGACTGGTTTTACTGGAGTACTTATCGCTGCACAACAAGGTGTTGGGCAAGCCAGTGTTGGTATGGACTATTTATTACCAGCTTTAGTAGGTGCATTTTTAGGTAGTACCACTATCCGCCCAGGAAGAGTAAATGTATGGGGTACAATTGTTGGTATTGCAATTCTTGCCATTGGTATTTCAGGTATCCAACAATTTGGTGGCGCATTCTGGGTAGAGCCATTATTTAATGGTACCACTTTATTACTCTCTATTACTATTGCTGGATATGCTCAACGCAAACGTCTTGCTAATCAAAAACTCGTTCAGAAAAAACAACAAACCCAAGCTGTTAAAACAGATCCTCAACAATCCAATCAACCATAGGAGAAATTCATATGAAGAAAACTTTCAAAAAAAGCATTACTGTTAGCTTAATTACTGCCGGATTGTTTTTCTTTAACCAGCATACTTTCGCTGCAGATGATTTTGTTTCTCAAGCAAAAACAACTGTTGCAGCAGCTACAGCACCACAAACCAAATGGGATGGACCAACAACAGGTCCAAAACTTCAACAAGGTAAGACAGTTATATTTATCGCATCTGATATGAAAAATGGGGGAGTATTAGGTGTTTTAGATGGTATGAAAGAAGCGGCTAAAGTTGTTGGTTGGAAATTGGATGTTCTTGATGGTGCTGGATCTGTAAACAACCAATTAGCTTCGCTCAATCAAGCTATCGCAAAAAAACCTGATGCTATTGTAATTGGTGGTTGGAATCCTAATGTTGCCCGTAATCCCTTAAAAAAAGCTAGCCAACAAGGAATTACACTTGTCGCTTGGCACGCAACCCCACAACCAGGTGCCATCGATCAGTATAATATTTTCTATAATGTCACTTCTGACTCAGATGAAATCGCAAAATTATCTGCTTTATTAGCAGTTGCGCAATCAGAAGGTAAAGCAAAAGTTGTCATTCTTACAGACTCGTTATATGAAATTGCACTACGCAAAGCAAATGTCATGAAAGAAACGATCCAACAATGCAAGACTTGCGAAGTGCTTGAATTTGTCGATACTCCTTTAGCAGACACTTCAAGCCGTATGCCTGGTTTAACCTTCAGCACATTACAAAAATATAAAGATAACTTCCAATATACTTTGGCGATTAACGATTTATATTTTGACTTTATGGCGCCATCACTTCGTACTGCAGGCATCAAGGGAGATCAATTCCCACATAATATCTCCGCAGGAGATGGTTCTGTTACCGCTTATCAACGTATTCGCAGCGGAGATCACCAAATTGCAACAGTACCAGAGCCACTTAATCTACATGGTTGGCAATTAGTTGATGAGTTAAATCGTGCATTCTCAGGACAAAAGCCTTCTGGCTATGTAACTCCAGTACATCTCGTAACAAAAGAAAACATTACTTACGATGGTGGCGATAAAAATATGTATGACCCACAAAATGGTTACAAAGAAGCATACAAAACAATTTGGGGAATTAAATAAAAAACATAATAAGAGGGTTAATTGCCCTCTTATTATTAATACAGGAATATGAATGATGAACATTGAAATTTACGACGCTGGTTTTCAGACGCTATTTCCTGATAACGCTGTTTTAGAAGAACTTTTTGATCAAGCTATTTGGGCAGAAGGTCCTGTATGGCTACCAAAAGAAAATGCAGTTATTTTTAGTGATGTAAAAGGTAACTGTATGTATAAATGGAAAGCCAATCAAGGAATAACCATTTTCCGTTCACCCTCCGATTTTGCTAACGGAAACGCTGTTTTACCCGATGGCTCACTAGTCACATGTCAACATGGAAGTCGTTCCATTAGCCATACTGATCTGAATGGAACAATAAATACCTTAACGACAACATTTGATGGAAAACGTCTGAATTCACCAAATGATTTAGTCGTAAAATCTGATGGTTCAATTTGGTTTACTGATCCACCTTATGGAATCCTCAGTAACCACGAAGGTTATCAAGCGCCAAGTGAAATTGTTGGTTGTTATATTTATTGTTACTATCCTGAAGATAACAAAACATATCTCGCAACCTTTAATACTATGCGCCCAAATGGTTTATTTTTCTCTCCTGATGAAAAAACACTTTATGTCGCTGATATGTCTAGTGTTGAATTTTCACAGCAAGGACTACATCATTTAGTCGCTTTTGATGTTGTTGGACACCAATTACAAAATCGCCGTACTATTTGTGAAATTACACCTGGAATTCCTGATGGTTTTTGTCTTGACAAAAATGAGTTAATTTATTGCAGTTGCGAAGATGGCGTCTTAGTTATCACACCACAAGGAAAATATATTGCAAAAATACATATTGGTAAAACTGTTTCTAATTGCACTTTAGGAGGAGTTCATCAAAACGAATTATATATTACTGCAACAAATAGTTTATATCGTCTTACCCTCAATACTCATGGATTTCAATACGATTACTGTTTTTCTAAAAACTAACAATAAGAAAAAGTATTGTATAAATGATGTATTACCCTTCTTAGCAATATGCCCTATCCTAAGATTGGGGCATATTGCTTTCAATTTAAAAACTGTTCCCTTTTCCTACGCAAACATTTTTTCAAACCAATTTATAAAACTAGCTTTAATCTGTTGATAATCTAATGAAGGGGTTTGCAGCAATAACCGTTGCCAATATTGATACTGCTTATTTTGTTTATCGAGCTGACTTAATTCATAACGTAATGTTTCTTCATCACTATTTTCATCCGCAAAGAGCTTGCTGAACTGTTCTAATCTAAATGTTGGCACTAAACTGATTTGTTGCTGTGATTGTAGAAAATCTCGTATATAAACTTCTAGCTGTCTTAAAGCATCTTCTCGCTCTAATGGTGTGAAATTAAGTGTTGTTACTTTTCCTGACTCTAGCCCATAAAAGAGTGAATTTTGTTGTTCCCCTGCTATTTGTAGCAATAAGTGAGCCAACCATAAGCTAATTTGTTCTTGTTCACGAATTCTGCCAACTCGCCAACCAACATATTGCTCCTGATAAAGTTGATCGATTTGCCCTTGCAGCAATACGTTTTCACCATCAATATCGAGATGGATCTCAATTTTTAATGATTCTGCTGGCATAGTGTGATAATCAGCAACCACATTCCACAATGCGGCACAAGTTTCTTCTAATGCTGCTTGTTGTAAAAAAGCAAATCCTGCTCGAGGTAAAACGCCCTCACGTTTTGCTTTTTCAAATTCATCGTTCCAACTAGCATAATCATATTGCAATAAACGTTCTTTTAATTGGTATTGCGCAAGATTGTCTAAAGCAAATGTCTCACTTTCCGCTACATTTTCATTATTTTGATTAAGAAACACACCTAACTTTTGCTCAAAGAAATAACGCTGTGGTGCCACCACAAAGCGAATTAGGTCATCTAATGCAATCACTTTAACAACTTCATCTGTTTCCGATTGATTCAATTCTGTGACAAAAGGTTCTATGTTTTTAGTCGCCATCTGCAATTCAGCGACTCTCGCCCACTCTTTAGCATAAGAAAAATGCGGTTCAAGAAAGTTATTAACGCTAAAAATAGTCGCTGGATAAGAGAATTTAAGTTCAGCAAGCTGTGTTGGTTCCGTTAAATTTTCACTAAGATAATCAAGCAGTTGGCTGACTAAAATTGATGGTTGATACTCAGTATTATCCACGACCGAATAGCCCACATAGCTGATATATAGTTTTTCTCGTGCTGATAGTAGTGCTTCTAAAAATAAATAACTGTCATCTTCACGACGCACACGATCGCCTTTTTGTGGTTGATACTGCATCACATCAAAACTGTTAGTCGCTAATTGTCGTGGAAAATCACCCTCATTCATTCCTAATAAACAAATCACTTTAAATGGAATAGCACGCATTGGTAATAGCGTACAGAAATTAAGCTGCCCCATTAAGAAATGTACGCTATTCTCTTGTTCATTTAATTTTGCTTGTAATAACTCACTAATAATCTCGGCATCTAAAGTTTCTTGATAATTACTTTCTAGCGCTGTATCTAAAATCTGGTGAACTGCCTGTTTTAATATAGCAACAACAGTTCTACTTTCAGTCACCTCAAAAAAGTTCTCAATACAGGTGAAAAGCGTTTGCCGCCACTGTTCAATATCTAATGGTTGCTGTAATTGTTGATACCACTCTTGCAACGCCTCGATAAAATGGGCTAATTTCCCTGCAATTTTGCCTTGTAAACCCTCACTATAATCAAAGCCAACATTATCCTGCCATACGCCTTGTTCATTTTTTAGTGCATAGCCTAATAACATTCGTTCAATACCATTCTGCCACGCATTATAATTAGGTACATCTTCAGCATCCTGCTTATATAATCCAAAGCGAATCCCTGACTGAATTGCCCATTCACGAATTTGTGATAACTCTTCTAACTCAATCGAAAAACGCTGACGAATACAAGCCACATCTAACAGACTTAATACCATCTCTACTGAAAACAATGACTCTTTAAAAGTAAGAAATTGTAGGAATGTAGCAATAACCACATCACTTTCAGTGATTTTTCTATCTGAAATGGCAAATGGAATATGGCGTTTATCCTCAAAACGATATTGCGAAAATACCGCCTGAATATAAGGAGTATAACGATCAATATCCGCCACCATCACGACAATATCTTTAGGCGTTAAATTTGGATCTCCAGCGAACATTGCCAACAAATTATCGTGCAAAACCTCAACCTCTCGCATTGGACTATGGCAAGCATGAAAACTTAATGAGGTATCTCCAGTTTGATAATGCAATTGTGATGATTCATTTTGTGCGTATGTTAATTCTAAAATACTGCGTTGTATCTGTTGCAATAATGAATCCTCAGTAGGTTCAATATATAACTCTATTTCGTGTGGTTCTAACTGAGTTAGTGAATAGAGAAAATCACGCCCTAATTTTCCCCAGGAAGCTAATAGCGGATGCCCTACCGTCAATGATTCATCATAAATCGTTTTCACTACTTGCTGCTCATCACTATTTTGCTTAAGTTGTTTCAGTTTTAATTTTTCTAGATAGCGATGATCAATAATATCTCCCCAATAATAGCGGCTAGGGCTATTAAAAAAGAGATGAATGTCAGTATGTTCACTTAGTGCGTGCAAAACAGTAAGAAACATTGGCGGTAATGCAGAAATACCAAAAACACAAACTCGCTTTGGTAAATATTTTGGCTTGTGTCCATTCGCTAATAAATCAAGATATTGTTGATACAAACTAGCACGATGCCAGATCATATCTTGTTGATAATCCTGTTGAATATCATTAATGAGTTTTTGCCATAAGATCGCTTGCCAAGATAAATCTTGCATAATGGTTGGCAAAATTGCTTGATAACGTGGTGCGATTTGTTGCGCAATTTGCTGTTGTAAACTTTGTTGTTCCCTGGCTTCCCATTGCTTAATCCAATCTGGTCGATATACCAAATATTGGTCAAATAAATCAGCGATTTTTTCAGCTAATTGAAACAATTTTAACGTTGTAAATTGTTCACCTAGATAATGGCGTAAACTTGTGAACTCTGGCAAATCCAAAGTCTGAGGTATAATGCGCATCAACCGCCAAACAAGATTTTCTTTACTAAATAAATTCTTTTCTCCTGCGGCGGGAATACTCTCTTTATAGAGTTGCCAAATAAAGGTCGAAGGCATTGGGAAAGTGAAGTTAGCCGCGATACCAAAATGATCCGCTAATTGGATTTGCAGCCATTGCGCCATTCCTGGACTTTGCACCAAAATAATATTGCTTGCAAAAGGATCAGTTAAAGGTTGTACCTCTAATAATCGAATCAATAAATCCTTTTGATACTCCAGTTGGTTAGCATAATAGACTGTAAACATGACTACTTTCCCGCTCATTCACTCTCAAGGCACTCATTGTAAACGAATTATGCCATGATGATAACTTTCAAAAAAAAGGAGCAACGACAATTGCTCCTTTACACCATATTACTTATTTATTATGCAGTAGCCGTTTCATTCCGCTGCAACCATTTTTGTAGTAACACAATAAGTACAATATAGATCGCTTGTGCAACGATGGTTTCTAAAGTGGCATAGAAACCTAACCATTCAATATTTGGCAAACTATCTACAATAGTAACTGGGAAAATATGCGTTAATTGTAAAGCGTGAACACTTACGCCTAAGATCTTAAATCCTAATATATACAGTACCCAAGTTAAAATCTTAAACATCGTTGGTACCGGTAATTTAACCGAACTTTTTAAGATAATTACTGCTAATACGGCAAGAATAACTACGGCAATCCCAACACCTAATGCAAAAGATTCTGTGCTAATGTTCGGTAAAATCCCTACATAGAATAGGATAGTTTCTGCTCCTTCCCGAAACACCGATAAGAAACTTAAACCAAACAAGGAAACAAAACTGCCGGTTGTTAATGCTTTCCCCATATGTTTCTTAATATAAGCCTGCCATGCTTTTAATGAGGATTTACTATGCAACCATGCACCAATGGTTAAGATCATTAATACAGCGACAATTCCAACGCCACCTTCGATAATTTCTCGATTGGTACCGGAACTTGCCGCTGGGAATAAACGTTGTAAGGCAAATGCAGCTACTAGACTTAATACCAATCCAGCCACTACACCACCACTTACCCATTTATACCCTTGTGGGCGATTTGCAACACGTAGCGCACTAACTAACGCCATCACGACCAATAACGCTTCTAACCCCTCACGCAGTAAAATTAACATTGCATCAATAGCGGTATAACTTGCTGCCGGATTAATTGCAGCTAATTGATCAATCAATTGCTGTAAATTGGCTTGATATTTTGGTTCTTGCCCTTTTGCCAGAATCACTGGAACTTCACTCTCTACACGTGTATATAAAGAACCATCACGCGTACTCACATCACCTTCAATGCTTGGCCAAATCTCAATAAAGGTCGTTAATTTTTCTTGTGCAGTGGTATTATCTTGCTGTTGGAATGCTGCCAATCCTTCTTTGAGCAAATTCACGCCATCACTTAATTGATAGTTGCCTGTGACATTCTCCGTTTTTTTCCCAGACAAGAAATCATCAAATTGTGTCGCAATTTTCTGCGTATTTTGCTCTACTCGTTGATAATCTAACGGTTCGGTTTCAATAGCAACACGTAACAACGCTAAAGCTGTTTCGATCTTACCGTAATAACTCATATCAACATCGCGCACCGTACGTTCATTTTTAGTCCAAATGCTATTAAACAAACGGTATTGTTGTTTTAACACTTCAACATCCGGTTGCGCTTTTTGCTCAGTAATCACCTTTTGCCAATGATCAAAGGCTGGCACAATACGTTTTTTGAATAGTTTTTTCTGTTCAGCAATATCTAAAGGGTGTTGTTCTTTATCAAACGCTAACAAAGCAACAGAAAGTTGATTTAACTGTTCAATATCTGTGTTAGCGATTGTTTTTGTCAGTTGCTCTAATACCACTTTTCCCGCTGGCGAAGTATGCTGTGGAATCGCGATAAATTGCTGCTGAATTTGTTCGATGTCTTGTTTTGCTTGCTCAGGATTACTCTCCTTCACTGCGCTCATTGCATCTGACAACTGAATAAACAATGGGCTTAAATTAATTTTAGTTTCTGCCGCAACGGCATTCACCGCCACGAGCAGCCACAATAAAATTACCCCGAAAATATTGGCATTTTTAAGGATTTTCATACTACGCTCCTAATAAAGCTTGTCCAATAAACTCTCCCTCTTTTACTCCCGGGAAGCAGGCAAACAAACCACTACCAATATGAGTAATATATTCATTCATTCGATCAACATTACCTAACGCATTTTGAATGGTGATAAATTGTTCAGGATCTTTTTGGTAACAAATGAACAGTAAGCCACTTTCAAATTGTCCTGTACGCGGATTAATTCCATCTGAATAAGAATAAGCACGACGTAAAATCTGTTTACCAGTCTTGTGTGCTAAAGCGGAGTGTGAATCTTCTGGAATCATTGGTTTACCATGATGATTCTTTTTCTCTAAATCTAACGGTGCAAATTCGTCATGTTCCCCGATTGGTGCACCTGTTGTACGATGGCGACCAAAAGTACGCTCTTGTTCTTTGTAACTGGTTCGATCCCAAGTTTCTAAATGCATAACAATCTTACGCACAATCATATAGCTACCACCATATAACCATGCAGGTTGATCGATCCAAACTTGTCCTGCGGTATCTTTTAAAGTATTTGCATTAGCCGTACCATCTTTAAACCCAAAAAGATTTCGTGGTGTATCAGTTGGTTTATCTGCTGAAATAAAACCTGATTGGCTCCATTTCATCGTGACATTAGAACGAGCAACACGAACTAATTGACGTACGGCATGGAATGCTACTTGCACATCATTAGCACAAGATTGAATACAAATATCACCACCACTAAATTCTGCTTTTAATTGATCACGAGGAAATAACGGTAAATCTTTAAACTCTTTTGGTGCTTTATCTTGTAAACCTAATTTCTGTAAAAATGATGGTGATACACCAAAAGTTAAGGTTAAACCATAAGCTGATAAATCATCAGCCTCTCCTGTATCTGTTGGTGGGACAAAATGATTTTTTGCATATTCCTGTACATTTTTTCCTTGTACTAAACGTGCAGCATAAGCTGTCCACGTTTTAAAAACTTCTCTAATCTCATGCAAGTTTTCTGTCGCAAGATCCAATACTAAGAAATACACATAGGTTTGTTGCGGTGTCAAAATTCCTTGTTGGTGTTCACCATAAAAAGGATAAGTAATATCTGATAAACAATGCTTATCAACCGGTTTAGTTGCTTCCGCAGCAGTGGCTTGCTGAGTGGTTAAGGTTAATCCAGCTAAACCACCGCCTAACATTAATCCTGATTTTTTTAAAAATTGACGACGTCCATTATTCATATTTTTTTGCTGTATAAGATCTTTTGTACTCATTTTTTTTGTCCCATTAAAAAAGGAAAAACCACTGTTCCGAAAAACAGTGGTTAATTATCAAAAATTACTCTAAATTAGTTTGCTCCATCGAGGATAACACCCATTTGTGCAAGTGGCTCACCCAATTTATTTACAGCTTCCCCTAACACACGAGTATCTTCTTTTGAAAGTTCTGTATAAGCTTTATAGTCGTGCTTACCAACTTTGTATTTATCTAATAAGCTATTTACATTCTTAAATTGTTTATCCAATTCTTTCACTAATTTCGCATCTTTTTGTGCAAGTTTTGGTTTAAGAATTTCATAAATTTTTTCTGCGCCTTCTACATTCGCTTTAAAGTCATAAAGGTCAGTACGAGAGAAAATTTCTTCTTCACCAGTAATTTTACTTGTTGATACTTCATTTAATAAATCCACTGCACCTTGTACCATTAAGTCGCCAGTAACTTCTACTGTTGGTACTTTCGCACGTAACTCTTTCACATCATTGAGTAATTGATCAGCAATTTGTTCTGTTCCTTTAGTAGTGTTTTCTGTCCATAAGATTTTTTCAATTTTGTGGAAACCACTCCAAATTTGATCTTTTTCTAAATCTGCTTCACGAGCATCAATACGTGGATCTAAATCACCAAAGCTTTCAGCAATTGGTTCTGAACGTTCATAATACATTCTGATTAATGGATAAGCTTTTTTCGCTTCTTCTAATTTTCCTGCTTTTAAGTCAGCAACAAATTGTGTTGTACCTTTTACTAATTCATCGATTTGCTCAACAACAAATGCTTGATATTGTTTAGTTTCTTTTGATAAATCAACAGGTGCAGCTAATAAAGTATTAGAAAAAAGAACGGTTGATGAAATGATAGTTGCTAACGCAAGCTTTTTAAAATTAAACATAAATTACCCCATATGGAATGTAAATGAAAATGAATCGCATATAGGTAGTGTAAGTTATGGCAAATAATAATTGTTGTCAATGATAATTATAAAAAAATGAGAAAAATATATAGAAATAGTACGGAATAGCAATTTATTAAAAGAAAATGGATATAAGAGAAATCAAGGAGAATAAGAATGAAATGGCGCATCCGAGAGGATTCGAACCTCTGACCGCTCGGTTCGTAGCCGAGTACTCTATCCAGCTGAGCTACGGATGCGCTGAGAAAAACTGAACTTATTATTTATTCCCAATTTACTCTAGAGTAGCGAGTAAATGGCGCATCCGAGAGGATTCGAACCTCTGACCGCTCGGTTCGTAGCCGAGTACTCTATCCAGCTGAGCTACGGATGCGTCGAATAAATGGCGGTGAGAGAGGGATTCGAACCCTCGATAGAGTTTTAAGCCCTATGCACCCTTAGCAGGGGTGTGCCTTCAGCCTCTCGGCCATCTCACCTCGTTCGGTTGAGACGCTATAATATGGATTTTAGAAAATAAGTCAACGCTTTTTTATGAAAAAACCTGTTTTTGAGTCTGATTGAATGGATTATCATCAAAATAACTAATTTATGAGCAATCTTGCTTTATTTACCTAGTAACTCTCTAATTAATTATCCTTTAATAAGGCCTTTAATCTGGCAAATCCTTCCTGCCTTTGTTGTTGTTTTTGTTGTTCTGTTAAAGGCGGTTTATCTTTTTCCCATACAAGATCATCTTGTGGTAATTCCAATAAAAAACGACTCGGCTCTGTCTGAATAATTTCTCCCATTTGTCTGCGAGTTTTACAACGAGAAAAAGTCAGTTCTCTCTGTGCACGCGTAATTCCTACATAAGCCAAACGTCGCTCTTCTTCAATATTATTATCATCAATGGAATTTTGGTGCGGTAGAATGCCTTCTTCCATCCCAATCAAATAAACATATGGAAACTCTAATCCCTTAGAAGCATGCAGTGTCATTAATTGCACTTCATCACCACTCTCTTCATTCTCATTACGTTCCAACATATCACGTAATGTTAAACGCAAAACCACTTGAGATAAGGTCATTGACGGATTAAATTCATCTCCTTCCAGCATATCGTGCACCCACTGCAATAACATTGCGACGTTTCTGCTTTGTATCTCTGCGGCTTTAGGGTTATTCGCTTGCTCATACAGATATGCTTCATATTGCAATTGTGCAAACATTTCACGAATCGCTTGTTGCGGCTCACTCCTAACAATTTGATCTGATAAACGTACAATCCAATCAGCAAAATTATGTAATGCCGTATAAGCTTTTGGAGTAACTCGCTGTAATAATTCAAAATCAAAAATTGCTGCAAATAATGAACAATGTTTTTCTTTAGCCAAGCTACCCAATTTTTCTAATGTTGCAGTGCCAATCTCTCGTCTTGGTGTATTAACAATTCGAATAAAAGCTGAATCATCATCCTGATTGACCAATAGTCGTAAATAAGCCATTACATCTTTGATTTCGACTCGGGAAAAGAAAGATGTACCGCCAGAAATTTTGTACGGAATACGATTCTGCATTAACACTTTTTCCAACAAACGAGATTGGTGGTTCCCTCGATATAAAATGGCATAATCACGATAAGCCGTTTTCTTTAAAAAACGGTGTGTCATTAATTCACCAACAATACGCTCCGCTTCATGTTCCTCATTTTTGGCTTCAATGACATTCAGTAATTCCCCAGCACCTAACTCAGAAAATAATCTTTTTACGAAAATATGATCATTATTATCGATTAAAATGTTGGCGCAATGCAGAATTCTTTGTGTAGAACGATAATTTTGCTCTAGCTTAATGACTGAAATATTAGGGAAATCATCTTTAAGTCGTGCAATATTCTCGGGATTAGCACCTCGCCAAGAATAAATTGATTGATCATCATCACCAACAACCGTAAATCTCGCTTGCTCACCTACTAATAATTTGATCAATTCATATTGGCTAGTATTAGTATCCTGATATTCATCAACTAATAAATAAGCAATTTTTTGCTGCCATTTCGCACGAATTGTTGTATTACTGCGTAATAATAAAGTTGGCAACATAATCAAATCATCAAAATCTAATGAATTATAGGCATGCATTTGTTGCACATATAACTGATAACACTCAGCAAATGTCTTTTCTATCGGCGTTTTTGCTAACGCTAATGCTTGTTTTGGCAAGATAAGGTTATTCTTACAAGTAGATATATAGTTAATCAACTGAGTCAGTTTATCTTTATCTTCTAATAAAACTGTTGCCGTTAATTCCTGTAATAATGCCTTCTGATCATGTTCATCAAACAACGTAATGCTGGACTTTAATCCGAGCTCTCTATGCTCACGTTTAATCAAATCAAAACCTAACGTATGAAATGTACAAACGATAAGCCCTTTACTTTTTTGCGCACCAATAGATTGAGCAACACGTTCTCTCATTTCACGTGCAGCTTTATTGGTAAAAGTTACTGCAGCAATACTATTTGGCAGATAACCGCAATGCTCAATTAAATAGGCTATTTTATTAATAATTACTCTGGTTTTCCCTGAACCAGCACCTGCCAATACCAAACAAGGTGTATTAATCGTTGTTACTGCTTGCTGTTGTTGTTGATTCAATCGCATAACATTACTGAATTTTTTCTTTTCTACTTCTAATAATAAAAGAAAACCCGTCTAAAAAGACGGGTCTTTATATTTATCTTCGCAATTCAATTATTTTTTGATGTTTGCTACAACACCAGCGCCTACTGTACGGCCACCTTCACGAATCGCAAAACGTAAACCTTGGTCCATCGCAATTGGGTGAATCAAGCTTACTGTCATCTTGATGTTATCTCCTGGCATTACCATTTCCACACCTTCTGGTAACTCGATTGTTCCTGTTACGTCAGTTGTACGGAAATAGAATTGTGGACGATATCCTTTGAAGAATGGAGTATGACGACCACCTTCTTCTTTTGATAATACGTACACTTCTGCTTCGAAATCTGTATGTGGTGTGATTGAACCTGGTTTCGCTAATACTTGGCCACGTTCGATTTCTTCACGTTTGGTACCACGTAATAACGCACCAATGTTTTCCCCAGCACGTCCTTCGTCTAATAATTTACGGAACATTTCTACACCAGTTACTGTTGTCTTCGTTGTATCTTTGATACCCACGATTTCAACTTCTTCAC
>NZ_JTJL01000053.1 GCF_001678495.1 Gallibacterium salpingitidis
ATTAGGCCTACTTTTCTTTATACAGGTAAAGAAAAGTAGGTCGCCCTTTAGGGCGAAACCTAAATTTTAGATAAGAAATAATTTAGCTCAAAATTTTATAATTGACTTTGTCAATAAACTGAGGGAGCAATTAAGCTCCCTCATTTTTTAAGAAAATATTAAGAAAGTAAGCAGTTTTTCTCACCACGTGAAAGACTAATTAAACCAGAACGAACAATCTCAATCACACTAGTTTCTTCTTTAATTGCTTTAATAAAAGCATTGAGTTTTTCACTATCACCACTTAATTGCACAGTATAGGTTTTCGGTGTGACATCCACAATTTGGCCACGATAAATATCGGCCATTCGTTTAATTTCTTCACGT
The DNA here is from genome assembly GCF_001678495.1 of Gallibacterium salpingitidis. Lineage (GTDB taxonomy): Bacteria > Pseudomonadota > Gammaproteobacteria > Enterobacterales > Pasteurellaceae > Gallibacterium > Gallibacterium salpingitidis. Next base: position 367 of record NZ_JTJL01000053.1, read on the forward strand.
GTTTGCCCTTGTGCTCTTACTTTTATTAATAATATTTCCCGCTCAACATGCTCTACATCACTTAAATTAATCACACGATATACATCAATTAATTTATGTAATTGTTTTTCAATTTGTTCTAACACTTGTTCATCGCCATAAGCTTCAATTGTCATCCGAGAAAGTGTTGGATCATCTGTTGGTGCAACTGTTAAACTTTCAATATTAAATGCCCGTTGTGAAAACAATCCGATAACCCGTGATAATGCTCCAGATTCATTTTCTAATAGTACTGATAAAATTCTACGCATTATGATCTCTCCGTTCTGCTTAAATACATTTCATTCATTGCACCACCACGCACTTGCATTGGGTAAACGTGTTCTGTTTCATCAACTTTTATATCTACAAAAACAACACGATCTTTGATCGCAAATGCTTCTGCCAATTTTTGTTCCAATTCATCTGGGGTATCAATACGAATACCAATATGGCCATAAGCTTCCGCCAATTTCACAAAGTCTGGTAAAGAATCCATATAAGATTGAGAATGGCGGCCTGCATAAATAATATCTTGCCACTGTTTCACCATACCCAAGAAACGGTTATTCAAACTCACAATAATAACTGGAATACCATATTGTTTTGCAGTGGAAAGCTCTTGAATATTCATCTGAATACTACCGTCACCAGTAATACAAACCACTGTTGCCTCAGGATGCGCTAATTTCACTCCCAATGCTGCTGGTAAACCAAAGCCCATCGTACCCAAACCACCAGAATTAATCCAATGACGAGGTTTAGCAAATGGATAATGTAATGCAGCAAACATTTGGTGTTGTCCTACATCAGACGCAATATAAGCATCACCATGTGTTAAACGATAAACTGCTTCAATAACTTGTTGTGGTTTAATAACTTTATCGTTTGTTTCGTAATTTAAGCATTTCTTCTCTTGCCATTGATGAATTTGTTGCCACCAATCTGTTAATTGCTGTTGTGCTTTAGCAATATCGTCATCTGTTAATAAAGCAAGAAACTCTTCTAAGACTATTTCTGCATCACCAACGATTGGAATATTGGCAATTACATTTTTAGAAATCGAAGTTGGGTCAATATCCACTTGAATAATCTGTGCATTTGGACAATATTTTGCCAAATTATTAGTAGTACGATCATCAAATCTCACACCAATACCAATAATCAAATCACTATGGTGCATTGCATTATTAGCTTCATAAGTACCATGCATTCCTAGCATACCTAAAAATTGTGGATCTTGTCCTGGAAATCCCCCTAGCCCCATTAAAGATGAAGTAACCGGTAGATTTAAATTATGAGCAAATTGTGTCACTTTATCTGCACAATTTGCTGTAATCACACCACCACCAATAAATAACACTGGACGTTTAGCAATTTGAATGGCTTTTAATGCTCTTTTAATTTGTCCTTTATGTCCTTGTAAAGTTGGATTATAAGAACGTAAATGTACTTCCTCTGGATAACTATAATTGTATTTAATACTCGGATTTAACACATCTTTCGGTAAATCAATTACCACCGGACCCGGACGACCGGTAGAAGCAATATAAAATGCTTTTTTCATAATCATTGGGATATCTTCTGCTTTTTTAACCAAAAAGCTATGTTTTACTACTGGACGTGAGATCCCCACCATATCACACTCTTGGAATGCATCACTACCAATTAAATTTCCCATTACTTGACCAGACAACACTACTAACGGAACAGAATCCATATAAGCAGTAGCAATACCGGTAATAGTATTGGTTGCTCCCGGGCCAGAAGTAATTAACACACAACCTACTTTACCAGTTGAACGTGCATAGCCATCTGCCATATGTACTGCACCTTGTTCATGACGAACTAAAATATGCTCAATACCGCCAAGCGTATGAATAGCATCATAGATATCTAGCACCGACCCACCCGGATAACCAAATAAATATTCCACTCCTTGATCTCGTAATGACTGCACCACCATCTCTGCGCCAGATAATTTTTTCATATCTTTTTTCTCCAAGTTATTCTTATTAATGATGTTAGTTACTAGTTTTACTGCAACTTAAGTAACTTGTCTATAGCCAATTTTTATGTGATCACTATCAAATTCAGAATTAAACTTTGTAAAACAAATTATTTTAAGAATAAAATAAAATAATATGATAAAAAGATAAAAAAAATGCGGTCACAAACCGCATTTTATAAAATTTAATTTTTATTTTAAATTTACGCTAAAACTTGTTGGCGTGATCTAAAAATGAAGAATAATACCGCTAATACCACTGCAGTAGTGACAAAACCTAAAATTGCAGAGCTGGTGAAACCTAAGCAAATGAAACCAACAAACGAAGCAATCGCAACCACTGCTGCATAAGGCAATTGAGTATTTACGTGATCAATATGGTTACAAGCTGCACCAGTTGAAGAAAGAATCGTAGTATCTGATACTGGAGAACAGTGGTCACCACAAACAGCACCAGCCATTACCGCAGATAAACAAGGCAACATCAATGAAGGATCAGCATTCGCTGCCATTGCTGCTGCAATTGGTAACATAATGCCGAATGTCCCCCAGCTTGTGCCAGTTGAGAATGCCATTACAATCGCTAATAAGAACAATAGTGCTGGTAATAATTGTGTCATCATATTACCGCTAACTAAGCTTGCTAAATATTTACCGGTATTCACATCCCCTACAATTGTATTAATTGTCCAAGCAAAGAATAGAATAGTAATAGCACCAGACATTGATTTAAAACCAAGTAAAATCGCCTTAATGTAATCCGTTACACTGATACGATTAAAGACAAATAATGAAGCAACGGCAAAGGCAGCAAGACTACCTACCACTAATGAAATACCTACTGTGGTATTCTCAAAAGCGCCTAATACAGAAAAGCCTTGTCCATTTGCTGCTAATGCTTCATATCCGGTGTACATCATCATTGATACTGTACCAATAATTAATACCACAATTGGAATGATTAAGCCGCCGACACTACCTTTATTATCTTCGTCATCACTGCTTTCATCTTGATGTTCTGCTTGCATCGCTTGACGCTCATGACGTGCCATTGAACCAATATCAAAAGAAAAATAAGCAACAAAGAAAACACTAAATAAAGCAAACAATGCATAATAGTTCATCGCACTCATCGCAACGAATGCTCCCATTGGCGAATAACCTGCAATCGCATGTGTAGTTAATAAGCCGGCTACCAATGTCATAATATAAGCACCCCAGCTAGAAATAGGCATTAATACACACATTGGCGCTGCTGTAGAATCCAAAATATAAGCCAATTTCGCACGAGAAACTTTGAATTTATCTGTTACCGGACGCGCAATCGCCCCTACAGCCAAACTGTGGAAATAGTCATCAATAAAGGTAAAAAATACTAAACAAGCAGTTAATAATTTAGCACCACGTCTGCCTTTAATATGTTTTTGCGCCCATGAAGCAAATGCTTGATTGCTTCCTGAAACAGTTAATAAAGATGTTAATGCGCCAAGCATTAATAAGAAAATAATAATATTGACATTATTATGATTTAATCCTTCTTCACCATATACTAAAGAAAGGACACTATTTTTGATATAGATTGCAGCATTTAACGGGCTACCTGCCGTCAACATCAATGCGCCTACAATAATCCCAACACTTAAAGACAATAGCACCCGACGGGTAATCATTGCTAATGTTAAAGCCAATAATGGCGGTACAACCGACCATATCGAAGAAGAATAATCAATAAGTTCCATACGCTAACCTAATTAAGATAAGAAGAGTCTAGCGAGTTATTTAGCGAAGATAGGTTCACAAAAAAGGAAGGATAATAGGATTAACCAGCCTAACTCGTAGCGCTCCATAGTTAAACAAAATAATTACTATGACAGTATCGTCCCTTTCGGTAACGATCCCAACCAATCAAGATGACGCTTGATTGATTTCGGCGGTTATTCCTTTCCCTTCTTATCAACGCAGTCAGCTCAAAGAAGATACTTATAATAATCGCACCTCTACTTCAGGTGGCTAAAAGATACAACAAGTGATAAAAAAAGCAAGTATTTTAAATTAATATTGAATTATATTGTTAATATTGACTAAATACTTATATTTTCTCAATTTATTGATGCAGCGAATTATTAAACTATTCATCAACCTATTCATTAGAATGAAATATAAATTTCATTTTAATCATCAGACCACTTAACCTCTATAATTGGCTATAATCTGTAGTAGTTGAAAGTTGCTTTTTGCATAACGACAACATTTTCTAGTAAAGATGACTTTTAGGTGTTTTCACAATCTTATTTTCATTTACCTAATGACTAAGAAAACATTTCATCTTTTTTATTAAAATCATTATCTATATTTAAATTTATCTGTAATTTGTTAAATATTTATATTTACTTTTAGATTATTTTCGCTAGAATTCTTTAGTATTTTTTCATCATAATATGTTTAACTACATTTCGGGGAGATTATTAATGGAAGAATTATTAAAAACACTAAATAATATTCGTTCTTTGCGTCTTTTAGCACGTGAAATACCTTTAGAACAATTAGAAACTATTTTTAAAAAATTTGAATTAGTTGTTCAGGAACGCAAAGAAGAAGAAGCGCAACAACAAAAAGTTCTTGCTGCACACCAAGAGAAAATTGAAAAATATAAAGAATTACTTAAATCAGAAGGAATTTCTCCTGAAGAATTACTTGAAGTAATGAATTTACACCGTTTCAATCCTTCTCAACATAAGAAACGTGCGCCACGTCCAGCGAAATATCAATACATTGATTTAGATGGTTCACAAAAAACTTGGACTGGTCAAGGTAGAACACCAAAAGCAATTCAAATTCAACTTGATAAAGGTGCAAACCTAGAAAGTTTTGAAATTAAATAAATTTACCCTATCATCGAACCTATTCAGTCATCACTGAATAGGTTTTTTCTTTTCTATTTTTTTAATTCCACACTAGATTGAATTAACCTATTTCATTATCTCGTAATTTCTATGTATGAATTGAATAAACAGATCAAAAATATTTATTCATTATTAATCATCACCTTATGTTTATCACCCCAAGATTTAAGTTCATCAATAATAGTCGCTAATGTTCTACCATAATCACTCATTTGATACTCTACTCTTGGTGGCACTTCAGGATACACCGTACGTATAATAATTTGATCATCTTCTAACGCACGTAATTGATGCGTGAGTGTACGTTGCGACACTTCAGGGAATAAACGTTTAATTTCATTGAAACGCATCACAGGATTATTCAACAATTGATACAAGATCGTGCCTTTATATTTTTGGCCAATCACCGACAACGCCAGCTCAACTGAACAACCACTGTTACAATCAAATTGAATATGAGCTTTTCTGGTCATAATATTCTCTCATCATAGTATCTTTTAAGTTACTTACTGCAAAATAAGTGCGTTCTTGTGCAACCTCTGAATAGCGGAATAATATAAATATACTCTTTTTAACAAATTATTGAGGTATTTTTTATGAAAGCTATTGGTTTTAATACGCCACTTCCAATCAACAATGTAAATTCATTATTAGAGATTGAATTACCGATTCCCGAAATTGGTGAATACGATATTTTAGTCAAAATTCAAGCCGTATCAGTAAATCCTGCTGATGTAAAAATTAGAGCAAGTCATCAACCTCAAGCAGGCAATTATCGCGTCTTAGGCTATGACGCAGCTGGCATTGTCACTCAATTAGGCAGCAAAGTTAGCCAATTCGCAATAGGAGATAAGGTTTATTATGCAGGAGCTATCAATCGCATGGGGTCAAATGCTGAGTATCAGGCTGTCGATAGCCGTATTGCAGCTAAAATGCCATCTAATTTAAGTTTTGCTGAAGCTGCCGCATTACCACTAACTATGCTGACCGCATGGGAAACACTATTCGATCGTTTAAATATCAATAAAGATACTGCTCAAACTTTGTTACTGATTGGCGGCGCTGGCGGTGTTGGTTCTGCTACTATTCAATTAGCTAAAGCACTGACTGATTTAACTATAATTGCCACTGCATCACGTCCTGAAAGCGTCGATTGGTGCCGTAAATTAGGTGCAGATTACGTTATCAACCATCATCAATTAACGCAACAATTTGCCGAATATAAACTCCCAGCACCGGAATTTGTCTTTTCTACCAATCATACCGACAGTTATTTACCGCAAATAGCAAATTTAATTGCACCACAAGGTAAACTAGCCTTAATTGATGATCCAACTGTTTTCGACATTAATCCGCTAAAAGGAAAAAGCGTCAGTGTACATTGGGAATTTATGTTTACTCGTTCTCTCTATTCCACTACCGATATGCAAAAACAGGGTGAAATTCTAACAAATGTTAGCAAACTCATTGAACAAAAACGTTTAGTCACAACTTTGACACATACCCTATATGGTTTAAATGCAGACAATTTAAAACAAGCCCATACCTTAGTTGAGCAAGGCAATATGGTTGGTAAAGTTGTTTTAGCGTTATAACTACTCTTTTTTATTACATCTCAAATAAATACCTAATGATTTGAGATGTAAAATCTTTTCAATTTAGTAATTTGTTTCTCCTGCTGTAACTCCTGCAATATTTTGTGGTTTAGTACCACCGAGTCACACTAAGCGTTTATTGAGTGTTTCAGAAACATAACACATTGATTAATATAGATATTACTAATTTGCATATTGATAAATTTTTACATTGCAGACTTTTTAAGCTATCAGTAATCAAACTGATAAGAATTGCCTAAAGAAATCTTTTTCAAATTAATAAGTTAGTTTTTGTCAATTGTACATCGTATATTTCTAAAAATTTTTCTGCTTGAGTTTTTACTAAAACACATTATATTGGTGCGAAAATTTTTAAGAGATACTATATATTGTGTTAGGGGCTTTTTAATGAATACATCACTTCGAGTAACTAAGCGCGATGGTCGTTTAGAGCCAATCGACTTAGACAAAATCCATCGTGTGATTACTTGGGCCGCAGAAGGTCTAGATAATGTTTCAGTTTCACAAGTAGAGTTACGTTCTCATATTCAATTCTACGAAGGAATAAAAACATCAGATATTCACGAAACAATCATTAAATCTGCTGCTGATTTAATCAGCAAAGATACCCCTGATTATCAATATCTTGCAGCACGTCTAGCAATATTCCATTTACGTAAAAAAGCTTTTGGTCACTTTGAACCACCTCGCCTATATGAACAAGTAAAAAGATTAGTGCGTATGGGGAAATATGATCCTGCTCTACTTACTGATTATACACGTGAAGAGTGGGATGAAATGGATACCTATCTTGATCACTGGCGTGATATGACCTTTTCTTATGCGGCAGTAAAACAGCTAGAAGGTAAATATTTAGTCCAAAATCGTGTCACTGGCGAAATCTATGAATCAGCTCAGTTTTTATATATTTTGGTTGCTGCTTGTTTATTTGCACAATATCCAAAAGAAACACGTTTAGATTATATTCGCCGTTTCTATGATGCGACTTCAACTTTCAAAATTTCTCTACCAACACCAATTATGGCTGGTGTACGTACGCCAACTCGTCAGTTTAGTTCTTGTGTATTAATTGAGTGTGATGACAGCTTAGATTCAATCAATGCAACTTCTGCTGCTATCGTAAAATATGTTTCACAACGTGCAGGAATTGGGGTAAATGCTGGTGCAATTCGTGCGTTAGGAAGTCCAATTCGTAATGGTGAAGCGTTCCATACGGGCTGTATCCCATTCTATAAACATTTCCAAACTGCTGTTAAATCTTGTTCGCAAGGTGGTGTACGTGGCGGCGCGGCAACGGTTTATTACCCAATTTGGCATTTAGAAGTAGAAAGTTTATTAGTCTTAAAAAATAACCGCGGTGTTGAAGATAACCGCGTGCGCCATATGGATTACGGTGTACAAATCAATAAATTAATGTATCAACGTTTGATTAAAGGTGCTGATATTACATTATTTAGTCCATCGGATGTACCAGGGCTTTATGCAGCATTCTTCGCTGATCAAGATAAATTTGAACAGCTCTATCAACAATATGAACAAGATCCAAATGTTCGTAAACGTACTGTGAAAGCGGTTGAACTCTTCTCTTTATTAATGCAAGAGCGCGCTTCAACTGGACGTATTTATATTCAGAACGTGGATCACTGTAATACCCATTCACCGTTTGATCCTGCGGTAGCACCAGTGCGTCAATCTAACCTATGTTTAGAAATCGCATTACCAACTAAACCGTTACAACATATTCATGATGAAAATGGAGAAATTGCGCTTTGTACTTTATCTGCTTTCAATTTAGGGGCTATTGAAAATCTTGATGAACTAGAAGGATTGGCAGATTTAGCAGTACGTGCATTAGATGCCTTACTCGATTACCAAAATTATCCAATTAAAGCAGCTAGAATCGGTTCAATGGGACGTCGTTCTTTAGGTATCGGTGTCATTAATTTTGCTTATTACTTAGCGAAAAATGGTGTACGTTATTCTGATGGTTCAGCAAATGACCTCACTCACCGTACTTTTGAAGCAATTCAATATTATTTGTTAAAGGCGTCTTATCGTTTAGCGAAAGAATTTGGTCCATGCGAATTCTTTGATGAAACAACTTATGCCAAAGGTATTTTACCGATTGATACGTATAAAAAAGATGTGGATCAATTAACGAAAGAACCATTGCATTATGATTGGGAAAGTTTGCGCAAAGAGATTAAAGAATTTGGTTTGCGTAACTCTACTTTAACTGCGTTAATGCCTTCTGAAACTTCATCGCAAATTTCTAATGCGACTAATGGTATCGAGCCACCACGTGGTTATGTCAGTATCAAGGCATCAAAAGATGGTATCTTGCGTCAAGTAGTACCAGATTATGAAAATCTAAGCGATAACTATGAATTGCTTTGGGATATTCCAGGTAATGACGGTTACTTACATTTAGTGGCAATTATGCAAAAATTTGTTGATCAGGCGATTTCTGCTAATACAAATTATGATCCACAACGTTTTGAAGATGGCAAAGTGCCAATGAAGCAATTATTAAAAGATTTATTAACTGCTTACAAATATGGCTTGAAAACACTTTACTACCAAAATACCCGCGATGGTGCAGAAGATAGTCAAGAGGATCTTGATGATGGCTGTGCTGGCGGTGCTTGTAAAATCTAAATGAAATAAAGGGTCAGTGTTTCACTGACCTTTTTAATGAATTTAATTGAATATGTGAGGAAAAACTGATGGCATATACCACTTTTTCACAAAATAAAAATGATCAGCTCAAAGAACCAATGTTCTTTGGACAAAATGTTAATGTGGCACGCTATGATCAACAAAAATATGAAACTTTCGAAAAATTGATTGAAAAACAACTTTCTTTCTTCTGGCGTCCGGAAGAAGTAGATGTGTCACAAGATCGTATTGACTATCAAGCATTACCAGAACACGAAAAACATATTTTTATTAGTAATCTAAAATATCAAACGCTATTAGATTCTATTCAAGGTCGCAGCCCGAATGTGGCATTATTGCCATTAGTTTCAATTCCAGAGCTTGAAACTTGGATTGAAACTTGGACTTTCTCTGAAACTATCCATTCACGCTCTTACACTCATATTATCCGTAATATCGTTAATGATCCGTCTATTGTGTTTGACGACATTGTTACCAATCAAGAAATTATCAAACGTGCTAGAGATATTTCCGCTTATTACGACGATCTCATTCGTGATTCACAACTCTACTCGCTTTATGGTGAAGGTATTTATACTGTAGAAGGCAAAGAGTGCAAAGTCACTTTACGTAATTTAAAACGTCAGCTTTATCTTTGCTTAATGAGTGTGAATGCGTTAGAAGCAATTCGTTTCTATGTTTCTTTTGCTTGTTCCTTTGCCTTTGCAGAACGTAAGTTGATGGAAGGTAATGCGAAAATTATTAAATTTATCGCACGCGATGAAGCGTTACACTTAACCGGTACACAACATATTTTAAATATTATGGCGGCAGGACAAGATGATCCTGAAATGGCAGAAATTGTCGAAGAGTGCCAACAAGAAGCGTATGATCTCTTTGTTGCGGCAGCGGAACAAGAAAAAGATTGGGCTGATTATTTATTCAAAGATGGCTCAATGATTGGTTTAAATAAAGATATTCTTTGCCAATATGTGGAATATATTACTAATATCCGCATGCAAGCAGTAGGCTTACCGCTACCGTTTGCTACTCGTTCTAACCCGATTCCTTGGATTAATGCGTGGTTAGTCTCAGATAATGTACAAGTTGCGCCACAAGAAGTAGAAGTAAGTTCATATCTGGTTGGTCAAATTGACTCTAAAGTTGATGTTGATGATTTTGAAGATTTTAAACTGTAATATCAATTTTGATTTCAATAGATAACTTAAATAAGGCGTGAAATCTCACGCCTTATTTATTTGTTGAGCCTATTTGTAATCTATTCTTCATTATTATTCCCTATCTTACATTGATACTCTAGTTTCATTATGTTATCATAAATACGCCTAATTATTAGGCAATTATTTTTACTTAATATTTCTTTTAAAAGGAACGTAATATGAAAAAATTACTTTTATCCCTATCTTTAGCCGGTATCGCAATGAGCGCTTCTGCTGCAGATTTAGCACCATCTTGCCAAAAATATTTTGAAGAATATGAAGGTATGTTAAAAGCAATGCCACAAGCACAAGTTGATGCTTATAAACAACAATATGAAGCTGCTAAACAGCAATTTGCTGCTTTACCAACCGCTGCTCAAGATCAGAGTTGCACTCAAGCACTTGAACAATTGAAACAATCTAAAGCTGCAATGGGCATTAAATAATTAAGTATCCTTGCTTAATTTAATTTACCCCTCGCACAGTGTTGTTCCCAGTGGGGGGGGGTATTATCCGATATACTCCCATTCTTTCTCTTTTATTTATCCTCTCTTTTGCCAATTTCATCAAGCAAAGCAAACAAAATAAATATCCAGCAGACATAAAAAATCAGCCAACATTAAATGCTGGCTGATTTTAGATAATGAATAACTACTAAAAATTAGTTTTGTGTTGCTTGAATTGCAGTTAATGCAATGGTATAAACGATATCATCAACTAATGCACCACGTGATAAATCGTTAACTGGTTTACGCATACCTTGTAGCATTGGTCCAATTGATATTAAATCTGCTGAACGTTGTACTGCTTTATAAGTGGTATTACCTGTATTTAAATCTGGGAAGATAAATACGGTCGCTTTACCTGCAACTGGTGAGTTTGGCGCTTTAGAACGAGCAACATCTTCCATTACTGCAGCGTCATATTGTAACGGACCATCGATCACGAGATCTGGACGTTTTTCTTTCGCTAAACGAGTTGCTTCTTTCACTTTATCAACATCAGCACCTTTACCTGAAGTACCAGTTGAGTAAGAGATCATTGCCACACGTGGTTCAATACCAAATGCTTTCGCAGAATCTGCTGATTGAATTGCAATTTCAGATAACTCTTCTGCAGTTGGGTTAGGGTTAATCGCACAGTCACCATATACCAATACTTGATCAGGTAATAACATAAAGAAGATAGATGAAACTAATGAACTACCTGGCGCAGTTTTGATTAATTGTAGTGGTGGACGAATAGTGTTGGCAGTTGTATGTACTGCACCTGAAACAAGTCCATCAACTTCATTGGCTTCAAGCATCATCGTACCAAGTACCACTGTATCTTCGAGTTGTTCACGAGCTAATACTTCGGTCATACCCTTGTTTTTACGTAATTCAACTAAACGAGCAACATAGTTTTCACGTACATCTGCTGGGTTGATAATAGTAATGCCTTTACCTAATTGAATACCTTGTGCTTCTGCTACACGTGCTACAGAAGTTGGATCAGCTAATAACACACATTCGGCAATACCACGTTCTGCACATAATGCAGCTGCTTTCACTGTACGAGGTTCATCCCCTTCAGGTAACACGATACGTTTTTTCGCATTACGAGCTAATTCGGTTAATTGGAAACGGAACGCTGGTGGTGATAAACGGTGTACTCTTGAAGTGGTTTCAATTAAAGAGTCGATTAACTCTTTATTAAATTGTTGCGCCATATAATCTTTGATCGCTTCAATACGTTCTTTATCATCGATTGGCACTTCAAGATTGAAGCTTTGTAAGCTCAATGCTGTTTGCCATGTTGTACCTTCAACACGGAAAATTGGTAATCCTGTTTCAAATGCACGTTCGCAAAGTTTTGCTACGTGATTTTCTAAACGATAACCACCAGTCAATAACATTGCCCCAATTTCAATACCGTTCATTGCTGCTAAGGCAATTGCTACGATCACATCTGGGCGGTCTGCAGAAGTTACTACTAAGTTACCTGGTTTAAGATGTTCAATTACATGCGGTAAGCTTCTTGCGCAGAAAGTGATACCACGAATACGGCGAGTATTGATTTCACCTTCTCTTAAAATTGACGCACCTAAATGACGTGCAATATCAATCGCACGACTTGCGATTAATTCTGGATTCCAATCAATACAAGCTAATAAACGGATTGGGCTTTGTTCAAATAATTTATGAACAGCTTGTACATTAACACGACTATGTTGGAAAGAATCAAAGATTTCTGCAAGATCCGGACGAGTACGACCATTCTCATCTGTTGGTGCATTAAATTTATTAATTACCACACCTAATAAATTCGGATTATATTTACCACCAAATAATGACGCTGCTGCTTCAACACGTTCTTTTAATTCTGCTGGTGTGTCTGTTGCTGGTGCAGAAACTAAAATGATTTCTGCATCTAACGCTTGTGCAATACGGTAGTTAATGCTGTTTGCATAAGAGTTTTTGCGAGTTGGAATTAACCCTTCAACAACAACAATTTCATTATTTCTCGCTAAAATTTGATGACGTTCAACAATCTTTTCCAATAATACATCAGTCTGATTTTGCCCAATCATATTCTCTGCTTCACTCAACATAAATGTTTTAGCAGTATCAATAGTTGGACTTTGATAAAGGATTGAAGTTGTTCTGTCTAATGTATCTTCACCACTAATTGGTTGAGAAATTGGTTTCATAAAACCAATTTTTGCCCCTTGTTGTTCAAGGGCTTGAATTAAACCTAAACTAACACTGGTTAAACCAACACCAGTACTAATCGGAATAAGGATAATTGTTCTTGACATAATAACCTTCTTGCTAAGGAATAAAAAATAAACTGCCGATAATTTTATCGGCAGTCGCGAGAATTATTTTTTGATGCAAAGACGTGCTGTATCTTGTGCAATCACAAGTTCTTCGTTAGTTGGAATAACGATAGCAACTGGTGTGTTATCTTTGGTAATAATACCTTCATTACCGAAACGTGCAGCAAGATTGCGTTCATTGTCTAATTGATAACCGAATACTTTCAAGTGCGCTAAGGTTAATTCACGTACATGCGCAGAGTTTTCACCAATACCGCCAGTGAACACGATCGCATCAAGTGGTTCGCCTACCGCTGTCATATAAGCACCGATATATTTCGCTAAACGATAGCAGAATACATCTAAAGCACGTTTAGCTGGCACTTCTTTATCATAGTTATCTTCTGCATAACGGCAGTCACTAGTTACTTCAGTTAAACCTAGTAAACCTGATTTTTTGGTTAAGGTATGTTCAATTTCATCCATGCTCATACCTAAGGTTTTTGACATAAAGAATGTTACCGCTGGGTCAACATCACCACAACGTGTACCCATTACTAATCCTTCTAATGGTGTTAAACCCATTGAAGTATCAACACATTTACCATGACGAATCGCAGAAACTGACGCACCGTTACCTAAGTGGCAAGTAATCGCATTGATCTTATCTTCAGCAATATTTAAGCGTTTTGCCGCTTCTTTACTAACATAATAATGGCTAGTGCCATGTGCTCCATAACGGCGCACACCATGTTCTTTATACATTGAGTAAGGTAATGCATAAAGGAATGCTTCTTCAGGAATGGTTTGATGGAATGCAGTATCAAAAACAACCACATTTTTGTCTTTTAATTCAGGGAACATTTTGAAAGATTCTTCGATCCCGATTAAGTGAGCTGGGTTGTGTAATGGCGCAAATTGAATTGCATCACGAATTCCTTCAATAACGCTTTCATCAACAATAGTTGATGCTGTGAAACGTTCTCCACCATGAACGATACGGTGTCCGATCGCTGCAATGCTCTCTTTAAGTGATGGATCTAATGGGAAAATATGTTTTACGATAAAGCTAAGTGCTTCGCTGTGTGCTGCACCATTACCTAATTCAGCATTACCTTTTTCACCATGTAATTTCCATTTAATACGAGCATCTGGAAGATGAAGTGCTTCCGCTAAACCAGATAACTTCTCTTCTCCAGTTTCAGGATTTAAAATAGCGAATTTTAAAGAAGAACTTCCACAGTTAAGAATAAGAATAAGATTTTGCGTCATTGAAATAACCTATTTCTTGTTGAATGAATCGTAACCTGTTTTAATAAACAAGGCGCCAGTTTTAATTGGCGGATAGGATACACTGTTATGACCAAAAAATAAATTTCCAGACTTAGCAAAAATCAAAAATTTTTTAATTTTTATAGAAAAAGTGTAATTTAACCCATCCTATTTTAGGCAAAAGAACGAAATAAAATGATATTTAGCACGATTAATCAAGGTGTCGCTTATGCGACTGCATGGCAAAAACTGAACAAACTAAAAAAGCTTAATATGATCTTTCCTGAACCGCGAATTATCAAAGCAACACGTTTTTCACAGCAATTATTGATGCCATTGCTGCTTTTTACATTAGGGTGGCAATATTTTGTTTTAGGGTATTCTATTACCAGTTTTGCTAGTACTCTACTGACTATCTTATTTATATGCTCACTTCCTTTACAGGGATTTTATTGGTTAGGTAAACGTGCTAAGAAGCCCTTAAGCGGAGCAACACTTGCTTGGTATGATAAAATTTATCAGCAAGTAAGATTAAAAGAGGCTTTACCTCCGATTCCTGATACCGTTACTTTTAGTGATTTGATTTCATTATTACAACGTGCAGAAAAACATTTAGATCCTGAATTTTGGGAAGAAATTTAGCTAAAAAAATACCAATCGCTTTGACGATTGGTAGTCACAATTACCATTTATCAGCGGCTTGTTCATCGCTATGACGACTTTCCAACCAGCGATCGCCTTCAGCAGTAGTTTCTTTTTTCCAGAACGGCGCTTTTACTTTTAGAAAATCCATAATAAATTCATTCGCTTGATATGCACTACCGCGATGTGCAGAACTGACGGCAACAGCAACAATTTCATCACCTGTATAAAGCTGTCCAACACGATGCACAATATAAATACGTTGTAATTGCCAGCGTTGTGCTGCTTGTTCGGCAATTTCTTGTAATGCTTTTACTGTCATTGCTGGATAATGTTCCAAATACAATCCTGAAACAGCATCACCCAAATTCATATCCCGCACTTTACCGATAAAAACCACCGTTGCTCCCGTTTCAGGTAATGCTGAAGTCCAACGATAAATTTGTTGTTGATCAAAAGGTTCGTTCTGAACACTGATTTTTATCTCCGCTGTCACCTTAACCCCCTGTTACTGGTGGAAAGAATGCAACTTCATCGCCTGCTTTCAATGCGGTATTTAAAGGAACTAAATCTTGATTCACCGCAGCCAAAATTCTGCCTGAATTTAAGGCTAAAGCCCAACGCTCACCACGCTGACTTAAATCTTGACGTAACGCTTCGACATCAGCATATTGTGCAGGTACGGATAATTCTGCCTCTCCGATCAATTCTCTCGTTTGAGCAAAAAACACCACTTTAATCATTATTCCTATTCCTCCACCTTAAAATGGCCCGATTTGCCACCTAATTTTTCTAATAAACGGATTCCTTCAATACGCATATCTTTTTGCACTGCCTTACACATATCATAAATTGTCAGTGCTGCAACAGATACCGCAGTTAATGCCTCCATTTCTACGCCTGTTTTTGCCGTTAATTTGCAATAGCTTTCAATACGAATACGATTTGCTTCGGGTTCTGCTGTTAAAGAAACCTCTACTTTACTTAATAAGAGCGGATGACATAACGGAATCAACTCCCATGTTCTTTTTGCGGCTTGAATACCAGCAATACGCGCTGTTGCAAACACATCCCCTTTATGATGTTTTCCCTCTAAAATCATCGCCAATGTAGTTGCAGACATAACAACATAGCCTTCGGCTCTTGCTTCACGAACAGTATCCGCTTTCGCAGACACATCAACCATATTCGCTTCACCCGAATGATTAATATGTGTGAATTGATTCATAATATTTCCGTATTGAATAATTTTGATTAACCGCCAATAGAGGCTAAATGATTACGAACACCACTATCGCCTTGATGTAGGAAATGATGTTCTCTTTTTCCTTGTAATGCAGTGATTAAAGTTTGCTGTAATTGCGCTTGTTGGTCATCAGTTTGCAACCATTCGCGAATATCAATGCCTTCTTCACCAAACAAACACAAATGCAATTTTCCTAATGCAGAGATACGCAAGCGGTTACAGCTGGCACAAAAATCTTTTTCATAAGGCATAATTAACCCAATTTCACCCACATAATCTGGATGTTTAAACACTTGTGCCGGCCCATCAGTGTAATGTTTCTGTTGTAACTGCCAACCTGAATTTAATAATTTCTCTTTTAAAATCGATCCAGAAAGATGGTGCTGTTGGAAGAAATGATCCATCTCTCCCGTTTGCATCAATTCGATAAAACGCATTTGAATTGGCTGATCTTTAATCCATGCTAAAAATTGATTAAAACCTTGTTCATTAAGGTTTTTCATCAAGACTGCATTGACCTTGACTTTGTCATAGCCTACGGCAAAAGCACGTTCAATTCCCTGTAAAATCTGTTGTAATTTATTTTCACCTGTAATCAATTGAAACAGACGCGGATCTAAACTGTCCACACTAACGTTGATTGAATCAACACCTGCTGCTCGCCAATCAGCAACATCTTTCGCCATACGATAGCCATTCGTTGTTAGTGCAATTTTTTTGATATTTTGTTGCTGACGAATTGCTTCCACAATCGGGAGAAAATCTTTGCGTAAGGTTGGTTCGCCACCAGTAATACGCACTTTTTCAGTACCTAATTCAGCAAAAGCACGCACTAAACGTTCAATTTCTACCACACTCAAAAACATCTGTTTATCGCTAGGTGGCTGATAACCATTTGGCAAACAATAATTACATTTGAAATTACAAACATCAGTAATAGAAAGACGAAGATAAAAATATTGTCGATTAAATGTATCGACAAGACGATCTTCGTGAGGAATGAGAATCTGGCTATATTGTTGCATAAACACCTTTCTAAATACGAGGGGATAGACCGTTTCCAATCTATCCGTGAAACACTTAATGTGTTTGGCATAGCCACCTTATCTATCGACTTAGGTAAACTAGCTCGGAGTATGCGAAAAAACTTGAACTGATTTTAAAAGGTCGGATAAATACTTGCAATAACCTATTGATGTTATCCTGCAAGGATTTATCCAATATCAAATTATTTTTTACGTTCCACCCATTTACCATCAAGATAATCGACAATCCACTTAGTCGCCTTACCGTCTTTTTCTGAATTCACATATTGACGTTTTTCTTTACGACTAAAACGAATTACTGCCGGATTACCCTCTGGATCTTGTTGTGGCGCATCTGCCAAATATTGTAATTTTTCTGGCAAACGTTCACGATATTGTGCCAATTCTGCTACTTTGGCAGCACGTGTTTCACGTGATTTAGGGAAATTATGTGCTGACATAAACACACCACTTGCACCATCACGCAATACAAAGTAAGCATCTGAATTTTCACATTTTAATTCTGGGAATGGAATTGGATCTTCTTTCGGTGGCGCCACTTCCCCATTTTTTAAGATCTTGCGTGTATTATCACATTGGGTACACGCCATATACTTACCAAAGCGTCCCAATTTAAGATGCATATCAGCACCACATTTATCGCACTCAACCACCGGGCCATCATAACCTTTAATTTTAAATTGCCCTTCTTCAACAAGATAACCGTCACAATTCGGATTATTACCACAAACATGTAATTTACGATGTGCGTCAATTAAATAGCTATCCATTGCAGTACCGCATTTTGGACAGCGTTTCCGTTCCATTAAGGCTTTAGTTTCAGAATTGTCATCTAGTACGTTTAATAATTCAGCCTCTGGAATCAAATTAATTGTTGTTTTACAACGCTCTTTCGGCGGTAACGCATAGCCAGTACAACCTAAAAATACCCCTGTGCTTGCAGTACGAATTGCCATTGGACGACCACAAGTTGGACAAGGAATATTAGTTTCCACAAGGTGATTTAATTTCATACCACCAGCCAACTCGTCTAATTCCGCTTGCGATAATTGTGTAGAAAAATCTTTAAAGAATTGATTTAATTGCTGTTTCCAATCAGCTTTACCTGCAGCAATTTGGTCTAATACATCTTCCATATTGGCGGTAAAATCATAATTCATTAAATCAGCAAAAGATTCATTTAAGCGGTCAGTAACAATTTCACCCATTTTTTCAGCATAAAAACGGCGATTTTCCGTACGAACATAACCACGATCTTGAATTGTTGAAATAATCGAAGCATAAGTTGATGGACGACCAATACCTCGTTTTTCCAACTCTTTTACTAATGCCGCTTCAGTATAACGTGCCGGCGGTTTGGTAAAGTGCTGGCTTGGCAACACTTCAATTAAAGTTAATTCTTCACCCTGTTTTACTTCTGGCAACACACGATCTTCAGCGCTTTTACTCATTGGTGGCAACACTTTAGTCCAACCATCAAAACGCAACACACGTCCTTTCACTTTTAAAGTGTAATCTGCTGCATTTGCTGTTAAAGTTGTAGAATCATAATTCGCTGCAGTCATTTGACAAGCTAGAAATTGACGCCAAATTAAGTCATATAAACGAATCGCATCTTTTTCCATTCCCTGCAAATCATCCGCTTTTAATTGAATATCAGATGGTCGAATCGCTTCGTGCGCCTCTTGAGCATTCTCTTTGCTTGAATAGAAATTTGGTTTTTCTGGTAAATACTGAGCACTAAAATTTTTCGCAATGTAATCACGTGCCATAGTCAAAGCATCTTGGCTCAAATTAGTCGAGTCCGTACGCATATAAGTGATATAACCAGCTTCATACAAACGTTGTGCTAATAACATTGTTTTCTTCACACCAAAGCCTAAACGCGTACTCGCAGTTTGTTGTAAAGTAGAGGTAATAAATGGCGCTTTGGCACGTGATTGTGTTGGTTTTGTTTCAACTTCTGTGACAACGTAGCGAGCATTTTTTAATTGCTTAACAGCTTGTTCTGCTGCTTGTTGGTTAGCAATTTGCAATGCCTTACCTTGATAATGAGTTACTTCAAATGGCAATACTTGCTTCGCTACATTTTGTGTATCGACAGCAATTTCCCAATACTCTTCCGGTTGAAAAGCTTTAATTTCACGTTCACGCTCAACCAATAATTTTACTGCAACTGACTGTACTCGCCCTGCTGACAATCCTCTAGCGACTTTTTTCCATAACAATGGTGAAACCATAAAGCCAACAACACGATCTAGAAAACGACGTGTTTGCTGTGCATTCACTCGATCCATATTTAATTGTTCTGGCTTATTAAATGCTTGAGTAATGGCATTTTTGGTAATTTCATTAAAAACAACGCGACTAAAACGGTCATCTTCGCCCCCAATAACTTCACGCAAATGCCACGCAATTGCTTCCCCTTCTCTATCCAAGTCGGTGGCGAGATAAATATGATCTGATTTTTTGGCTAATGACTTAAGTTCAGCAACGACTTTTTCTTTATCGGGTAAAATTTGATAATTTGCTTGCCAATTATGATAAGGATCAACCCCCATACGCTTCACTAAGGCATCGTGTTCTTTTTGTTGTTTAATTTGTGCCTTTTCTTCTGCGCTAAGTCCTTTGGTTGAGATTGCTTTTGCCTTTTCGCCGCTTGCGCTACCAGATGTTGGCAAATCACGAATATGTCCAACACTGGATTTCACTACATAATTACTACCTAAATATTTATTGATTGTCTTGGCTTTTGCTGGTGATTCAACAATAACTAATGACTTACCCATAACTAAACCTGATTAACTCTTTCTTCTATATAAAAACGTCAGCACTTTTAGCCTCATCTCGTTTCTACTGCACAAGATGTTCTATCAAATTATTTCTATGATTAATGTCGAGATGAAGTTCAAAGGAAAAATTTAGTTGGCAACAATAACAGCAAACATTCAAGATAACAAGATAAAGAACAGCAAAATCACGAAAGTTAACCATTAATTCAGCAAAAAATAACAGATTTCTGTTAGGATAAGCTGTTACTACTTACAATCAGAAAGGGATATATAATGAAAAATGTCATTATTATTACAGGAGCAGGTCGCAGAATTGGTTTAGCATTAGCACAATCATTGGCGATGCGCGGTGAAAATTTACTGATCTCTTATCGTTATCCTTATCCTCAACTTGAACAATTACCAGCAAATGTCAGCAAAATTCAGGCAGATTTCTCCACATTATCCGGTATCGAGCATTTTATACAACAAGTGAAAAAACAATGTTCTTCAATCCGCGCAATTATTCATAATGCCTCAGCTTGGCAAGCAGAAACCCCAGAAGCCGATTTATTACAAGATCAACAACTATTCCAATCTTTAATGAGAATTCATGCAGAATTACCTTATTTACTTAATCGTCAATTTGCGGATTTATTAATCCAATACACTCACCAACAACAACGTCCCGCCGATATTATTCATTTAACCGATTTTGTCGCTCTAAAAGGCAGTCAAAAACATTTAGCTTATGCTGCTAGTAAAGCGGCATTAGAAAACTTAACTCTCTCCTTTGCTGCAAAATATGCACCTTTGATTAAGGTAAATAGTATTGCTCCTGCTTTAATTGCCTTCAATGACAATGATCCGCCCGAATACCAACAACAATCAAAACAAAAATCGGTAATGCAGAAAGTAGGTGGTTATGCAGAGATTATTAAAGCTGTTGATTATCTGTTATCCAGTGAATATGTTACAGGCGAAACTTTACAAGTTACCGGGGGTCGTCATTTAAAATAAACACTAAATAGTATCTAAATAATATTAATTCTTATTTTTTTAATTTAAATATAAAGCAATTGAGATTTATTCTTTTTTAATTTCTAAATAAAAATTATTCCTATTGTTTTATATTAAAATAATTAAAAAATTGTTTTATTTTTGCTAAATAAATCGTTAAAATCTCGCTGAATTATTTATTAAGAGGAATAAATTATGTTAACACCAGCTATGCTTGATAAATTAAATCAGCAAATCAATTTAGAATTCTATTCATCTAATCTTTATCTACAAATGGGAGCATGGTGTAATGAGCATGGCTACGAAGGTGCCAGCGCATTTTTACTTCGTCATGCTGAAGAAGAGTTACAACATATGCAAAAATTATTTTCATATGTTAGTGAAACTGGTGCATTACCAATTCTAGGCGAAATCGAAGCACCAAAACATGATTTCCAATCTTTAAAAGAATTATTTGAATTAGTGTTAGAACACGAAAAATTCATCACTGAAAAAATTAATCAATTAGTTGAAGTTAGTTTCACTGAAAAAGATTATTCAACCTTTAACTTCTTACAATGGTATGTTTCTGAACAACACGAAGAAGAAACTTTATTCAAACGTATTTTGGCGAAATTTACCCTTGTTGGCGAAGATCAACGTGGTCTTTATTTCGTGGATAAAGAACTTGCAGCGCTTTAATAGAATAAGAGGAGAAAAATAATGTTATCGCAAAAAATTGTGGATATGCTTAATGCACAAATGAATTTAGAACTTTATTCTTCAAATCTTTATTTACAAATGAGTGCATGGTGTACTTATCAAGGTTTTGAAGGTGCTGCTAAATTCTTACGTGAACACGCAGATGAAGAATTACAACATATGCGTAAATTATTCACCTATTTAAACGAAACCGGTTCTACTACTCGTTTAGAAAAAATTGCAGCTGTACCACATGAATTTAGCGGTTTAAAAGAAGTGTTTGAATTAGCATATAAACACGAAAAACACATTACCGCTAAAATTAATGAATTAGTTTCAGCAACATTTGAAGAAAAAGATTACTCTTCATTCAATTTCTTACAATGGTATGTTGCTGAACAACATCAAGAAGAAACCTTATTCAATAGCTTCTTAGATAAATTGAATTTATTGGGTACTGATCGTAGAGGTCTTTACCATTTCGATAAAGATGTTTCTTCTACTCCTGCAGAATAAACCTTAAACAATAAAGCTAACAACAAAAAATCTGCACTTACAACAAGTGCAGATTCAGACTGTTGAC
>NZ_JTJL01000054.1 GCF_001678495.1 Gallibacterium salpingitidis
CTATTAGACCTCTTTTAGAGATTAGAATTTATAACTAATAGAGGCATTAATATTACGTCCAGCACCGTAATAACAATAATAATCACAGCCTGCGACATAACGGCGATTGCCAACATTATCAATATTAATTTGTGTACTCCAATTTGGTGTAAATTGATAACGAGCCATTAAATCTACTACTGTTGCTGATGGCACTTCTTTTCCTGAATATAAAGAACCATTACTGGTCACGCTCTTGCCAATATAACGTACACCTGCACCAATAGTTAAACCGTTTAACATCCCTTTAGCAAAGCTATAATCTGTTCTCATTGCAAAAGTGTGTTTTGGTATTAATGGATTGCGAATATCTCCCGTCTCTTTACGTGTAAACGATTTTAGGTAGGTATAGGCTAAATTGAGGTTCCAATTATTCACAATATTAATATCGGCTTGAACTTCAATACCTTTACGATAAACAGGATCTTCTTCACTCACAGTAGCACCAATTCCTTTGGAAACTAACGCTCCTTTATCTTTTGCTTTAAAAGCAGCAGCAGTAATAGAACCATTTAACCAATTTGGTAAATATTTAATTCCAACTTCATATTGATGCGTAATGGTTGGATCATAAAATTTATAATTATTACTCAAGCCCATTGGTAAATAAAATGACTCACTGTAGCTAATATAAGGATTAAATCCTAAAGGCGCTTCATACATCAAAGAAGTTGAATAACTCTTATGTGAATAAGAAGCTGAATGATGATTTAATATTGGACTGGATGATTGAGAAATATCTTCTGTTTGTTTTGCACGATCATAACGTACCCCAAAACCTAAAGTTAATTTATCAAACATACGGCTTTGATTTTGTAGATATAGACCAAATTGATGTGCAGTAATATCGTTATATGGAGCTTGTGTTACATCTTGAGCTTGACCGTAACTAAGCAGTGGATTGAGTAGATTAACGGCTGGAGTTTGACCATATAGTGTATAAAGTCCTTTCACTTTCTGATAACGATAATCTGAACCAACAGCCAAGGTATTTTGTAACCATTCATTGCTATATGTCCAATTCAAGTGATTATCAACATTATGACTAGTAGATGTTCCATCATTAAATACAACCCCACGAGTTAGCATATATCCTACTGCACTTGGCGCTAATGGAGACCAATCTGCATTATATGCTGATGGATAAGCATAAGAACCACGATGGAAGTTATTAACATATGAATAACGATAGCTACTGCTAAAAGAGAGATTATCAGTAAATTGATGATTTAGCTCATAACCAATATTGTATTGACGATTGTATTCGCGATCATTGATTGGATCCCCTAAGTTAGTGGAGCGACTGATATATTCGCCATTAGGAAATGCCACTAAAGTTCCTTCTTGAGGTAGGAAGTTTGAACTAGGAATTCCTTTATCAAATTGATAGCTAGTCAATAGAGTTAAACGAGTACGATCGCTAATATCCCACTCAACAGAAGGAGCAATGTAGAAAGTGCTATTTTTAGTACCTTCCCATTGACCATCTTTTGCACCATAAGAACTCACTACACGATAACGTAAGCTCTGGTCACTATTCATTGCACCAGTATAATCCGCGGCAAAACCATATTGTGTATTGTTACCCATATTGAGCTTAAACTCACCTTTGCCAATTTGCTCTTTATGTGGGCGCTTTGTGACATAGTTCAGTAAACCACCAGATTGCGCCGCACCAAACGTCATTGCATCAGCACCTTTCGTGACTTCAATCGCTTCAAAAGCAAAAGTATTGGTATAAGGCGTGAAGAAACCATAGCTAAACAATGGTAAACCATCTATTGCTTGTGTAACTTCTGCCCCTCTTACCTTAAACCAGTTGGTATTAGTATCTTCACCAAAAACTTGGTTAGAAAATCCTGCTTGATAACGCCCAATTTCATCAGTTTTACTTACCCCTTGCTGATCAAGTTGTTCACGAGTAATTGCTACTGCTGATTTCGCTTGATAAACCGGTACTTCACCCATTCGATACATTGAACCAGCTACCACATCAATCCCTTCAAGCTCTTGTGTTTGTTCCGCTAAAGCAGGATTTAGCGTTAAACATAATGCCGTCGATAACAGCGATAATTTAAAAATGTGTCTTTTCATTACAAAGTTCCTTAGGTTATAGAAATTAGAATATTAATTATTATTTTGTTTTTACACTGAAGGTGTAAGTACTATAAAGTTTGCGTTTTTGACAAACTTTTTGATCTGGGTAAGGCATCTCATAACTAGCCTTAATTTTCCAAGTTCCTGCCAACGCTGGAATAAAATTCACTTTTCCTTGCGCGTCAGTTTTACCAGAAAAGGCTTGTGGCTCACGATGATCGTAAACTGCTTTCTCATCTAATTTGGTAAATTCATTGGTTGTACCGATCACAACCACCTCTTTCGCAGGTTTCCCGTTATACAGTACCTGTACTGGAAAAACTTCTAACGGTTTAATATCTGTTGGATCGACCAAAGGAACAATTTCTAACGGTAAGCCAACCGGCTCAATCGCAAAATCGCTAACATCTACACCAGTATTAATATAGGTAGTAGCAAACATACTCGACTCTTCACAATAATTTGCATCTTGCATTTGAGTCAGATTTTCACGTTTCCAACCCTTCTCATTTTTTGACCAGAAAGTTGGTTTATAGCTACCTGAAATCTTATATTCCGCCTTTGCTAAATTATCTTTAGTCACATAATGATAATTTTCACCCTGTTGCGTTAAGGTAACGGAGCTACCATCAGTTTTGTGCAATACTAATGGATTCAAAAGATTTAAACGGCTCTCTGCGACTTTTTCACCCAATGGGAAACTATCCCCATAACCAAGTATAGCTTGTAATGGCTTACCTGCTTCAACTTGCTGCCCATACGCCCATAAATCATGTGCTTGTGTAATAGCCGGAATTGACATTACACATAATGCGCTGATTAAATGTTGCTTTTTCATCATTTTTCTCCTCTTTTTTGTGTTAATAAAATCGATTACAACTTTCTCATCAATACTAAGAAATAACTGCCGCCTAATAGAGTTGCCACTAATCCTGCTGGAATTTCATAAGGAAATAACCATTGGCGCCCTAACCAATCAGCTATCATCATTACACCTGCACCTAATAAGCTAGCAGCGATAAGCTGTGCTTTAGCACGATGAAAACCGAGTGAATAGGCTAAATGTGGTGCTAATAAGCCAATAAAACTTAGCGTTCCGACAATTAAAGTGGCAAATAGCGTTAACATAATTGCCAAGATAAATAACACTGTTCTTGCTTGTATCAGATGTATTCCGACAGACTGTGCCACTACAGTACTAAGGCTTAATAAATCTAACCAACGGCTAAACAATAGACTGATCATTAAACAACAAACTGCTAAAACTAATATCACATAGGCAATCGTTGGTTCGGCAAAATAGGTTGAACCCGAGCCCCAACTTAATAATTGCAACGCTCTTAGATCACCGCTTGCCACCAAGATACGCAACACTGCATCAAACAGTGCAGACAAACTAATTCCGGTTAATAACACCTGCTCTGGCTGCAAACCATTACGGCGATTAATTAACCAAATTAATAACAAAATAAAGCCAGCACCTATCGCACCAAAGATCACCAATTGACTTGTCACAAGAGCACCAGCAACAAAAATAGCGATAAGAACACCAAAACTAACGCCTGATGTAATCCCAAGTAATTCCGGACTTGCCATTGGATTACCGGTTAAACGTTGTAAAATCACACCCGCTAAAGCGAGCATAATGCCTGCGGCAATCGCATACGCAATTCGCGGAAAACGCAATTCAAATAAAATTTCATTAAAGCTAAAAGACCAGCTATCTTGGTTTTGCCCAACACAAAAAGCGAGCAACAACCCCATTAATAGTAATAGGCTAAGTATTTGGTAAGAAAAAATTGGCTGTTTGGAGGTTAAATGAGTAACAGTATTTTGCACTCGTCCATATTGCTGACGCTGACGAAAAACTAACCAAAGCAGTAGTGGTGTACCGAATAAAGCGGTTACCGATCCTGTTGGTAATTGCAGCTGCCAATAATGATCGATCAATTGCAACACTAAATCCGTCATTAACAACAATGCTGCCGCAAAAAAAGCGCTTTGCCATAATAAAGTGGTAAAACGGTATTCGCGATATTGGCGAACAATGGTCGTTGCCGCTAAGCCAACAAACGCTAAAATACCAACACGACTTACTACAATTGCCACTAAATAGGCAGCTAAAATCACTGTCAATATACGAATACGTTGTACATTTACTCCTAAACTTTTCGCATTGCTATCTTGTAATTGAAAAATCTGTAATGCTGGACTGAGATAGATTAATACTGCCAATGCAGGTAATAACAACGGTAGTAACGTCAAACTGGCAAACCAGCTTTCTTGCACTAAAGAACCGCTGCCCCACACCAATAAACCACGACTTTCTTCCGGGTAAAATAGCGTGAGTAAAGCGGAAAAGGCACCAAAATAAAAACTGACCACTAATCCTGCTAGCACAATTAATAAAGGCGAAATCATTTGTCGCCACGCTAATAGCAATACAATAGCTAAAGCAAATAATGCCCCAATCAAAGCCACTACTGTTGAGCCAATTTGTAATACTGCCGGGAAAAATAAAGTAGCTAAATATAAAGCGAATTGAGCACCGCTACTAACCGCTAAAGTGCTATCTGATGCCAATGGATTATTTATAACTTGTTGTAACAACAATGAAGCGCAACCTAAGCAAATTCCCGCTAAAATCGCCATTACTACTCTTGGCAGAGTAAAATTTAGCAGCAATAATTGTGCCATTCCTTTATCAGCAGTTGTTTGCCATTCTGCTATCACCACCGCAATAAATAACACTGTTATAAATAAACTAAATAATAAGATTAAACGTTTAGCGCTTACCATATTTCACCTCCAGAGGTAAAACCGTTCACTAAAGCTCGAGCTAAACGCTGCATTGACGGCAAAGCACCAAATGTCCATATTGATGGCAATACAATTGGATCTTTTGCTAAATGTAAGGAATGCCATAATGTATTATTGGCTAATTCATCAGGAATATTGTTAGGATAAGGTTTAATCACAATTAAACGTGCATGATCAAACTGCGCCAACTGATTCAGCGAAATTTGCGCGGTACCCCAAAGATTAACTTCCTGCTGCCACGCATTGGTAAAACCTAATTTTTCAATCACCACACCCGGCAAACTCTGCTTACCATAAACACGCAAATGACGCCCATCAATAAATTGCACCACTAATAACGAGCGTGTTGTATATGGTTGTAATTGTTCCTTACTAGCACGAAATACCTGTTCAGTTTCTGCAATAAGTTTCTCTGCTGCGGCTGGTTCACTTACTGTTGTTGCTAATTGTCTGGTTGCTTGTAACTGGTTTTGCCAAAAATCTCCAGCTTGATAAAAATTAATATGTGGCGCTTGCTGCAATTTACTCAAATAAACTCGATTCGTTTCAACCGCTGGTTGATACATATCGCTATTCGGAAAGATTTCAATAGATAATGTGGCTAATAGCTCTTTATTTGGTTGCAAACGTGTACCTAAATCAATAACGTGACGTGGTAATGTAGGCTCTGTTACCCAAGTTTGATAGCTCTGTTTATCACCTACGGCAATAGGCGTTATACCTAAACCTAACAAGGTTTCGGCAACAGTCCAATCGAGCGTAGCAACGCGCGGTTGCGCCGCTAACGGTAAACTGATTAAGCCACAACAAAGCCAAATAATACGCCAGATCTGCTGCATAAATTCCCCTTTAGAAGAAGGCGATTGGAGTTTGATCTACTGGGTGTGACTGTACTTGTAGATCAATATGATAGATTTTTGCTAAGGATTCAGGCGTCATAATTTGTTGAGGCGTGCCTTGCATCAATAATTTGCCAGACTGCAAAGCGACAATGTGATCACAAAAACGGGCAGCAAGATTAATATCATGAATCACAATAATTACCCCAAGATTCAGCTGCTGCACTAACTGTTTAATGAGCTGCATAACTTCTACTTGATGAGCAATATCCAAAGCCGCTAAGGGTTCATCTAACAGTAAGAATTGGCTCTGCTGTGCTAATAACATCGCTAACCAAACTCGCGAACGCTCGCCTCCCGATAAAGTATCAACAAATTGATCGGCATAACGTGTCATATTGGTGCGCGCTAATGCTTCAGTAATTACTTGTTGATCTTGTTTTGGATTACTTCCTAATAATCCATGCCAAGCATATCGCCCCATTTTGAGTAATGCGGTTACGGTAAGATTGTGAGCTTGAGGTAAATGTTGCGGCAAATAAGCGACTTGACGAGCAAATTCTTTATTTTTCCATTGGTGAATTGGCTTATTGGCAAATGATAATTTGCCGTTACTCGCGCTATGCTGACGCGCCAGTAATTTTATTAATGTGGATTTCCCTGACCCATTTTGCCCAATAATTCCATAAATTTTACTAGTAGAAAATTGTAATGAAATTGGGTGCAACAGAACTTTTTCATCCAAGCAAAAGGAAACAGAATCTAATTCAAACACAATTCACCTAACTTTTAATCATCCTTTATTAAAGTTGGCGGATTTTATTTGATAACAATTCTTATTTCAATAGAAAAATAAAAATTTTTTTATTCTCTGTTTTATAGATAATTTAATAACATCTGTGTTTTTTAAGATCATAGTCAAAATAGTGATGTAAATAGATTGGTATGTAAATGATGTTATCAGGTTGTACTTGACAGAAACCCTCTTCAAGATTGAAGAGGGTTGGGAGATTTGAAAAAAAATCAATTACTTAAACTGCCACGATAATGCTAAACGCAAGTTATACGAACCAGTGCGTCCATGACCAAATTCTTTCTCAGCATCAATAAACACATTAGTCTTTTCACTGACATGCGCGTTGTAGCCAACACCAACAGCATACCAAGTACCTCTCGTATTCCAACTGGTGTGATAATCCCCAGTACGGTCGCTCGCACTAAACGAACGTTTGCCTAAAAACTCATGCATAATATTACCTTTCGCATAAAGACGATTATCACCGCTTTCATCTAATAATCGCACAATATCCACACCAGCACGACCAATTAAGCTTTTCGCATGACCAAGTTTCACATCAATATCATTGCTGGTGCGATAATCTGCACCAGTTAAGTAAGCGAATTGCAATTGCGCTTGCGGTACTAGATACCAACGTTTGTTATCATCAATAAATTTACGATAACCATGTTCGGTACTTGCCGTAAAGAGGTAATTCTTATAACTACCTTTACCCCAGAGATTGCCATCACTCATCATAGATTGATAATGGTTGTGTAATGCACCAACTCTTAACACGTTATCATTATAGTAACTGTTATCACCGGCTTGGTTATTCCATTGGTTGGTGTTATAAAGGCTTAATTCGTATTTCTTCACTCGTCCTTTACTGAACTCATCCGCTAACGTGGTTTTGCCATAACCATAAGTGAAGCTTAAACCCCATTTTTGTTTTTTCTCGTCATTGTTATAACGGAATTTGTCATAACCAATTTCATAGTCATTATGGTTTAAGCTAAAGCGGTCTGTTTCTTTTAAGCGAGTATGGGTACCTCTTATCCAAGCGCCTTCTTTAATGTCATTGAGTGAATAAGCGCGTTCCCCTTCTCGTTTGGTGTAAGTATCAAGCGTAAAGGCATAACCTGCACTTGCATCTAACATTCTGCCAATATCGACTGTATTACGGCTTGGCGTATTAGTGCGATATTTCACTAAATAGACATTCTGACTGCCTTCACCGCCATAAGTGGTATTAACATACTCATTACCTGGTTTCGCTTTACTTAACGCATTACCACCATTAAAGGCAAGATTATAAGCTTCGTGATTATCTGGGTCGGTGGCTTGGTCAGCATACTCAACAGTTAAAGCTTGTTTCATTAAACGATGTTCATCAGTATATTGTTTGCCAGCAACAAATTCATTTTGTGAATGTTGTACCGTAGCGAAACGCAAACGGTCGCCGTAATTCATACTTTCAATCACGTCACGTTCATTCTTAATGACAACATCTTGTGGTGTGCTTGTGCCTTCCTTGATATAGAGCATATCGCTGCCTTGACCAGTTTTATTTAAGGTCATTAGGAATTGATTTGCACCAGCGAGTTTATCAATATGCAATGCTTGACCAGCTGAGGCGCCTGCTGAAGTTGGGCTCACATCCACTGTTCCTTCACCACGCAATTCGCTCACCCAGCTTTGCCCAGTCATTTGCCATAATGAATCTTTTGCTAACGTCAATACAGTACGACCTGCTGTATCAATCGTAATAGGGGTCGGTTTTGCTGGCGCATAACTATTTAATGGGAAAAGCGTATGATGTGCTTCATTTTGCGCATTCGCATTATCAATACGTCCGATTAATTGGCTATTTGGTGTTAAGGCAATATCGGCAACCCCTTGATTAATCGCCACCGTATCTCCTTTCATCGTTAATGTGCTGCCTTTAGATTTCACCAAGATTTGTCCGCCATTCGCCAATAAATCTCCGCTAATTTGGCTCTCTTTGGCATAGTTTAATTGCACCATACCTGCAGAATATGCCGCTAATGGTGCAGATAATTTAAGACCACCATCAACAATAATGTTTCCATCATTCCTTGCATCAACCCCTCTCATTATTGTATTGATAATATTGTAACCTTGTTCTGCTACAATCGTTACTTTACCATTCACAGAGGAAAAAACACCTGTATCTGCACCGAACAACTGATTATCTATAGTTGCTAATAACAAACTATCATTATTATTACTTCCATATACCGCAACACTATCTGCTATTAATGATTGATTGTCATCTCCAACTTCTATCACATTATTTTTAGAATGTAATGTTACCTTGGCATTTTCCCCTTTGGTATATACCCCATAAATAGCAATATTTGAATCTTCTACTTTAGCTTGTTCACGAGATACCTTAATTTGATTTACCCCTGATAAGGCAGTTAATAAAGTGGTTCCACTATTAGTGGTATTAATACCACCTTGAGTTGCTTCAATCAAATTATTACCCTGTTCTGAAACTAATTGAACAACACCGTTTTCCCGTGAATAAATCCCTCTATCTGCACCTAATAATTCATTATTATTTATCGCAGATAATATAATTTTTCCTCTAGCTGAAATAATCTGACTATCAACATTCCTAGATTGATGATTATCACTAATTTGGATTAAATTTCCCTTTGCTTGTAGTTCTACTTTCGAATCAACATCACCAGTA
>NZ_JTJL01000055.1 GCF_001678495.1 Gallibacterium salpingitidis
GTTAAAAGAGGGGTATGACTCGTTGTCGGCAGCGAAGGAGGACATTAAGAATTATGTATTTTATTATAATACCGTTCGTCCTCATGCTTACAATCAGGGATTACCACCCGTTTTAGCAAAACAACCTATCAGGGACTGTTAAATTAGTGGATCACTACAGTTGGTATAAATAGCACAGATTTGCCCTGTAAATTCTCTCCAGCAAAATCTAAAAACAGATCACTAACTCCTGCAAAATAGGAGCATAAAAAGAGCTTTTTCATTAGTTAGTTTCTCCTTTAAGAAGCTAAATTTAGAGATAAAAAATCTCATCAACTATCTGTCTTTATTATTTCTAATTTCACTACTGAAATAACCAATACAGGTTAAAAGATTATTTGTACAAATAATAGCACTATATAAATAAAGTACGTTTACTTTGATCCAACATAAGATAAACGTACTTTAAATGCTTAATTAAGAAAAAGGAAAATTGATACAATATGCCCTACTACAATTTACTTCCTTGCAAATACAACATTTCCAAGGCAATGGTTGCACCTGCTAACGCAGTAATATCAGATTGATCATAGGCTGGAGAAACTTCAACTACATCCATACCTACAATATTAACATCAGCTAAACCACGTAAGATTTTCAAGGCTTTATCCGTAGTTAAACCACCGCAAACTGGTGTTCCCGTACCAGGTGCATAGGCTGGATCTAAGCAATCAATATCAAAGGTTAAATAAACAGGTAGCTCTGTTCCCACTGTCTGTTTAATTCTTGCCACTACTTCAGCAACACTTAAATCATTGACTAACGGCGCGTCTAATACGGTGAAATCCAAATGGTGATCATATTCAGTACGAATACCAA
Organism: Gallibacterium salpingitidis; assembly: GCF_001678495.1. Lineage (GTDB taxonomy): Bacteria > Pseudomonadota > Gammaproteobacteria > Enterobacterales > Pasteurellaceae > Gallibacterium > Gallibacterium salpingitidis. Next base: position 859 of record NZ_JTJL01000055.1, read on the forward strand.
TTTGTACTGAATGTTTAGGATCAATTAAGCCTTCTTTAGGAGCGTGATAAAACATTGTACCGTGATCATATCGGCTACCATTCTCATAAGTATCGGTATGAGCATCAAAATGGATCATCGCTAACTTACCAAAATGTTTTGCATGCGCGCGCAATAATGGCAAAGTAATAAAATGATCACCACCCAAGGTTAAACAACGTTTTCCTGCTTGTAATAAAGAGGTTGTATGTGCTTCTAATTGCTCTACAAAATCTTGGTTGTCGCCATACGAATAAACAAGATCTCCGCAATCCACAATATTAAGCCGTTCACGTACATCAAAATTCCATGGAAAGCGACAATGTTCCCACGCTAAATTAACCGAAGCACGACGTATCGCTTCTGCGCCAAAGCGTGTACCCGAACGACCAGAAACAGAAGCATCAAAAGGAACACCTGTGATAACCCAATCGGCATCACTCTGTTGCGGCATAAAATTAACGGGTAAGCGTAGAAAACCAAAATTATTAGAAACTAATGAAATATCTTCTTTATGACCTAATGTATTAAACATATGATGCCCCTATGCGCTACTCTTCTTCCAAATAGGTGTAACCGTTCAACCCTTCTTCTAATTCTTTTAAGAATTGCAAGGCTTCTGATGCAGGTAAAGTTGAATGCTCTATTTGCTCACGATAACGTGCAATTAATTGCTTCGGATCTAAGTAAACATAATGCAGCATATCCGCTACCGTATTGCCTGCATCATGTGCCAATACTTTCACTGCACCTTGTTCATCTAACACTATATCAATAGTCGTAGTGTCGCCAAATAGGTTGTGCATATTACCTAAAATTTCTTGATAAGCCCCTACCATAAAGAAACCAACTAATGGTGGGTTATCTACAGAATAATTCGGCATCGGCATTGTAGTGGTAATACCATCGCCATCAATATAATGATCAATCGTACCATCGGAATCACAAGTAATATCCAACAATACCGCACGACGGCTGACTGGCTCATTTAATTGTGTTAATGGGCAAACTGGAAACAGTTGATCGATTCCCCACGCATCAGGTAATGATTGGAACAAAGAGAAATTAACATAGAGTTTGTCTGCAAAACGCTCTTGTAATTCATCAATAATAGTACGATGTGAGCGATGGCGTTCACTAAATAATTCGCCAACTTCATGACAAATATTTAAATATAATTGCTCTGCCCAAGCTCGTTGCTCTAAATTAATTAACCCAACATTGTATTGATTATGCACATCAGAAAGGTCAAATTGGCTTTCGTGAATCCAACTGCGCAAAGAACGTTTTTCACGTGATGATAAAATATCTGTCCACGTTTCCCACATACTATGCAAGACTCGAGGATCATTTTCTTTTGGTGCTGATAATTCCGTTGGTAAATACCGTTCAACCCCGATTACGTTGGATACCAATACTGCGTGATGCGCCGTTACTGCACGACCTGATTCAGTAATAATCGTTGGATGAGGCAAATTATGTTCACGACACGCTTGCCCAATTCCCCAAACAACAGTTTCTGCATATTCACGTAAGCCGTAATTTACAGAGCAATCTGATTCGGTACGATTACCATCATAATCAACACCTAGACCACCACCGACATCAAAACATTGAATATTAACGCCTAAACGATGTAACTCAACGTAAAAACGTGCGCTTTCACGAACACCTGTCGCCACATCACGAATATTGCCGAGTTGAGAACCTAAATGGAAATGCAATAATTGCAAACAATCTAAACTGGATTGCTCTTTTAATAAATTAACTAACTCTAATACTTGCGACGCAGACAAGCCAAATTTTGATTTTTCACCACCTGATGATTGCCATTTTCCTGAGCCTTGCGATGCTAACCTTGCACGTACCCCCAAACGAGGACGCACATTCAATTTCTTTGACTCTTCTAACACTAAGAAAATCTCAGAAATTTTCTCAATCACCAAATAGACTTTATGTCCTAGTTTTTCTCCCATTAAAGCAAAACGGATATACTCACGATCCTTATACCCATTACAGACAATCACAGTCTTTGTCTGACCAGCATGTGCTAGTACTGCCATTAATTCAGCTTTAGAGCCTGCCTCTAATCCGAGCGGCTGTCCTGAAGTAATTAAAGATTCAATAATACGACGATATTGATTTACTTTGATTGGGTACACCAAAAAGTAATTTCCCTCATAACCGAACTCCTCTCTTGCTTGTGCAAAAGCAGCATTAATAGAACGTAATCGGTGTTGAATAATTTGAGGAAAACAAAACAGAGTAGGCAGTCGTGCGCCTTGTTGTTGCATTTGTTCAGCTAATTTAGCTAACGACACTTTATTGGTTGGTTTTTCAGGATTAGGGCAAACATAAATTTCACCATTCTCATCCACATTGTAATAATTCATTCCCCAATAATTAATATTGCAGGCTTCACGAATAGTATCAGCGTTACTTGAAACAGCTTGAAGTTTAGGATTGAGGACAGTTTTTTCCACTGATTTAAGGCTCCTTATTTTGATAAAAAAGCTAACGGCTATTGAGATAGTCGGACCAAAAATAGAATTGCAAGAATAAAGCAAAAGTATTAGCAATGCTAGCAGTGATTAAGCATTAGCAATGAAAAATTATGTTGATTAGTGAAAGGGAAATTTAAATAAGATTGAAGTGGTGGAGATAATCGGGATCGAACCGACGACCTCTTGAATGCCATTCAAGCGCTCTCCCAACTGAGCTATATCCCCACAAGATAGGTCGCTGCTAATATTAATTGTCGCAGTTACTGATGTCAATGTAATTTAGCCAAAAAGCGAGAGGCTCCCACTTTTTGGCTAACTATTAAACACCTATTGGGCTGATGCTACTTTATTTTCAATAAACTCAATAGCTTGTTGAATTCTGGTTAAGCAGCGATCACGACCGATTAATTGCATCGTAATATCCAAAGATGGTGATTGACCAGCACCTGTTACTGCAACACGTAATGGCATACCTACTTTACCCATTCCAACCTCAAGTTCTGCAGCAGTATCTTCAATTTGTTGATGGATAGCGTGTCCGTCCCATTCCGGTAATGCGCGTAATTTCTCTAATACCTTTTGTAATGGTTCGATTGCAGCAGCTTTAAAATGTTTCTTCACTGCAGCTTCATCAAATTCACTGAAATCCTCAAAGAAATAACGACTTGCTGCAGCCATCTCTTTTAATGTTTTGCAACGTTCGCCTAATGCTTTGACAATTTCAGTTAATGCTGGACCATTCTCTGCATTGATTTGTTGATCCTGCATATGCCATTCAAGATAACTCGCCACTTTTTCTGCCGGTAACTCACGAATGTAATGGTGATTCAACCATAATAATTTTTCCGTATTAAATGCACTTGCAGAGCGACTTACACCATGGATATCGAAATATTTAATCATTTCCTCAATTGAGAAAACTTCTTGATCGCCATGTCCCCACCCTAAACGGACTAGGTAATTTAATAACGCTTCTGGCAAATATCCTTCATCACGATATTGCATTACGCTAACCGCACCATGGCGTTTGGAGAGTTTTTGCCCATCATCACCTAAAATCATCGAAACGTGAGCATATTGCGGAATTGGTGCATTTAATGCTTTTAAAATATTAATTTGACGCGGGGTATTGTTAATATGATCTTCACCACGAATAACATGTGTGATTCCCATATCCCAATCATCAACCACCACACAGAAATTGTAAGTTGGTGAACCATCAGTACGGCGGATAATTAAATCATCTAATTCGCCGTTACTAATTTCAATTTTGCCGCGTACTGCATCTTCAAAAATAACTGAACCTTCCGTTGGATTTTTAAAACGTACCACATGAGGTTCACTTGGGTCATGACTATGATCGTGCAAGCAATGGCGGTCATAACGTGGTTTTTCTTTATTTTTTTCTTGTTCTTCACGTAATGCTTCTAAACGTTCTTTGCTACAGTAACAACGATATGCCAACCCTTGTTCTAACATTTGATCAATGACTTCATTATAACGGTCAAAACGTTTGGTTTGATAATATGGCCCATGTTCCCAAGAAAGCCCTAACCACGCCATACTATCTAAAATAGCATCTGTTGCTTGCTGAGTTGAACGCTCCAAATCAGTATCTTCAATACGTAATACAAATTCACCTTGATTATGTTTTGCATACAACCAAGAATAAAGTGCTGTTCTCGCACCACCAACATGTAGATAACCAGTTGGACTTGGTGCAAAACGAGTACGCACTTTCACATTAGGATCTAAATTAAATAAACTTTTGATTTCCATTGAACTTGCCTATTCTTCTTAATTAATGTCAAAAAAACGCGCTCATTTTACTACGAGTTAGCGATATTCTTAACAAAAAGTTCGGATTTATGCTTACTTTTACAACAATTAATGCCAAAGCGACAAAAAGCGATTGACTGACCATAAATTATAATTATAATGCGTCGAACACAAAATGTGGGCGATTAGCTCAGTTGGGAGAGCACCTCCCTTACAAGGAGGGGGTCACTGGTTCGAGACCGGTATCGCCCACCATATTTTGTTTTTGTCATAAGGGCGATTAGCTCAGTTGGGAGAGCACCTCCCTTACAAGGAGGGGGTCACTGGTTCGAGACCGGTATCGCCCACCACTTATGACAATCACCCAAAATTAACAATGTGGGCGATTAGCTCAGTTGGGAGAGCACCTCCCTTACAAGGAGGGGGTCACTGGTTCGAGACCGGTATCGCCCACCATATTGTTAATAGCAACGAATAGATCATTCGGGCGATTAGCTCAGTTGGGAGAGCACCTCCCTTACAAGGAGGGGGTCACTGGTTCGAGACCGGTATCGCCCACCACTTCTATATCTCATCTTGTTTAATTAATTTTTCTTACTATTAAATTAATTCTATTCTCTTAGGCTATACTATCTGCCACACATTACGCTTATAGGAATTTTATTAATGCAATCGACACTTTATATCGGCATGATGTCAGGTACTAGCCTGGATGGCATTGATATCGCTGTAGTAGATTTCTCAGTTATGCCACCAAAAATTGTCGCTAAACAATTTACAGCAATGCCTGAACAGCTACGTCAACAACTGGCACAATTAATGCAAGGGCAGACAACATTACAACAATTAGGTGAAATCGAGCAGCAACTCACATTACTCTATGCCGAGCAAGTCAACGCCATCCTTGATACTCATCAGATTCCCGCAACGCAAATTCAAGCAATTGGTTGTCATGGACAAACCATTTGGCACGCACCACAAGGCAATTACCCTTTCACGATGCAACTTGTTGATGGCAATTTATTATCGGCACGTACCGGGATTACCTCAATCACCGATTTTCGTCGTAAAGATATGGCATATGGTGGACAAGGCGCTCCTTTAGTCCCGGCATTCCATCACGCCCTTTTTTCAAAACCTGATAGTTTTACAGTGGTGTTGAATATTGGCGGTATCAGTAATATCACTGTACTCCCACCAGATGGTTCAATCTATGGTTATGATACGGGGCCGGGAAACACCTTATTGGATAATTGGATCCAACGACAACAAGGCAAACGCTTCGATAATAATGGGGAATGGGCAAGCCAAGGCTCAATCAATCAAGCTTTATTAACACATTGCTTAAATGAGGCCTATTTTTCTCAACAACCACCAAAAAGCACAGGCAGAGAGTTATTTAATTTAACGTGGCTAGACACAAAATTAGCGTTACTTCCTGCAATTAAACCTGCCGATGTGCAAGCCACTTTACTTGAACTCACCGCTCAATCAATTTCTCAACAATTACCAGAAATCACATCTGATTTAACCTATCAACTATTGGTTTGCGGTGGTGGTGCAAGAAATCAGCTTCTAATGCAACGTTTACAAAAATTGCTGCCCCAATGGCAAGTTCTCACTACCAATCACTATGGTATTGATATTGATTTTGTTGAAGCTGCTGCTTTTGCGTGGTTGGCTTACCAAACAATGCAACATAAACCAAGCAATGTTCCTGCAGTAACAGGAGCATCACAACCAGCTATTTTAGGTGCTATTCATTTAGCCGATATTTTTTAGTTTTAGGATTCCGCTATGTCATCTCTTACACAAACTCTCGACAAACTGACTTCTGAACAACGCAACCCAAACTCAATGTTATTGGATCGTTTATCTTCATTAGCGATCGTGCAATTAATGAATCAAGAAGATCAACAAGTTGCGTTGGCTATTCAATCCCAATTACCACAAATTGCTAATGCCATTGATCATATTGTGGCAGCCTTTCAACAAGATGGACGTTTGATTTATCAAGGCGCTGGTACGAGTGGACGGCTCGGTATTTTAGATGCTTCTGAATGTCCGCCAACATTTGGCGTACCCGCAACGCAAGTTGTTGGTATTATCGCTGGCGGTGATCGCGCTATCCGTCAAGCAGTCGAAAATGCGGAAGATAATGCAGAAATGGGAAAAAGTGATTTACAGCAACTCCAGTTATCAAGCAAAGATGTACTGGTCGGTTTAGCTGTTAGTGGCAGAACGCCTTATGTCTTAGGTGGTTTGCAATATGCTAAACAAATTGGTGCATTTACGATTGCAATTAGTTGTAATCCAAATTCAGCAATGGCTGAAATTGCTGATATTGCAATTACACCAGTAGTAGGCGCTGAGATCCTAACGGGTTCCTCTCGCTTAAAAGCCGGTACAGCGCAAAAAATGGTACTCAATATGCTTTCTACTGCCAGTATGGTGCAAACAGGTAAGTGTTATCAGAACTTAATGGTCGATGTACAAGCAACCAATGAAAAATTGCGTTATCGTGCCATAAAAATCGTAATGCAAGCGACTGATTGTGATCAAGATACTGCCGCTCACTATTTGCAATTAGCTGATAACCAAGCGAAATTAGCAATTATGATGATTTTAGGCGGTTTATCTCGCCCACAAGCAGAACAACTATTACAACAACATCAAGGTAAGCTTGCTTCAGCGTTACAACAAACAAAAACGGCGGAATAAATCCGCCGCTTATCATTCTAATTTTTAAGGTTTATAGATGATCTCTACACCCTCTTCATCTTCTTCTGACCAGTCATCATCCCAATCATCGTCATCTTCAATAATTTCAGCATCTGCCAATTGTTGTTGATGGTAATCTTCCCATTTAAATTTCACTTCTTCATTTTCAGGAACAACTGCTTTCTCACGTGGATTTGCTTCAATGAAATCCATCACATCCCGAACCAAATCAGGCACATTCTTACCTGTTGCCGCAGAAATCAAATAGTACTCCTCTTCCCAACCGATACGTTCTGCAATCTCAGCTGCACGTTGTTGTGCTTCTTCTTCATCCATCGTATCAATCTTATTGAATACCAACCAACGTGTTTTTTCTGCTAATTTTTCACTATATTGGAAAAGCTCAGTTTCAATAATCGCAATATTATCAGCAGGATCGCTTTCATCGATTGGTAAAATATCCACTAAATGGATCAATACTCGACAACGTTCCAAATGTTTAAGGAAACGTGTTCCTAGCCCAGCGCCTTCGGAAGCTCCCTCGATTAACCCTGGAATATCCGCAACAACAAAGCTACGATTTGCATCTACTTTTACTACCCCTAAACTTGGTACTAATGTGGTAAATGGGTAATCAGCCACTTTTGGTTTAGCCGCAGATACTGCACGAATAAAGGTTGATTTTCCTGCATTTGGCAAACCTAACATTCCTACATCAGCAAGAAGCATCAACTCTAACTGTAAATCACGTTTTTCACCCGGAGTACCATTCGTTTTTTGGCGAGGCGCACGATTCACCGAAGATTTAAAACGGGTATTACCAAGTCCATGATAACCCCCCTTTGCAACCAATAGTTTCATATTGTGTTCGGTTAAATCTCCCACAATTTCCTTGGTATCATTATCGATTGCACGTGTTCCGACTGGTACCCGCAAAGTAATATCGTTACCTCTATGTCCAGTACAATTTGAACTACGACCATTTTCACCACGTCCAGCAGCAAAACGTTTCTCAAAGCGGTAATCTACTAATGTATTTAAATTTTCATCTGCAATTAAATAGACATCACCACCATCACCGCCATCACCGCCATCTGGACCACCTTTAGGAATATATTTTTCACGGCGAAAGCTAACGCAGCCATTACCACCGTCGCCAGCTTCTACTCTAATTAATGCTTCATCAATAAATTTCATAATTATTTATCTCCTATGACGTCAAACCGACGTGTCTTAATTAATTTATGTCCTGCTGCTGAACACAAAGCACCTAATACCACAATAAATGCGCCAACATAAGCTAAAAAATTTAAATTTGATGCTGCAACGGTATCAGGAAAAGTACGATGAAATATTTCCACAAACAAGATAGTAAACAATGGGGTTAATGTAATAATTGAGCTTACTTTTGCTACTTCCCAACGATTTAATGCTTCTGCATAAGCACCATACGCAACTAATGTATTTAAACAGCAATAAACCAAACACAACCCTGTAGTCCAATTCAAGCCTGACAGACTCGACGGTTGGCTAAATGGTGTAAAAATTAACGCAGCACCAATATAAAAAATTAATAAAATTTGCTGTGAACTAAACCGGCGTAATAATAACTTTTGCGCAATCGCATAAGATACCCAAATGATTGCTGCAGATACGCACAGCAAAACCCCTTTTGTATAGGCTGTTAAACTAGTAAATAATTCGACTAAACGTTCATTAAAAAAAGTCAGTAAGCCAACAAATAATAATGTAGCACCTAGTTTTTGATTCCAACTAAGTCTTTCTTTAAAGATAAGGACTCCAGCTAACATCATAAAGAAAGGGGAAACTTGCCCCAATACTTGTGATACTGACGGATTAATATATTCTAATGAAGTATTAAAAAGGATAAAGTTAACCGCTAACCCCATACAACCAACTAAGGTAATCCAACGAAAACGCTGGTTAAAAGCGACTTTTATTTTCGGTAGCTTACCAGTCACTATCAGAATAATCGCTAACCCTAGCATAGCAATTAAAAAGCGCAACCACACAATGGTATAGCTATCTAATACTGTTAATACACGCTGTAAAGCAAGCGGCAGAGATCCCCAACAAATCGCTGTCGTTAATGCCAATAGAAAACCGGATAATGGTCGTTCAGCTTGCCTCATTATTTTTCCTTGGTTAATGACGTTATCGTTCAGAATACTACCGTTTTCTTTCTGACTCAATTCAGGAAATATTATTAACCTATTTCACCAAATAATAGATAAAAAACTGCACCCATCAGTAAAACCGTTGGGTGCAGTTATCAATTAAAAGAATTGTGTTATAAAAAAAACGATTACTTAATTTTCGCTTCTTTATAAATAACATGCTTACGAACAACTGGATCATATTTTTTGATTTCCATTTTTTCTGGCATGTTACGTTTATTTTTAGTTGTAGTGTAAAAATGACCTGTTTCAGCTGTAGAAACTAGTCTAATTTTTTCACGAGCACCTTTTGCTGCCATTTTTCAGCTCCTTAGATTTTTTCGCCTTTAGCACGAAGATCAGCTAAAACTGCATCGATGCCTTTTTTATCAATAATACGCATACCTTTCGCTGTTAAGCGTAAAGTAACGAAACGGTTTTCACTTTCAACCCAGAAACGGTGAGTGTGAAGATTTGGTAAAAAACGACGACGAGTTGCGTTCATTGCGTGTGAACGATTGTTACCAACTGCCGGACGTTTGCCTGTTACTTGACAGACTCTGGACATTTGTAATTCTCCAATAATTAACTAAAGCTTAAGCTCTACGGTTCGGATTACCAACATTCTAATTGGTTTAGATTTGTTAGCTACCTCGTCAGGTATGAAACCCGACCCGCTACTAACTATATTAAAGGTCGTGGATTATACTCACTTTATCTTGATTTCTCAAGCCTGATCATCAAAATAGATCGCTAAAAAACTGAATATTTTCTCTACCTTTCTTTGATTAAGATACTAATTGTTGTTTTTCTCTATTTTGTAATACTAAGCGCAAAATAGTGATTGAGTTCATCACAATGACTGTTGATTCTAGCAAAATACCGCCATAAGAACCGACTAAAATATTATTTGTTAGCCAACATCCTGATCCCATTAACATTAACACTCTCATCGGAATCCCTTTTAAGAGAAATAATGAAATGGTGCCAATAGTTGTGCCTAAAATCGGGAAAAATTGCCAAATCGAATCCGCTACGATATAGCCAAACGTAATACCAATAATGACAAAAAATAGTGCCACATATTTGGAAGAAACATAAATTGCAGTAGCAGTCCGACAGGCAGACAATAACGAACTCAATGCCGAAACATACGACCCCAATAAAATAAAGTGTGTCATATAAACTAAATTTTGGATCAACATCACCGCCTTTAGTTTTTTATCATTACGTTGATAAAAAGAGAGCACACCTAATATAAATGCGGCAATCCCTAATAATTGCGGCAAATTAAATAATTGTTCAAACATAACATCAATCTTAATTTCTATTACTCCTTTAACCTACATCATGCACATTCTTGTAAAGAAAAAGCTAAAAAACGAAATATCTTTTAGCTTTTTATCATAACCCAACTATTTATATACTTTTCATTTTGCTATGTTTTACATCGCATCCCGTTCATCGTATAAATCACGATCTTTAGTTTCTATTGTTACATATGTTGTATAAACATTAATTAACATTAATAAACTCATAAAGATAGCTACAGCAACCCAACCACCTAAATAAGCAAGAATAATAGACGCTAACATTGGTACCAATCCACCACCAATTGCTCCAATTTCACGTGCTAAAGTTAATGCGCTATATCTATATCTAGATCCAAAAATTTCTGGTAATTGTGGGCTTTGTACTCCCATTGCGCCTTCTGCAGGGAACCAGAAACAAAATACCATTACTAAGCCAATCAAAATTGGTGAACCTGTATTGACCATCGTGAAAGCCAAAATTGGGAAAATGCACATAATGACGGCATAGATTAGTCCGGCTTTGCGACGCCCAATTTTATCTGATAACCAACCACCAAATAAACCACCGATAATTCCTACAGTTGCCCCAATCGCCGTCGCAGTAGAGAAAATAGGCCCGCCATCAGCACGTACATAATTTACAATGTATCCACCTAAAAAGGCTTGATACATAAATGAATGACCGACACATGGGAAAGTAAAACCAAAGACACGAAGCATATTTTTCTTTGATTTTTGCCACGCTTCCACAATTGGCGCTGCACGTTTTGCTCTTTCCTTAAATTCTTTTTGTTTATCTAAAAAGACTGGTGATTCATGTAATTTTAAGCGCATCCAAATCGCAAACATTGTAACAAAGATAGTAAGCAAGAAAGGAATGCGCCAACCCCACGCAATCAAATCTTCTCGACTTAAACTAGTAAGCACAACTGTCCAAACTAAACCACCTACTACCGTACCCGCACTAGCGCCAGCCCAGACAAAACTTGCAGTAATACCTCGTTTTCCAATTGGTGCAATCTCGGTTAAATAAGTCGTTCCAGAAGTATATTCAGCACCAACAGCTGCACCCTGAACACAACGACATAAAACCAATAAAATTGGTGCCCAAATTCCTATCGCACTATAAGATGGAATTAAACCGATACAAAATGTTGCTAATCCCATCAACATTACTGTCATTGAGAGTACCCATTTTCTACCGTAAATTTCACCTAGATGAGAAAAAATCACACCACCGATCGGGCGTACCAAAAAGCCTACACCATAAATTCCAAAAGCAGAAATTAGTGCAATTTTAGGATCTGTATTCGGAAAAAAAACTTGCCCAAAACATAATGCAGAAGCTAAAGAAAATAGTGTCATTTCCATTTGGTCAAGTGACGTACCAATTGCTGCTCCTATCTTCGCCCGAGTCAATTGTCTTTTAAATTCTGTATCTTCCGATCCAGACAATACTTGTGTTGCATTCATAGTGCTCTCCTAAGATATAAAACTAAGTTATATATTAGAAATACCGTATTAGTGGTTACATCCCTCAACTACTAAAATCGCTTTCTAACGTATGACGAATGCTCAAATCTCATTACCCAACATATCTAGTTTTTATTTCACAAACCTGTATTAATTTTTTAAGAGGTAGATCAGATAGTTATACATCTCATCTACCCTTTTTTATCACTTATTTCACTAATCCCATTAATTCTGGTACAGACATCGAAATTGCTGGGATATAAGTCACTAACATCAAAGTGACGAAAATTGCAAAGAAGAACGGCAATAACGTTTTAATCACTTGTTCAATCTCAACATTACCAACCTTACAACCAGTAAAGAGAATCGGTCCTACTGGCGGTGTAATCGTTCCCAATGACAAATTAAATACTAATAAGATTCCGAACTGCACTGGGCTCATACCCAATGAAGTACAAATCGGTAAGAAGATCGGTGTAAAAATTAACACCGCAGGCGTTGGATCCATAAAGGTACCAACAAGTAGCAGAATAATGTTAATAATTAATAAGATCAGAATTGGATTATCGGTAACAGATAATAATCCTGAAGCAATCATATTCGGAATTTGGGTAAATGCCATAACCCATGACATTACAGAAGAAGTTGCCAACATAAAGATTACGATCGCAGACATTTTTGCTGTTTGTAAGAAAATTTGCGGCAACATTTTAAATGAGAGCGTTCTATAACAAACACTTAATATTAAGGAATAGACAACAGCAATTGCTGATGCTTCTGTCGCTGTAAATACTCCAGCTAAAATACCACCAATCACAATCAACACTAAAGAAAGGCTAGGAATAGCAGCTAATGTGACCTTTAGACTTTCTGCACAAGTAATCTTTGTTCTTGCAACATAGCCACGTTTTTTCGCCATAAACCCAGCAATAATCATCACTGCAATACCCCACAAGATACCTGGCAAATAACCCGCCATAAATAATGCAGAAACAGAGACACTACCCGCCACTGTTGCATACACAATTACAGTATTACTTGGTGGAATCAACATTCCTGTCGGTGCTGATGCGATATTTACTGCTGCACTATAACGTGGATCATATCCTTCTTTTTTCTCAATTGGCGTCATAATACCACCAACGGCAGCAGCTGATGCCACTCCAGAACCGCTGATTGAACCAAATAGCATATTGGAAATGATCGTTGTTTGAGCAAGTGATCCTGGTAAAAAACTACTAAAAATCTTCGCAAAATTGATCAAACGAATAGCGATACCACCACTATTCATAATATTGCCAGCCAAAATAAAAAATGGGATGGCGAGTAAAGCAAAAGAATCTAAACCAACAAAAATACGTTGTGCTGAAGTCACCATACCGCCTTGAAATGGCAAAATAGATAACATTGCAGCAACAGATGAAACGCCAACACTAATACTAATCGGTGCGCCTATCACCAATAAAAACACTGTGCCAACAAGCATAATTAAAGCGGCGGTTGTAGCTAAGTCCATAGTAAATTTCCTCTATGAAAATCATTTATCTGCACGCTGATAAAATTTCATTAAATTAAAAATCGAATAAAACACAATAATTCCACCACTAATTGGAATTGCTGAATAAATCACCCCAATAGGAATTTGTAATGCTGAATCCAATTGGAACATCTGCTTAATAGTTGCGCTATAACCACCAATAATCATTACACCAATACCAAAAGCAGCAATCGCAATTTCTGAAATAGAATTAGCAACAAGTTGTAATTTTGGTGAAAGTTTATTTTTCAAAAACGCAATTTCCATATGTTCTCTTAAACCAAAAACATAAGCGCCAGCAAATAAAATCAGCCACACAAAGAGATAACGAGATAAAACTTCACTAATTGCACTCGGACTATTAAACACGTAACGAGAAACGACTTGATAAGTAATCAATACTGTCATCAAGCCAACAATAAAAATACAGATCCCTTCAATGATCTTATCGAGAACTTTTTTAATTAAACATAAAACACTAAACACCACACACCTCCACGCACCATACCAACAAAAAATAAAGATAGGCGAACCGACTCGCCTATCTTATTTTTGCTTATTTCAATGCGATAATTTTTTCATATAACGCTTTTTGTTCAGGTGTTCTGATTAACTCTTCTTGTAACGGTTTGCAGCTTTCTTGGAACGGTTTGGTATCCACTTCTACGAAAGTTGCTCCTTTTTCTTTAGCAAATGCTTCCGCAGTTTTAATTTGCGCATTCCATAGCTCAAATTCTTTCTTGGTGCTTTCTTTTGCTAATTTCTTCAAAGTGGCTTGATCTTCTGGAGTCATTGAAGATAAGAAAGATTCGCTAACAACTAACAAATCTGCAACACGTAAGTGACCCGTACGAGAGAAGTAAGGCGCTACTTCATATTGTTTTAAATCTGCATAAGTAATTTCATTATTTTCTGCACCATCCAACACACCTTGTTGAATCGCGGTATAAACTTCACCTTGGTTCATTGGCACACCGGTACCGCCCATACAAGACAACATTTTAATCATTGTGTCAGATTGCAATACGCGGATTTTCTTACCTTTAAGGTCTGCAATTGTTTTAATTGGTGCACCTTTGGTATAAAGACTTCTTGCACCTGCGGTATAAGCAGTTAATACCTCAAAACCAAATTTTTTAGTTGAAGCAAAGAGATTATCTAAAATATCTGAAGTAAACACTTTCTCTTGGTGAGCGGTGTTTGCATAAACATATGGAATACCTAATACAGCAAAGGTTTTGTCATAGTTTTCTACTAACGGATTAGCAACTACCGCCATTTGAATCGCACCATTTTGCACTAATTCTAATGAAGCACGTTGATCCCCTAATAATTCATTTGGGAATACACTCACTTTATAACGCCCATCTGTCGCTTTAGATAATTGTTCACCAAACTCTTTTAATGCTTGGTATTGTGGGTGTTTATCAGATTGGTTAAACGCCACTTTCAATTCTGTTGCGGCAGCAACATATGAAGAATAAAGCGCTGTAATGGCTGCAGCTAAAAGAGTGGCTTTTTTAGATAATTTGAAGATCTTCATCTTGCTCTCCTGTTTTGGATAGTTTGTAGAAAAATGAACAGATATGACTAACGTAACTCTTGCATTGGAATGAAATCCATATCATCAAAAGTTTGATTTTCACCAGCCATACCCCAAACAAAGCTGTAATTCTTCGTACCGCAACCAGAATGAATTGACCAGCTTGGCGAAATAATTAATTGTTTATCTCGCACCACAATATGACGAGTTTCTGTTGGCTCGCCTAAGAAATGAAAAACGACTTGATCAGGTTCAATATTGAAATAGAGGTAAGCTTCCATACGACGTTCATGCGTATGAGCAGGCATAGTATTCCAAACACTACCTTTTTCTAGCTCTGTCATTCCCATACAAAGCTGACAAGTTTGTAATACATCAGGATGTAGATATTGATTAATGGTACGTGCATTAGAATTTTCTAATGAACCTAGTTTTACTTTACGTGCATCACTATATTTCACTAACTTACTTGGGAATGAATGATGTGCTGGTGCACTAAGACCATATAGCACTGCTGGTTGTTGTTGATCTAAAGAAGAAAAAACAATTTCCTCTGTTTCTTTTCCTAGATACACAGCATCCAAATGATCTAGTGTAAAACTGCCTTGTTTTGTTTCAACTAACGCCGTACCTCCAAGGTTGATCAATCCTAATTCTCTACGTTCTAAGAAAAACTCTGTACCAAAAGATTTCTTATCAATAACTTCATCTAATGACAATTTCGCTGAACCATTAGGTATTGCGCCTAATGCAACTAAACGATCAATATGGCTATAAACGACATTAATTTTGCCGACTTGAAATAAATCTGCGCAAAGAAATGCTTCACGTAAACGATCTGTATCATAAGATTTCGCATCTAATGGATGCATATTATGTAGAACCTTCATTCCATACCTCCTAAAATAATTGAGCTAAATCTAAAACAGAATTTCATTTCCGTCTATCACCAAAAATCAAATTTGTGATTTAGATCTAAAAATTTTAAAACAATGTTTTATTTTTATAAAAATGAAGGTTATAGTTCGCTTAGGATAATCAGATTAGATAGCTAACTTACTCTGTTTAAACCTGAGAATCGTATATTCGCTAAACAAAATATTTCTAATAAGAATATGATTGTTTATAATTCGTCAGTTTTGTTGTTATGGGGAACTAATTTAAAAAGATGAAAAAAGAAAATACCTCAATAGAATCAGTTGCTTCGGTACTGAAAGTTTTCAGTATTTTAGAAATCTTATCTGAACAAAAAGATATCGGTATTACCGAGTTATCACAAAAATTGATGATGTCAAAAAGCACGACTTATCGTTTTCTACAAACAATGAAAAATTTAGGCTATGTCTATCAAGAGGATGACAGTGATAAATATGGCCTCAGTCTTAAGCTTTTTGAGCTTAGTGCAAGATCACTAGAATATGTTGACCTGATTGCATTTGCCGATAAAGAAATGCGTGGTATTTCTGAAAAAACAGGTGAAGCGTTACACCTTGGTATTTTAGAAGGTCACGAAATTGTTTACCTACATAAAATTGATTCAAAATACAATTTACGTATGCAGTCACGAATTGGTCGCCGTAATCCGTTATACAGTACCGCTATTGGTAAAATTTTACTTTCCGGTGTTACTGATGATGTCGTGCGTTCAATTTTAGATGGTGTTGAATTTGTACAATCTACAAAGAATACTGTAAGTAATGTGGAAAAACTAATCCCTGAAATCCACCTTGTTCGTGAACAACATTACGCAGAAGATAACGAAGAGCAAGAAGACGGGTTAATTTGTATCGCTGCACCAGTTTATAATCGTTTAGGGCAAATTATTGCAGGCGTTTCTATTTCTTTACCGTCAATTCGTTTTAAAGAAAAAGAACGCCCATATTTAGTTAATCTATTGCAACAAGCAGGAAAACACATTTCCGAACGCTTAGGTTTCTATGGTTATCCTGTCTTGAACGACAAACAATAATTAAATTGATGGCATAGCGGTTGTTGGAATAATAGCACCTTTGTATTGAATAACGGTGCTAGCTACTTGATGTCCTGCTGCTGCAGATTCCGCAATCGTGCCGCCTTGTAATCTTTTCGCTAAATAGCCCGCACTAAAAGAATCACCTGCTGCTGTCGTATCGACAACTTTCTCCACACGCACTGCTGCAACTTCACAACGTTCAGTAGTTGTCGCCACTACACAAGGCTCTTTACCTCTTTTCACAACAACTTCTTTAACGCCTAACTGCAATGCTTGTTTGATCGATTGTTCATAATCGGTGAAACCATATAACGCTTGATCATCTTCAAAAGTTAGGAAAGCCATTTCCGCTAAAGAAAGAATTTTCTTATATGCTGCTTGCGTCGCTTCAATACTTTCCCACAAGGCTGGACGGTAGTTATTATCAAAAATCACTTTGACAGATAATTGTTCAATTGCAGCTAACAATTTTTCACGATCTGCTACTGGCAAAATAGCCAAGCTAATTCCGCTTAAATAAAGGTATTGGTATGATGATAACGCTTTAACCACATCCGCAACGGTGAGATTTGCTAACCAATAACGTGCTGCTGCATCATTACGCCAATACAAAAAGCGACGTTCCCCATTAGGATCTGTTTTAATCATATATAAGCCAGGTTGCTTATTTGGCACTGTGAATACAGCTGATGTATCAATATTTTCTGTACGCCAATATGCTAACATCTCTTGGCTTAAATCATCTTTACCAACACCCGTAATATAAGCAACCTGTGCCGAAGCGCCTAACAAACGCGAAAGATAAATCGCCGTATTTAATGTATCACCCGCAAAACCCTGACGATAACCTGCTTTATCGCCAGATAGTTCAATCATACATTCCCCTAAAATTGCAATTTTATTCTGCATTGTAAGCACTCCTTTTTACTCTCTATTATCTTGCTAACCAACCGCCATCAACTGCAACAGTATAACCATTAATATAGTCTGATGCCGCAGATGCTAAGAATACACATGGGCCAGCTACATCTTCTGGTAAACCCCAACGGCCAGCTGGAATACGATCTAAAATTTCTTTACTTCTAACATCATCACTGCGTAATGCTGCTGTGTTGTCGGTTGCCATATATCCTGGGGCAATCGCATTAACGTTAATGTTATATTTCGCCCACTCATTAGCCATAGCACGAGTAATCCCCATAACAGCGCTTTTAGACGCAGTGTATGAAGGTACACGAATTCCACCTTGGAATGAAAGCATAGAAGCAATATTAATGATCTTACCGCCAGATTGTTGCTTAATAAACTGCTTCGCTACAGTTTGTGAAAAGAAAAATACTGTTTTTAAGTTGATATTAATTACATCATCCCAGTTTTGTTCAGTAAAATCGATCGCATCTTCACGACGAATAATACCTGCATTATTAACAAGAATATCAATCTTGCCAAAAGCAGCTACTGCTTGTTCTACTAATGAAGGAATCTGATCTTGCTCCATTAAATTTGCCTTTAAATTGACAAAACGTCTGCCTAATGCTGCAATCTTTTCTGCAGTTTCTGTCGCATCACTTAAATTCACCCCAACAATATCACAACCAGCTGCAGCTAAACCTAATGCCATTCCTTGTCCTAATCCTGTATTACAGCCAGTGACAATGGCAACTTTTCCAGACAAATTAAATTTTTCTAACATTTTTTTCTCCTCATTTTAAGCATATTAAGAAAAAGCTCCGATAAATAATAATTTGTTTTGTATTTTTTGAAAAGCTGTTTTATTATTTTTAGTGTAAAAATTTAATTTTTGTGATCTAGGCTAAATTAACGCAACTTTATCCGGTTTATTTAGAGAAAATTTAGCTAAAAAAATCTCTCTTATCCTAGAATAAGAGAGATGGAAACCTCAAAAATGGAATTTGGATCTATGAATAACTTATTGACGATAATGGCTTAAAAATCTGGCTAATTTCACCATTGCTTCTTCAATTTGATGTACATATGGCAAGGTAACAATACGGAAATGATCTGGCTTGTGCCAATTAAAACCACGACCATGCACCAAGAGCACCTTTTCTTGTGTTAATAAATCAAAGACAAATTTTTCATCATCATAGATGTTATACATTTCTGTATCAATTTTCGGGAACATATACATTGCCCCTTGTGGCTTAACACAACTTAACCCAGGAATCTGGTTAATCAATTCATAAGCTTTATTGCGTTGTTCTAATAAACGACCACCTGGCAAAATAAATTCATTAATACTTTGATAACCACCCAGTGCAGTCTGGATCGCATGTTGCATCGGTACAGTCGCACATAACCGCATCGACGCCAACATATCTAAGCCTTCAATATAACCTGCTGCAGCTTTTTTCGGCCCATTTAAAACCATCCAACCTTGTCTAAAACCTGCAACACGATATGCTTTTGATAGACCATTTAAAGTCACTGTCAATAAATCTGGCGCTAATGCAGCAATATGGTGATGCACTGCGCCATCATATAAAATTTTGTCATAGATTTCGTCAGCAAACACAATCAACTTATTTTGACGCGCGACTTCTGCAACCTCTAGTAATAGATCTCTACTATAAACGGCACCTGTAGGGTTGTTCGGATTAATAATGACAATGGCTTTTGTTCTTTCTGAAATTTTCTTCTTAATATCTGCAATATCTGGGAACCAATTTTGTTCTTCATCGCATAAATAATGAACTGCTTTACCACCAGATAGTGTTACCGCCGCTGTCCATAGCGGATAATCAGGCATTGGCACTAATACCTCATCACCATCATTTAACAATGCTTGCATCGACATGGTTATTAATTCAGATACACCATTACCAATATAAACATCATTTACCCCAACGTTTAATAAACCTTTCGATTGGTAATACTGCACAATCGCTTTACGCGCTGAATAAAGCCCTTTGGAATCACAATAACCTTGCGCTGTTGGTAAATTTCTAATCACATCAACCAAAATCTCATCTGGCGCTTCAAAGCCAAATGGCGCTGGATTACCGATATTTAATTTTAAAATCTTATGTCCTTCTTCTTCTAAACGACAAGCCTCTTTATGTACTGGTCCACGAATATCATAACAAACGTGTTCCAGCTTATTTGATTTTGGAAAATAGTCCATTCTCGCCACCCTATCTGCATAATTTCAACTGTAAATTTCGATTACTTTACGCTAATTTTTTAGGCTTAGAAAGATTTTCAAGAAGTTTATTTGAAATTACGGTAGAATTACTCCTTTTCTAATCTTTTGGATAAATAGATCCCTTTTTGCAATGAATGTATTACAACAAATCAAAACATTACTCACTGAGCAGATTGCTATTTATCAACCATCATCACAATCATTCGGTGAAATACAAATTAGCCTTAATTCACCAGCTGTTGATCTATTAACTTGGCTAAAAGCGCAAACATTATTCCCGCAATTTTATTTTGAACAACGTAAACAAGAATATGTTGTCGCTACTATTGGTGCGATACACACTATCAACGATTTTACGCTGCTTACACAATTGAAACAGGAATACCCAACATTTAATTTTATCGGCGGAGTAAAATTTGCTGGTGAAATTCAATTTATTTTGCCTCGACTTTATCTTGAATGCCGTTCACACCAAGTTATCGTAAAACTCTTTATCGATCATCGTAACTGGTCAAATGAACGACAAAAATTATCGCAAGATTTAGCTTTGTTGACAGAACAACAACCATTGACATCAATATCACAAATAAAACCTAATTTATTGTCACAAAGCAGTGATCAACGAAGCTGGCAACAACTTATACAAAATGCATTAATTGCAATGCAGAAAAAACAGTTTGCAAAAGTGGTATTAGCACAAGAAATGATCTTTCAGTTAAATAAACCACTAAATGCCTTTGATTTCTTAGCAGCAAGCCGCTTAGTCAATCACCATTGTTATCATTTTATACTTGCAGAAACAGCAGATAATATTTTTCTCGGTGCTAGTCCAGAATGTTTATATCAGCGTTCAGCTAACCATTTTCATACTGAAGCTTTAGCAGGTACTGCACCCATTGGTGAAACAGCACAGCAACAACAAAAATACCAATCTTGGTTGTTACAAGATCCAAAAAACTTAGAAGAAAATCAATTTGTTGTCGATGATATCTGTCATCGTTTAGCGCCTTATTGTACGGAAATTAATATTGAAAAAGTGCAATTGCGCCAATTACGGAAAGTACAACATTTATGTCATCCCATTCATGCTACATTAGCGGTAGAATATACTGATTGGGAACCTTTATTTGCGATTCATCCAACCGCTGCTGTTGCCGGTTATCCAAAACAAGCAGCAATGGATTTTATTACCCATAATGAACCATTTAAGCGTAATTGGTATGCTGGCGCCATTGGTGTTATTTCGCAAAATTTTGCTGAACTCTGTGTTGGTTTGCGCTCAGCTAAAGTAACCAATACTCAATTACACCTTTTTGCTGGCGCTGGTATTGTCAAAGAATCAAAAGCAGATGAAGAGTGGTTAGAAATAGAAAGGAAAATGTCTGGGTTATTATCTTTATTCGAGATTAATTAGGAGTTAGGAGAACATAATGTCAATAAGTACGTTTAATCGCTGTTGGTCTAAAGTGATCTTAAAAACATTGCTCAATTATGGTGTAAAACATATCTGTATCGCTCCTGGCTCGCGCTCAACTCCACTCACTTTAGAAGCTGCTCGCTTACAAGATGCTAGTATGGTCACTTGTCATACCCATTTTGATGAGAGAGGTTTAGGTTTTTTTGCGCTCGGTCTAGCGAAAGCACAACTCAATCCAGTTGCAATTATTGTTACCTCAGGCACTGCTGTTGCTAACCTTTACCCTGCTATTGTTGAAGCGTATCAGACTCAAGCCAATTTAATTATTTTGAGTGCAGATCGACCATTAGAGCTAATTGATTGTGGTGCTAATCAAGCTATCCCACAAGAAAATATGTTTGCCCATTATCCAGTTGCTACCGTTAATCTACCTAAACCAAGTCAAGATTATGCAGCAAACTGGTTAGTTTCAACGTTAGAACAAGCTTGTCATCAACAAAAATTAACTCCTGGTGTTGTACATATCAACGTTCCTTTTGCTGAACCATTATATCAGGCAGATCTTGCACAAATTGATACGCACAATTGGCTGCAACCAATCAAAACTTGGCTCAATGGCAATAAGCCTTGGACACAACACCCAGACAATCAAATAGAAGTATTAATTCATGAAAAATGGGATCTTTGGCGTACAAGAAAAGGCGTTGTCGTAGTAGGCAGATTGCCGCTCGAACAAACTATGGGTATTGCAACATGGGCGAATACGATGGGATGGATACTACTTACCGATATCCAATCTGGTGTCGAAGCCACTTTACCTTATGCCGACATTTGGTTAGCCAACCAGACTGTTTTTAAACAATTACTACAAGCAGATATCGTTATTCAACTCGGTAGCGGAATTATTAGTAAACGTATTAACCAATTCCTTAATGCATTCCAAGGTGAATATTGGTTGGTTGATGCTTCACAACGCCGTTTAGATCCATCACATCATCAACAAACACGTTTTCATGCTAAAGTTCATCATTGGTTACGTGCTCATCCACCGCTTAGACAAAAACCTTGGTTATTAGAACCTTTAGCACTATCGCAATTCTGTGCAACTTTCATTGAGCAACAAGTAGGTAGTAACTTAAATGAAGCCTCTCTCGCTCATCATGTAGAAAGATTGTTACCAAATAATGGCGTTTTATTTTTAGGTAATAGTTTATTTGTTCGATTAGTAGATGCTCTCTGTAAATTACCTAACAATTACCCTGTCTATACTAATCGTGGTGCAAGTGGCATCGATGGTTTATTAGCGACCGCAGCAGGTATCGCAACCGCAAAAGAATTGCCATTAGTAGTAATGCTTGGCGATATTTCGACATTACATGATCTGAATTCATTTGCCTTATTCAGAAAGTTAAACTTGCCAACAATTATTTTTGTTATCAACAATAATGGGGGTGCCATTTTTGATATGTTGCCTGTTGATACAGAAGCAAAAGAGCAATATTACCGTTTACCACACAGCTTAGATTTTTCTCAAATAGCAGCGATGTTTGAACTCAATTATTCTCGTCCATATACTTGGGCAGATCTCAGTTCAACTTTAAAAAATGCTTATGCACGTAAGAGCGCTACTGTAATTGAGATAAAAGTTAATGCTACAGAAGGTAGTTCAATTTATAAAAACTTAGTTGAACAAATCTCTCAAGCAGTGATTGGTGCTTAATTCAATAATTGTATGACTAAATTCTAACTATAGTTTTTGCCCTTTCTCTGTTATGCTGAGAAAGATCATTTTAATTACTTTAAAGGAGAAAAAATGATGAAAACAATAATAAAACTTACCACAATCTCAATCTTAATGCTCTCTCTTGCTGCTTGCGGAAATTTAAGTAAGCGAGATAAAAGTACAATCGCAGGTGCTGGTATTGGAGCAGTTGCCGGCTCTGTACTATCTAGTGGTAGTGCTTTAGGTACAGTTGGCGGTGCAGCTGTTGGTGGTATTATAGGAAATCAAGTCGGTAAATAATCAGCTTTCCAATTCTATATAAAAATAAACGCATTCATTATAATTATGAATGCGTTTTTTATTTTTATTAAAATTATTATGAATCTTTTATTGCTAAAATTAATCCTAACACCTACCTTACTACTTCTTGCAACTCTAGCTGGAAGAAAATGGGGACCTACTGCAGGAGGATTAATTGTTGGTTTACCACTTACATCTGGACCAATTTCATATTTTTTGCTTCTCGATCATGGTATCGAGTTTACACAAAATGCTATTACCGGTTCATTATGTACACTAACAGCGCAACTTTTATTAGCAATTAGTTATATTAAATTCGCTAAATATGGAGCAGTAATTGCTTCAATATTTGCCATTTTAACTTTTATATTAGTTGCTTCTCTCTTATTTTACCTTTCATTATCTAAATCCCAATTACTAATAATTGGCATAACATTAATAATATTTTCCCTCGTTTCAATTCCCTTATCTAATCAAAATCAAATAAAGATTTCCTCGCCAAAATGGGATATCCCGCTTAGATTGGTTGTTATCACTATGCTGGTAATTTTTGTCACTTTTATTGCAAAATTCATTGGTCCTCAAGCTAGCGGAATACTTGCATCATTTCCATTTATGGCATTAATTCTTGGTATTTTCACTCATCAAATTTCAGGCTACCAATCTGCACAATTGGTAATGAGAGGGTTAATTAAAGGACTTCTTGGTTTTGGCATATTTTTTTATACTTTAAGCCTATTATTGGTAGAACATAATTTATATTTATCGTATTTGATCGCTACATTGCTTGCTATTATTGTGCAAATTCCACTTCTTATCTTTAAGAAAAAATCCTAATAATAATTTCTTCCTCGAATAATATAAATTCTCTCAAAATATGATGAAAAATTAATAATTAATTACACCACATTTTCAATTAAATGCGCTATACAACTAGAGGATCTGGAAAAGATTATTTTAAGTAAGATCTAAGAAAATAAGGTATGTTTAAAATGAAATTGAAATAGCCAAAGTAAAATCCAACCATTCCTAAAAAATCAAAAAATAGAAATCAAAAAAACAGAAAAACAGAACCCAAAATCACAAAATAAAAAAACAATAAAAAAACGCTAGTCGATTCCTCAACTAGCGTC
>NZ_JTJL01000056.1 GCF_001678495.1 Gallibacterium salpingitidis
TCATAAGTGTAAGTTTTCCATCAATTCTTATTTATCAATATCACTGATTTACCAAAATATAAGCCTTGAAAATCCATACAGGAGAAATAATTTCATTACGTTTACTACAAATATACCCACTGTAGTACAACAACAAATTAACTAATTAATTTATCTATCCATTTTCTTACCTATCAGTATTGGGAGATTCCTATGCCAAATTCAAATACATACGATTCAAATGAGTTATTTCATCGTTATTATCAACGTTGGATCACTATTTATAAAGATGGCGCTATCCGTTCCGTTACTATGGCTAAATATCATATGACTCACACTTGGTTAATTCGGCTTGCTCCAAAATTAAGACTATGTGATTTATCTCGAAGTAGTTACCAACAATTATTAAATGATTATGCTGTTACACATGAAAGACAGACAACAATGGATTTTCACCATCAAATCAAAGGAGCAATTCTAGATGCTGTTGACGAGGGACTGATTCAACGAGATCCCACTCGTAAAGCAATTATCAAAGGTAAAACACCTAGAGAGAAAAAAACAAAATATCTTAGTCAGTTTGAATTACAAACATTACTCTACCAATTAGAACTTTATGAACAAATCACATTTGATTGGCTTATTCTATTGATAGCTAAAACGGGATTACGTTTTTCAGAAGCGCTTGCGATCACACCTAGAGATTTTGATTTTGCTCGTCAAACACTCACTATCAATAAAACTTGGGATTACAAAGGGGATGGTGGTTTTTTACCAACAAAAAATAGATCTTCTAATCGAAAAGTACAACTCGATTGGCAAACTATTATCCAATTTTCTCAATTAATAAAAAATAAACCTAGCAATATGCCTATTTTCTTACATGAAGGACAAAAAGTTTATAATTCAACGATTAACGATCTACTTACGAGATACTGTAAACAGGCTCATCTACCAATTATCACGATACACGGCTTACGCCACACACACGCTTCATTACTACTGTTTGCTGGGGTTTCAATAGCAAGTGTAGCTAGACGATTAGGACATGCAAGCATTACCACAACGCAAAAAACATACTTACATATAATTCAAGAACTGGAAAATAAAGATATTGACTTAGTGATGAGATCTTTATCTAGTCTAAATGTTACTTAAACCTAATTACATCAATCACAAAGAAATAAGCGTGGTCATCTCTTGATAAACCACGCTTGTACAAACAATATTAATTCACTGTCGCAGGAGCTTCTTCTTGAGCAGCTTGTTCTGCTTGTTGACGTTGTAAATATTCAATAAATAGTGCATCAAAATTTACTGGTGCAAGATTCAATGCTGGGAAAGTACCACGATTCACTAAATTTGCGACTAATTCACGTACATATGGGAATAACATATTTGGGCATTGTGAAGTTAATGCGTGTGCTAATTGCATTTCTTCTAAACCACTGATTGCAAAAATACCAGCTTGTTTTACTTCACAAATAAACGCAACGGTATCACTACCTTCCAATTTTGTTTCCACAGAAACATGTAACACTACTTCATAAAGATCTTCCGCTAACGCTGTGGTTTCAGTATCAAGATCAAAATTTAAAACTGGTTTCCACTCTTGTTGGAAAAGGTGTGGTAGGTTCGGCGCTTCAAACGAAATATCTTTTACATAGATACGTTGAATTTGCAACACAGGCTGTGCTTGTTGCTCTTCAGTTGCCGCTTGTTGATCGTCTGCTGGTTTATTTTCTTCTGCCATAATTCAGTTCCTTTTTTGCTTATGTTAGTTCTTTTTAACAAGAGGTAAATTTGCCGTTCTCCAGCCTTGGATACCCTCTTTCAATGAATAAACTTGTTTAAACCCTTGTTTATAAAGTTGTTCTGCTGAACCACGTGAAGTAAGTCCTGTCGCACATACTACAATCACCGGAACTTCTTTATACTGCTCTAATTTACCAAGTTTTTGTTGTTTAATTTCGCTTGGTAAGAAATTTTGACTACCTGCAATATGTCCACGCAAAAAGTCGTCAACACTACGTACATCAACAATGATAGCATTTTGTCTATTCACTAATAACGATAAAGTAGCCTGATCAATCTCTTTTGCGCCAGACATAATACTTTTGGCAAATACATAAATTGTTCCAACAAAAACAACAACCCACGCAATTACCATCACTGTATGTTGTGAGGCAAATGCGAGCGCTTTTGGCATAAATTCTTCCATCTATTTAATCTCTTCCTAATACTATTCAAAAAGTCGGATAAGTATAACCTTTCTTAATAGGATTAAACAATCGAAACCTTTCTTTTTATTATGAAAATCCACATAAAAAGAAAGCACCTTCCTGAAATACAGAAAAGTGCTTTTTCAGTTTAATTAATCATTAAAGATAATATTTTTTGAGAACTTTAAGATCATCACTTAATTCATACACTAATGGTTGACCAGTTGGGATTTCAAGATCCATGATACCTTCATCAGAGATACCTTCAATGTGTTTTGCTAATGCACGAAGTGAGTTACCATGTGCAGCAACAAGAACACGTTTACCTGATAAAAGCGCTGGTGCAATTTGATCTTCCCAGAATGGCAATACACGATCTAAAGTAACTTTTAAGTTTTCACAATCTGGTACTACGTCTGCTGGTAAATGTTTATAACGACGATCATTGTGTGCTGAGTTTGGATCATCTTTTGCTAATGCAGGTGGTAATACATCATAAGAACGGCGCCAAATATGAACTTGTTCATCACCATGTTGTTCAGCCGCTTCTTTTTTATTTAAACCTTGTAAACCACCATAGTGACGTTCATTTAAACGCCAAGTTTTAATTTGTGGCACCCATAATTGATTTGATTCTTCTAATACAAGATTACAAGTTTTAATCGCACGGGTTAATACAGAAGTAAAGGCAATATCAAATTCAAAACCAGCTTCTTTTAATTTACGACCTGCTGCTTTTGCTTCTTCAACACCTTTTTCACTTAAATTAACATCACGCCAGCCAGTGAAAAGATTCAACGCATTCCACTCACTTAACCCATGACGAATAAATACTAGTTGCATAATTACTCTCCTAAAAATTAGATCAAAAAACTGCGCCTTTTATAACAAAATTTAGGGCTTTTTAAAATAGAACAACTTCGCTTTTATTGGAATTGCTGATCTTTAGCAAAAAAAACTCTAAAATAATGCGGAATTTTTCTGTTTTTCCTACGAGATCGTTTATTGGTTATGGCTAAGTTTGTTTTTTTATGGCGTAAATCTGCCGTTCTATTATGGAATGTCTTATTCTTCGTAGGCATCACTACAGCCTACGCGGCTAACGATTTACAAAATATCCAACAACAAATTAAGCAACAAGAACATAAAATTGCGCAGCAACAGCAAGAAAAAAGCCAATTACAAACACAATTACAACAGCAACAACAAAAAATTGAACATATCACAAATCAGCTCCAACAGAGCCAAAACGAGTTAAAAAGCTTGAATAAAGATATTCAGGCAACCCAAAAGCAGATCCGTCAATTACAACAACAAGAAAAAACACAAAAAAAACAATTAGAACAGCTGTTAGATTCTGCTTATCGTAAAAACCTGCAACAGCATGAGTTAGAAAAAATGTTTTCTGATGACGCTAGAAATAGTGATCGTATGAATACTTACTATAAGTATTTCAACCAACAAAAGATTGCACTAATTCAAGAGTTGCAACAGACGCAACAACAATTGAAACAGCAACAACAGTTAGCAAAAGAACAGCAACAACAGCAACAACAACAAATTTCACAACAACGCCAACAGCAACGTTCTTTGCAACAAGTGAAAAATGAACATCAATCAACCTTGGCACAACTCAATCGTAGTATTGAGGTGAATCAAGATAAACTGGCTCGCTTGAAAGAGAACGAAAACCGCTTACGCCAAGAAATTCTTGCTGCCGAACGAGCTGCCAAAGAGAAAGAACAACAAGAGCTAGCCTCATTAAAACAGAAACAAAAACAAGCTGAAGAAAAACATCAAGATTATCGCCCTAGTGAAAGAGAACAACAGCTTGTTGGACGTGGTAATGGTTTAGGATCAGCAAAACGTCAATATGCAATGCCAGTTTCAGGTAGAATCACCAATCGTTTTGGTTCGATTCAAATGGGGGAAATTCGTTGGAAAGGGATCGTGATCCAAGCTAGTCGAGGTGCTAGTGTCCATGCAATTGCTCCAGGTAAAGTGATTCTCGCTAATCGTTTGCAAGGCTACGGTTTAGTGATTGTCATTGATCATGGTAGAGGCGATATGAGTATTTATGGCTATAATAATGCTCTAAATGTTAGAAACGGTGATGTTGTTCGTGCTGGTGAAACCATTGCTCAAGTAGGGCAAAGTGAAGATGGTCGTCATGCTGCGCTCTATTTTGAAATTCGCCGTCAAGGTGAACCAGTCAACCCTGCTCGCTGGTTAAAGTAATATCGGATAGGTTATGAAGAATTGGATACGTTATATCATCTTAATACTCTTTTGCTTACCTTTTGCACAACTATCGCACGCGGCAAGAATAGCAATTGTGATCGATGATATTGGCTATCGTGTCCATGAAGATAACGAAATTTATGCTTTACCTTTAGCTGTTAATGTTGCCATTATTCCAAGTGCACCACACGCTAAAGCCCGAGCACAGCAAGCTCAACGCCAAGGTAGAGATACATTGATTCATATGCCAATGCAACCAAAAGGTAATCTAAAATTAGAACCAAATGGCTTAATTCTAGGTTTATCTGCTGCCGAAGTTGCCCATCGCGTCGATCTTGCTCAACACATCATTCCAAATGCTATCGGTATGAATAATCATATGGGCAGCGCTGCCACCACCAATCTACCGTTAATGACATCATTAATGCAGCAACTTGCGCAAAGAGGACTCTCTTTTTTAGATAGCAAAACTATTGGCAGCAGTGTTGCCGATAAAGTTGGTAAAACTTATGGTGT
The DNA here is from genome assembly GCF_001678495.1 of Gallibacterium salpingitidis. Taxonomy (GTDB): domain Bacteria; phylum Pseudomonadota; class Gammaproteobacteria; order Enterobacterales; family Pasteurellaceae; genus Gallibacterium; species Gallibacterium salpingitidis. The sequence continues at coordinate 4,959 of NZ_JTJL01000056.1, forward strand.
ACCTGTGTTAGAACGTAATATTTTCTTAGATGATGATAATGAATACACCAGTGTATTAACCCAATTTCATAAAGCACTTCAATATGCTCGCAAACATGGTACGGCAATTGTTATTGGTCATCCGCGCAAAAATACGATAGCAGTGTTAAAACAACAGTTATTTCAATTGCCATCTGATATTCAATTAGTGCGAATCAGCCAACTTTGGCAACAATCTCCAGAGCTTATCCAACCATTTATTTTATGGTTTAGTGATATTCCAGCCCCAACCTCACAACCACCATTTCATTTTCAGGAAAATTTAAGAGGTATTCCTCAGTAAATTTCTTATAGATCCTTGAAAATTCAGCTATATATTGCTAACGTTGGCAAGCATTAACGCCAGTATATGATTTAGACATTACAAAGGATTAGAAAAATGCAGTGGAACAAATCCTTTTATTCTGCCCTACTTGGGCTATGCATTTTCACCAATGCAATGGCTGATAGAGCTATCGAATTACAAGTGAAAGGAATCAACGATAAAAAAGCCTATAACAACGTAACCGTTCACCTTTCAACACTTAAAGATATTCCCGTTGAAGACTCCGATCGTTATCACTACTTAGCAAACAAAGCAATTGGTGAGGCATTACGTGCTGTCGGTTATTTTAATAGTCAAATCAGCTATCAATTTGTGCCTCAACCAAATAAGGCAAAAGATTTATTGATTGCGAATGTTAAATTGGATAACCCAGTCAAAATTGCAGAAACACAAGTCCAAATTCTTGGCGAAGCGGAACAAGATGAAAATTTTTTAGCGCTAAAAAAACAATTGCCAAAAAATGGAGAAATCTTAGATCAAGGTGTCTATGATGATTATAAAGCGCAGCTAGAAAAAACAGCATTAGCTAAGGGTTATTTTGATTCGCAATTCTTAACTCACCGTTTAGCGATCATTCCATCAGTTTATGAAGCTTACTGGCAATTAACCTTTGATAGCGGTAAACGTTATCATTATGGCAATATCAGCTTTAAAAGCTCACAAATTAAAGACGCCTATTTGCACAATATTCTCAATATTCACCAAGGCGATCCTTATTTTATTAATGACCTTTCTGAATTAAGCACTGACCTTTCGGCAAGTAACTGGTTTAAATCAGTGCTGGTACAGCCAAATGTCAATAAGCAGACGAAAAAAGTCGATCTGGAAGTATTAGTACAACCACGTTTAAAAAACAGCTATGAAGTCGGGATCGGTTACGGTACTGACATAGGCCCTCGCCTACAATTTGGTTGGAATAAACCATGGATTAATAGTCGTGGTCATAGTTTCTCTTCTCGCTTCTATATTTCAGACCCGAAAAAAACTATCGAAGCTACTTATAAAATTCCTTTACTGAAAAATCCGTTGAATTATTACTATGAAATTTCAACCGGGTATGAAGAAGAGAATGACAACGATACCCAAACCTCAGGGCTAAATGCGGCAATTTTACGTTATTGGAATCGCGAAACGGGTTGGCAAAACTCTTTCGGTGTCAGAGCCCGTTACGATAACTTTACCCAAGCTGGTATCTCCAATCACACTTTATTAATTTACCCAACAGCTGGTTTTAACCGTACTCGCATGCGTGGCGGTCTTTTCCCTTATTGGGGAGATTCACAAAAAATCACCCTTAACTGGGGTAATAAATTATTTGGTTCAGAAGTCGATTTCTATTCTGCTCTCGCCTCTACTTCATGGATTCGCACTTATTACGATAATCATCGTTTTTTAGTGCGTGCAGAAGTTGGTTACATCTCCACTAAAAGTTTTGAGAAAATTCCACCAGCATTACGTTTCTTTGCTGGGGGCGATCGCAGTGTAAGAGGTTATGGTTATCATAAAATTTCTCCGCGAGATGCAGGCAACAAGCTAGTTGGTGGTAATCGACTCTTCACTTCTAGTGTTGAATATCAATATCAAGTGTATCCAAAATGGTGGGGAGCAATGTTCTATGATACTGGTTTCGCCGCAAATAAATTCTCTTTTGCTGAATTACGCAAAGGTGCGGGAATTGGCGTACGTTGGAATTCGCCAATTGGTGCGGTGAAATTTGATATCGCTACCCCAATTAACGATAAAGATAATAGTAAAAATATTGAATTTTATATTGGCATAGGATCAGAACTGTGAAAGAACAAGAACAACAAACGCCAACTACTACTGAAACAACATCTTCGCCAACAGTTAAAAAGAGCAAAACTCGTCGTGTCATTAAATGGCTTATTTGGGTGTTAGCCATCGTATTATTATTCATTATTTTGAGCGTATTTACTTTATTAAAAAGCCAAAATGCGCAACAGAAACTTATTTCATTTATCGACGAACAACTTAACGACTTAACGATCGAACAAATTAGCGGTAACTTGCAACAAGGATTGCAATTAGATCACGTTAGTTATCGCACTAATGGCATTGATGTTAATGTTGCGCAAGCACGTTTACAGCTTGACACCGATTGTCTATGGCATGCAGATATTTGCATTAATCAAATTAAACTTGTTGAACCTAATATTGCAATTGATACTTCACAACTCAGCAAAACAGAACAACAAGATCAAGATAGCAACACTGCTTTTGTAATGCCGCTTAATATTGACCTACAACAGCTAGAAATTGATAAACTTAACTTCAAACTCGATAATCAAGTATTCAAATTAGCGCATTTTGCCACTGGTTTACAGGCAACTACAGCCAACCATTTTCGACTTTTACCAACAGAAATTAATGGTTTGCAATGGTTAGAAACTATGCAAAAGGAGAGCAATATTCCTTTAGTATCACCTGAAGCCGAACAAACAACGCAAACAAATAAACCAACTGACTGGGACGCGATAAAACAACAATTGCAACAACCGATCTTGGATAAAGAAACACCATTCCATTTACCTGTTACCTTTACTATTGAAAATTTAGCGGCGAAAGATTGGTTATATCAGAAACGTTCTGCCAGCGGTGAGATACTGTCAGAAATAAAAATTCCATCGCTTGCAATCCAAGCAACGGCAGATCAACAACAAGTCAAAATTACCACATTACAGCTAAACAGCTCTATCCTAGACCTTAATGGTACAGGGTTACTCCAGCAACAAACAAATTACCCATTACAGCTAGATTTAACTGGTAAATTACATCAACAAACTGAGAAAAATGGGCAAAAAAATGCACCAGTAATCTTACCTGAAACAAATTTCACTATCAGTGCCAACGGTGCTTTATATGATCAGTTAAATACGGCTATCACTATTAAAGGACTGGCTGATGCGACCCTAAATGCACAACTTAACTTAGCACAACCAAAATTGCCTTTAAACGTCGATTTGGCTATTCAGCAAGCTAAGTATCCGCTCTATTTACCAAAAGAGGCTAATCCAGCTACTGATCAAATTCGTCTGGTGAAAACGCACTTAAATGTCACTGGTGATCTAATTAATTATCAAGCCAATCTGCAAGGTAACGTAGAAGGTATGCATTCACCAACTGTGGATGTTGATCTCAAAGGTGATGGCTCGATTGATCAATTTACTATTCAACAAGCAGCACTTTCCGGCCTTAATGGTAATGTTAATTTACAAGGTGATGTTTCTTGGCAAAATGGTGTCGCGTGGGATAGCCAACTAGAGTTACAACATTTAAATGTGTATCGCTATTTCCATAGTGTTGATTGGTTAGCTACTTTATCAGGAAAACTAGCTTCATCAGGAAAAGTGGATGCACAAGGTTGGCAAGTAAATGTTCCAATCATTGATCTCACTGGTGATGCTAACAATAAACCTATTATGATTAAAGGCGATATCGCACTAAGCAATGAAATTCCATTACTTAGCCAATATTTTGATTTCCGTTATGGCGATAACCAAATTGCCTTTAATGGTAAATTAGCAAAAGATTCGCAGTTCAACCTCACCATTAATGCACCGAATTTGGCTGGACTTTATAAAGGTTTAGACGCTGCTGCCAAAGGAACAGCGCACATCACTGGCGATATCCAACAACCAGAATTGGATCTCGATCTAACGATTCCACATCTACGCTTTGCTAATTTATTACTACAAAAAGCGGCTATTAAGGGTAAGATCCAAAGTGATCAACAAAATCTGCGTGGTAACCTTGATCTCGCGTTGAATCAATTTAAATATGGTGAAAGTGTACAACTTTCGCAAATTGATATTAAAGCGAACGGCGATGAACATCAGCATAAATTACAAGTTCGTTCACAGGGCAAACCAGCATCCATTGATCTTGATTTACAAGGAAACTTTGATCGAGCTGCACAAACTTGGCAAGGGCAATTAACCAACACTCAACTCGATACGTTAATTGGTAAGTTTACTGCCGATAAAGCAATTAAAATCAATTATCTACATAAAGATACGCAAGCCAAAATTTCTGCTCATTGTTGGCAAAACAATAGCTTACCGCTCTGTTTTCCTCAACAATTTACCGCAGGCGCTGACGGTCATATTCCATTTAAATTACAGCACGCCAATTTAGCGTTCTTAAAACAATTTTTAACCGACAACACCAAATTAGAATCACAATTTGATTTAGATGGTGAAGTCAATTGGTATCAAGATAAACCGTTTGACCTAACCTTACATTTAGATAGTTCTCGTTTAGCGTTATTACAAAAAATAGACTATCGTCAATTTAATCTCGAACTCAATAAATTATCGTTAGATGGAAAGATTAAAGATAATAAATTAACTGCGAAAAGTGAGATTAAGATTCGCGACAATGGTGCAATTAACACTGATTTATCCATCAATGATTTAATGAGCAATCAAAAACTTGGCGGCACGATCAAAATTACTGATTTACAACTCTCTTTGATTAAGCAATTACTGAATGCTGGTGACCGCCTAAATGGCAATATTAATGCTAATCTTAGTTTAGCCGGTAATCTCACTGATCCTCTGCTGCATGGCAAATTATCATTAACTCGTTTAACTAGCTCTATGCCAGCTTTACCATTCACAATTACTGATGGTTTTGCTGACTTAGATTTTAACGGCAATCGATCTACTATGAATGGTGAAATCGTCACCAAGGAAGGTACCTTACGCCTACGTGGCGATAGCGATTGGAGAGTATTAAATCATTGGCAAGCAAATCTTGCCGCCACATCCGATCAATTTTCCTTAACGATTCCAGAAATGGCAAAACTCACTATCGTGCCAGATATCCATTTACACGCACAACCAAACCATCTCAACATTGAAGGGAAAGTTGACGTACCTTTTGCCAATATTGAAATCGAACAATTACCTGACAGCGCTATTGGGGTCAGTGATGATGAAGTGATTCTAGAACAACATCCTAAACTATCAGCTAAACAACGCTTGGAACAATTTAGTGAAAAAAGTAATGCCTTTCTATCCACTGATATTACGATCAATCTCGGACAGCGAGTCAGAGTCAGCGCTTATGGCTTAAAAAGTCAGTTAGAAGGAGTGTTAAATGTTCGTCAACAAGATAACCAACTTGGTCTATTCGGACAAATTCATCTACTCAACGGTCGCTATGCCTCCTTTGGTCAAGATTTATTGATCCGTAAAGGTGAAATTATCTTCTCTGGCTTACCATCGCAACCGACATTGAATATCGAAGCGATTCGTAATCCAAATGCAATGGAAACCACTACTGTTACCGCTGGTATTAGAGTTTCGGGTTTAGCAGAATCACCAACGATTCAAGTTTTCTCTGAACCTTCTATGTCACAAGATAATGCTTTATCTTACTTATTAACTGGCCGCGCATTGTCCTCTGAAAATACTGGTTCCAGTGCTTCTTTAGGCGCTGCTTTAATCAGTATGAGTCTATCAAAAACAGGGAAAATGGTAGGACAAATTGGCGAAACTTTCGGCATCAAAAACCTTAATTTAGAAACGCAAGGATTAGGCGATCAATCACAAGTCGTAGTAAGCGGCTATATAACACCTCGCTTGCAAGTCAAATATGGTGTTGGATTGTTCGAACCGTTAGCAGAATTGACGCTTCGCTATCGCTTATTGCCAAAATTATATTTACAATCAGTATCTGGAACATCACAAGCTGTTGATCTTCTATACCAATTTGAACATTAAGACACACAGGTAAATTATTATGAAAGAAATCGCCGTCGTAGATCTCGGATCAAACAGTTTCCATATGATTGTTGCCCGCATTGTCAACGGCTCAATCCAAATTCTTTCCAGACTAAAACAAAAAGTACAATTAGCCGAAGGATTAGATAAAGATCAAGTTCTAAGCCAACAAGCCATTGATCGTGGTGTTGCTTGTCTTGCGCTTTTTTCTGAACGTTTACAAGGATTCCCAGCGGAAAATGTTCAAGTTATTGGTACTTACACATTACGTCGTGCAGTCAATAGTGACGAATTTTTACAACAAGCGGCGCGTGTTTTCCCTTATAAAATTAATATCATTTCTGGACAGCAAGAAGCGAAATTGATTTATGCTGGTGTTTCACATACACAGCCAGAAAAAGGTCGGAAATTAGTGATTGATATCGGTGGCGGTTCAACTGAAATGATTATTGGAGATGATTTCACACCATTAATTGCCGAAAGCCGTCATATGGGTTGTGTCAGTTTTGCCAAACGCTTCTTTGCTGATGGCAAATTAAGTGCTGAACGCTTCCAGCAAGCTAAGCAATGTGCTTTGGAAAAAATTGAAGATCTTGCTTGGGAATATCGCCAATTGGGTTGGGAAGCGACTTTAGGTTCATCTGGTACAATCAAAACAGTCAGTGAAGTGCTGCTCGCGTTACATTTTAAAGATGGTTTAATTACGTTGCCGCGCTTAAATGAATTAGTAGAACGTACGCTAAAAGCAGAACATTTTAGCCAAATTCATTTACCGGGATTACATCATAATCGTATTGACGTCTTTGTCCCTGGTCTAGCGATTCTCGTTGCCCTATTTGAAAACTTCCAGATTAAAGCAATGCGCTACTCAGACGGTGCGGTGCGAGAAGGAGTAATGTATAACTTTGAAGATAAATTTAGAGTAAGTAATATTCGCGAACGTACCGTTAATAGTTTAAATCAACAATTTAATCTCGATCGTGAACAGGCAGCACGAGTTGCGCATATTGCACAAATGTTGGCAAATCAATTTAACTCCTGGAAAGAAGAAAAATTCGCTTATGAATTACGCCAAATCCTTTTCTACGCTGCACTAACCCACGAAGTCGGTATTGTCATTAATCATCGCAATGTACAAAAACATTCTGCCTATATCTTACAGAATACTGAACTACCCGGTTTCGATAGTGAACAACAACGTTTACTCGCTATTTTGGCACGATTCCATACTGGTATTTTTAGAATTGCAGATATTCCTGATTGTTATCGCTATAACAATGAAGATGTGTTGGCACTAATTTTATTGCTACGTTTTGCTGTTCTATTTAATAAAACACGACAAGCCACTGAACAAGCTGAAATTAGTTTATCTACTAACTCGACACAAAAATGGCAGTTACTCTTTCCAACTAATTATCTTGCACGTAATCCACTGCTACAAACGGAATTACAACAAGAGCAAAAATTCCTTGCTTCACTAGGGATTACATTAAGCTACTATTAGCGCATAAAAAAGCACTACATTTATTATTAGTTGTAGTGCTTTTTACTAAGCTTACTCCAAACCAGACTCAACTGGTAAATCAGCTTTAACCCAAGCGTCAAATCCACCTCTAACGCTATATACTTCATCAAAACCTTGTTCGACTAAGAATTGCGCCACATTGCGGCTGCTGTTACCATGATAACAAATCACCACGATCGGAACATCAAAGTCATAACGATCGCAAAACTCACCATAACTTTGATTAGTTAAATGAAAAGCATCTTGAGGATGACTATAAGCAAAACGTTGGATATCTCGTACATCAACTAATGCAGCTTGCTGTTGTTGAATTAATTGCCACGCATCAGCTGCTTCAATCTCTTTAAACGTTTCTGACATAAATGCTCCTTGTTGATAAAATGGCACTTATTATACTGATCATGAAACAAAACGATAACATTATCCGTAAATTTTTACTTGCCCTAACGGATATTCAACAATAATCATATCCGCCTCACAACGAATCAGAAAAGTCACCTTATTTTGTGTTACTTGAGGTTGGCAAGATTGCTCCAACAATTGCAATGTTTGTTGATTTTCTGCAATTTGTAGTGCTTGGGCATATTGCCATAACTTAGCTGTTTGTTGCTGCTGTTGATTTAACCAACGTTGCCCAGTTAATAACATTACTGACAGAAAACTTAATACCACTACTATTTCCATCAAAGTATGCCCTTTCTGGAAATTAGAAATCATGCCAACCTCCTTTTGCCACTCGCCAATGTGAGAATTGAGCATCTAGGTTATTTACAATTGATGAACTAAATTCGATCTTGACCTTATTGCCTAATATAACCTTCTGATCGCTAATAATAGCGCCGACAATTTTCCCTTTTCCGTCTATCTTCAAATCGGCATTACTAATCACAACACCATAAATTGTTCCATCTAATTGCCACACTGTTGGCTGATCAATAATCCATAATAGTGGTTGATGTAACGAGGTATAAATTGGTTCATCATATACTGGCTGAGTTATCAAATAGTGAGAATTTAAATATTTTGCTCTTGGTTGATTTTGTTTTGCCTTCGGTAACTCAATAAACAGAGCCTCTTTTAAACAATCAACATAAAAAATTGCCGCAGTATGCTTACCCGTTACCGTCAGCTCCTCACTAAATGCACTCTCTTTAGCTGTTATTGGCTGACAAAGTTGTGCATATTGTTGTTGATATTGACGAAACAATTTCCTTTGCATCGTCAGATCACTATTTCTTGCTAATAAACCGCGTTGATAAAAATGTAAGCTATCTTGATGAAGCCATAACAATAACAAACTTAAGCTACCTAATACTAATATCGTTAACAAACTGAAATAGCCTGAATAATACCCTCTCATTCAGCGACCTCATTGAGCAAAGGAACAAGTGCAGTTGCTTGATAACTTAACGTTGGCTCCGAACGCAGCGATACTGTTAAACCAATACTAAGTCCTCGCTGTTCAGCCAACCATCGAAAAGCTAACTCTCTCACCATATAACGTTGATCAAAAAATTTTGACCAACCTTTGCTGTAACAACTTGGATTATTTATATGTCGTTGGCAGTTAGCAGTAGTACAATTTTCATTAATCGTTCCTGCAAACATAAATAGCATTTCTAGATTTCCTGCAGCTAACCGATAACCAAACAACTCTTTTTGGATATTTTGACTGTTATTTTGTGCACCGATCGTACAGGCCGTATTGCTATTTTGATTGCCTATGCAGCCATCTTTATTCAGATCATAAAAAAACATAGCGCATTGATAGTAATCTTGCTTCGGTAGATTGAGTGTCAAACTACGTTTTTGCCATTGAAATAACAATAAATTATGCTGAGATTTTGGGAAATGGTATCCACTGCGGCGCAGATCCTTGCTCATCAATTGTAACGCACTATGGACAGCCTGCTGTAACTGTAATTGTTGTTGTCGTTGTTCTTGTTGACGATAAAGATACAATACCCAATTCGATAAAATCATCATTAGCAGACAAGCAATTGCCAACGTCACCAACAATTCCGGTAAAGTGACACCCAATAGAAAAGGTGTTGTTTTACGAGGCATAGGATAAACAGGCACTGGTTGTTTCTTGATCATCAACTTTTACCTCACCGAATCCACTGTATTTAAAAACGATTTTTTGAGGCTGATTGCTATTCTGCAGTTGCAAGATAAAACAGCTATTACGCATGGTATTGCGTGTGCTATTAAACACTGTTAAAGGTTGTGGATAAGTGTATTTCGTATGAAAACTGATGTTATTGCTGCTATAAGGAAAATAGACGAGATTATTCGCTTGATTACAAGTAGCTAAATGAAAACAATCACAAGGAGTGGAATTCTCCTTTTCTTGTTGTGCTAATAAACACCAACGGCGACGATCTGGAGAAATACTTACTCGCAATCCCCAACTGCCCATTGATGTATTTGCTCGTTGTTGCACTTGTGCTAAATATTGTTTTAAACGCCATTGTTCGATATACAGTTTTAATTGAGAATTAAATTGCTGCCAAGTCGGTGTCAGCCATAACCACGATAATGCCAAAATCAAAATCACAGTTAATACTTCAACTAACGTGAATCCAGTATGATATTTCTGCATTATCCTTCTCCTCTATAACGAGGATACAATAATAGACCGCTCAGAAAACCTTTATCGTAAGATGAGTAAATTGTGATGATGCTCGAGGAAATAAAAAAATGCCGCAATCAATTGCGGCATAATGGAGGATTAATCAAGAACACGTAAATGCGATGTTTTTTTCTCGCTTTTCTTCTCTTTTTTCTGTTCTGTGTCTTGTGAAGTCTTAGGATTATCAACTATCTGATGAAAACCGATTGGTTGTTCAGTATCAAGGTATTCAATATCATACGCATCTTCAGGTTCAAACATCACGCCATCCCCATTTTCACGTGCATAAATCGCCATTGCTGCTCCCAATGGAATCACAATATGGCGAATAACACCTTGAAATCTAGCACTAAAACGAATCTCTTCATTACCTAATGAAAGATTACCTACTGCATTCGGTGATAAATTCAACACAATTTGACCATCACGAACATATTCAACAGGAACATCAACATTCGGATAGTCTGCATCAACGACCAAATAAGGTGTTAATTCGTTATCTACTAACCAATCAAAATAAGCACGTAACAGATATGGTCGTTTTGGTTTTGGCGTAATTGTTGCCATAACTAATCCTTACTTATCATCCATAATATTAAGAGCTGCACTATTTCCTAATGATTTAGCAAAGCTATCACGTGAAAAGACTTTATTCATATAGCCTTTAATTGCTTTACTACCTGCACCACTAAATTCCACACCTAATAATTGCAACTGCCAAAATAATGGCGCTAAATAGCAATCCACCAAACTAAATTCATCGCTCATAAAATAAGTATATTGTGAAAATACTGGCGCTATCGCTAATAACTCTTCTCTCAATTGTTTTTTCGCCGCTGCTGATTCTGGATGAGTTTCATCTTTTGCTTTAGCAAAAAGTGGATACCAGTCATTTTCAATACGCTGCATCAATAAACGACATTGTGCTCTCGCAACTGGATAAACAGGCATCAATGGTGGGTGCGGGAAACGTTCATCAAGATATTCCATAATAATACGTGAATTAAATAGTACTAATTCACGATCAACTAAAGTTGGTAAACTACCAGTTGGATTGAGTTCTAATAAATCTTCTGAGATGTCGCCTGGTTCGATATTTTCAGTTTCATAGGCTACGCCTTTTTCGGCTAAAACAATTTTGACTTGATGGCTATAAATATCATTTTTATCTGAAAAAAGGGTCATGATTGAACGTCTATTCGCTGCTACCGTCATTTATTCCTCCGCTAATTATGGGTTAATGCCAGCTACCCAGAAAAATCAAAAAATTTGACCGTCTATTCTAGCATATTTTGTCATCATACTGTTATAGCTAATTTAGACTACTTGGTAATTCCATACTGACGTAATTTATTCGCAATGGCAGTATGTGAAATACCTAGATGTTGCGCCAATTTTCTGGTACTCGGATATTCTGCATAAAACTTTTGCAAAATTGCCGCTTCAAAACGTCCTAACATTTCCTCTAAAGTGGCGCCCTCAAATTGCTCCAAATTAAAATTACTAATAATACGATCTTGTAAATGTAAGCCAGCAATCTGTAACTGCCCATTTTCTACTAACGAACAAGCACGATACAGTGCGTTATAAAGCTCCCGTACATTGCCAGCCCAAGCATACTTTTGTAAAAAGGCAATAAACTCTGTTGAATAGTGCGGTTGAGGAATCCCTAATTCAGCAGCAATATGTTTCACAAATTGTGCAACTAATCCTGGGATATCTTCTTGTCGTTCTCGCAATGGCGGAATCGTCAATGCCAGCACATTTAGACGATGATACAGATCCTCTCGCAAGACACCTTGCTCAACATAAGTTGATAACGGCTCTTGTGTAGTACAAATCACCCTAACATTAACATAATGTTCTTGTTCTTCACCGACGCGACGGAAAGTACCATCATGTAGAAAACGTAATAATTTTGCCTGCATTGGCAAAGATAATTCAGCAATGTTATCTAACAGCACTGTACCTTGATCCGCATATTCAAAAAAGCCAATACTTTGACGCTCATTGGTATGATAACCAAACATCTCTGCTTCGGTATCCTCTGGCGGTAATCCAGCACAATTTACAGCAATAAATTTTTGATCACGACGATTGCTTAAATTGTGGCACGCCTTGGCAATAAATTCCTTACCTGTACCTGTTTCCCCTTGGATCAATAAAGGTGCATCAGAAAATGCGAATTTTTTCGCTAATTCGACTAATTCCGCCATTTTTCTACTTTTTGCCACCACTTCAGCAAAAGTATTGCTGTGATAAGCATTAAATTGTTGCGGATCAATACGTAACATATCAAAGGATTGCAGGGTAACCACACTACCCACAAATACTTGGTCAGTTTCCTTAAAAGTTAAGGGCAATACATCCATGCGCCATTGTTGATCGTCTAATTGAATTTGATGGGAAAGTGCGATTGATAAATGATCTTGTTGTGATTGTTGTAGGAAATCTTTATACCAAGTGGCTTGTTGTAATAAAGGCAGCGCATCCGCTAATAGAGAATTTTGCAAGGAGAGTGCTTTAGGCTTTTTTTCTTGCAAATAGGGTAATAATAGTTTGCTAGCTAATTGATTAGCGAATTCAATTTTACCCGCCAAATCAATCGATAAAATCGGGTGTGGTAATGATTCAAATAAAGCATTTAATTCAATCGCTTTGCGTTCATAAGGTAGGTAATCTAAACGTGAAACTGCGCTAACACCAGCAATATCGCGTAACTTATCGATCAAATATTCTGTTTGAAACGCTGCAATGTCTTCAATCTTCAAATAGATGAAGCCATTTTTATCAACTTTTTTTAACTCAATCCCTTCTAAGTTGATTTGCTCTTTTGCTAATAAATCAAGAACTTCTTTTGCGACACCAATTCGATCAACACAAGCTATTGCAAAACGCATTATCTGCCTCCTTATTTCTGCACTGCGCTATCATACATTGTAGCTGTACAGAAATAAAGACAGCGTAAAGAAAAGTTTACGAATTTTCAACCACTTGCAATAAATCAGCAATACGTGGAATTTGATAAGTTGGTTTAATTTCGGTTAGATTTTCACGCCCATGATCTAACCAACAGGTATCTAAGCCGACATTATTACCGCCTAAAATATCCGACTCTAAAGTATCACCAACAACTAATACTTGTTTCGTATCTTTAGGACTGGCCAGCTCCAACGCATGGCGGAAAAATTGTGGATTTGGTTTAGATACGCCAATCTCTTCTGAAACGACAACAAACTCAAAATAATCGCTTAATCCTGTTTTATTAAGGCGTAATTGCTGCATTGCCGTAAAGCCATTGGTAATAATGGCTAATTTAGACCGTTGATGTAATCGTTGTAACATTTCCACGACACCATCCAACGGACGACACACCTCTGCCATTGATAATAAAAAACCATGATTTAGATCAGCTGGTTTTACCGCTAAACGTTTACCCCATTCCGCAAAACGACTCTCTTGCAAGGTTTTCGCATCAATCTTGCCATCTTGATAAGCTACCCATAATGGCTTATTAAGCTGTTGATATTCTTTAAAATCTTCTTCAGTAAAATCAACATTATAGTGTGCAAACAGTTGCTTCAATCCAGCAAATGAGTCAAACGAGAATAGGGTTTCATCAGCATCAAACAAAATCCAGTTATATTTCATTTTCTTCTCTATTTAATACTATTTTTAATTCTTCTGTTGTCGTACAGCTTTTAATTTTGTCAAATAAAGCCGCTGCTTCAATATAATCTTTCAGCAAAAATCTTAACCACTGCTTAATTCTTGCTAAATGATAAAAACCACTATCCCACTGATTTTCTACCTGACTATAATGTTGCAACAACTCCACCACATAACGCCAAGCTAACGGTGCCGCTTGATGTTTAATTACTTCACTCAAATTGGGAATTTGCAAAGCACCACGAGCAACCATTAAATCGCTACAACCTGTAATGTCTAAACAACTTTTCGCATCTTGCCAGTTAAAAATTTCACCATTGGCGATCACAGGAATCGACAGGTATTGACGAATTTCTCCAATTTTTTGCCAATCAATACGGTCAGCACGATAACCATCCATTTTAGTGCGGCCATGCACTGCAATTTCATCAGCGCCACCTTGTTGTACTGCATCTGCAATATCTAAGGCAAATGTCTTCTCTTCCCAGCCTAAACGAATTTTTACACTTAATGTATGCGAAGTTCCAATTGCCGCACGAATCGCTTTTGTCGCCTGATAAATTAATTCTGGTTGCTTTAATAAACTGGCGCCACCACAGCTACCATTGACTGTTTTTGATGGACAACCACAGTTGAGATCTATGCCATGTGATCCTAAGTTAATTGCCAAATGTGCATTTTCCGCCAACCATTCTGGCTCTTGCCCCAATAATTGCACTCTTACAGGCGTTCCGCTTGCAGTGTAGCCTTGATTTTGCAGTTCTGGACAAAGGCGATAATAAACTTTCTTTGGTAAACATTGATTAACCACTCTGACAAATTCCGAAACACAGAGATCATAGCAGTTAAATGTGGTTAATAATTGGCGCATAAACGGATCCAATACGCCTTGCATTGGAGCTAAAATTACGCGCATTTTTTATCTGGTCTTTGCCAATAGAACAACATTAATGCCGTTATTGCACCCAAAGTATCTGCCAACATATCTTTTTGTGCATCCCAAATATCACCTTGAGAACCTAAGAAAGCAATTCCTGCATCTCCGCCTTCTTGTACTGCGTATTGCCACTCAATAATCTCATAAGCAGCCGCAATACTCATTATTGAGAAAAGGCCAAATAAACCAGCAGTAATCACATTCGCCCAACGTTTACGCACTAATAATTCAGCAATCGGAAAACTATAAAAACCAATAATATAATGTGCAACGCGGTCAAAATGGTTGCGGCCTTCACCTAACCAACCCGATAACAACTCACTTCCCCAATTAAAAGGAACTCGCTCAAAAGTATAATGTGCACCAATAGTGTGCATAATTAGCCAACCACTCATTAGTACATAAGCGAAAGTACTAAATTGAAATTTAGGATAAGTGACAATTAATAACAAAAACACCAATATTACCGGCACCATTTCGGCAATCCAAACTTCTCGCGAATAAGGTTGGATAAATGACCAAATCATTAAAATGGCAATAAAAATTGCTAAAATTTTTGGAAATATTGGTGTTGATTTCATTATTTTTTCCACCCTTTTACTTTACAAATCAAATCATAAGCTGCTTGAATTTGTTGTGCTTTTTCTTTTGCCATTTCCATCATCTCTTCTGGTAAGCCTTTCGCGACTAATTTATCTGGATGATGTTCATTCATTAATTTACGATAAGCACGTTTTACCACTTCACGTTCATCATTAGCAGACACTCCCAGTACTCGATAGGCATCTTCTAATGTTGGGCCTGATGAACTTTGTCTTGCCCCTTGATAACCGCCACCAGATTGTTGTTGATAACCTTGCTGTTGATATTGCTGATATTGATAGTAAAAGCCACCACCTTGTGAGAATTGGCGCGCCGCATAAATCATTGCCAGCATTTGTTCAAATTGGAAAGAAGAATAGCCAAGTTCTTCAGCAACAATAAACAACACTTCTTTCTCATTTGGGTGTAATTCTTGATCACTCAATGCTACTTGAATTTGAATTTCTAAGAACATTCTCAACAGATCTTTGCGTTCACCACAACCAACACGAAACTCTCTAATCGCTTGACGAATTGGAAAATCTGTTGCTTTACCACGAGTAAAAGCTTCTTGTGCCAATTGACGTTGATCTGCACTTAGTTGCATACGATCCATAATTGCAGTAGCCAATTGGATATCTTCGTTGGTAACTCTGCCTTTTGCTTTACTTAAATGTCCCATTACCGCAAAAGTAGTCTGCATAAATAGCGACTGACGTGATACCTTGTGGCCAAATAAAGAAGAGGCTACATTGCCTAATTCATATAATTTTTTATCTGCTAAATGGCCTAAAAATGCGCCAAAAATTGCACCAAAAAAACCACCGAATTTAAAACCAACAATTACGCCTATTAATTTACCGATAAAATTCATATTTTTCCTTTTTTCGCGAGGTCAAGAAATTCGCTATTCTACTCCACAATCTATCATCGTGGAATGAAATAACACTGAAAGATTTAGCTTATTTCGACTTAAATTTGTCAATAAAAAGAATGCAAGCAATTATAGCTAGAGAAAATTAGAATTTTTTTAGTAATCAGTTTGTATGATTTTATAAACCGGGAAATTAATCATACTCTTCAAAAAGAGCCTGTTTATTGACAAAGTCAATTATAAAACTTTGTGCTAAATTATTTCTTATCTACAATTTAAGTTTCGCCCTAAAGAGCGACTTCATTTTATTCGCCAGTGAACTTTGTTCACTGGCTCACCCTAACGGGCCGTTGCAAGCAACGTTCAAAAAGCTAATGCTTTTTGTCATT
>NZ_JTJL01000057.1 GCF_001678495.1 Gallibacterium salpingitidis
TGTCCCGGACAGTCAACGTGTGCATAGTGACGAGTCGCTGTATCATATTCAACGTGTGAAGTGTTGATGGTGATACCACGTGCTTTTTCTTCTGGTGCATTATCGATTTGGTCAAATGCACGTGCTGCTCCACCAAAGTGTTTCGCTAATACTGTGGTGATCGCTGCTGTTAATGTTGTTTTACCATGGTCAACGTGACCGATTGTACCCACGTTAACGTGCGGTTTTGTACGTTCAAATTTTTCTTTAGACACGATAATTTCCTTTTTAAATTAAAAACCTGCAACGCATAAATGCGTTGCAGTCATTACGATTATTTCGCTTTGCGAGCTTCAATTACTGCAGTTGCTACGCTAGCAGGTGCTTCAGCATATTTCAATGGTTCCATTGAGTATGAAGCACGACCTTGAGTTTGTGAACGAAGATCAGTTGCATAACCAAACATTTCTGATAATGGTACTTCTGCGTTGATCTTAGTAACAAATTCGTTGCTTTCTTGACCATTAACAAGTGCACGACGACGGCTTAAGTCACCGATTACATCACCCACATAATCAGCAGGTGTTTCAACTTCCACTTTCATAATTGGTTCAAGTAATACTGGGTTCGCTTTAGCAAACGCTGCTTTAAACGCAATTGACGCTGCTAATTTGAACGCTAATTCTGATGAGTCCACATCATGGTAAGAACCGAAATGTAAACGTACACCGATATCTACTACTGGGTAACCAGCTAAAGGACCAGCTTTAAGTTGTTCTTGGATACCTTTATCAACCGCAGGAATGTATTCACCAGGGATAACACCACCTTTGATTTCGTTGACAAATTCGTATCCTGGACCTTCTGGATCCAATGGATATAGGTCGATAACAACGTGACCGTATTGACCACGACCACCAGATTGTTTCGCGTGTTTACCTTCAACATCATTAACACGAGTACGGATAGTTTCGCGGTAAGCAACTTGTGGTTTACCAATGTTTGCTTCCACTTTAAACTCACGACGCATACGGTCAACGATGATATCTAAGTGTAACTCACCCATACCAGAAATAATGGTTTGACCAGATTCTTCATCTGTGTGAACACGGAATGAAGGGTCTTCTTGTGCAAGACGACCTAATGCCAAGCCCATTTTTTCTTGGTCAGCTTTAGTTTTTGGTTCTACCGCTACAGAGATTACTGGCTCTGGGAATTCCATACGTTCAAGGATGATTGGATTATCAGGATCACATAATGTATCCCCTGTTGTTACTTCTTTCAAACCAATCGCTGCTGCAATATCCCCTGCACGAACTTCTTTGATTTCTTCACGTTTGTTAGCGTGCATCTGTACGATACGACCAAAACGTTCACGTTTTTGTTTCACTGAGTTCATTACAGTATCGCCAGAGTTTACTACACCAGAGTAAACACGGAAGAATGTTAAGTTACCTACGAATGGGTCAGTTGCGATCTTGAACGCTAATGATGAGAATGGCTCATCATCACTTGCATGACGTTCACCTTCAGTTTCGTCAAGGTTGATACCTTTGATCGCTGGAACGTCTGTTGGTGCTGGTAAGTAATCAACTACCGCATCAAGCATTGCTTGAACACCTTTGTTCTTAAATGCAGAACCACAAGTGATAAGGATAATTTCGTTTGCCAATACACGTTGACGTAATGCTGCTTTAACTTCTTCTTCAGTTAATTCTTCACCGCCAAGGTATTTTTCCATTAATTCTTCTGATGCTTCTGCAGCAGATTCGATTAAGTTTTGATGCCATTCATCTGCTAAATCTTTCAAATTAGCTGGAATATCTTCATAGGTAAATGTCATACCTTGATCTGCTTCATTCCAGTTAATCGCTTTCATTTTAAGAAGATCGATAACACCTGTGAAATTATCTTCTGCACCGATTGGTAATTGAATTGGTACAGCAGTTCCACCTAAACGGGTTTTAATTTGTTCAACAACACGTAAGAAGTTTGCACCTGTACGGTCCATTTTGTTCACGAATGCAATACGTGGAACACCATATTTGTTAGCTTGACGCCATACAGTTTCAGATTGAGGTTGAACACCACCTACCGCACAGTAAACCATTACCGCACCATCAAGTACACGCATTGAACGTTCAACTTCGATAGTGAAGTCTACGTGTCCCGGAGTATCGATAATGTTAATACGGTGTTGTGGGAATTGTTTTGACATACCTTGCCAGAAGCAAGTTGTTGCTGCAGAGGTAATAGTAATACCACGTTCTTGTTCTTGTTCCATCCAGTCCATGGTAGCTGCACCATCATGAACCTCACCGATTTTATGGCTTACACCGGTATAGAAAAGAATACGTTCTGTGGTAGTTGTTTTACCTGCGTCGATGTGAGCACTGATCCCGATATTACGGTAGCGCTCAATTGGAGTAGTACGTGCCACGATTATTTCCTCTCGCTAGGCTTAAAAAGATGAACCAGTAAGTCTTGATACCAAGACTTACTGCATAAAATAAATTACCAACGGTAATGAGCAAATGCTTTGTTAGCTTCTGCCATACGATGAACGTCTTCACGTTTCTTAACTGCAGCGCCTTTATTTTCTACTGCATCAGACAACTCATTTGCAAGACGTAATGCCATTGATTTGTCACCACGTTTACGAGCTGCTTCAACAATCCAACGCATACCTAATGCGTTACGACGTACAGGGCGAACCTCTACTGGTACTTGGTAAGTAGAACCACCAACACGGCGAGATTTAACCTCTACAGTTGGACGAACATTTTCTAATGCTGCTTCAAAGGCTTCCAAATGATCTTTACCAGTTCTTTGTGCCAATGTATCTAAAGCAGTATAAACAATTTTTTCAGCGATAGATTTTTTACCATCTACCATTAAAACATTAATAAATTTTGCAAGTAATTCTGATCCGAACTTTGGATCTGGAAGGATCTTGCGTTGACCAATCACACGACGACGTGGCATGGCTTTTTCTCCGTATATTAAATCTTCAGGTTATCCAAAACTCTATTTCTGGAGTCTTGTATGCTATCTATGTTCTAAATTAAACGTTTGGCCTTACTTAACGGAGATCCATTAAGCTTTAGGGCGCTTCACGCCGTATTTAGAACGGCCTTGTTTACGATCTTTTACGCCTGCACAGTCTAATGCGCCACGTACGGTGTGGTAACGCACACCTGGTAAATCTTTAACACGACCGCCACGAATTAATACAACGGAGTGTTCTTGTAAGTTATGACCTTCACCACCGATATAAGAGGTTACTTCATAACCATTTGTTAAACGAATACGGCATACTTTACGTAGTGCTGAATTCGGTTTTTTAGGTGTAGTAGTGTACACACGAGTACACACGCCACGTTTCTGCGGGCAAGCCTCTAATGCAGGAACGTTGCTTTTTACAACCTTCTTCACACGCGGTTTGCGTACTAGCTGGTTGATAGTTGCCATTAAAAAGCTCCAGTTTAAATAAAAAATAATTCACTATTGAATGTTAAATTAACCCCATTCCATAGAAGAATGGACGACGCATTCTATTCTTTAACGATTGGCATGTCAAGGTTTTACCGACCCTGATTATTAAAGACTCACTTGTGGGGAATATTGTTCTGTTAACTTAACCAGATCACGTAAACTGATGATAGAAAAAGATGCACGATTTGCTGAAAAAAAATAATGCAAATCTCTGGCTGTAACATCATTTTCTAATAAGAAATAGCTCTGTTCTGGTTGAAATAGCGTTGGATATTTTATCGGTAAAAGGACACCATCTTGCCACAATAAAATGGCATCTTGCTCTGTCACATTAGAGAATAATTGGACTAATTGTTGTTGATCATATTGGCTTTTTGAAAAGGTATAAAGCATACGCAGTCCATTAAAATGTTAAGATTTTTTCCGCTTGTCGTAATCTGTTAATCAACGCTGACTGTTCTAGTATTTTCACTGGTAATAATAACGACTGATCTGTTAATTGATAACGAGCGACATCTTCTTGGCTGATAAAACATTGTTCAATTTCATATAATGCTAACAATTTTAGCATTGCTGATGTTTCTTTCTGTAACAATAATTCCGCTTGTTGCTTTGCTAACAGATTTAACACGCCATCGTGCAAAAAAAATACACCAATATCCGTTTCATCACAATAAGCTGACATTGCTAATAAAGCATCAATGCCTTCTCTTACTCTACTACTGCCATAAGGCGCTTGCGTAAAAACAAAAGCCACTTTCATATCATCGCCCTAAAAAGTAATTACTCTATCTGCAGTTAAGACAGCTTGGCTAAACTCTCCTAGCCCAGCTAACACAAACTTTTCGGCAAGATTATTTTGTTGCTCTATTGCAGCCGTTTCTTCATTCACCACACCACGTCGTTGCGCAGCGGCAATACAAAGGTAAAGTGGGAATTGGTACTGTTGCGCTAATTGCTGCCAATGTTTAATTAAATTAAATTCATCATTAGCTGGATAAACAAAAGCGTTGCCATGACTAACGCCAGCCTGAGAGAAAAACACTTGTGCTATCGAATGACCAGCCTGCAACAATTCTTCCGCAAATTGATAAGCCAAGAAGCTAGCTTGAGAACCATATACTGGCTGTGTAACGGACAACACATAACGCATTATTTTTGTTCATCCTGCTTAATTTGACGAATATAGAGATATACCGTATGACGAGAAATGCCTAAACGTTCCGCTACTTGGTTAATCGCATCTTTAATATCAAAAATACCTTTCTCAAATAACGAAAGTACGATCTGTTTATTCTTATTATTATTCGATACATTACGATCATTAGTGATATCTTCGATAGTTTGTTCTACCGTTTGCGCCACCAACTCTTCAACTGAAGAAGCAAAATTCACTTCTGAAGAACTTTCCTCTTGCTCGTGTGTCGGAACTAGTCCTTGTACAAACTCAGCCACTGGAACATTCAAATTAATATTGATACAAAGTAAACCAATAATACGTTGTTGTGAATTACGAATTGCAATACTAATAGACTTCATCAACCCATTACTTTTTGCTCGTGTAAAATAAGGTTGTGACACACTATCCGTTTTCATCTGATGTAAAGAACGCAATGCCAGATCAGTAATTGGCGAGCCCACTTTGCGATTTGTATTATGTCCATTAGCAATACAAATAGCTGAGTGCTTCAAATTCTCTAAAGAATGCAGCACAATTTCGCAATGCCCGCCAACTAATGCAGCAATTCCCTCTACTACAGGAACATAAGATTGCAAAATATCATGATCCTCTTTCGTAAATGGCTGTTCTTCCTGTAAAAAAATCTCATCATCTAAATTCATAACCACTCCAAATGAAAAAAGAATAACGGACATTTCTGCCCGCATTCTTTCTCTTTCTTATAATAATTACTTATTATTTGATTTCACATCTAACAATTCGATATCAAAAATTAAGGTTGAATTTGGTGGAATTTGACCTGTTTGTTGATCGCCATATGCAAGATTAGGTGGTAATACTAACTGAATTTTTCCGCCTTTCTTAATTAGGCTAATTCCTTCAACCCAGCCTGGAATCAATTGATTGAGTTGAAATTCAATTGGTTGATTACGTTTATATGAACTATCGAACTCTGTACCATCAATTAAAGTACCACGATAATTAACTTTCACCGTATCTGCTGGATTTGGTCTAACACCATCACCCTCTTTTTCTATACGATAAAGAATGCCAGATTCAGTCTTTTTAACGCCATCTTGCTTCGCATATTTATCGCGATACTCTTTACCTTTTTGTTCATTTTCCTTAGCAACTTTTTCTAATTGCACTTGTGTTGCTTTGGTGAGTTGTTCGTCTAAGGCTTGTAATTGCTTTTGTAACGCTTCATCAGATAAAGTTGTTTTTCCTGTTAGCGTATCTTTCACGCCTTCTAAAATCTTACTATTGTCATATTTAATGAGAGATTTTTGTGAATCTAACGATTGTTGGATGTTTTTCCCCATAAATACACCAATTGCATAAGAAGAATCTTCAATAAATTTTTTGTCTTTTAATTGAGAATCTTCAGCAAAACTGTGGCCACTTACAGCTAAGAAAACTAATCCAGAAAGAAAGGCAATTTTATTCATGGAACGCATAATTGTTTGTTCTCCATAAGAAAATAATAAATTTATCACTGCTTTAATTTTAGCGAATAGGGTAAAATGATTTTTTAAAATATACAATATTTATTTAAGGTTTAAACGAAATTATTAATTTTTCAACATACAGAAAAAATTTAGCACCTTAAATCTGATAAGGACGAATAATGAAAAATGAGCTTAGCCCTCTATTACAACGTTTAGATGAATTAGAAATGAAAGTTGCCTTTCAAGAAAACACGATTGAACAACTGAATCAGGCGTTAGTTGATCAACAGTTTATTATTGAAAAGATGCAGCTACAATTACGTTATCTAGCACAAAAATTAAAAGATATGCAACCCTCTAATATTGCAACACAAGCGGAAGAAACTCCGCCGCCACATTACTAATAAAACTAAATCATCAGATAGCAAAAAGCCTCCGCTGACGCAGAGGCTTTTTCACGCTATAATCTATTCTTCGTCTTTTAATGGTACAACTAACATATCAACGTCAATATTATTCATGACTTGACGAGTTGAGGACATCAACTTACTCCAGAAGTCTTGGTGATGGCCGACAACAAGAATATCGACATCATATTTATCTACGGCGTCTGCTAATACTGTACCAAGATCACCATTACCGCAAAGAGTTTCGGTTACTGGATAACCTGCTTGTTTGGCTAATTCAACAAGTGCATCATGAGTTTCATCGGAAATACGATCTTGCATAGAAGACATATTAACATCGATTAACCCAGTATAGAGGTCGGAAAAATTAACATCGACATGAATAATGGAAAGTTTAGCGCTGTTGTTTTTAGCAACTTGAACCGCTTTTGCTAATAAGACATTACTTTCTTCTGAAAGATCTACCGCTACAAGAACATGCTTATACATAATGATTCCTCCATTTATAATCAGCTAATTGAATAAGCTTGTTGTTATAGTAACATTAAAAACTAGTAAAAAGTTTGCGGTCGATCACGCTATTACAAACAAGTCCAAATTAATTCTAAAATGGAGCAAAAAATGGTAACAAAACTAGAAAAATTTGCTGAGGTCATTGCTCAACTACGTGATCCTGAAAAAGGTTGTCCTTGGGATCTAGAACAAAACTATCAAACTATGCCGCCACATATCTTAGAAGAGGCTTACGAAGTTGTCGAAGCGATTAATCAAGACAATCGTCAGGATCTGAAAGAAGAGCTTGGTGATTTATTAATGCAAGTGGTGTTCTTAAGCCAATTAGCCAAAGAAGAAAAGGCATTTACTTTAGATGATGTGATTGAGGGAATTACCGAAAAAATTATTCGCCGCCATCCACACGTTTTTGGTGAATTACAAGCAAATAATAGTGAAGAAGTATTAAAAAATTGGGAAAACATTAAACAGCAAGAACGCCATAACAAACAACAATTTTCCATTTTGGATAATGTTCCTTCTGCCTTGCCATCACTATTGCGTGCAGCCAAATTACAAAAACGTTGCGCCAAAGTTGGTTTCGATTGGTCTGAAACCGAACTTACCATCCAAAAAGTAGAAGAAGAGTTGCAAGAAGTACGTGATGAATTAAATACATCACCACAAAATCAATCTGCTATTGAAGAAGAAATGGGAGATTTATTATTCGCTGTGGTAAATGTTGCACGTCATCTACATATCAACCCAGAAGAAGCCTTACGCAAAGCTAATCTCAAATTTGAACGTCGTTTCCGCCAAGTGGAACAAACGATTGTGCTTTCTGGGCGTGATTTAGCAGAAGTTTCTCTCACAGAAATGGATTTATTGTGGGATCAGGTTAAACAACAAGAAAAACAAGGAGAATAACAATTAACTATGTTTAATCGTATTTATTCATGGTTTGAAAATCGTCTTAACCCTTACCCTGATGAAATGCCAGATGTTCCAAGAAATGGACTGATAAAGTTTATTTGGTCTTGTATGGACGGTATGAAAGGCTGGATTTTACTGCTTACCATTTTAGTTGTTGGTATCGGCGTGATGGAAGCCGTACTATTCCAGTTTATGGGCATTTTAGTTGATTGGTTAGCGCAATATTCGCCACAACAATTATGGCAAGAAAAGAATATCCAATTACTCGCAATGGCAGGATTATTGCTATTTAGTATTCTTTGGTCATTTATTGCAGCTAATGTACATCTACAAACATTACAAGGGGTCTTTCCAATGCGTTTACGCTGGAATTTCCACCGTTTAATGTTGGGACAAAGTTTAGGCTTTTATCAAGATGAATTTGCTGGTCGAGTATCAGCGAAAGTGATGCAAACAGCGCTTGCCGTACGTGATACTGTATTAGCCATTGCCGATGTGATGACTTATGTAACCGTTTATTTCATCACATCTGGTGCCGTACTCATGACACTAGATGGTTGGTTCGTCCTACCATTTATTATTTGGCTGATTGTATTTGCAATTATTTTGAAGATATTTATTCCTAAGCTCGCTTATACCGCAGAACGCCAAGCTGATGCTCGTTCTTTAATGACTGGTCGTATTACTGATGCTTATGCCAATATTACAACGGTCAAATTGTTCTCTCATGGCTTACGTGAAGCTAGTTATGCAAAACGTTCAATGCAAGAGTTTATGGTTACCGTACACGCACAAATGCGCTTAGCGACTTCCTTAGAAACCTTAACCTATTTCACCAATATTTTGCTCACTTTAAGTACAGCAATTTTAGGACTATGGTTATGGAGCGTTGGCAAAACTGGCGTTGGAGCTATTGCTACCGCTATCGCAATGGCATTACGCGTAAATAATCTTTCACGCTGGATTATGTGGGAAGCTGCGCGCTTGTTTGAAAATATTGGTACTGTCAATGATGGTATGCATACTCTATCTAAACCACATACCATTGTTGATAAAAGCAATGCTACTGATCTTACTGTTACCAACGGAGAGATTAAATTTGAAAATGTGAATTTCGCTTATGAAGCAGAAAAACCATTGCTATCTAATTTCAACTTAACCATTAAACCAGGTGAAAAAGTAGGGTTAATTGGGCGCTCTGGAGCAGGTAAATCCACCATCGTGAATTTATTATTACGCTTCTATGAAGCCAATCAAGGTAACATCACCATTGATGGACAAAATATTTGCGACGTACGCCAAGAAAGCTTACGTAGCCAAATTGGTCTAGTAACTCAAGATACTTCATTACTACACCGTTCAGTGCGTGAAAATATTATCTATGGGCGTCCAAGTGCTACCGAAGCAGAAATGATTTCAGCTGCCGAACGAGCGGAAGCAGCTGGTTTTATTCCAACGCTTAGCGATGCACAAGGTCGTCATGGTTATGATGCTCACGTCGGCGAACGAGGCGTAAAACTTTCTGGTGGACAGCGCCAGCGTATTGCGATTGCGCGTGTGATGTTGAAAGATGCGCCGATTCTACTTCTAGATGAAGCAACGAGTGCCTTAGACTCCGAAGTAGAAGCAGCCATTCAGGAAAGTTTAGATAAGATGATGGAAAATAAAACGGTTATTGCCATTGCACACCGTTTATCTACCATTGCTGCAATGGATCGCTTAATTGTCTTGGATCAAGGAAGAATTGTTGAGCAAGGCACTCACTCAGAATTGTTAGCGCAAAACGGTCTTTATGCCAAATTGTGGAAACACCAAAGTGGTGGTTTTTTGAGTGAAAATTAATTAAAAAATACAGCACCTTAAACAACATTATTTAAGGTGCTGTTTTTTCATCAATCCCTAAAAATCACTTCTTACATTGCGCAATAATATCTAATTTCTTTTGATATACCGAAGTGCTTGGATTCATATCCATTAAGCCAAACAAGGTACTATATAAGTTATCTTGCGAATAAGATTGTTGTTCCGCATTTTTACGTAAACAGTCAAAATCGATATGTTCGTTTTGTCTGAAACGATCTGAGAACCACATCACCATTGGTACACGAGTTTGTTGCTCTGGCGCAATCGCATAAGGCGTTCCATGCAAATATACGCCATTCTCGCCCAAAGATTCACCATGGTCAGAAAGATAATACACCGCTGATTCCAATTCTGGATGCGCTTCGACCTTTTGAATCACTTTATCAATAAATTGATCAATATAGAGAATACCGTTGTTATAGGTATTAACTAACTGCTCATTAGTACATTTTTGAATTTCATTCGTATCACAAGTTGGAGTAAAACGGCGATATTCTGGAGTATAGCGTTCATAATAAGTTGGTCCATGATTACCAATCGTGTGCAGCACTAATACCGTATCTTTCTTGGTACTATTAATCACTTCATCAATATACGAAAGTAGGATGTTGTCTAAACATTCACCATCTTTACAATATTTTGGATCATTTAATTCGGTAATGTTTTTATTTGGTACTCTTAAACAAACGCCTTTACAGTCACTATTATTTTCCAACCACATAATCTCAACGCCAGCACGTTGTAATACATCTAAAATATTATCTTGATGTGAGGCTTTGACTGCGTCGTAATTATCCCGTCCCATTCCTGAGAACATACAAGGAACTGAAACCGCTGTTGAGGTACCGCAGCTAGTTACATGCTTAAAGTTGATAATCTTATCTCCTCTTGCAGCCAACATCGGTGTTGTTTGGAATTTATAACCATTCAGCCCCCAATTTTGCGCTCGTGTCGTTTCCCCAACGACAACGACTGTCAGATGACGATAATCATCTGGTTTTTCTTGAGAAGAATCTAATCCTAGTTGTGTATATGGCATATTCGCTTGTCGAACACGTTTAATCTCGTTGATACCAGCGCTAATGAAATTGGATGGTACGATCAACGCTGGTACGCTTTTGTTATTGCGAACGAAAGCGGCATAATCTTGATAAAACACTTTTGCGATACCCAAAATTACCACCACAGAAAGCAAAATCATACCAATACGATATGCCAATTCTTTATACCAACAACGATAATCTACTTTAACGAAAATATAGAGAATAGCTGGAATGACCCCAAATCCGATTACCCAAAGAAGATAAGGTAAGGTAACGGTTCGTGAACTCTCAGCAAAATTAGTTTGCAACACGTTTTCTAACATATCGGTGGTGAAATAAACATCGAGGAAGGTTTCACTATAACCAATCGCCGCACTAATAATTAGCAATACTGGTATCACGACTTTATGTAAGAAAGGAAATGCCAAGAACTGAAATACTGCGTTTAGCACAAAGAATACAAATAAAGGAACGGTTAATAAGAAATAATCTTCTTTTGCACCTGTAAATGGATGAATCGTCAATACTTTAGCGTAAAACGCATAATTTAAAATGAAGGTGAAATAAAGAGAAACTAAACCAATTAATGAAGTAGAACGTAAAGAAAGTGTTCTTATCGGCATAAACTACATAATCCTTGCAATAAATGAGTAATCAATAAAAACGCTGTTTTGACAGAATGGGTAATAAAAAGTTCTCTACTGTTTTAACAACTACTCTAATTTATCTATCAAAATAAAAAATCTCTATTTTAGAGACATCCTCCAAAATAGAGATTACTATTAACTAATAATTGAAAAAGAATTACTTAAACTTCATTAATAATTCGGTAAACCCAGTTTTCTAATGGATCATTAAGTCTCTTCATTTCAGTGTGCATTTCTTGCAACATCTCTTTTTTGATAGTCGTATATTTCTGATCATAAAAGAGATTATTTAGTTCTCCCGGATCATTGATAATATCGTAAAGTTCACAAACATCACTCGCATTAAAAACTAACTTATAATCTTTGCGACGCCACATTCTCTGTTCAAAATAAACGAAATGTCCTGCCAATTGCGCCAATAATCCTTTTCGTTCATTATTCTGACCTTTTCGAATAATTGGCAATATACTTTCACCTTCAAATTCTTTTGGAATAACTTGCTCTGCTACATCGTAAACCGTAGAAGTAAGATCATGCAAATACACTAAATTGTCATCTCTCACATTTACTCGTTGAGAGACAGGATCTTTAACAATAAGCGGGATATTGTATGTACTATCAAACATAAATTCTCCCTTCTCTATCATTCTATGAGCTCCCATTGCATCACCATGATCTGCTGTCACAACGATAAACGTATCATCATACAATCCCTTATCCTCTAAGAATTTAAACAATTCACCGATAGCATCATCAATAAGCGTAATATATCCCCAAAATTTGGTAATAACTTCTCGCCAATGTTCTTCACTTGCTTCCCACATCCCCCACATTTTAGAAATAGTACGATAATGCCCTGGTTTACCTTCCAAAGGTTTAAAGAAGCTTTCATCTAATACAACATCTTTCGGATCATACATGGAATAATAGGGTTCTGGCACTATACATGGAGTATGAGGTCCCCAGAAATTTATCCAAGTGAAAAATGGTTTCTCTTCATCTAATGATTCCTGAATAAATCTTTTAGATTCATCAATTATAAAGTAAGGGATCGTTTGTTCTTTTGTTCCAGATAATAAACCGCAAAGCTCCTGTACCCGTAAATGAGGATTATCACCAAAATAAGCTAAACTTACTTCTGGAATATCCAAACATTTCTCATCCAACCATTCTTTATAACGATTAGAATGTGTTGGTGGTTGATCGAAAACTAGGTTTTTATACACCTGACTTCCAGGATAGCCATAACCGTCAAAATTATGACCTCGTATACCATAATCAGCAGGAACTGATTTTGTACCAACATGCCATTTACCAGCCACATAACAATTGTAGCCATCTAAATCCATAATATTTGGAGCATCAACACTAATTTCACCAGTTCCACCTTTTTCACCATTACGAATAATTCCGTGTGATGATGGCATAAGTCCTGTAAATAAAGATGTTCTTGCTGGACCACATACAGAAGCCGGTGTGAACGCATTATCAAAACGAATCCCTTCTTGAGCCAATCTATCAATATTAGGAGTTTTGACAATATTATGCCCATAAGCTCCCAACATATCCTTTCTAACTTGATCCAATAAAATATAAATCACATTACGCATATTAAGCCTTCTGTTTATTTTTACCTACTACAATAAGTAAGATAGCTTGAATAATCACATAGCCACAAATAATCCACAATGGTTTGCCCTCTGGAGAAGCTAAGCCAATTGGAGATAAAAGTGCATAAAGAGATAATAAACCTAAGATTAAAGAAGCAACTGTTACATTTACATATTCCCAGTTACTGAGATCAACATTGCTTTTATTTTCAGTATTATCTTGATAAGGAGTATCTCTACGTAGGAATATTCCTAATATTAACATTACCGCAACATCGAATACAAAGAGTGCAGCCATTACATATACAAAGTTAATTTTTACATTAAACACCCATACAATGAGGAAATATAAAACTATATGCAATAATAATGCTATACGAGCTGCTAAGCCTGATACCGTTTTATTAAATAATCCAACAGCAAATAATGCTACGATTGGAATATTAACAAAACCAGCAAAACGTTTAGTAATTAAAAAGATACCATCTGTTCCAAACATAAGTAATGGACCAATAATAATAGTTACAATTGCCATCACAGTTGAGACTTTTTTCGCATAAACAATCAATTCTTTATCTTCAAATGTTTTCTTAGTAATTGAAGGCAGTAAGTCTTTACAATAAATAGTTGCAGCAGAATTCAAGAAAGAATTGAATGTACTTAAAATTGCACCAAATAATGCGGCAACAAAAAATCCTTGTAAGACAGTTGGTAATACTCGATTAACCAATTCAGGATAAGATAAATCAATAGGATTTAAACCTTCACCAATAATGTGGAAACTAAGTAATCCTGGTACATTTAAAATAAGAGGTAATAATAATAAGAATAGTGCTGCAATTAAAATTCCTTTTTGCCCAGATTTTAAATCCTTCGCTCCCAAAGCACGTTGTACAATCGCTTGGTTAGTTGTCCAATAGAAAAAATGCACCAACATAATACCTGTAAAAATTGTTGGCCAAGGTACTGCATCCGTTGCACTACCAATCGCATTAAACTTTTCGACATGAGTTGTACCAATAATATGCACCCCTTCCATAAAACTGCCTTTTCCTAAATAAATCAGTCCAAAAATTGGTACTAATATTGCTCCAATCACTAAAATGACAGCATTAATAGTATCTGATACAGCAACAGCTTTTAAGCCACCAAAAATTGCATACGCAGCACCAACAACACCAATTGCCATTACAGTATAAACTATAGATTCCGCATAACTGATACCAAAAGTAGTTTCAAGATTAAAGATCTTATTAAAAGCAATTGCTCCCGTATATAATGCTGTCGGAATAACAATAAAAAGGTAAAAGACTAAAAAAAGACCTGACATAATTAATCGAGTTTGTCTGTCAAATCGATTTTCAAAAAACTCAGGAATAGTAGTGTACCCATTTCTAATATATTTAGGTAATAGATACAGTGCTAAAAAACACAATGGAATAACCGTTGGTACTGTCCAAGCAATAATTGAAAAATTCCCCAGATAAGAATTAGCGTTAACGCCTATGATTTGTTCTGTTGATAATGAAGTCAATATCATAGAACATCCGATCACAAACCCACTCAACCCTCGTCCTGCAAGGAAATAACCTTTAGATGTTGATAAATCATCATTTTTTGTTTTTTGCCACGAAAGCCATGCAACTCCACCAGTGACAAGTAAGAAACTAATAATTGTTAAAAGCATATTGCCTCCTGTACTATTCTTAAATGATATTTCAAAGATATAAATATCTATTAACTAGGATAAATACATTTAGCGCTTACTTGATATGATGATAATCATAGTGAGTATGTGAGGAAGATCACAGATTATAAATATAATTTATACATCATGATAACCTTTCTCTACTACCAATAAGAAAGTATTTTAAAAACCTCAAGGGATTATATTTTTCATTCCTTGTATATTTTCCCCATGCCGAATCATTTCTTTCATTCTTAGCATAAAAGGTGCTGTTTTTTTAAAAAAGAACTGATATGACGGACATAGATAATTTTGCTTAAAATCTTCTCCCTTTATCGAAACAATTCTATGTTTTGGACACCCTCCATGACAAATATTCTTAACATCACATTTCTGACATTTCTTAGTTAGCGTTGTCTTTTTATTTTGACCAAATTTAACCTGTTTCGATGAACCAACAATTTCGGCAAGAGATCGATTATTAATATTTCCTATTCTATAAACTGGATACACAAAATGATCACAAGAATAAACATCCCCATTAGCTTCTAATACTACTGATTTACCACAAGTTTCACTATGGACACAGCTACTTGATGGATAACCTAGCCATTGTCCTAATAAATTATCAAAAGTATTAATAAAAATACGACCTACATCTTGTTTTAACCACTCATCAAATACATCCCATAAAAATTGACCATAACCATCTGCTGGTACAGAAAATGATGCCATACGATAATTTTTATTTGGCATATAATCTGAACGCTGTAATGAGTAATTAGCAACTTCTACAACGGGGATAAATTGCATAAATGTTGAGCCTAACTCTTTCAATGACTGATATGTTTCTTTACCTTTGTGCCAATTTTGATCATTAACTACTGTTAATGTATTGAAATCAACTTGGTATTCTTTTAGTAATTGAATGGTACGTTTTACTCGTTCAAATGTAGGTTGTCCATTAATAGATATACGATATCTGTTATGAATATCTGACAATCCATCAATAGATATACCAATTAAAAATTGATTTTCTCTGAAAAACTCAGCCCATTGATGATTCAATGCAATACCATTTGTTTGAAAACTATTACTAATGCGTTTTCCATTAGCAAATCGCTTTTGATACATAACTACTTTCTTAAAAAAGTCTAATCCTAAAAGAGTTGGTTCACCCCCTTGCCACATAAAGTCAATATGATTACCAGCAAATGAATTAATATAATTCTTTACATAATTCTCTAATGTATTTTCTGTCATCATATCAACATTATGAGTAAGAACTCCTTCTTTTTCTAAATAAAAACAGTATTCACATTTAATATTACAATGAAAACTACTTGGCTTGGCCATTACATGAAAATGAGACTGTTTGAATTGGGACATATAAACTTCTTATTTATTTTAGATTAGAGATTAACGTTTAAATTTAAATGAACTGCAACAATAACATATATAAGGCAATAACAAATAGAATAAGACCCAATAATTTTTGTGACAACTCTGGTTTTAGTTTTCCTCTAATTCTCATAGAAAAAAAACTCATAAAGAATGAACTTAATACAACAATAAACACAATACTAAAATTCACGTAACCAATTTGCCATGAGCCTGCAATAGATACATCGGGTGATTTATGTAAATAACCATACAGATTACCGATACCGCCAATGACCATCATATAATTAGTATAAACGGCTATTTGACGAACACTTACACTTGGTAACTGGCTAATTAATGGCGACATAATAGAACCACCACCAATTCCAGTAATTCCTGCAACTCCTCCACCGAATAAACAAGCAATAACACCTTGGAACATATCATTTTTCTGCTTATATTCTTCTTGTTTGCTTGTTTTCAAATCTAATAACGTTTTTAATGCTAATAATACCAAGGTAACAACAAATATCGATACAATGACTAAATCTGAAACGTTAAAACTAAGTGAAAATCCTAATTGCACTCCCGCAATCATTCCTATTGACCAAACAATTAATTTTCTGATGTCAATGAAAACTTTCTGCTTAAAGAAATAAACTAGATTAATTATTGCTGTACCCATAACGATAGTTAATGAAGTAGCAGCCACCATCTGTAATGGTATATTTGGGAAAAGCGTATGTAACATTGGTACCATTAATACACCACCTCCAATGCCAAATAGTGCTGACATTAGATTTGCAAGCATACCGCATATAATTAAAGTAACAATAATAGATAGTGTCATATATCATCCTAGTAATTTTTTAATATTATGACGGAGTTATAACTTCTACCTTTATGATCACCATCATATTTGATCAGCTATAAATATATAACGATCAGGAATAAAAAAGTAAGATCTCTATTTTGTGAACCATCTCACAAAATTCTTATGATAAATATCATAAATCTTAATATATTAATTCCTTATACTTACTATTATCTATTTATCACTCCCTGCGAACCAATATGAAACAGCATAATATACTCAATTACTATGTCGGAATTGACATTGGTGGAACTAATACAAAGATCGGTATCGTTGATGACAAATGTAATATTATTATTGAAAAAAGCATTAAAACATTGCCTGAATTAGGAGTTCAAAAGACTTTCTCTAGGATATGGAAAACTACCCAAGAAATGGCTGATACTATTAACATTTCAGAGGATAATATTATAGGCATTGGTCTAGGTATTCCTGGATTAATCATCAATCAGTCTATCATAAAACGAGCTGCTAATTTCCCTTGGGGTGATAACGTTAATGCTAAGCATTTAATGGAAGAAATCACCAAAAAACCAGTTAAGGTTGAAAAAGATGTTAATAATATTGCACTAGGTGAATATCTCTTCGGTGAAGGTCGTGGATTTAAAAATATCCTTGTAATCTCAATTGGTACTGGAGTATCAGCTGGAATTATTATCAATCATCAAATCTTGTCTGGCACTACTGGATGTGGCGGTGAGTTTGGACATATTGTTATCAATCCAAATGGATTAAAATGTGGGTGTGGATTAACAGGCTGTCTTGAAACTTACGTTTCTACAGCAGGCTTGCTAAGAGAAGCCAAAAAACTGATTACCGAAAAAAATTCTGGGTTAATCAGTAAACAATTCCAAAATAATCTGCAACAATTAGAAGTACATCACATCTTTGAGTTTTATAAAAAAGATGATGCTATTGCAATCACAGTTATTGAAAACTTCTGTAGACACTTAGCTTATGGAATAGGGATATTGCTAAATATAATTAATCCGGATGCAATTATTTTTGCTGGTGGCATATCAAAATCTGCAGACGTAATCATAGAAAAAGTAAACAAATACCTTCATAATTATGCATTACAAGCATCTATGGAGAATCTCCAATTCAGAAGCAGTAAATTACTTGATTCAGCAGGAATAAAAGGTGCAGCAGCATTAATTATGAATACTGATAAAACAGAGAACCTATGATGAATACTCTAATATTATTTCCTAAGGATTTAAAACATTGTCAATGCACCTACTTACACACTGTTCCTAGAGGAACAGAGTTATATTTCCAAGGAAACTCTTCTCACGAATTTTATTTCTTAGAGAAAGGATTAGTGGGGCTATACCATACTTTAGAAAATGGTAAAGAAAGTTTAGTCAGAATTTATAAACAAGGAGACTATTTCGGATTTAGAACTTTATTTGGTGATGGTAAATACCACTGTACTGCAAAGATACTAAAGAAATCTGAAATAATTAGAATTACCCCGAAAAATTTAGAAAATTTCTTTTCAGAGAACCCTGACATCATTCGTATGCTATTTCAAATCTTAGCAAATGAATTGAGAGATGCAGAAGGACGATTAGCAAAAAGTGCATATCTAAAAAGTTTAGACAGAATCATAGATAGCATTTGCTTCTTAAATGAGAATTTTCCTGAATATAACTGGACCAATAGAGAAATTGCAGAATATACAGGCTGCGAAACAGAAACAGCAATTAGAATTACTAGAGAATTGCGTAAAAAAAATTTACTCTGAGAGGAAAAATAGTGGACATACATATCCACTATTTCAATAGCCCTCACATTTATTGAAGGGCTATATCGTACCTATCGTCTAACATTTAACGACTTTCAGCAACAACGCGGGCAAAGAAAATTTCATTTTCAAAATAGATATGTTGTGACAGATCGGCAATAAATTTGGCAATACCATCATAAAGCGCTTGCCATGATCCACACGCATCTGCTGGTAAAGTCAAATTATGGGTTACCGCTAATAATGTTTTTAAATCTTCTTCTGCTTCATCATGTTCTGAAAGCATCACTTGAATCGGCATTCTCGCCATTCCATACTGACCAGCTTTGATCATTTGGAATAAAATTTGTTCCTCTTTACGCATATGCATTTCAAGATCTTGATAAATTTTCTCAAGAATTGCAGCAGTACCAACAGGACAAGCTTGACTATCTTTATGTACGCTTTCAACTTTCTGCGCTAACTCAATTAATTCAGGTAATTGCTCACGATGGCGGGTATGATAACCAGATTCAACAAATGAAATAATGTCTTGATAATTTGCAGCTTGCCAATGTGCAATTTCTGCTGCTGAAAATGGGGCTTCTGTTACAGATACTGCGCTCATAATTACTCCTTAAAACATAACAAAATAGCTGACAAAAATGCTAAGGTATTCACTAGCTAAAAACAATTACCCATTATGGTGGATTTATTTCCTCTCTATATAACCAGCTTGCTTTCACTAATCACGACAAGTAATTTTTCCACCTCTGCCTTTTTAGAGTAGAATAATGATCGTTTTTGGTGAGTAAATTATTAACGTTCATAGGTGTTTTGTGAGTATATTTCAAAATCTTATTGTTATTGTTGCTTTAATTGCCGCCTCAAGTTTCTTATCTATCTCTGAAATTGCTATTGCTGGCGCACGCAAAATTAAGCTCAAATTATTAGCAGAAAACGGTGACGAACGTGCTAATAAGGTCTTATGGTTACAAGAAAATTCCGCTGATTTTTTCGCTGCTTCACAAATTGGACTCAATGCAGTGGCTATTTTGGGTGGTATCTTAGGTGAATCCGCCTTTCGTCCCTATTTTGTTGGGTTAGTTGAACAGTTCTATCAAGGCGAATGGGCGGAAACAATCGGGTTTAGCTTATCATTTTCTTTGGTGACTTCTTTGTTTATTCTGTTTGCTGATTTAATGCCAAAACGGATGGCGATGATTGCTCCAGAAAAAATTGCTGTGACATTAATTCGTCCAATTACCTTTTTTATTACCATTTGCAAACCACTGACTTGGATTATCAATGCCGTTGCTAATACGATCTTCCGTCTATTTAAAATGAACATTAATCGTGATGATAACATCACCTTTGATGATATTTCCGCGGTAATGGATGCAGGCGCCCAAGCTGGGGTATTACAACAACAAGAACATCATTTCATTGAAAATGTATTTGAATTAGAAGAACGTACTGTCCCTTCTAGTATGACAACGCGAGAAAATGTCGTCTATTTCACTTTAAAAGATTCCGAACAAAGTATCCGCCAAAAAATTGCCGATTATCCTTACTCTAAATTTTTAGTTTGTAATGAAAATATCGATCAGGTAATTGGTTATGTTGATACCAAAGATATTTTGGTGAAAATCTTAAATAATCAATCACTTATTCAATTGAATGAGTCGACAATCCGTAATGTATTGATTATTCCTGACACATTGACATTATCTGAACTACTCGATCGTTTTCGTGCTACTAAAGAGAAATTTGCTGTAGTAATGAATGAATATGCATTGGTGGTCGGCGTAATTACTTTATCCGATATTATGATCACTGTTATGGGAGATTGGGTGGCACCAATTGAACAAGATCAACAAATTATTAAACGTGACGAAAACTCCTGGCTAATTGAAGGTTCAACCCCAATTGAGAATGTCAAACACGCTTTAGCTATCGATAATGATTTTCCTGAATGGGAGAATTATGAAACTATTGCAGGATTTATGATGTATCGTTTGCGTAAAATTCCTCGTCCTGCCGATGTTGTTGAGTTTGAAGGCTTTAAATTTGAAGTGGTTGATATTGA
The DNA here is from genome assembly GCF_001678495.1 of Gallibacterium salpingitidis. Classification (GTDB taxonomy): domain Bacteria; phylum Pseudomonadota; class Gammaproteobacteria; order Enterobacterales; family Pasteurellaceae; genus Gallibacterium; species Gallibacterium salpingitidis. The sequence goes on from NZ_JTJL01000057.1 coordinate 20,860, forward strand.
CCATTATAAAATAGACCAACTTCTCGTCACACGTATCACACCACCAACAGCGCAAATCGAGAATATAAACTAGCTTTGCAAAACCTGCTATATCAGTTATAGCAGGTTTATACTTTACGCATTTATAAATAATTCGATAGCTCAATTAAATTATTATCAGGATCTCTCACATAAATCGAACGAATCGCGCCAATTGCTCCCGTTCTTGTTACAATTCCTTGCTCAATACGAATATTTTGTTGTTTTAATTCATCAATTACTACTTCAAGCGGTTGCTTAATGATAAAACAAAGATCGGCACTCCCCACTTGTACACAACCCGCTTTTGGCTCAAATTCCTTCCCCAATTGATGTAGATTAATTTTTTGTTTACCAAAACTCAGTGCAATACGTCCACCAGCAAAAGTTTGTTTCTGCATTCCCAACTTTTGATAAAAAGTGACTGTACGTTCGATATTAGCAACCGTCAGCACTAAATGATCTAAGTGACTAATTTCCAACATAATGCACCTTGTCTAATCCCTATATAAAAAAATAACCTCATCAAGCGATGAGGTTACTGTGCAATAAATTTATTCTTCACTATCGTCTGGTAAATCTAACTGTTCAGGTGACAAAATAATTCCAGTAAGATCTGCATAGACAAAGTCCTCAGGTAAGAAAGAAACACCGCCAAAATTCACCGGCACATCCACCTCACCGATAGTTTGTTCATCTGCTGAAACAGGAATTGGCGCTAACGCCTGAATACCAATATCTATATTTTCTAATTGATCAATTTGGCGCACTGCACCATAAACAATAATGCCTTCCCAACCATTATCAGCTGCTAATTGAGCCAACTCGGCATCAATCAAGGCACGACGCACTGCGCCACCACCATCAACTAATAACACTCGCCCATGACCATCTTCATCTAATACTTCTGCAATTAAACCATTGCTCTCAAAGCATTTTACGGTAGTAATTTTTCCTGAAAAAGCTGAAATACCACCGAAGCTAGAAAAAATTGGGTCAACAACATCAACTTGATCCAAGTAAATATCGCAGAGTTCTGATGTGTCAATTCTCATAGTGTTTTCCTTTTTTAAAAATCTTAGGATAAAAATTATTCTAAATATAATCCCAAACTAAAAATAATGTTAAATAATAGTGCCAGTTTAGCCATTTGTGCAAGCATTGGACGCAATTCCAACGCATCTTTATGACGTAATACAAAGATAGCGTGCTTAATCAGTAACGGTAAAATCACAATAAATAAGAAGCTATACCAATATTGAAAATAACTAAAGGCAAAACTTAATGCACAAAGTGCAGCTAATGCTAATAGACCAACATGATAATAACGTCCATATGTAGCGCCAATACGGACAATCAAGGTATTTTTACCCGACTTCTTATCTTGCTCCACATCACGTAAGTTATTGATATTTAATACTGCTACTGCCAATAAACCAGACATCACTGCTGGCAGAAAAATACTCGCATCTAAATAATGAGCTTGTAAGTAAAAAGTCCCACCAACACCTAATAAACCAAAGAAAATAAAGACAGAAAGATCGCCTAATCCCATATAACCATAAGGTTTTTTACCTACGGTATAGGTAATCGAAGCAATAATCGCCAACACACCTAACACCACGAAAGCGATAACATCATCCCACGTTTGACAAGCTACTGCTATCAATGCCACGCCAGACACCATACTTGCCAATGTCACTAAGATTAATCCTACACGCAATTGAGCAAAACTAATCACTCCTTGCTGGATCCCTCTTAAAGGTCCAATTCTTTCCGCTGTATCTGAACCTTTAACGTGATCACCATAATCATTGGCAAAATTCGAAACAATTTGTAATAAAGTTGCCGTAATTAAGGCAAGAAAAGCAATCATGCCATTAAATTGTTGATGGTAATAAGCTAAGGCAGAACCCGTTACAATAGAAGCTATCGCTAATGGTAATGTCTTTGGTCTTGCGGTTTCAAACCACATTTTACATTTGTTTGATTTCATCCACTTCTCTAAATTTTTATTACTACGCGCTATCTAGCCGCAATACAATTGCTTTTATAAAATAAGTTGATAATTTTACCCGAAATCCTTTGAATGTAACTACTTATTTATTGGCATAAGAGGCAAATATGTCCATTGAATTACAGCCTATTGCAATTATTCATACCCCTTATACGGAAAAATTTTCTGTACCCCGACAACCAGAACTGGTTCAACATGGCACAGGTATTCTCGAACTCTTGCCACCTTACAATATTCCTGAATCTGTAAGAGGTCTTGAGCAATTTTCTCATTTATGGCTGATTTTTCAGTTTGATCGTATTCCTGCTGGTAAATGGTCGCCGACCGTCCGTCCACCACGTTTAGGTGGTAATCAACGTGTTGGGGTATTTGCTTCACGTTCAACTCATCGCCCTAATCCACTTGGTTTATCGAAAGTACGTTTAGATCATATTGAGATTACGCAAGGTAAAGTGTTCTTGCATCTAGGTAGCGTGGATCTTGTCAATGGCACACCGATTTTTGACATTAAACCTTATCTTGCTTATGCCGATAGCGAACCGTTGGCGAAATCTAGCTTTGCACAAACTAAGCCTGAAATAACATTGCAGGTAATTTTTTCACCATTAGCCCAACAACAGGCTACTACCTTAGCAACAAAATATCCTTATCTTATTAATTTAATTGAAGAAGTATTACAGCAAGATCCACGCCCTGCTTATCAGAAACAGCAACTTTCAGAACGTGTTTATGGAATGACTTTATGGGATATTAATATTCAGTGGCGGATGAGTAGTGTACAAGTGGTTGAGGTATTGTCTTTAGTGAAGAGATAAAAAGACGGTCTTGTTGCAACAAGACCGCTTTTTATAAGAAAGGCTATTTTTGGCTACATACTGCAATAAAATTCAGCTTATTTTGTGGATCATTAAAGAATTTAAACATCTTTTTAAAAGTAACTCGATTTTCTGGTTTAACCGCGTTGCGAACAATTTTTAACGTTCCCAACACACCTTCATCATAAATCATACCTTTTGGTGATAATAGCGTCATTTCACCCGAATAGGTATCCACGTTACTAAAACCAGCTTCTTTAAATAAATCCTTCCACCCTTCTTTGCTTAATGGTGTGACACTAACATTAATCACATCACGCAAAGTAGCCAAAATGGTTTCTGCATTTTGTTCTAACAACATTACGTCGTGAGTCAATAAAAAACCGCCCGGTTTTAACACACGAAAATACTCCGCAACTGCCTTATGTTTTGCTTCCAATGGCAACATTGTCAGCATCGCTTCATTAATTACCACATCAAACGAATTGTCAGCAAACGGCAATTTCATTGCATTTGCTCTTTGTACATGAATTAAATGATCTAATTTCGCCTCGGTAATATTCTTTTGTGCCTTAGCTAAAGCTTGCTCATCAAGATCAACACCTTCAATCTGACAACCAAATTGAGAAGCTAAACCAATCGCCGTAGTTCCCATATTACAAGCAACTTCTAGCACTTTTTTATCTTTGTTTAAGTCAGCATTAGCAATTAACCAATCTGTACCTTTCTTACCGCCTGGACGAAGACGTGTTTTACCTAAGCGAGCCAAAAAATTATGTCCCATTTCCTCTTTTTTCATCATTTTTCCTTATCGTTAGATAAAATTAGTAATTAGTTTACCTCGTACCATAAACAACAATTGTTTTACCATGTGCAGAGATCAATCCTTGATCTTCTAACATTTTCAAAATACGTCCTACCGTTTCACGTGAACAACCTACGATTTGCCCAATTTCCTGACGAGTAATTTTAATTTGCATCCCTTCAGGATGGGTCATCGCTTCTGGCATTTTCGCCAAATGTAATAATGTTTGTGCAATACGCCCTGTTACATCCAAGAAGGCCAAATTACTCACTTGCTTAGACGTATTCTGTAAACGGCGAGCTAATTGTGCAGCAAGATACATTAAAATTTCTGGGTTAACTTGAATTAATTGACGGAACTTTTTATATGAAATTTCCGCTACTTCACAAGTTGTTTTCGCTTTAACCCATGCAGTACGTACTTTTACTTCTTCAAATAGACCAATTTCCCCAAAGAATTCACCTTGACTGAGGTAAGAGAGAATCATCTCTTTTCCTTCATCATCTTTTACTAAAACAGCGACAGAACCTTTAATTAAATAATAAAGCGTTTCGGCTTTTTCGCCTGCATTGATTAAAGTACTTTTGGAAGGGTATTTGTGAATGTGGCAATGAGATAAAAACCATTCTAAAGTCGGGTCATTTGCATGTGTTATCCCCGTATCATCCTGCTGCATTTCAATTTCTTCTTTCATATCCATACCACCAACACTTATGAGATTGAATCGAGATTTAAGACTCTGTTTTTATAGCATATTTTGCTCAGATTGTCTTAAAAATTCCCGTTTTTCCTTAAGATCCACTGATTGATGCAGCTCTGACCACACAATCACGATCTTTCCTGATTTAATTTGTTTTAATAATCGCTCTTCTTTTTCGGCTAAAGTTAATTCTCTTACGCCGTAATCCGTCCCTTCTCGCAAAATAAAACTTTGTGCAATATTACGCAAAGCAGTTTCACTTAATTCTTGCCATGGAATAATCATGCTAATACCTAATCAAAAAGTGGCTCGATCAATTGCCATTGCATAGCAAAATCTTGACTTGGTAAATGACGGAAATTTGAACGTACATAACGCATAAATTGCCCTTCACATAATAAAACCAAATGACCAGCAATCACACGCTCATCCACTTTAAAACCACGTCCCTCACGCAATTTTCGCATTTGTAATACATTCACCAATTGTAATTCCAAGCGATCAAAAAACGTGGCTACCCTTATTTGTAAAGACTTATCCTCAAACATCAAGGCATGCCCGGTTAAAATTCGCGTTAATCCTGGATTCTTTTGCGCAAAAGTTAATACCATTTGTAAGATATCATGCACTCGCATTTTGGTATCAGTCTGCATCTTCATTGATTGTGTAATACGTTGCAACAATACCGTTTCAATTTGTTCAATTAACGCTTCAAAGATCTTCGTTTTGCTTGGAAAATAGCGATATAACGCTGCTTCTGAAACGCCCACAGCTTCAGCTAATTTTGCCGTTGTAATGCGTTCCATTCCTTGTTCAGAATGTAATAAATGCGCAACAATCGTCAATACTTGTTGCCTTCTCGCCGCTAATGATCGCTTCTCGATCTTCTTTTTTGGCTTATTTTCCTGTATGACCAAATCCACCGCTGCCTCGTTCTGTCTGTTCAAAATCAGTCACAATATTAAATTCAGCTTGTACGACAGGAACAAACACAAGCTGTGCAATGCGATCACCAACCTCAATGGTGAAAGGTTGTTGGCTACGATTCCACGCAGAAATCATTAATGGACCTTGATAATCTGAATCAATCAATCCCACCAAATTACCTAACACAATCCCATGTTTATGTCCTAAACCTGAACGAGGTAAAATCACCGCGGCTAAGGTTGGATCTGCAATATAAATAGAAAGTCCGGTAGGAATTAGACGAGTTTCTCCTGGCTGCAATACGATTTTTTCATCAATTAAAGCGCGAAGATCTAAACCAGCAGATCCCTCTGTTGCATAACTTGGTAATGGAAATTCACTACCAATACGTGCATCAAGAATTTTGACATCAATTTTTTTCATCATTATTTTTTGTTGTTTGATAAAGATTAATAATATGGTTGACTAATTGTTCTGCTAATTGCCGCTTATTTGTTAACGGTAAAGTTGCACTACCTTTATGCCAAAAAAGTTGTAACGCATTTTGATCACTACTAAATCCTTGCCCCGCGATCGAAACATCATTAGCGCAAATTAAATCTAATTGCTTACGTACCAACTTATCTTTTGCATAATTTTCCACATCTTGTGTTTCAGCAGCAAAACCAACAGTAAAAGGTCGATGTTCTGTAAGATGACCAACGTCGGCAATAATATCAGGATTCTTCACCAATTTTAATGTTAATTCATCACCACTTTTCTTTATTTTTTGTGGCGCAATTTCCGCCACCCGATAATCCGCTACTGCGGCACACCCAATAAAAATTTGATGAGTGACGGCAGCTGTCATTGATTGCTGCCACATTTGTTGTGCAGTGGTTACGGCGATTTTTTTCACATTAGGCGGTGTCGTTAAATTCACTGGCCCACTAATCAAGGTAACGGTTGCCCCTTGCTGCGCAAAGGCCTCTGCAATGGCATACCCCATTTTACCGGAACTGTAATTAGAAATATAACGAACTGGATCAATAGGTTCTTGAGTTGGTCCAGCAGTAATCGCCACTGTTATCCCAGCTAATGGCTGTTCACGACAAAATGCATCAGCCAACGCAGTAAAAATTTCTACCGGCTCTGACATTCTACCAGCACCAACATCACCACAGGCTTGTTCACCGCTATTTGGTCCAATAATAGTAATACCTCGTTGACGTAGAGAACTAAGATGTTGCTGTACTACTGTTTGCGCATACATTTGTTGATTCATCGCTGGTGCGATAAAAATCGGCGCTGATGTTGCTAAACATAAAGTTGTTAACAAATCATTCGCCAGTCCTAAATTAAACCGAGCTAGAAAATCAGCGGTGGCTGGCGCAATCACAATCGCATCCGCCCATTTTGCCAATTCAATATGTCCCATTGCCAATTCAGCTTGTGGATCAAATAAAGATTGTGAAACCGCGTTACCAGAAATAGCTTGTAAAGTAAGAGGGGAAACAAAATGAGATGCTGCTTCGGTTAACACTACTCTGACTTCTGCATTTTGCTTACGTAATAAACGAATAAACTCAATCGTTTTATATGCTGCAATACCGCCAGTAATCCCGACCAGAATCCGTTTTTGTTGGAGAATATTATCCACGAGTTGATAACCTCTAGAAAAATCAACAAAAGATAAAGCATTCTACTGGATATTTACTACCCTGCCAATTTACCCTTTGTTTTATTCCGCTAAAAAATGATTTTTTTCAATTTTGTGACACTCTTTCCAAAAAAGCTATCCAAAATCTATTTAAACACCTTTGTCATAATATAAATATGAAGAGTTTCACCAATCTAATTACAAACTTATGACTGATTTAATGCCACGAGAAAAATTATTACAACAAGGTGCAGCTCATCTCACCGATCAAGAGCTGTTAGCAATTTTTTTACGTACTGGTTTTAAAAATTGTCCTGTAATGACATTAGCCAATAACGCATTATCACACTTTGGTTCATTACGTGAATTACTCACCGCATCAATAACACAATTTTGTGAAGTAAAAGGATTAGGTATTACCCAATATATTCAACTACAAGCTTGTGTCGAAATGACAAAACGTTATTTAAGTGAAGAACTAAAGCAACAACCGCTATTTAATAATATTGAATGTACTAAATTGTATTTACAGAGTGAGTTAGCAACACAGCAACGCGAAGTTTTTATGGTGTTATTCTTAGATAATCAACATTATCTAATTAAACAAGAAATTCTATTTCAAGGCACGATCAATAGTACGCAAGTTCACCCTAGAGAAATTATCAAACTATCCTTGCAATATAATGCAGCAGCATTAATCTTGGCACATAATCACCCTTCTGGTATTACTACGCCTAGCCAACAAGATATTCAAATCACTAAAAACATTCAACAAATCTGCCAATTAATTGATGTACGAGTATTAGATCACCTAATTATTGGAAAAAATCAGGTATTTTCATTTTGTGAAGAGGGGTTGATAACATTATGATCTAGATTTTTACTGTAACAGCAAATAGAATCTCTATAATAGAGACACTAACATATACTGATGTTCCAAAGGTCTATTATGAAACTCACAATAATTCCCTCATATTCCCTTCATGGCATCCTGATTGTTATCTACATTTTGACGTTCCTATTGCAAAGTTATGACATGTACTATTGGTTCATGGGCGAAGAGATCACGTTCGGGATTTGGGTCGTCTTTGTGATTACCTGCATAATTGGTCTTTGCCTTCCATTCTTGAGTACAGTATTTATCCTTATACTGTCAGCTTTTCTCGTCTTGGCAAAAGACATTAATCCAATATTTATGGCATGCGTAGCCGTACCTGGCATCCTCTATGACATCGTAGGCTTTTTTATGCACAAACGAAAAAAATTGCGTCAGGCTCTTAAAAAGAACTCATAAAGAAAAGGATCAAAAAGTCCACCAACTGGCGGACTTTTTTCTTCTTAAGAACCTATTAAGATAATAGTTTATTTACTCGCTTAATAAAGGCAGTTGGATTTTCTAATGTACCACGTTCTGCTAATAGGGCTTGATCGAATAATAATTCCACCCACTCAGCAAATTGTTGTTCATCAGCAATATCTGCTACTTTCTTCACTAAATGATGTTCAGGATTAAGCTCAAACGTATATTTTACTTCTGGCATTTTTTGTCCTGCAGCAGCAAATAATTTCGCCATTTGTGTAGTCATTTGATCGCTATCTGTAGAAACAATCGCAGGTGTTTCACTTAAACGGTGAGTTAAACGCACATCTTTCACACGTTCACCCAATAAGGTTTTCACACGCTCAATGAAAGAAGTAAAGGCTTGATCATCTTCTTTTTGCTTACTTTCTTCCTCTTTATCCGCCAAATCACCTAAATCAAGATCTGATTTAGTAATAGTTTGTAACGGCTTACCATCAAACTCGGTTAAATAACTTAACATCCATTCATCAATACGATCAGACAGTAATAATACTTCAATCCCTTTCTTATTGAAGATCTCTAAATGTGGGCTATTTTTCGCTGCGGTATAACTATCCGCTGTAATATAGTAAATCGCTTTTTGCCCCTCTTTCATACGAGCAACATAATCAGTTAATGATACGGTTTGTTCGCTACTATCATTATGTGTTGAGGCAAAACGTAATAATTTCGCAATTTCTTCTTTATTAGTTGGATCTTCCGCTGGACCTTCTTTCAATACCAAGCCAAACTCTTGCCAGAATTGTTGATATTTACTTTGATCTTCATCTTTCGCCAATTTTTCCAACATTCCTAACGCACGTTTAGTCAATGCCTTACGTAAAGCAGCAGTCACTTTATTATCTTGTAAAATTTCACGTGAAACGTTTAATGGCAAGTCATTAGAATCAATTAATCCTTTCACAAAACGCAGATAGTTCGGCATAAATTGTTCGGCATCATCCATAATAAAGACACGTTGCACATACAATTTTAAGCCGTGTTTTTGCTCACGATTAAAGAGATCCCAAGGCGCTTTCGCTGGTAAATACAATAAGCTGGTATATTCTTGATTTCCTTCAACTTTATTATGTGCCCATAACATTGGATCAGCAAAATCGTGGCTCAAATGTTTATAAAACTCTTTATACTCTTCATCACTTATTTCTGACTTAGAACGAGTCCAAAGCGCTTGCGCTTTATTGATTTTTTCCCATTTAACGCCTGTTTCTTTCCCTTCTTCATCGTACTCTTTAGTCAGAATTTCCACAGGTAAACCAATATGATCTGAGTATTTACCGATAATTTCACGTAAACGCCATTCGTTTAAAAACTCTTTTTCATCTTCACGCAAATGTAAGGTAATTTCTGTACCACGATCTTTTTTCTCAATATCGGCAACGCTAAATTCTCCTTCACCTGCAGATTCCCAAAGTACCCCTTGATCCGCACTTACACCAGCAGCACGTGTTTTTACGGTGACTTTATCAGCAACAATAAATGCAGAATAGAAGCCTACCCCGAATTGTCCAATTAATTGACTATCTTTTGCTTGTTCTGTACCCAATGAAGAAAGAAATTCTTTTGTACCTGATTTTGCAATCGTACCAAGATGCTCAATCGCCTGTTCACGCGTCATACCAATACCATTATCACTAATGGTTAAAGTACCTTTATCCGCATCAAAACTGATACGAACTTTCAAATCACCATTACCTTCATACAATTCTGGTGCAGACAATGCTTTAAAACGTAATTTATCCGCTGCATCAGACGCATTAGAAATTAACTCTCTTAAAAAGATTTCTTTATTAGAATAAAGTGAATGGATCATTAATTGCAGAAGTTGTTTTACTTCTGATTGAAAGCCTCTGGTTTCTTGATTTTTACTCATATATATTCCCTTCTCGGTATCAACCAACATACAAAAACTAAACAGTGACGATTATCGTCGCACATCGGCTGGATAAAATAGGTGTGAAAAAAGAGATTTCAAGATTTTAGGTAATAAAAAAGTGCGATCTTTGCAGATCACACTTTCTTAATTAGAGAAAAGTCACTTAGAACGAATATTTAAGCCCTACTTTTAAACCATATTGATTTAATTTTACACCATCCCAATTACCTAAACGGTTGTATTCTAATGCAGTATTAAGATCTAAATTTGGCGCTAAACCATAATTTGCCCCAACCATTGCACCGTAACCAAATTTAGTTGATGAATCTTTTTCATAACTTCGAATATCTCTACCAGCAGAGTCTTTTTGGACATAATTATCTTTTACTGTCACTTGGTTACTAGAAACACGCACACCAACATAAGGTTTCAATACTGTATTTAAGTCAATATCATAAATTGCAGATACACCAAAGCCTTTTGCCTTAACATCCGCTTTTCCTGTCACGCCTTCATCGGAATAACTACTGTCTGCTTTTCCATAATAGGTATAATCTAACGCAGTACGCCAATCGCCCATTTTATAACCTACTGCAATACTAGGTGAAAAACTAGAACCGCTAAAATTACCACTATGTTCAAATCCTGAAGTTTTTAATTTTGCGTACCCTAAATCTCCTTGTACATAAACTTCAGCATTGGCCGTTGAAGCTACTGCTAATGCGCCTAACGCAGCAATTAATAGTTTTTTCATATATCCTCTCCTATTGTGATTAAATAAATCCGCGAAAATATAGCATAGTCATTAAAATTTAGTAGCTTCATTCTCAAGTTTTGCAATCTGTAACTTTGTCTTACATTTTTTACAGAAATACTCCACGCCTTCTCGCAAAATCTTATTATGTCTTCTTTTAGTTAAATGGTGTAATTGGCAAGCACAACGATACGGATAAGTCTCCCCTTGCACGCTCTCTACTGCAAATTGATGTCTAGTTCTTGCCTCTAACTTAAACACCTTATTCATCACCATCTGCCACTCTTTGCCATGTGGCTGTACTCGACCAAACTGTTTGTACACTAATAAATGTGCCAATTCGTGTGGGACAACTTCATCAATAAAGGCTTGTTGATTTTCTAGCAACAATGTTGGATTTAGGCGTATTTCCCATTGCTGTAAATAAGCTACCCCTGCTTTCATGCCGCGCAGCTTATAGCTAATTGTTGGACGTGCAAACTGGCATTGAAAAAATTTTTCCGCTGTTTGCAAACACGCGGTTAACTTTCGGTTCACTTGTAAATGCAGATAACGAAGTTGTGATGTTGTCATTGCTCTATTGTTAATTCAAACGAAAGCTAAAGATCATAACTAATCTTCTATTATTTGCAATTTCCTCTAATCAAGTTCATTTGCCTTATTTTTTCATATTCAACTTTTTGCATATAAATTTTGCATTTTCCCCTTGAAACTATTTAACACATACCCATCTTATGCCTCGCGAATGACGAAGTATCGTCGAGGAGGATTATATGAATATTGAAAAATTTACAACCAAATTCCAACAGGCTTTAGCTGAAGCACAATCTCTTGCTTTAGGTAAAGATCAGCTATATATCGAACCATTACACTTAATGAGTGTTTTACTACAACAAGAAGGTGGTTCTATTGCACCGTTATTAACCTCTGCTGGTGTCAATGCAGCGCAACTACGCCAAGCCATTACACAAGAAATTGATCGCTTACCGCGTGTATCAGGCAATGGCGGCGATGTCCAAGTTTCACCTGCATTATTGAGAATGTTGAATTTATGCGATAAGTTTGCACAACAACGTAATGATAAATTTATTTCGTCTGAACTTTTTGTATTAGCTGCGTTAGAAAGTTCAGATAAGTTAAGCGATCTGTTAAAGAAAAATGGCTTAACAAAACAAAATTTAATCGCAAGCATTGATAAGATGCGTGGCGGAGAAAATGTCAATGATGCTGGTGCAGAAGAAACTCGCCAAGCATTACAAAAATATACCATTGACTTAACAGCTCGTGCGGAAAGTGGAAAACTCGATCCTGTGATTGGACGTGATGATGAAATTCGCCGTACGATTCAAGTACTACAACGTCGTACTAAAAACAACCCTGTATTAATCGGGGAACCTGGGGTTGGTAAAACCGCCATCGTTGAGGGTTTAGCACAACGTATTGTAAATGGTGAAGTACCTGAAGGATTACGTCATAAACGTGTACTTTCGCTTGATATGGGTGCTTTAATTGCTGGGGCAAAATATCGTGGTGAATTTGAAGAACGTTTAAAAGCAGTTTTAAACGAAATTGCCAAAGAAGAAGGACGTGTCATTCTCTTTATTGATGAAATTCACACAATGGTTGGCGCAGGTAAAACTGATGGGGCAATGGATGCTGGTAACTTATTAAAACCATCATTAGCTCGTGGTGAATTGCATTGCGTTGGGGCAACCACTTTGGATGAATATCGCCAATATATTGAAAAAGATGCTGCATTAGAGCGTCGTTTCCAAAAGGTATTGGTCGATGAACCAAGTGTTGAAGATACTATTGCTATCTTGCGTGGTTTGAAAGAGCGTTACGAAATCCACCACCACGTACAAATTACTGACCCTGCGATTGTTGCTGCAGCGACATTATCACATCGTTACATCTCTGATCGTCAGTTGCCAGATAAAGCAATTGACCTGATTGATGAAGCGGCATCAAGCATTCGTATGGAAATTGACTCTAAACCACAACCATTAGATAAATTGGAACGCCGTATTATCCAACTTAAATTGGAACAACAAGCGTTGCAAAAAGAAGAAGATGATGCTAGCCGTAAGCGTCTTGAAATGTTGGAAAAAGAGTTAAGTGAAAAGGAAAAAGAATACTCTGAATTAGAAGAAGTTTGGAAAAGTGAAAAAGCCTCTCTTTCTGGCGCACAACATATCAAGGCTCAGTTAGACAGTGCAAAAACACAAATGGAACAAGCTTATCGTGCCGGTGATATTGCTAAAATGTCAGAATTAAAATACAGCACCATTCCAAATTTAGAAAAACAATTGGAACAAGCGGAAAATGCTGAAGGTAAAGAGATGACATTATTGCGTTATCGTGTTACTGATGAAGAGATTGCAGAAGTGCTTTCTCGTGCGACAGGTATTCCAGTTGCCCGTATGATGGAAGGTGAAAAAGAAAAACTTTTACGTATGGAAGATGAGCTACACAAACGTGTGATTGGACAAAATGAAGCTGTGGAAGCCGTAGCCAATGCAATTCGTCGTAGTCGTGCGGGTTTGGCTGATCCTAATCGTCCAATTGGTTCATTCCTTTTCTTAGGCCCAACTGGGGTTGGTAAAACTGAACTCTGTAAAACACTTGCTAACTTTATGTTTGATAGTGAAGATGCAATGGTGCGTATTGATATGTCTGAGTTTATGGAAAAACATTCTGTTTCTCGTTTAGTTGGTGCGCCTCCAGGATATGTTGGTTATGAAGAAGGTGGTTACTTAACCGAAGCCGTTCGTCGCCGTCCATATTCTGTTATTCTGTTAGATGAAGTGGAAAAAGCACATCGTGATGTGTTCAACATTTTGTTGCAAGTTTTAGATGATGGGCGTTTAACCGATGGTCAGGGTCGTACTGTTGATTTCCGTAATACAGTGGTAATTATGACTTCTAACTTAGGTTCGGATTTAATTCAATCTCATACCGAAGAGCTTGATTATGGCGAAATGAAAGAGTTAGTAATGTCAGTTGTTGGACAACATTTCCGTCCAGAATTTATCAACCGTATTGATGAAACAGTCGTGTTCCATCCACTTGGTAAAGAAAATATTCGTGCGATTGCGTCTATCCAATTAGGACGTTTAATCAAACGTATGCAAGAACATGGTTATCGCTTACATTTCAGCGATCACGCCTTAGACTATTTAGGTCAAGTTGGCTATGATCCTGTTTATGGAGCAAGACCATTAAAACGTGCAATTCAAAACTTAGTGGAAAACCCACTCGCACAACAAATTTTGTCTGGTGCCTTATTACCAGATAAGACCATTGAAATTGATTTTGAAAACGACAAAATGGTTGCTAGACAATAATTGATAAAGTAGAAACCGCCATTAATTCATTATTGATGGCGGTTTCTTTTTGCTCTTATTCCTTATACACTGTTGCTGCTTTGGCTACAAAAATTTAGTAAGGAATATAATATGAAAACCATCTTTGATATAGATTTTTCCTCCCTTTATTATCAACACCTTACATCCTGTAATCATCATCATATTCCTGCTGAAAAATGGGATGCCAAAGCAGAAAAAATGGCAAAACATCTCGTTGAACAAACGAGCCATTACACTGAAACATTACTACAAGCGATCAATATCCAAGCAGACGAAACAGTATTAGATATTGGTTGTGGACCGGGAACACTCGCCTTACCATTAGCAAAACAGTGCCAATATGTTTATGCGTTAGATTATAGTCAAGGTATGTTATCCGTCCTTACTCAATATCAACAGCGTTGGCATCTCTCCAATATCTCAACTATCCACACCTCTTGGGAAGAAAATTGGGATAATGTACCGCAAGCTGATGTTGTTGTAGCTTCCCGTTCCACTCTGGTCAGTGATTTAGACCAAGCCATTGATAAAATAATTAGTAAAGCGAAAAAGCGTGTTTATCTTACTGCCACCACCCAAGCGCATTTTTTAGATCCTGATCTATTGCGTGCCATCGGACGTGAACATGATGCTGGATTTCCCTCTTATATCTATTTACTCAATCGCTTATACCAACGAGGAATCCAAGCCGAACTTACTTTTATTCATTCAGATGTTGCAACCTATCAAGGAGAAAATTTTAACGATTTACTGAAATCAGTTGAATTCACGTTAGGTGGTTTAACTAACAATGAAAAATTGGCATTAGAAAACTTTTATAATGAAAGAATAAACACTAAAACCCCAATCAAACATGGACAAGCTAGGTGGGCTTTACTTTCTTGGCAGGTTTAAGATAAAAAACATAAAAAAATCTGTACCTTACACCAAGAAATAGTATTCGGTACAGATTTTAAAATCACTAATTTTAAACAACTAACTTACTTAGCATCTGGCAACTTATAAGCAACTAACGCATCGCCTAATTTCGTACCAAATGAACTGTGGCCACCAGCCATAATGACAATATATTGTTTACCATTTTGCATATATGTCATTGGTGTCGCTTGTCCACCAGCTGGTAAACGAGCTTGCCAGAGTTGTTCACCATTACTCACATTAAATGCACGAATGTAATTGTCTTGTGTCGCAGCAACAAACATTACACCACCAGCAGTGGAAATAACGCCACCAAGTCCTGGTACCCCAATCTTCAACGGCGGTAGCTGCATAAGTTTCGGTAAGCTATCACGAATGGTACCAATACGTTTTTTCCACACAATCTTATGAGTAGTTAAATCAACGCCAGCAATATATCCCCAACCCGGTTGTTTACATGGTAAACCTAATGGTGAAAGGAATGGCTCAAGGCTAACACTATATGGTGTACCATACATTGGTTGGAAGCCGCCTTCCGTACCGCTACCTTTAATGGTTTCAGCACGATTTGGATCTTCTCTTTTCAATTTTGACACAAACGGTAAGGCGAGAGGATTCATTACGGCAACTTGTCGATCACTATTCAATGATAAACCGCCCCATTCAAATACCCCAAGATTACCAGGGAACACTAAAGTACCATTTTCTGACGGTGGTGTATAAATTCCATCATAATTTAGTCATTTAAAGATAATACGGCACATCAACTGATCGAACATAGTTGCACCCCACATATCTTTATCAGTTAATTTTCCAGGTGGTGCTAAATTAATTTCAGTAAATGGTTGAGTTGCAGAATAATGTTCACCAAAAGTTTGTGGGCCTCGTGCAACGGTTTGTGGCACTGGACGCTCTTCTACCGGTACAAGCGGTTCTCCAGTTTCACGATTTAATACAAAGAGATTACCTGTTTTAGTTAATACATAAATCGCTGGAACTTTCTGTCCATTCGGTAATTGATAATCGCCAAGTGATGGTTGTGACGGAACGTCCATATCCCATAAATCGTGGTGTGTGGTTTGGAAACTCCACAATAATTTTCCTGTTGTTGCATTTAATGCCAATACAGAATTTGCATAACGTTCTTTTAAATTTGTACGATTACCGCCCCAAATATCCGGTGTACCAACGCCAGTCGGAATATAGACAATATCTCTTTCCGCATCATAAGCAAGCGGCGCCCAAGCATTTGGTGAATTATGCACAAAGTCAGTATCTTCACCCGGCATTGCATTCGGATCTTGCGCTCCAGTATCAAACACCCATTTAAGTTCGCCACTATTGACATCATAACCACGAATTACACCAGACGGCTCTTTATTAGATAAATTGTCTGTTACTGATCCGCCAATAATAATGGTTGAAGCGGTCACAACTGCTGGTGAGGTTGGATTATATCCACCAGGATAATCATAAGGCATTTTCTTTCTTAAATTGATTGTTCCTTTCTCACCAAAATCACTACAAGCCTCGCCGGTGTCTGCATTCACTGCAATTAAACGTCCATCATTGACAGGTAATAAGATTTTACGTGGGCAAACAGCTGACGGCACACTATCACTCACTGAAGCACTTTTTGGATTAATTGCTGCAGCGGTTTTCTCATCATAGTAAGAAACGCCACGACATGTCATATGTTGGAAACGTTTGGTTGGTGCTAAATGCGGATCAAAACGCCATAACCGTTTACCTGTTTCGGCATCAACTGCATCTAAAAATTGGTGTGTAGTACAGAGATAAAGGGTGTTATCCACTTTAATCGGTGTTACTTCATAAGTACTTTCACCAGAATCTTTCTCTGTTTTCATATCTTCTGTGTGATATGTCCACGCAACTTCTAGATTTTTCACATTATCCACATTAATTTGATTAAGCGGTGAATAACGTTCGCCAGCTTGCGTACGTCCATACGCTGGCC
The DNA here is from genome assembly GCF_001678495.1 of Gallibacterium salpingitidis. Taxonomy (GTDB): domain Bacteria; phylum Pseudomonadota; class Gammaproteobacteria; order Enterobacterales; family Pasteurellaceae; genus Gallibacterium; species Gallibacterium salpingitidis. Next base: position 38,038 of record NZ_JTJL01000057.1, read on the forward strand.
AATCTGCCTCAGCAACGCCAGCAACTGGTGTACTATTTTCCGGTTGTGCGCGGCTGATAGTGCCATTGATTTCTTGTGGATCATTAAAAATACTGTATCCCAACACTGCCAATACCGCTAACATCACCACAGATAAGCTGCCTTTTGCTGCTTTAATGTTGCTATGTTGAGCTAACATTCGATTGGTAAATGGGAACAATAACCACACACCGAGTAAAAACCAAATATCGACTCGTGGTGCTAATGCCCAGAAATCAGTACCTACCTCCCACAAAGACCAAATCAATGTAACAAGTAAGCCGATGCTATAAAGCCATAATGCAGAAATTTTATCTTTTATCCATAAAACGGTGATGACTGCTAACACAATCCCGGCTAACAGATAATAGATAGAACCTCCTAATGCAGCCAGCCATATACCAGCCACTAATAAAATTAAAGAAAGCAGAGAAAAAATTACTGTTGTAATTGTTTTTCCCCACTTCGATTGAGATACACTCGCCTCTTGCATAAAAGCTCCTAACTAGATGAACTACATGGAATAACCCATATTTCAGTTATCGTTTTTCATGCTTTCTCTGCTCATACAGAGAATAACTACCATTGCTGATGATTAACCAGCACGCCTAAACACGTTCGCAGAACATATTGCTATTTGCTATATCTATGCCTACAAACAAAAACACTCTAGTTAGCAAAAAAAGAATTCTGCTCTTTAAGCAGAATTTTTTCTTAGCTAAATCGGTTTAGCTAAGAATACTCCTGTTACAATAAAAAAACAAACACAAAAAAGTAATATTTTTTTAACTCTAAAATACTTAAATTATAAAAAACCTTGATAAGTAGCTCTTATCAAGGTTTTTATACTCAGCCTTATAAAATATTTATTTCAATATCTTCCAACAGCGATAGCCATAAATAGCAATCACCACAAAACAAATAAGCGGTAATATAAAAGATGCATTAACTGCTGGTAAACCTGCCACCTCTCCCATATCAATAATAGAGCCTTGTAAAGGAGGCATTAATGCTCCACCTACAATCGCCATTACTAGTCCTGCTGCACCTAAGGTAGATTCCTCTTTCAATCCATTTAAGGCAATACCATAAATAGTTGGGAACATTAACGACATAAAACCTGAAGTTAAAATTAAGCAATACACCCCCAATACGCCATCTATAAAAATAACACCTAGTATTGTTGCTAAACCACCTAAAGCAAATAACATCAACATTAATTCAGCTTTGAGATATTTCATTAATGCGGTACTAATAAAACGACTTACAATAAAGAGTCCCATTGCCATAATATTGAAATTTTGTGCTTCTGCTTTAGTAAAACCTAACCGTTCTGCGTATTGAATGATAAACGTCCAACACATAATTTGCGTAGCTACATAAAATACCTGAGCTATAACACCCTCACGATATTTTGCATTTTTTGATAAACGTCCTACTGCTTCAGAAAAGCTAATTCTTGGTTGTTCTTCAGTACGAGTTTTAGGCATTTTATACAGTGCTATAATAATTAAAATCGCTAAAACAACGAATCCTAATATGACATAAGGATCTCGGATAACCGCTAAATCATGCGTTTTTATAATTGTTTTTTCAGCAGTAGATAATGTTGGAAATATAAGATTTCCTGCTGCATCTCGCTTATCAGAATCTAACTGAGTTAAAACAAACTGTGACGCTACAAACATACCAAAAATAGATCCTAGAGGATTAAATGACTGAGCAAAGTTTAATCTTCTGGTCGCTGTTTGTGGATCTCCCATTGATAATATATATGGATTGGCGGTAGTTTCCAAAAATGCCAGTCCAAAAGTCAAAATATAGAGTGAAAACAAAAAGAAAGAAAACATTTCATATTTTGCAGCAGGGTAAAATAATAAAGCGCCTATACAATACAAAGCTAAACCTAAAAGGACACCATATTTATAATTATAACGACTTACAAATAATGCTGCAGGAATTGCCATCGTCCCATAACCGCCATAAAAAGCAAACTGGACAAGGGCCGCTTGTGATGCAGGGATTTCCATTACTGTTTGAAATGCAGCTACCATTGGATTGGTAATATCATTCGCAAACCCCCATAATGCAAACAAAGATGTCAGCAGAATGAACGGTATCACATATTGTTTTTCTAATACTTTTGCTTTCATAAATTTGTCTCCTTTTATTGAATAGATAAAACTATTCCTCGACTCTCAAACCGTAAGATTTAAATTTTTCTAATACAATTTTCATTTCCTCAGCAGGAAGTGTCGGAATAGGTAAACCTGTTGCCAGCAATTTCATATACCAACTTGCTAATACTTCAACTTCATGAGCTAACCACAATGCTTTATCTAAGTTTTTTTCTGCCGCAATTAATCCGTGATGAGCTAATAGAATTGCTTTTGATGTTTGAATACCTTGATAAACGTATTCAGCTAATTGATGTGTTCCAAAAGTCGCATAAGGTACACAAGGAATATGATCCGTACCGCCAACAGCAATCATATAATGAATGGCAGGAATTGATTTTTCTAAAATAGATACTGCAGCACAATTAAGAGCATGGTTATGTACTACAGCATCTACATCATTACGCGCTTTATAAACTGCTAAATGGAAATGCCATTCACTAGAAGGCAATTTACCCTCTTCATAATTTCCATTGTTATCAACATAAACAATGCTATCTATAGTCATTTGCTCATACGGCATACCTGTTGGTGTAATAAGCATTCCATCCTGATAGCGTACACTTACATTACCTGCTGTACCTTGATTCAAACCTAAACGAGTCATCTCTAAACAAGTATCAATAATTTTTTGTGAAAGTTGTTCTCTATTCATAATTAATCCTTAACTGGGGTAACCCCTTTTTTAATGATAATGTTGCCGTATTTTGCAGTTTCTCCCGTTATTACTACAGCAAAAGCCTGTTTTGCTCTTTCATAGAAAGAAAAACGATCAATACGTGTTAAATTTAATTTTTCTGTTATATTTTGCTGAATAGCTGATACATAACGCCGCTCCACACTTGGATCTAATGTATCTCCCTCTACTACCTGCATCATTATTAATGGTGTATCAACATATTGATCTAATTCGATTAATTGACTAATCCCTTCTAATAACGTTGCAATATCGACACCATCAGCTCTCAGTACTTGGTGGTGTAATTGATGTCCTGGAAAATGAGCATCGGCTAACACTAGTTCATCTCCATGCCCCATCTCAGCTAATACTTTCAATAATGTTGGTGAAATTGCTGGATGTATTCCCTTTAACATTTTCTTCTCCTTATCTAATCTCTAAGACTGAGGATTAACCACTTCTCTAGAAGATTTCATTACTTGTTGAGCAGTGGCTACGTCTTGATAAACATTAATCCCTTTAAAAGCTGTCATTGCTGCCCCCAACGCCGTTGATTCAGACACCTGAACAACTTCAATCGGTAAACCAATGGTATTAGCTCTAATTTGGTTCCATAATCTGTTCTTCGCTCCACCCCCAACACAGATCAAACTATCCGCTTGGAAACACCCTACCTGTTGCAATAATGCTAGACTTGATTTCAATTTATTCGCTAAATACTCCAACATAGCGATATAGATTTCACCACGAGTAGTATGCATAGAGAGTCCACTGAACTGTCCTAGTCCAAGAGAACAATCACTAAACTCAAAATTCCCTTGAACAGATACCCTATTAGCATCTCTATCTACAGCTTCAGCTTCTGTTATCATTGTTTGGTAATAATTGTCTTTTCCATAACAATCACTAAACAATAATTTGCCTACCCACTCTAGAATCCCAGATCCTACCCATTGCACTGCTGGGTTAAATATTCCTTTTTCTGCATCCCATTCTGTTGTTAATCCTTGAGATAAGAATTCCTGTTGCACAATCGCTTTCTGCGTTCTTGCCATTAAGATTTCCCAAGTTCCAGAACTTAAAACAGGTTGGTTTAAGCCTGCACCAGATCCTAAGATGGCGAATTGAGTATCGTGACCACAAGAAACAACTGGTATTCCTGAAGCTACTCCAAGTTGTTTAGCAACATCAGGTAACAATTTACCAATCTGTTCTCCAGCACTCACTAATGGAGGTAATTGTTCAGGTAGTAGTCCTAAAAAAGCTAATACCTCAGTATCCCAAGTTTCTGTCTGTAGGTTAGTCATCATAGAAGTGCCTGCCATCGTTCTATCAGTAGTCATTACTCCTGTTAAACGATAAGTCAGCATTGAAGAGATAAATAAGAAGTGTTCTATCTTTTTGTATAAATCAGCTTCATTTTGCTGTAACCAGCGTAATTTATACAAGGTGTTAAAACTATATTGTCCAATTCCATTACGTTGGTATAAAGCTGCAACATCAAACTCTTGTATTAACGATTGCATGACCGGTAATGTACGAGGGCATTTCCAAGAAATTATCGGGTAACATTGTTCACATCGAATGAAAGGTGCACCATCTACGCCAAATGTGGTAACTCCAATGACATCTACCTCTAATTGCAAATCAGCGAGTTTTTTCGTAACTTGTTTAGCACAGTCAAATAACTTTCTTGTAATTTGCTCAAAATCCCAAACTTTGTAATCTGGATTTTTTATATCAGAAAGTGTTTGATTTATCTGATGAGTGGAAGCAATCATCTTACCTTGATCATTCATTGCGATTGCTCGAACATTAGTTGCTCCACAATCTAGAATCAATGCAATAGCCATTTATAACTCCTTTTAGAACACTTCCTCAAAACGAGGAAGTGTTACCAATAAATAGATCATTTATATAATGGACCAAAATTTTGACAGGCTCGATAATCTTGACCTTCTTTGTCTTGACCAAATGCGTTCCATGCACTTGGACGGAAAATGGCATCATCTTCGACATTGTGCATACACACTGGAATACGTAGCATTGATGCTAAAGTAATAAGATCCGCACCAATATGTCCATAACTCACAACACAATGATTAGCTCCCCAATTTGCCATAACCGAATAAACATCAGTGAACGCCCCCTTGCCAGTAAGACGAGGAACAAACCAAGTACAAGGCCAAGTTTCATTAGTACGTTTACTTAATGTTTCATGTACATCTTGAGGCAATTCAATCGACCAACCTTCTGCAAGTTGTAAGACAGGTCCTAATCCTTTAACTAAATTGATGCGACTCATGGTAAATGGCAACCCTCCTTTAGTAAGGAATTGCGAAGATAATCCACCACCACGAAAATATTCGTGAACAGCTGCACACCAACGTGTATTTTCTACACAACGTTTACCATCCTGTTCCGTTACCTCCCAAACAGGCTTGATTAAATGTTCACCTTTTTCGTTTTGATGCTGACCTGTACCATCTAATGCAGCTGAACCAGAATTTAACAAATGAAGAAAACCTTGTTCCGGACGGAAACCTGTTACACGCTCAACAGATTCTTCACTCCAATAAGTACGAACATCAGCAAAAATTTGAGCTTGACCTGTTAATTGATTAGCAAGCAACATCGTAACTCCATTGAGTGAGTCATTTTCTGTTGCCATAATGAATGGAGGACGTACACCATTCCAGTCATAGGTAGAATTGAGAATAGCTTCCATAAAATCACCATTAGGTAGGTGATCTGTCCATTGTCTTTGTCCTTGGAAACCCGCTGCTATTGCGTTATGCCCTAATGCTTCTTCACCAAAATTTAATTGAGCTAATTTTGGATTTCCAACCATTAAGTCACGGGCAATAATCGTCATTTTCACTACATTTTCCCAAAGCTCCTCTTTTTCGGCAGGAGAACGCTGGAATTCTGGCTTATTAGTATCAATCCCTTCTTTACAGTATTGTTTTACCCAAGATAGCGCTAATTCAACTTCTTCTTGATCATAAATGTTTCTATCCAAACGACGCTTAATTTCTGTCATATCAACATATTCATTGCGCATGCCTAAGTAATGTTGGAAGAAAGATTGATCAACAATAGAGCCTGCAATCCCCATTGAAACAGAACCTATTGATAAATAAGATTTCCCTCTAATACTTGCTACCACTAATCCTGCTCTAGCAAAACGTAATAATTTCTCCTTTACATCCTCAGGAATTGTTATGTCATTCGCTTCTTGAACTTCTGTACCATAAATTGAGAATGCAGGTAAACCCATTTGTGTATGCCCAGCTAGTGCTGCAGCTAAGTAAACTGCTCCTGGGCGTTCCGTACCATTAAATCCCCAAATAGCTTTCGGCATATGAGGATCCATATCAATCGTTTCAGAACCATAACACCAACAAGGCGTCACTGTAATAACCACGCCTACATTGTTTAACTTAAATTTTTCAGCACAAGCTGCGGCTTCAGCTACACCGCCAATACAAGTATCAGCAATAACACATTCAACAAATTGACCATCTGTATGTCGGATATGAGTTTGTAATAGCTCTGATACAGATTTCGCCATATTCATAGTTTGAGCTTCTAGTGATTCTCTTACTCCCATACGACGACCATCAATAGTTGGTCTAATACCAATCTTAATTTTTGCTGATTGCATAGATGTCTCCTTTAATTTCACTTTTGAAAACAAGTAAATTTGTACTTCAAACAGCACAAATTATCTGGAGAAAATCATCTATTAATAGAAGGAAAGGGAAAAGATATTTTTAGAACTTGATTACGTTTTGTGAGGAGAATCACAGAAAACAGTCAAAATACAGAATTTTTTTCAAAAAATCTTGACCGAATAAATAAAAATTCACCAAAATTCGGTCAATTCAGGCATAATTAGCCAAATACAGTTACACCATTTTTATCACAATACTTTAATAATCGTTCAGGTATATTACCTTGAGTAAATAACATATCAATTTGAGAAATTTCAGCTAATTGAACTAAATTCTGCTTACCAAATTTAGAAGGGTCAACCAAAAGAAATTTTTGGCTAGAAACATCCATCATCTTGCGTTTAATCGCAACATTTAACTCATTGGACTCCCAAATAGCTCCATTATCATCCACGCCAATACAAGAAAAGATACCAATATCAATATGCAAACGAGAAAGTAAATATTCTGACAATGGACCATAAAAAGCATCATACTTCCCTGAATAAACCCCACCTGTTGCAATCGTCTTTACATTCGGCTTATTCACCAACGCCGTAATATTATGCATCGAATTTGTCACCACAGAACAAGGAATATTAGGTATTAACTGTGCTACATACCAGCTCGTTGTGCTTGCATCTAGACCAATAACTGCTCCTTCATAAATGTATTCTGCAACCCGTTCTGCAATGATTCTTTTTACTTCTGCATTTGTTTTTTGCCTAACTTGGAAAGAACTACCAATATCATCTGTTTTTTTACTTAATGCCCCACCATGTGTCCGATAAAGTAACTGCTGTTGAGATAGAAAGGATAAATCTCGCCTTACTGTTTCTACAGAAACATTTAATAATTTAACCAACTCATTTATCTGAATCTTACCTTTCTGGTTCAACACCTCAAGGATTAAGCTATGTCTATCTTTCATTACAATTCTCAAGTTTGTCCATTTTATTCATTATAGAAGTCTTTATTATTGTTTTCTATAACACGATATATCAGTAAAATAACATTTATTACAATCTACCTCTAAATCTTATGCTGCTCCTAATTGATAACCACGATTCCTTCACCTACAACCTAGTTGATCTATTACGCAAAATCATTCCGCCATCTAAATTTACCGTAATACAACATGATGAAATTCCTGTTACTGAATTAGATCGTTATTCACACATACTCCTATCACCAGGGCCTGATATTCCCTCTGCTTATCCACAGCTTTTCCAGTTATTACAGCAATATCATCAAAACAAAGTGATTCTGGGTGTCTGTCTAGGTCATCAAACACTCTGTCAATTTTTTGGTGCTTCACTCTACAATTTGCCAGAAGTAAGACATGGCAGAAATATTACTTTACGACAAACCGTATCTTCACCTTTATGGAAAAATGTTCCTAATAATAGTCAAATTGGAGTTTATCATTCATGGGCAGTTGAAAAAACGAACTTTCCTGATGCGTTAGAAATCATTGCCGAATGCGAACAAGGTGTGATTATGGCAATACAACATCGTCAGTTACCTATTTATGGAGTACAATTTCATCCTGAATCTTTTATGACCGAATATGGCGAAACGATATTACGCAATTGGTTAGCAATTCGTCGTTAAAACATTAATAAGGTAGTTTATGCAAATACTTTCTCAACAATTGATCATTCAGCGTTTCATTATCTTAGTTAAAGTTTTTTTATTTCGTTTTAAACAAAATAAACTTTCACAAGCTGCAGGCTTTCTCACTTACAGCACAATGTTAGCGATTGTGCCACTCTTTATGGTGATTTTTGCCTTTTTTGCTGCATTTCCTGTTTTTGGCGATCTTGTTCAAGATTTTGAACAATTTATATTTACTAATTTTGCTCCTTCTGTGAGTAACACAGTTGAACACTATATGCGTATGTTTCTCGCCAATACCAAAAAGATGAGCGGTGTCAGTATCATTGGCTTAATTATTGTCGCCTTAATGTTGATTAGATCTATTGATACTACGCTTAATGATATTTGGTTTAACAGCAAAAAACGTTCTGCCTTATACTCATTTTCTATTTATTGGATGATCCTCACCTTGGGTCCAATTTTTATCGCTACTAGTGTTGGAGTGAGTTCTTACATCTTTTCAAGTTCTGTATTTACTTATAAAACAGGATTGCCTTTCGGCTTAAAATTATTGAGCTTTGTACCTTTTTTACTGACATGGTTAGCTTTTACTTGTATTTATGCTGTCGTACCTAACACCAAAGTAAACATTAAACACGCTGCTTATGGTGCGTTAATTGCCGCAATCTTTTTCACGCTAGGGAAAGCGTGTTTTACTTGGTATATGCAGGCTTTTCCATCTTATCAATTAATTTATGGTGCCTTAGCTACATTACCAATTATGATCTTATGGATCCACTTAAGTTGGACTTTTGTTTTACTCGGTGCACAATTAACTGCAGTGCTTGATGATCTACAACGTATCAAGAGCAATGGCGTACCAGATCCCGATCTAGACAATTTCTATCAACAATTAACCCAATCTAAACCAACTGGAGAGAAAAAATGATTGCTTTAATCCAACGTGTTACAAATGCCAATGTCGTCGTTAATCAACAAACTATTGGGCAGATTGGGCAAGGCATTTTGGTATTACTTGGCGTGGAACAAGATGATGATAAGCTTAAAGCAGATAAATTGGCAGAAAAAGTCTTAAATTATCGTATTTTTAGCGATGAAAACGGCAAGATGAATTTGAATGTACAACAAATTAATGGTGAATTATTAGTGGTTTCGCAATTCACTCTTGCTGCCGATACTAAGAAAGGCTTACGTCCGAGTTTTAGTCGTTCTGGTAGTCCAGAACTCGCTACCGAGCTTTATAACTACTTTGTTGAAAAATGTCGCCAAACAGTGCCTGTTCAAACAGGACAATTTGCCGCTGATATGCAAGTTTCCCTCACCAATGATGGACCTGTTACCTTTTGGTTGCAGGTGTAATTTATTTTCAACGCTCCTAAAATTAATATCTCTCATAATTGAGAAGAATTCTTATTTTCGTTGTTATTTTGTACAATAATTTGCTATTATTTTATTGATTAAATTAATTTAGGAGCTAATCAATGTTACATAAATTTCGTTATTTTTTTACTCTCACTGTTCTGTTGTGCTGTTCATTTTCTGCCATTGCAGTTACTGTAAAAGATGCCCAAGGTGAATTTACAATTAACACAACACCTAAAAGAGTTGTAGCACTCGAATATTCTTTTGTAGATTCGCTAGCAAATGTGGGTGTAAGCCCAGTGGGTGTTGCTGACGATAACGATAAGACTCGTATTTTACAAAGTGTGAGAAATAAAATTAATGATTGGAAATCTGTTGGTACTCGTTCTCAACCAAGCCTAGAAGCGATCGCTGAATTAAAACCAGATTTAATCATTGCTGACCAAAATCGACATAGTGCTGTATATGAAGAATTAAAGAAGATCGCACCAACTTTATTACTAAAATCTCGCAAAGAAACTTATCAAGATAACCTTGTATCTGCTCAAACCATTGCTGATGTTGTTGGCAAGTCACAAGAAATGCAAGCAAGAATTAAACAACATAAAGAAAAAATGGCTGAAATTGCCAAATCATTACCAAAAGTTCATGCAACAATAGGTATTTCTCGTGAAACCTCATTCTTGATTACAACCAATAAATCTTATACTGGTAGCCTGTTAGAAGCTTTAGGTTTTACTGTAGATAAACCACTAAATACAAAAGATGATGCTAATAATCCTGCTGGATTAGAACAATTAGCAACATCAAATCCAGATTGGCTCATTATTGTTCATTATAGAGATGAAAGTATCGCTAAAAAATGGGCAACTGAACCATTATGGCAAGCACTAACTGCTGTCCAAAAAAATCAAGTAATTAATGTTAATGATGCTGCACTATGGACTCGTTCTAGAGGTTTAGATGCTGCAGAAAATATTGCTGAAACCTTACAAAAAACAATGACAAAATAAAAGATGCGTAGTGTATTATTACGTTGGCTATGCCCCATTTTAGTACTTTTATTATTATTTTGGGGGAGCCTCTTTCTCTATTACCCATTAAATATATCAGCAAATGATGCTTTGTATACTTTATTCACTAATGCTCATAATTCCATTGCAAGCATTACTGTTAACAATTTACGAGTTCCTCGTAGTATTTGTGCAATGTTGATTGGTGCCTCTCTTAGTCTTGCAGGTGCACTATTACAAAGTATTACTAGAAATCCTCTCGCATCACCATCTTTACTAGGCATTAATTCTGGCGCAGCATTAGCAATGGTGATAGCTACTGCATTTAATCCTGCATTACTGTCATCATACAGTATTAGTTTTGTTGCAGCACTTGGAGGCGGGTTAAGTTGGCTATTAGTAATATCTATTAGTGCTGGCTGGCGAACCAACGTTGAAAGAAGTCGTATTGTCCTAGCTGGTATAGCAGTATCTATGTTATGCGCAGCACTTACAAAATTAACGCTCATTTTATCTGAAGATAATGCCTATGGAATAATGAATTGGTTAGCTGGTGGAGTCGGGCATATTCGCTGGGAAGCAGTCAAAATATTATTACCATTTACCCTTCCAGCAATCATTATTAGCATGATAATGGCAAATAAATTAAATATTTTAAGTTTAAGTGATGAAACGGCAACTTCTCTCGGCATCAACCTTTTCCAATTAAGAATTATCGTTAACTTGTGTGCCTTATTCTTAATTGGATCAACCGTTAGTATTGCTGGTCCATTTGCATTTATCGGTCTATTAGTTCCCCATATCGCACGTTACTGGATTGGTCATGATTTAAGAAAATCATTACCAATGTCTATAATATTTGGCGCAATTTTAATGCTCATTGCTGATACTTTAGCTCGTGCCATTACATTTCCAAATGAACTGCCTGCTGGTGCAATATTAGCACTTATTGGTGCACCATTCTTTGTTTGGCTAGCAAGAGGGAAACAATAATGAAATTGTCAGTATATTACCTTATATTACTGCTAAGTATTGTTACCTTACTATTTATGATCAGTTTAATATTTGGTACTTATACCTTATCTATATCTGATCTTATTTCAGCATTCACTAACGCGAATAGTAAAGATTATTTCACACTCATTGAATATCGTTTGCCTAGAGCATTGCTTGCTATTGTTCTAGGCGCTGCACTCGCTTTATCAGGAACATTAGTTCAAGCGATTATTAGAAACCCTCTTGCTTCACCAGAAATACTTGGGATCAACAACGCTGCTGGTTTAGCGGCTGTCATAATTTTATCTTTTTTTCCAACACTTTCTATTTACTGGTTGCCACCCATTACTTTTATTGCAGGTATTGCAGCTTTTCTGCTGCTATGGTTCTTATGTAGTTATCGTTTTTCTACTCTAAAAATGGCTTTAATTGGTGTAGCACTTTCTGCTTTATATGCAGCAATAACGCATTATATTATGTTAGCTAGACCACTAGAAATTAATCTTGCTATGCTTTGGCTAACAGGAAGCTTATGGGGAAGAAGTTGGGATTTTGTTTATATTGCCCTGCCATGGTTACTAATATTTTTACCCACTAGCATATTGTTAGGAAAATTTCTTGATTTGTTAGGATTAGGAGAAGAAAAGGCAAATAATCTAGGCGTAAATGTCCACCGTACACAACTAATCACGCTATTAATTGCTGTTGCTCTTTCAGCAACAGCAGTGTCAGTTTGTGGTCCAATTGCCTTCTTAGGATTAGTGGCACCACACATGGCACGAAAATTATTTGGCGGACATCACCATATATTAATTCCAGCATCTATTTTGATTGGGGCAATTTTATTACAACTCGCTGATATTATTGCTCGCACCCTTGCACCACCACTAGAACTTCCAGCAGGAATCTTAACAGCAATCATCGGTGCTCCTTATTTCTTTTTATTATTGATTAGGAAAAATAAATAATGCAACTTTCAACACATCAACTTACTGTTGGCTATGGTAAAAAAATTATCCTAAACAAGCTCAATGTCAATTTTCCTGATAATCAAATTACGGCGTTAATTGGACCCAATGGTTGTGGTAAATCAACACTCCTCAAAAGTATTGCTCGCCTTATACCAATCAAACAAGGTGAAGTATTATTAAACAATAAAAATATTTGGCACTACAGTGCTAATCAATTTGCACAACAACTAGCCCTTCTACCTCAACACCATATCACCCCAGAAGGCATTAATGTCCGATCTTTAATTAGCTATGGTCGCAGCCCTTATTTAAATTTATGGGGAAAATTGAAAGCAGAAGATAAAGAGAAAATTGAAGAAGCAATGGAAATTACTCAAGTCACTTCTCTAGCAAATAATCTAGTAACAGATCTCTCTGGAGGTCAAAAACAACGTGTCTTTTTAGCTATGGCATTAGCTCAAGATTCACCATTTCTGTTACTTGATGAGCCAACAACTTACCTTGATCTTAATCATCAAACAGAATTAATGAATATTATGCAATCGCAAAAAGCTAAGGGAAAAACAATCATCACTGTTTTACACGATCTAAACCAAGCTAGCCGATATTGCGATCACCTAGTCGTATTAAAACAAGGAACTTTAATTGCAGAAGGTGCACCCGAAACAGTAATGACGAAAGATCTTTTAAATAAAGTATTCTCTTTGCATGGAGAAATTCATCAAGATCCGATTAGCCACACACCTATGTTCATTTCCTATTAAAAATCTATAAAAAAGCCCTTGCAAGATACAAGGGCTTTAGAGAAAGAATCGATTAATTTAAACGTTCTTTAATACGTGCAGACTTACCACTACGTTCACGTAAGTAGTAAAGTTTAGCTTTACGAACGGCACCTTTACGTTTAACTACGATGCTGTCAACAACTGGTGAGTGAGTTTGGAATACACGCTCAACGCCAACACCGTTAGACACTTTACGTAAGGTAAATGCTGAATGCAAGCCGCGGTTACGAATCGCAATAACCACGCCTTCGAACGCTTGCAGACGTCTTTTACTACCTTCAACAACCCATACTTTAACTTCTAATGTGTCACCTGGACGGAAGCTAGGTACGTTTTGTTTTAATTGTTCTTGTTCAAGTTGTTTAATAATGTTACTCATAATAAATTACCTTATCCTAGATGTAACTGAATCTATTTCTTTTGCTGTTGATACTCTTGTTGAGCTTGTTGCAACAGCAACCTTTGTTCGTCAGTCAGAGCTAGGCTTTCTAATAGCTCAGGTCTGCGTAACCACGTTCGTTGTAATGACTGTTTTAAACGCCATTTACGAATTTCTTTGTGATTGCCAGACATCAATACTGGCGGTACTGTTAATCCATCAAGCACTTCTGGACGTGTATAATGCGGACAATCTAATAAACCGTCTGCAAAGGAATCTTCTTCTGCTGAAGCCTGTTTTCCTAATACACCCGGAACAAATCGTGAAACTGCATCAATTAATGTCATTGCTGGCAGCTCTCCACCGGTAAGAACATAATCACCGATTGACCATTCTTCATCAATTTCGGTTTCAATCACACGCTCGTCAATGCCTTCATACCGTCCGCAAACTAAAATCATTTTTTGATTTTGTGCTAACTGTTCGACACCCGCTTGATTAAGTTTTCGTCCTTGCGGCGAAAGATAAATCACTTTCGCTCCCTCACCTGCCGCTGCTTTTGCTGCCTGAATGGCATCCCTTAACGGTTGTACCATCATTAACATTCCCGGACCACCACCATAAGGACGATCATCAACCGTCTTATGTTTATCGTGAGTAAAATCACGAGGATTCCAACAATGCACTTGCAGGAGATTGTGCTTTATGGCTCTACTTGTTACCCCAAATTCTGTAATAGCTTTAAACATTTCTGGGAAAAGCGTAATTACCCCAATCCACATACGGATACCTCAATGTTCATTAAGCCAACAGGATCTTCCTGAGGTTAGAAACCAGCGTCCCAGTCCACCTCAATAACTTTGGTGCTGAGATCTACTCTTTTAACTACTGTATCAATGTACGGAATTAACCGCTCTTGTTTGCCGAAAGCATCTTTTGTATTTGTATTCGCATTCACAACTAATACATCATTGGAACCTGTTTCCATCAATTCTGTCACTTTACCCATATGATAACCTTGCAGATTGATAACTTCACAATCAATAAGATCGTGCCAGTAATAATCACCATCTTCCAATTCAGGAAGTTGGTTCAAATCAACACCAATTTCAATATTTGCTAATGTTTGCGCTTGTTCACGATCATCAACGCCTTTCAATTTCACAATCAAATCCTGACTATGATGACGCCAACCCTCAATTTCCGCTGGTTGCCATTGGTTTTTAATTTTCAAAAACCATGGTTGATAATCAAAAATACTTTCTGCATATTCGGTAGAAGAATAAACACGCAACCAACCGCGAATACCATAAGTCGAACCAAGTTTACCTACGACACCGATTTTTTGCTGTTCCATTACAACCACCTACGTTGTTCTAAATTAAGCTGCTTGTTGAGCTTCTTTTACTAAAGAAGCAACGCGATCTGATAAAGATGCGCCTTTACTCACCCAATCATTTACGCGATCTAAATCGATACGTAAACGTTCTGCTTTACCAGAAGCGATTGGATTGAAGAAGCCAATACGTTCGATGAAACGGCCATCACGAGGGCAACGGCTGTCTGCAACGACAATTTGATAGAATGGGCGTTTTTTAGCTCCGCCACGAGATAAACGAATGGTTACCATAACCTTCCTCTAAAATATTGATAGTAAAAAAAGAAAACCCCGTTCGAAGTAGGGGCGTTTGTTGTTTTTGTAGCAAAATATTTTTTAGATAAAAAACATCTGTACAAAAAGCCGTAGAATTTTACCGTTTTTTCCAGAAAAATCAATCATTGCCTTATTTTAGTTTCAATGATTAAAGAGATTTTCATATCATTTATGTATTATCTATATCGGAAAAATAACACACTATATTATTGATAAAACTTCTCTTTTTTTCAGTTAATTTGTTGCTTAGAATAGAACTTGCTGATTTACTTCAATGGAGGAACATCAATGAAATTGGCGAATCTACTTAAATTCTCAGCGGCAACCTCTCTTCTTGCAGTTTCATCTTTTGGCTATGCCTATCAAAAAGACCACACTTATCATTTCACTATTCTGCACACGAACGATTTACATGGTCATTATTGGCAAAATAAAAATGGTGAATATGGTTTAGCAGCACAAAAAACATTAATTGACCGTATTCGTGCTGAAGTAAAAAAACAAGGTGGTTCAGTAATTTTGTTAAATGCTGGTGATTTCAATACTGGCGTTCCTGAATCCGATTTACAAAATGCAAAACCAGATATTGAAGCCTTAAATATGATGGGCTATGAAGCCTTAACCCTAGGTAATCACGAATTCGATAACCCATTACAATTATTAGAAATGCAAGAAAAATGGGCAAAATTCCCATTCTTAGCAGCCAATGTATTCAATCAAAAAACCGGCAAACTATTAGTTAAACCTTACACCTTACTCAACAAGCAAGGCTTAAAAATTGCTGTTGTTGGCTTAACCACCGAAGATACTGCCAAATTGGGTAATCCTGAATTTATCTCAGCAGTAAAATTTGAACGTCCTGCAGAAGCAGCAAAAAACATTCTCAAAACATTAGATCAAAAAGAAAAACCTGATCTCAAAATCGCCTTGACCCATATGGGCTACTACCATAATGCACAATATGGTTCTAACGCACCTGGCGATGTTTCTATGGTTAGAGAGTTACCAAAAGGCGCCTTTGATATTCTGATTGGCGGACATACTCATGACACTGTATGTATTAATGCTGACGGTAGCTTCAATGCTCAATTCAAACCAGGTGACAGCTGTCAACCTCTATTAGAAAAAGCGACTTGGATTATGCAAGCTGGCGAATGGGGAAAATATCTTGGTCGTGCTGATTTCAGTTTCAGAAATGGCAAACTGACTCTTGAGAAATACCAACTTATTCCAATCAATCTTAAGCATAAAGTGAAAAAAGCCGATGGTTCTAGCGAGTATGTGCTTTATCAAGAAGAAATCCCAGCTGATGCAAAACTGTTAGCCCATTTACAAACTTACCAAGACAAAGGCGACAAATTACTTAATCAAGTCGTAGGTAGTGTAAATGGACGCTTAGAAGGTGATCGCGATGTGATCCGTTTCCATCAAACCAATCTCGGTCAATTAATCGCACGCTCACAAGCTGAACGAGCAAAAGCTGATATCGGCATTATGAACTCTGGCGGTATTCGTGCCTCAATTGAAGCTGGCGAAGTGACTTACAAAGATATCCTTACCGTACAACCTTTTGGCAATATCATCAGTTATTTTGAAATGAAAGGGAAAGATTTAATCGACTACTTAAATGTTGTGGCATTAAAAGAGGTCGATTCTGGTGCTTACCCACAATTTTCCGGTATCACGATGACAGTGGATCGCAAGGCGAAAAAAGTATCTGACATCAAAATTAATGGAAAACCATTAGATTTAGAGAAAGTTTATCGCGTTTCCGTACCAAGTTATTGTGCAGCCGGTGGTGATGGTTATCCTGTCGTTACCAACAACCCAACCTATGTTAATACCGGTTACGTTGATGCTGACAGTTTAAAAGCTTACTTCCAAGAAAACTCACCAATTGATATTTCAAAATTTGAAGCCAATTCGGGAATTGTTTATAAAGAGTAATCGTTATACTGGCTCAATGAGTCATTGAGCCAGTTATTCGTTAATTTAGATGCATATATTCTGATTGCGTAATTACGGTATCATAGCCTCCCACAAAATTTTCGTGATGCTTTCTAATACCTGTATATTCCAAACTTGCATCTTCATAACGCTTAAATTTATACACAGCATCATTCATTTGCGATTGATTAAATACATTCAAATTTACTAATAATTGGAAATCTCTTTGCGTTAAACCCGTAACAGATAAAAATAAATCAGGCTCTAACTCTTCTATCACTTCTCGTAAACTATGCTCACGTAAATCCGTTAAATACATAAATACTGGCACACGAGTGGCAAATTTAATCAGTTTTTCCTGAATTTGTTTACGCAATGATTGCCGTTCTTTTTCTTCCTCTTTAATTTCTTGCTTTTCTTTCGTAGTCAGATCACGCTCCTCAGCAATCGCATTTCTCTTTTTCTCTTTCACTGATTCCGTACGATTAATAATAGTCGCTATATCCTGATTTAATGAACGAAAGCCTTCGATTTTTTGTAATGCTGCCATCGCTTCTGGGTTATTACGCAAGCGGTCTAAGGTATCATTATCCACATTTACCAACATTGCACTTTCCCAACGTCGTGCTAACAAAGTTGCGGTAATCCCACTAAGGGTATAATCCAAAATATCTGCTGCATTAAATTGTTTCATTGAACCGCCGTCATAAGATAATACAGGTAAGAAATGGATAAACTCTGCAACTTGTTTTTCCGGATTACTCTCTTTTGGATTTAAACGTGTACTATATTCGCTGATCTGTGCTAATGCACGATTTAGTGCAAAATCAAAAACATAACAATAATCTTTAATCACTATTTCTTGTTGTTGATCATCTCGCATTGTCCAAGGTGTTTGTACACGAAATGCAGCTTGGAAATAAGTTTCAGGGCTTTTCAAATTACATAGCATAAAAATCCCTGACCATTCCGGAATTGATATACCTGTTAGTAATTTTCCACAACTTAAGGTAATGCTCTTGCTTTCCAATGGATTATCACCAATTGCATTACGTACTGGTGGTAACGCATTTTCACCTATGCCAGCTTGGCTACCAGCTGCAACTACAACCTTATAGTCGTGATAAAACTGATTTTGCGGTTGTGCTAATAAGTTTCGCATTGCAAAACAAGCTGCAACCGAAGGTAAAAACCAAACGGTATGCAATAAATTACCTAACAAATTCACATCACTATATGGCATCGGTGGTTTCTCAACACCAATATGTACTAGATGTTGCTCTCCACCGTAACGTAACCAATTTAACCATTGTTGCACTTCATTAATATATTTAAATTGTGCTTGTTCACCATCACCATTAGCAGCAAAAAATTCATTTAAATCAAATTCGTTATTTTCCCCTTTTTCTGCTACACGACGTAAATCTTCTGACATTTGATAGGTCATCATGACCATTTTCGGTAACGCTAAATAAGGATTTTTTGGTTTATTACCCCAATCAATTTTAGCTTGTTGTTCATCACTATAAGTCCAACTAAATACTTGTTCCTCAATAAACTCACCATCATTTAAAGCTCTAAATGGCGTACCTGAAAGATAAAGGTAATGATACGGCGTTAATCCTAGAATTTCTTCTTCAAATGCTAATTGATCAGCTAGTTCAGTATTCAGCTCGCCATCATCAAACTGTTCTTTGGTCTTGTTACGCCACGCACCATAGTGATACTCATCAAATACTACACAATCCCAATTAATTTCATAAATCCAACGATTACGAGCCTTAATTTTCCCAGTCGATGTTCTACCATGTAAATCTTGCAAAGATAAAAAACAGATCATTGGTTTATTAAGTTGCTCACTTCTCTTTTTTAATATCTCTGCTTGGTCAATATTTTGTTTATCAATAAATTGCCAATTCGTAAAATCAATATGTCGTTGTAAATCCTCTTGCCACGCAGTTTTTACCGCAGGCTTAAAAGTGAGGATTAAAATTCTACGCCAATTCATCTCTTTTACTAATTGATAAGTGGCGAATGTTTTACCAAACCGCATTTTGGCATTCCAAAGAAATTTAGGATCTTTATTTTTATTCTTCGGATCGTTTCTAAAGGAAGTGAAATAAGCTTTTGTTCGTGCTACTGCAGCTTGTTGTTCTGGACGCATCGCAAAATCAAAAATACGATTTTTTTGTGGCATTTTACGATTGCGTACTGCAATAATCGCCGCCATTACTGTTTCACGATCCGATACAAACCATTCACCCTCACTACGTTTAACACCCATTTTTTGCAAGGTTTGATGTACTTCATAATCATTAAAATAGGATCCATCTTCACGCACAGCCAATTCATTAATAACAATTTGATAACTTTTACTTGGTGTTTTAATCGGATATTGTTCAGCAATTCGTGTTTCTACATCTCGCTCGGTATAGCCTACTTTCAGCATATTAGGATAACGGCTATCGCTATAGGCATAAATTTTTGGTTGCTGTAAAGGTGATAGATAATTATTCGCCATCGCTCACCTCCATTGGTCGTATCATTGATTCAATAAAGGCGATTTCATCTTCTGTTAAGCCATATTTGGCATAAAGTTTTTGGTCATTCCATGATTGGGTAAAGTCTTGCATTGGGACAAGTTGATAAACACGCTGAGGTGCATCTTGTGTATTTTTAATTAACATAACCATAAAACGAAAAAATCGAGTCTGAATATATGACATTACGTTTTTAGCTATTATTTCATTATCAAAAGCACCAATTACCAAATATGTTTCAGAACAACATGTATTTGGTAAACCTAAAAAAGGAATATTTAAAATTTGATGAGGAAATCCTTCTCCTGCTCCATATGCACGAGTAATAAATATTTTATACTTATCGATCCATTCTTGATTCTTAATTATTTGAGTACGATTAACAAATCGTATACCTTTATTCACATAAATTTTTACAGTATTTTCTTTTGATAATGGATAACCTTTAAAATTCGTTGCAAATCCGAATGGTTTTCTAGGACTAATAAATTTATCAAAACTATCTTCATTAAATATTCGTACTTTATGATAAATACTAATTGCCTGATTACTACGAATGAAAATATCAAGATTTCTTTCTTGTAAATAGCGATTCCTTTCCGTAGTCCCAACTCCTTTCTCATAATTAACTACTTTACATTTACCTTTATATCCTCTTTGCCAAAGAAAATAACAAATTCCACCTTTAATCTCTACACCTGAAAAACAATCTTGTGAATTTGAAAAATCGTGTAATTGACGAATTTGTTGATCTTGTAACATTGTGGCTCGAAAATCATCAAGACCTTTACCACCAGCATACCAACGAGCTGGAATAATCATTACTAAATATTCAGGTTGTAATTTTTTCGCTTGTTCTATAAACAGGTGATAAATTGGACGAGCGCTCGCCTGGGCACCACCATCGCTTAACTGATACGGCGGATTACCAATAATGACATCAAATTTCATATCTTTATACTGTTCAAAAAAAGGACTATAAGAGTGAATAAAATGGTAGGCATGGCTTTCTAAATCTGTTTCACGTTGATACACTTCCTGACTAGCGCCACATTCTACACAGCGTCCGTTTTCCCATTGATGGGCTAACCTAGAATAGAAAATATTGCCATCTGGCTCAGAAAACGCATTACAAACAGAATATTCTCCATTGGCATGACGTGAGCAATATAGACTACGGCGGCTTAATTGTGCGGTTAGCTCAGTAATACCAATACCAAAAAGTTGTTGAGTAAAAATATGATTCAATCGTTGCTGTAAATCTGGAAAATAAGATTCAAGCCCTTTAATCAATCGTTTAGCAATTTCCCGTAAAAACACACCTGACTTACTACAAGGATCTAGGAAAGTCTTATTCGGATCACAAAACAATTCTGGTGGTAATAAATCTAATAATTGGTTAGCAAGCTGTGGTGAAGTAAACACTTCATCACTCGATAAATTTGCAATACAAGAAAGCACATCAGGATTGTAATTTTGCTTGTTCATTACGGTATTCTTCCTTATAAGTTTCACCAATCTCTAAAAAATCACAAACACTCGATTGATAGACGGAACGGTAAGGGTGAGGTAAAGCAGCATTAGTTTGATTATCACCATCTGTTCGGTACTGTTTCTCCACTAATCCCCAATATAGAAATTGCACACGTTTCACTTTACGTGCATTAATAAAACTCCATTGAGAAAAAATAATGGCTTTTTTGGCATACTCTTGTTGTGTTACTGGCAAATATTCAATAGGCGAAACTTCTCGTGTTTTTTCGACTTCCATTGTTAATGCATTGCCATGCACAATATTTAAGGTTAATAAACACTCTAATGTTGCCAGACATTCTGCTTTTATCGTTGTGGGGAATAACTTTGTGTATTCTTGTATTGCGTAATCCAATAAGCGCTGACGACAATGTTGTACATTGCTGGGCAGTAACTCAATTCCATATAAACTACTCACAGACAATACTAAATCTCGTTCATAGGAAACTTGACTACGTGGTGCAATGCGTCTGCCTTTTCCTTGATAATTTTGTGCTGCAATAACTAATTTTCTACGTAAGATTTCGATCAAAAAATTTCCTGTGCCACAAGCAGGTTCTAGAAATGTTGCGTCAAGAGATTGTGTTTGTAGCTTGACTAAATCCAACATTGCATTGACTTCTCGTTCCCGAGTATAGACTTCACCATAATCTGTGACACGTTGTTTTGAAACTATTTGTTTTTCCATGAAAAGCTATTTTTTCTTTTTTATCAAAAATAAAATAAAAATAATTTTGTAATTATTTTTGATCAATAAGTAACTTTTATCAATACTAGTTACAATTTTTTATGCGGTAATGATAGCTTTCGCAACTATGAAAAAAGACGAAAAAGCACTTCATTACCAACGTGACAAACAACGTTTTGCAGACACGCTAAAGAAAGGACTGATTGCTAAAGGTTATCAAGCAAGAGGTAATGTTCTAGAGCGGGAGTTTAATTTACGTTATCGTGGCACTCCAATTACTCCACATACTGCAGCTAAATGGCTACGGGGTGAGAGTATTCCTCGCTTAGATAAATTGCGTACATTGGCTATATGGCTTAATGTAGCGCTAACTACTTTTGTGTCTAACGAAACATTAGAAAAATTAGAAGAAGGTGAGGCTCGTCGCTCCAGCCCATTAGAAAAATATCGCTGGGAAAAATTATCTGATAATAAAGATAAAGCATTATTTAATCACTTCTTAGCATTACCAGAAGCACAGCAAAATGTTGTGAGAGAAGTAATCATCGCCTTATATAAACGCTATTGCGAAAAATAATAGATTTATACTCTACACAATAACTACTACAATTCTTCCTTTTCATTTTCACCAATCACCGCCTATAATTGTGCGGTGATTTTTTTGATGAAGTAAAACTATGTTAAATCAGACTATTAGCCAAATTATTGCAGATGAACTAAGTGTTCAGCCGAAGCAAATTCTTGCCGCTATTTCCTTATTAGACGAAGGCAACACTATTCCTTTTATTGCTCGTTATCGTAAAGAAGTTACTGGCGGACTTGATGATACTCAATTACGTCATTTTGAAACTCGTTTAATTTATTTGCGTGAGCTAGATGATCGTCGCCAAACTATTCTCAAATCGATTGAAGAACAGGGCAAACTCACTGATGAGCTACGTCAAGCAATTGAAAGCACGCAAAGCAAAACTGAGCTTGAAGATCTCTATCTTCCTTATAAACCGAAACGTCGTACTCGTGGACAGATTGCGATTGAAGCTGGTCTTGAACCGCTTGCCGATCTCCTTTGGCAACAACCGGATCATCATCCTGAAACCGCTGCACAAGAGTATATCAACGCTGATAAAGGCGTTGCTGATAGCAAAGCTGCATTAGACGGGGCAAGATATATCCTAATGGAACGTTTTGCGGAAGATGCACAATTATTAGCAAAAGTACGTACTTATTTAAGTAATAATGCAGAAATTGTTGCTAAAGTGATTGCGGACAAAGAGGAAGAAGGAGAGAAATTCCGCGACTATTTTGACCATCACGAATTATTAAAAAATGTGCCTTCACATCGTGCTTTGGCAATGTTGCGTGGACGTAATGAAGGAATTCTCACCTTGGCATTAAATGCCGATCCTGAACAAGAAGAAACAGCAGCAAGTTATTGTGAAGAGATTATTCGCCAACATTTAAACGTACAATTTACTGGTCAGCCGGCAGATAGCTGGCGTCAGCAAGTTGTTGCTTGGACGTGGAAAATTAAGGTTGCCCTACATTTAGAAACAGAATTAATGGCAGCGTTACGAGAAAGAGCCGAAGAAGAAGCAATTAATGTATTTGCGAAAAACTTAGTCGCTTTATTAATGGCAGCACCAGCTGGCGCTAAAAATACGATGGGGCTCGATCCGGGTTTACGTACAGGAGTAAAAGTTGCAATAGTCGATAACACAGGGAAATTACTCGACACTGCAACCATTTATCCTCACACAGGGCAAGAAGCACAAGCAGCAGCGACCATTTATCAACTTGGTAAGAAATATAATGTTGAGCTGATTGCAATTGGTAATGGTACAGCTTCACGTGAAACTGAACGTTTTGTTGCGGCAATTTTAAAAGCTAAACCTGACTGGCAAGCGCAAAAAGTCGTAGTGAGTGAGGCTGGTGCATCCGTCTATTCTGCCTCTGAATTTGCCGCACAAGAATTTCCACAATTAGATGTTTCATTGCGTGGTGCAGTATCGATTGCTCGTCGTTTACAAGATCCATTAGCAGAATTAGTAAAAATTGAACCAAAAGCGATTGGTGTTGGGCAATATCAACACGATGTCAATCAGTCACAACTGGCACGCAAACTTGATGCAGTTGTTGAGGATTGTGTAAATGCGGTTGGCGTTGATTTAAATACTGCGTCTGCACCATTATTGGCACGTGTTGCTGGAATGACGAAAACTCTAGCGCAAAATATTATTGCTTATCGTGATGAAAATGGTCGCTTTGCTGATCGTGAACAACTGAAAAAAGTACCACGTTTAGGACCAAAAGCCTTTGAACAATGTGCTGGTTTTATGCGTATTCTTAATGGTAACAATCCGCTAGACGCCTCTAGCGTACACCCAGAAGCTTATCCTGTGGTTGAAAAGATTTTACAGGCGACGACACAATCACTCGCTGAATTGATGGGCAATACCAGCACTATTCGTCAGCTAAATGCGAGTCAATTCACTGATGAACGTTTTGGTTTACCAACGGTTACCGATATTCTAAAAGAGTTGGAAAAACCGGGACGTGACCCACGTGGTGAATTTAAAACCGCAACTTTCTTAGAAGGTGTTGAACAAATTAGCGATCTTAAAGTCGGTATGATCTTAGAAGGAACCGTAACAAACGTTACTAACTTTGGTGCATTCGTTGATATTGGTGTGCATCAAGACGGTTTAGTACATATCTCTTCGCTTAGTGATAAATTCGTTGAAGATCCGCATGATGTAGTGAAAACAGGTGATATCGTCAAAGTAAAAGTATTAGAAGTGGACGTTGCTCGTAAACGTATTGCACTGACAATGCGCTTAAATGAACAAACTTCTCGCAATGAAAACACCGAGCACAAGGCGAAACCAGCAAAAAGATCAAACCACTCATCATCAACAATGGGTAATGTTTTTGCTGATGCGCTGAAAAATTGGAAACGATAAATCATTGTTTCCATTAAATATCATTAAATGAAAATCCTTTCCTTATATCTATTTTAAGGTGAGGATTTTTTATTAGATCAAAACAATTGATGAATAAAAATTGAACAACAAGGATATTCGATTTAAACTCATTATTGTTGTATATCTGTTTTTCTTTATTTTTTGTTCACTCACACTGTTGTGTTGTTAATTATGGAGATAAATATGCTAAACACTAAATTATTCACCGTTTTAATCGGATTTTCTGTTCTATGTGGACACGCTATTGCAGACACTGCCTCCTCAGAGGTTCACAATAGCAAAGCTTTAAATATCGAAAATATCAACAAATCCATCCAAGAAGCTTATAGTGGTCAAGGTGAAGGAGCTAAAGCACTTGAATCACAACAGAAAGCTTATACAACCATTTATAATGCGATTAAAAATACTAAACTCACTGATCCAGCTAAAAAAGAAATGAATAAACTATCTAAACAAGAACAAGAGGCAATTAATAAAAGTATGGACGGATGGACAGAAAGTCGAAAAAATCGTTGGCAACATAGCGGTGGACGTGTTGATATTTTAGAGGACAATAAATAACTTCATTCTTAGTTGAAAGGTACTACTTATGTGGTACCTTTATTTTTTTGATACGATTCAAACTTTTAAAAGCTGCAACTTTACTTGGTTAGATTTTACCCTATACTTTTTTTGTCTTTAATTGTCATTAAAGACATTTCAATTCTATAAATTTCTGATATCACAAAGGTCTAATTATGAAAGTTTTCACTTGGCCTGTGGTTGCAGGTGCTGCACTTGGTATCATTGCTCCACTTCTAACCTACGAAGGCAATCCTGGTAATATGGGTTTCTGCGCTGCTTGTTTCTTACGCGATACATCTGGTGCTTTGGGACTACATCGAGCCGTTCCACTTCAATATATCCGTCCAGAACTTATCGGTTTAGTTTTTGGTGCCTTAATCAGTGCTTTTTTGGCCAAAGAATTTAAACCTCGTGCTAGTTCTGCCCCAATTACCCGAATTATGCTAGGCTTCTTTGCTATGCTTGGTGCATTAATTTTTCTTGGCTGTCCTTGGCGTGCCTTTTTACGATTAGGTGGTGGTGACTTAACTGCTATTGCTGGAATTGCTGGCCTATTCGCTGGTGTACTTGGCGGTATATTCTTTGCAAATCGAGGATTCTCTTTAGGAAAATCCACTGAACAAAGTACAACCTCTGGCTTAATTCCTATTCTATTCGTTGCGGTACTCTTTATTTTCCTGATTACGAAATTTAGTTTTGGTGAAAATTTGCCAATCTTTTTCTCGGAAAAAGGCCCAGCTTCACAACATGCCAACCTGTGGTTATCTTTAGGTGGTGGATTAATTCTTGGTGTGCTCATGCAAAAATCCCGTTTTTGCTCAATTGGCGCATTTCGTAATTTTGTGTTATTCCGCGACGCTTATTTATTAAATGGTGTTCTTGCCTTAATTGTCTTTACTATCATTACCAACGTTATCTTAGGACAATTTAATTTAGGTTTTGAAAAACAACCGCTTGCGCATAATGATTATTTATGGAATTTCCTCGCTATGGCATTATGCGGGCTTTGTTTCTCCTTAGGTGGTGGTTGCCCAGGTAAGCAATTAGTACATCTTGGTGAAGGTGACAATGATTCAGCACTCTTTATCTTAGGAATGTTATTAGGCGCTGCTGCCGCACATAATTTCTCTTTAGCTGCTTCTGGTGCTGGTGTTAGCCAATTTACTCCATATGTGGTGCTTATTGGTTTTGCATTTTGTATTTATGTCGGTTTTACCAATAAAGCTAAAGCCTAACGATTATTGATAAATATGGCTATCTGATTGATACCACAAGATAGCCATATTTTATTCATCAACTTCTACTTTTCCCCTCTTGCATAACGCTATAAATCTGCCTAAAATTAGCCAATTTTTGCCCAGTGAGGCAGGAAGCTATCTTACAGTTAATCAAGTTGCCAGTGAGCAACAAAGGACAATTTATGAAACAAAAAGTTGATGCGTATGGCTGGAAAGCCTTGCTTGGTTCTGCTGTCGGTTATGCAATGGACGGCTTTGATCTTCTTATTTTGGGCTTTATGCTCACCGCAATTTCCTCCGATCTTCTTCTTACCCCTGCACAAGCTGGTTCTTTAGTTACCTGGACATTAATTGGCGCTGTTGCTGGTGGTATTATTTTTGGTGCATTAAGCGACCGTTTTGGACGCATTCGAGTCTTAACTTGGACAATCGTACTCTTTGCAGTTTTCACTGGTTTATGTGCTTTCGCTCAAGGTTATTGGGATCTCTTGATCTATCGTACTATCGCTGGTATCGGTTTAGGTGGTGAGTTTGGTATCGGAATGGCGTTAGCTGCTGAAGCATGGCCAGCGAGACATCGTGCCAGAGCTTCTGCATATGTTGCACTTGGGTGGCAAGTTGGCGTATTAGGCGCTGCATTATTGACACCAGCATTATTACCGCATATTGGTTGGCGCGGGATGTTTATGGTCGGTATTATTCCTGCTTTCGTCGCTTGGTATTTACGTTCACACCTACATGAACCCGAATTATTCGTGAAAAAACAAGCAAGCCAAACTCAAACTTCAATCATTAACTCATTCAAACAATTAATCAAAGATAAAGCAACCTGCAAAGTAAGCCTTGGTGTGGTGGTATTAACTTCAGTACAAAACTTCGGCTATTACGGTATTATGATTTGGTTACCAAATTATCTTTCTAAACAACTTGGCTTTAGTTTAACTAAATCAGGCATCTGGACTGCGGTTACTATCTTAGGAATGATGTTTGGAATTTGGTTATTTGGCCAACTTGCTGATCGTATTGGACGCAAACCAAGTTTCTTACTGTTCCAATTAGGGGCAATCATCAGTGTTGTACTTTATTCACAACTCACTACACCAGAATTGATGTTAATCGTAGGTGCATTCTTAGGTATGTTCGTAAACGGTATGATGGGCGGTTATGGTGCATTGATGTCAGAAGCTTATCCAACTAAAGCACGTGCCACTGCACAAAATGTTCTGTTTAATATTGGTCGTGCCGTAGGTGGTTTTGGCCCTGTGGTAGTTGGTGCTTTAGTTTCTGCTTATTCATTCCAATTTGCGATTGCTTTCTTAGCACTTATCTACTTTATTGATATGCTCGCCACTTTCTTCTTAGTTCCAGAATTAAAAGGGAAAGTGTTGGAATAAATCTACGCTATTCACTTATATGGAAAAGGCTGTATCGCAA
>NZ_JTJL01000058.1 GCF_001678495.1 Gallibacterium salpingitidis
TTTAGATAAGAAATTAATTTACTTTGTCAATAAACTGAAGCCCACTTTAATGGCGGGCTTTTTTTTCATTAAGAGAGATCATTTAGCAATAAACTATGCGTATCATCTAACGCTAAATTCATATAACGTTCATATTGTTTCAGAATATCGACAATTAATTCATCTTTACTCATATATTGCACATCATAACCTTCACGACCATCGTTAAAGAAAGTAATTGGTTCATAGATATTATGTTGCTCAATATGCGGCAAGCTGTCATCTTCGATTAATAAATTAGAGAGAGAACGTTTTTCCCCTGAAACACCATAAAGGAAATTATGGATATTATCGTTTTTAATCACTAATGCGACACGTAATGGCGCATATTTTTTGATTGTTACTGTTAAGCCATAACTCTTTAGTTCTGTTTCTAATTCATTAAATGCTGGTAAGACAATTTTTTCAAAAAACTCTTTAATATCAGCACGTTGTGGTTGCGTCATAATCTTACTTAAACGTTCACGCCACTGTTTGCCAGTCCAAACAGAGCTACCATGGGCAAATTTCTTCGAGAAATATTGACTATCTACCATTAAACCACGCCATAAGCCAAAGCAGAGCAGTAACATAATTAAGGTAAACGGCAAGGCGATAATTAATGTCATTGTTTGTAATGCCGCTAATCCGCCAGAGCGTAATAAGGCAATGGCTAAAGCAGCGAGTAATACTGCCCAGAAGGCGCTTTGCCATGCTGACGCTTTATCTTTACCTTGTGAAGCAATATTGTTGATCACATAGATACCTGAATCGGCAGAAGTGATAAAGAATAATGCAATAATTAACATCGCTAATAACGAGGTAATGGTTGAACCAGGCAGATGTTGGAAGAAAGCAAATAACAATGCTTCAGTATTGCTGCTTAATTCGGATAATGCACCTTGTGTATGTTGATCAACCCAAATTGCTGAATCACCGAAAATAGTCATCCATAACGCGTTGAATAGCGATGGCACAAATAACACACCAAGAATAAATTCACGAATAGAACGACCTTTAGAAATTTTAGCAATAAATAAACCGACGAATGGCGCCCAAGAAACCCACCATGCCCAGTAAAGGACAGTCCAGCCATTGAACCAACCTTGTTTATCCGGCTGATTGGCAAAAGTACGGAAACTTAGTTCAATAAAATTACTTAAATAGTTACCAATGTTTTCAGAGAAGTTACTAAATAAGAAAATCGTTGGACCGGCGATGAGCACAAAGATCATTAATAGAATCGCCATACCTAAGTTAATTTCACTAAGTAAGCGAACTCCTTTGGCGACACCAGTAATCGCAGAAATGGCCGCTAAAGTCATTACCACTAAAATAATGATGGACAGTGTTGCTAAACTGCGATCGTCCATCCAGCCAATGGCGTGCAAACCAGCATCTAATTGTAAGGCACCATATCCTAAAGTAGTGGTAACCCCAAAGACGGTACTACATAAGGCCACAATGTCGATTAAATGACCCCAAAAACCAGATACACGATGTTTTAAGATCGGGTAAAAGCCAGAACGGATGGTAAGCGGTAATTTATAACGGAAGCTAAAATAGGCTAAAGTTAAACCGATAACAGCATAAATTGCCCAAGCGTGGATACCCCAATGGAAAAAGGAGAGAAGCAAGGCATTTTCGACTTTTTCCGTTTGGGTAGCGTTTTCTGCTAAAGGAGCAACGTAATGTGAAATGGGTTCAGCAACGCCGAAATACATCAAACCGATTCCCATTCCTGCTGCAAACAGCATTGCCATCCATGACATAAATGGGTATTCAGGCTCTTCGTTTTCCGTTCCTAATTTAATATCGCCTAAGCTACTAGCACAAAGTAATAGTAGAAAAATAATAAAAATAGAAACAGCGATCACATAAAACCAACTAAAGTTGGCGAAAATATTGTTTTTAATGCCATTAAGCAAATTTTCTGTGGTTTGTGGGGCAAAAATCCCCAAACAGGTAACGGCTAAAATAAACAATAAGCTCGGCACAAAAATTGGTGCTTTAAACGTACTCGTTGTTTTGCAATAACGTAGCAAATTCAAAATAAAATCTCCCATTTTATATTTGTATGATCAGCGTTAAATGCTGTCATTATTGATGTTGGAAATCGTTGTGTTGTAATAGATTTCCTAAGTTGAAAAATAATCTAAGCACAGATTATTTAATTTAGACGGGAAGTGAAATTCCCTGTAAAAGTGTCAAAAAACCGCAAAATGGTAACTGATTATATTGGAAAATGCAAATTTTTAGTTTTTAATACTACTTTTTTCATTAAAGTAGCATTTTAAACTACTGTATGAATGCGCTATTCAGAGGGCTGATAGCCTGTATCTTGTTCAGTTGGTTGGTTTGCTGCCATTCTAGCTAACGTATCGCATAATTCATTTTCCGGATGCCCGGCGTGACCTTTCACCCATTGCCAATGAATTTGGTGACGTTGAATAGCTTGATCTAAAGCGATCCATAAATCTTGATTTTTTACTGGTTTTTTCTGACTTGTTTGCCATTGATTACGTTTCCATGCGTGAATCCACTCAGTAATGCCTTTGCGCAAATATTGGCTGTCGCTATATAGGGTAACATCGCAAGGTTCTTTTAATGTATTCAATGCGGTAATCGCAGCAAGTAATTCCATGCGATTATTGGTAGTAAGTTGATAGCCAATGGCAATTTGCTTTTGGTGTTGTTTATAGCGTAACACAATACCAATACCGCCACTTCCCGGATTTCCTAAGCAAGAACCATCTGTAAAAATATCGATTTTTTTTAGCATAACAGAGTTTGTATTGTTAAAATGACGCCTAATTATAGAGATTCCACAACGAAAAGAAACCCGAAGTTATGCAAATTGATGAGAATAGAATTGTTGTTCTGGATACGGAAACAACAGGAATGAGTGGCGGTAGTGAACCACAAATAGGACACCGAATTATTGAAATTGGTGCAGTTGAGTTAGTGAACCGTCGTCATACAGGGCGTAATTACCATGTATATTTGCAACCGGATCGCGAGGTTGATGCTGCGGCGATTGAAGTTCATGGTATTACTAATGAATTTTTGGCAGATAAACCACGTTTTGCAGAAATTGAACAAGACTTTGTTAATTTTATTAAAGGCGCTGAATTGGTGATTCATAATGCACCATTCGACGTGGCATTTATCAATCAAGAGTTTAAGTTTTTAAAAGAAGCCTTTACTACAGATGATATTTGTCGGGTAACAGATTCATTAAAAGTAGCGCGTGAACTTTATCCCGGTAAGAAAAATTCATTAGATGCGTTATGCAGTCGTTTAGGTATTGATAATAGTAAGCGTACATTGCATGGAGCGTTACTGGATGCGGAAATTTTAGCTGATGTTTATTTGGCAATGACTGGTGGACAGGTTAGCTTAGCGTTAGATGCTGAGCCGATTATTATCACTGGCGGTGGTGCGGTACAACAAAATGGTGAACATACGGTATTGCAGCGTGATTTAGTCATCTTAAAACCCAATGAAGAAGAGTTAGCCGCTCACCAGAAATATATTGAGTTAATTAATAAAAAAAGTGGCAATCAATGTTTGTGGGAAAAGTTGCTTGCTGAAGAAACTCATTAAATTACTCGCCTAATCAATCAGCTGCTTGCATTCTGTTAAGTGGCTGATTACAATTCATCCCCCAATATTTATACCCTAGCGGTATAACCTGACCTGTGATCAGACAAGAGATAATTATGACAACAGAAACCTATACTAAACCAGAGCTGCTTTCACCAGCAGGCTCGTTGAAAAATATGCGTTATGCGTTTGCTTATGGCGCAGATGCTGTTTATGCCGGTCAACCACGTTATAGCTTACGTGTACGTAATAATGAATTTAATCACGCTAATTTAAAAATTGGTATTGATGAAGCGCACGCTTTAGGCAAAAAATTCTATGTAGTGGTTAATATTGCGCCACACAATTCTAAGCTAAAAACCTTTATTAAAGATTTAACTCCTGTTGTGGAGATGAAGCCTGATGCGTTGATTATGTCCGATCCTGGGCTAATTATGTTAGTGCGTGAACATTTTCCAGATATGCCGATTCATCTTTCAGTACAGGCAAATGCAGTGAACTGGGCGAGCGTTAAATTCTGGCATCAGATGGGATTAACTCGCGTGATTCTTTCTCGTGAACTCTCTTTAGATGAAATTGCGGAAATTCGTCGTCAAGTGCCTGATATTGAAATTGAAGTATTCGTGCATGGTGCATTATGTATGGCCTATTCTGGACGTTGTTTGTTGTCTGGTTATATTAATAAGCGAGATCCAAATCAAGGAACTTGCACCAATGCTTGTCGTTGGGAGTATCAAGTCAAAGAAGGGCAAGAAGATGAAATGGGAAATATCGTTGATCCAAGCGATATGATTCCAATTAAAAATGTGGCGCCAACTTTAGGCGAAGGCGCTACCACTGATAAAGTCTTTTTATTGACAGAAAGCCAACGTCCAGATGAGCAAATGCAAGCGTTTGAAGATGAGCATGGCACTTATATTATGAATTCAAAAGACTTGCGTGCAGTGCAACACGTAGAAACTTTAACGAAGATGGGCGTTCATTCTTTGAAAATTGAGGGTAGAACCAAGTCTTTCTATTATTGTGCGAGAACTGCACAAGTCTATCGTAAAGCGATTGATGATGCGGCAGCAGGTAAACCTTTTGATGAAAGTTTATTATCAACTTTAGAGTCGTTGGCACATCGTGGTTATACCGAAGGATTCTTACGCCGTCATACTCACGACGAATATCAAAATTATGATTATGGTTATTCAATTTCTACTCGCCAACAGTTTGTGGGAGAGTTTACCGGCGTACGCAAGAATGGTATGGCGGAAATTGCGGTAAAAAATAAATTCTTACTTGGTGATGAAGTGGAAATGATGACGCCTAAAGGTAATATTGTTTTTACTATTAAAGAGATGGTGAATCGTAAAGGTGAAACGGTAGAAGCGGCGTTAGGTGATGGCCATTTTGTGTTTGTACCAGTGCCAGAAGATATTCAATTAGAGTATGCGTTATTGATGCGTAATTTGGTTGATGCCGATACTAGAAATCCACACAGTGAGAAAAAAGGTTAAAAAAGTTAAAAAAATATTAAAAATGTTATTGTAATATGACAAAGGGTACAGTATAATCCACCCCGTACCCTAAAATATGACTCCAAATGTTTTCCCCTTTATTTTTCCCGAATAAAGGGGATTTTTTTATTTGTCATTTTATCTTTTAAAATCAATCTGATATAAAAACTCAATGCTACTTTCCCTTTCTTTATAACTGTATATTTATACAGTATTTGTAGTATAATATAGCCTGTTTTATGATCCAAAATGATCGCA
This sequence comes from Gallibacterium salpingitidis, assembly GCF_001678495.1. Taxonomy (GTDB): domain Bacteria; phylum Pseudomonadota; class Gammaproteobacteria; order Enterobacterales; family Pasteurellaceae; genus Gallibacterium; species Gallibacterium salpingitidis. Next base: position 5,385 of record NZ_JTJL01000058.1, read on the forward strand.
AATGATGTGATTTACACACGATTTGCACACGCGATTGCATCTGAATGTTACAAAATTTAACAAAACATACCGAGAAGCTCTACTACGCATCCAATATGAAAGAAGTGATCAAATTATTTGATTAAGACGAAATAACAAAACGATTGTTTTTTATTCTTGTATTGAATGTAATTTAGAAAATCTAGCAAAGGGCTAGAAACAGCAAACCCCACTCTGTGTAGAGTGGGGCTTAACAATAGGAATTAGGATTATGCGAACCGTTATTCTGATAATCCTGTTCATCTTACTAATAGCGATTAGCTCAAACGCTTATTAGTAACTGAACTAAGTCCTAGTGATAGTTGCAGCTATCGCTAGGCAATTCCTAAGTACTATAAACAACACAAATAAAAAAAGCAAGAGGTTAAAAAATGGCAAATAGCAATACAGAACACAGCAAAAAATTGCGCTCTAAAACCGCATCAGCATACAATAAAAAAGCACTTGAAGAAGGAAAAATAAAAGCAATTTCATTACGTCTTGATGCTTCTTTAGCTGCAGAATTTGATGCCGTTTTGTCAGAATTAGCTGATACTCGTCCAGCTGGCATAAAAAAACTCTGTGAAATTTACCGCCAATATAAGAAAACCGTTTAAGAAAGAGGTTTTTATACAATTAAAGTTAGAGATAATATTTAAAAATTATATGAAATAGAATAAACAAGCTCTCTTTTATCTGTATATGTATACAGTATTTATTGCTATAATAACCCCAATTCACCCTTCCACATTTAAAAAGGCAACGATATGAGAAATAAAGATTATATCCCTTCCTCTAATCTACAAACGATTTTACATTCTAAACGAGCTAATCTTTATTATTTAGAACATTGTCGAGTATTGGTAAATGGCGGTAGGGTTGAATATGTGACCGATCAAGGGAAAGAGTCTTTTTATTGGAATATTCCGATTGCTAATACCACCTGTATTTTGTTAGGAACAGGAACTTCAATTACTCAAGCGGCAGTGCGTGAACTGGCAAAAGCAGGCGTGATGATTGGTTTTTGTAGCGGCGGTGGTACGCCGTTATTTGCTGGTACAGAAGCAGAGATTGGTTGTGATTTTTTTAGCCCACAGAGTGAATACCGTCCTGTTCAGTATTTACAGCAATGGTGCCAATTTTGGTTTGATGATCAGAAGCGTTTAACTATTGCGAAGAAATTGCAAAATTTGCGCTTACAAACGATTCGCCAATGTTGGTCAAAATTAGATTGGCAAATTGACAACAAGTTATTAGAACTACTAATTCAGAAGGCAGAACAAGAATTTGAGCAAGCGCCTAATAGTCAAGCGTTACTGACAGCAGAAGGGCGCTTAACGAAAAACCTTTATTCGTTTGCTAATTTCGCCACATTGAAAGATCCGCATTTTAAACGTAGTGAACGAGGGGAATCATCAGATTCTGCAAATCAATTCCTTGATCATGGTAATTATCTTGCTTATGGCTTAGGGGCAACGGCTTGTTGGGTGTTAGGATTACCGCATGGATTAGCGGTTTTGCATGGAAAAACTCGACGTGGCGGTTTAGTGTTTGATACTGCAGATATTATTAAAGATGCGTTAATTCTGCCGCAGGCTTTTATCTCTTCATTAAGAGGGGATGAAGAAAATGATTTCCGCCATTACTGTATTGAAAATCTACTGCAGTTTGAAGCATTGGATATTATGATTGAAAGCTTAAAACAGCTAGCTGAACAAGGAGCTTCATTATGAATATCTTGTTAGTTAGCCAATGTCAAAAAAATGCCCTCAAAGAAACACGTAGAATTTTAGACCAATTTGCTGAACGTTGTGGTGATCGTGTCTGGCAAACAGCAATTACTCACGCTGGTTTGCAAACGTTAAAGCAATTATTACGGCAAACAGCAAGAAAAAATACAGCAGTTGCCTGTTACTGGACGCATGGAAAGAATCAGACTTCATTATTGTGGATAGTAGGCGATCAACGGCAATTTAATCAAAAAGGGCGTGTACCAACCAATCGAACACAACGTAATATTTTGCGACAAGAAGATGAAATCGCTTGGCATAATGCTTATAGCATACAGATTATTAGTGCATTAGCGGCGTTGTTACACGATTTAGGCAAATCTAGTATCGGTTTTCAGGAAAAATTAAAACCACAAGCGCCTTTTTATGCTGATCCTTATCGACATGAATGGATTTCGGTACGGATATTTGAAGCAATGATTCAAGGTTGCCAAACCGATATGGAATGGCTAACACGCTTGGCGAATTGGGCGGAATATCAGCAGCAAAATCCAAGTTGGTTGCAACAGATAAAGATAGAAGATCCAACACCAAAACAAGGGCGATTTGAACAGTTACCACCAATAGCGAAAACGATTATTTGGTTAATTTCTTCACATCATAGGGTGCCGTATTTACCAGAATTTGCCGAAAAAAATAATAATCGGAAAAAGGTATGGGAAACGGAAGTAGCGCACGATTTAAAGCGTTTTTATCGGTTGTTATCAGCAAGTAATGGCTGGGTTGCTAATCCGCATAGTGAGCATCCACAACCGAAGAAATTCTGGCGTTTTAATCAGTTAGTTTCAGATAGCTCTGCGTGGCAAAAAGCAATGACTCGTTGGGCAAATAAAGCCTTAAAACATACGTCGTTAATGAATTTAGTCAGCAATGTTGAAAATATTAGTGATCCTTTTTTATTGTTGTTGAGTAGATTGTCATTAATTACAGCTGATCACCATTATTCTTCACTTAATCCTAATCCTCAATTTGGAGAAAAGGATTTTCCATTATTTGCGAATACAGATGCGAAAGGGCAGACAAAACAACGTTTAGATGAGCATTTGCTAGGTGTTTGTCAAAGTGCAGTGCGTTTTGCCCGTATTTTGCCAAGATTGAAAACATTGTTGCCAGCATTAACACATAAAAGTTTTAATAAACGAAGTGATATTGCTCGCTTTCAATGGCAGAATCGAGCTTTCGATTTAGCAAAACGATTACAAGCCAGCACTGAACAGCAAGGCTTTTTTGGCGTAAATATGGCGAGCACTGGATGTGGTAAAACTGTTGGAAATACTCGCATTATGTATGCACTCGCCAATCCGCAATTAGGGGTAAGGTTTACTATTGCTTTAGGATTAAGGGTATTAACTTTACAGACAGGTAGAGCTTTAAAAGACAAATTGCGATTAGATGATGATGCGCTGGCTGTATTGGTGGGCGGTGATGCTGTTAATAAGTTATTTGCTTTACAGCAAGAAAAATCTGGTAGTGAATCTGTCGAAGATTGGCTGGAAATGGCAGAAGTTGATGGTGGTATAGTTGGAGAGAGTGCGTTAGATAACCTTGCAGAATTTAATACATTGATTGCTAATCATAAAGCGAAAAATTTATTACTCACCCCACTCGTTACCTGCACGATTGATTATTTGATGAATGCTAGTGAATGCTTGCGAGGTGGTAAATACATTGTGCCAATATTACGTTTATTGAGTGGCGATTTAATTCTAGATGAACCAGATGATTTTGATCAAAATGACTTGCCAGCCTTGAGCCGTTTAGTGCATCTAGCTGGATTGTTTGGCAGTAAAGTGTTGCTTTCATCTGCAACATTAACGCCAGATTTGGTGAGTGGTTTGTTTGAAGCTTATCAAGCAGGAAGAAATGTTTGGAATCAGAATAATCAATTACCATCTCAAGGAGTTTGTTGTGCTTGGTTTGATGAATTTAATCAGCAAAGTTTTTCTTGTTCAGATCTCGCCAGTTATCAAGCACAGCATCAAGAATTTGTTCAGCAAAGAATTAATAAATTGAAACAACAACCCACCAGACGTATGGCAAAAGTAATGTCTTTGCCTAGTGTTGCTGGTGGGGAAAATCAAACACTGAATTGGCCGCTATTTGCTCAACAGCTATTACAACAAGCAATAGCATTTCATACTGAGTTTGCGATTAGTGATGATTCATCCACAAAACGAGTAAGTGTTGGTTTGCTACGGTTTGCGAATATTCGACCAATGATTCCAACTATCCAAGCAATGTTGCAACAACAATGCCCAGACAATACAGAAATTCATCTTTGTTGTTATCATTCACGTCAATTGTTGCTATTGCGTAGCCGCTTAGAACAAAGTTTGGATCGCTTGTTAACTCGCAATGATCCACAGGCTTTATTTCAACAACCTGAAATAAAATTAGCATTAGACAATAGTCAAAATGAAAATCATATTTTTATTGTAGTGGGCAGTCCAGTGACAGAAGTGGGGCGTGATCATGATTACGATTGGGCAATTATCGATCCGTCGTCAATGCGTTCTATTATCCAATTAGCTGGACGAGTGTGGCGACATCGTCCAGATAAAGTTGCTACAACGCCGAATATTGCATTGTTACCAAGTAACTGGAAAGGGCTAAAGGGGCATCACTATACACGAGAAATTTTTTATCATCCCGGTTTTGAAAGTAGTGAACATCCTCTCATTTCTCACCGTACACAAGATATTATTAACCCAGAACAACTTGCTGTTGTGGACGCAGTAGCGAGAATTGAAGCTCCAACTGAATTGGATGAGAATGCGAAGGCACAAAAAACGCTAGCAGAGTTAGAGCATAGTGTGATGAGAAAGATGTTTAATAGTTCTAGTTTAAATTATGTCAATGGCTATTGGCGTAGTGATAATGCTAAATTAGCTGCACACTATACGTTGACTACGCCGTTTCGGGCCTCACAAAAAATGGAAGATTTTGTCTGTTTACCTGATGATGAAAGTTCGTGGGGTTATGCCTTTGCGTATAGTGAAAAAGCACATCAGAATTTATTCTCTTGTAATAAAGAGTGGCATAGGTTTCAGTATCAACCGATTGAAAATCAAAATTCATCAATTAAGCCATGGCTTGTTTTTTCCTTAACAACAGCATTGGATGAGCTAACAGAAGCATTAAAGTTAAAAGATGTTGAACAAACAGCGTTATCTTATGCAACCGTTTCATTAAGAAAAGATGAGCAAACAGAAGCAGTTTGGCAATTTAATGAATTTTTAGGTTTTTGGCGACAGGAAGATCAATAGTGATTTTTTCCGATGAGGTACATTACAGATAAAGAGAATAATAATCTCAATTTAAAGTAGCTTTAAATCACGTTTAAATTACGTTTAAAAGAGATTTTGGTCTAAGCTGCCTATGCGGCAGTAAAGTGCGTAATCACTTAAATTGGCTAGAAGAACAATTTCTAAGCTGCC
>NZ_JTJL01000059.1 GCF_001678495.1 Gallibacterium salpingitidis
TTCGCTCTTAAAAAAACTGACTTCGTTATTCAAATCATATGAATCTTCAAATTCAGCATTCAAGATAATTTTTTAATTCTTTTACTTAAAGTAAAAACATCATCTACGAATGCCCACACAGATTGTCTGATAAAATGTTAAAGAACAAAAAATGGTCGGCGAGATAGGATTTGAACCTACGACCCACTGGTCCCAAACCAGTTGCGCTACCAAACTGCGCTACTCGCCGATAGAATAATGGGGTGGCTAATGAGACTCGAACTCACGACAACCGGAATCACAATCCGGGGCTCTACCAACTGAGCTATAGCCACCATTGAAATTTTGTTGACATCGCGTTAGCTATCAAACCACACCGAGCTGGCGCGCCCGACAGGATTCGAACCTGAGACCTTTGGCTCCGGAGGCCAACGCTCTATCCAACTGAGCTACGAGCGCTCATCGCGTCGTTGCGGGGCGTATATTAATGACTTTCATTTTAGCTGTCTAGTTTTTTTTTCATATTTTTTTTGTTTGGCGATAATTTGCCCTTTCTCGCCATTTTTTAGTCATTTTTCTGTTATTTAATGTACAAAATCGAACAGTCGCTTTGTATCTCATCATTAAATTAACAAAAACATTTTCGTTTATTTCGTCATTGAACCTTTCGCTTTACGCAATCGACGTTGAATACGACGAATAAAACGAGTAACACGCCATGCTCTGGTAATCGAATAACCATATAAAAAGATTAATAAGATAAAACCAAAGAACATTAACCATTCATTGACATAATAAATTTCACCTAAAATACCAAAGCCAGCACAAATAGCCGCCATCAGGGTAATGACTAAAAAAGCTTGTCTTGAAGTTAATCCTGCTCTCACCATTAAGTGATGAACATGCAAACGGTCTGGACGGAATGGGCTTTTTTTCTTTTTCAAACGGCGGATGACGACACAAATCATATCAATAAGTGGAATCGCAATTAGCCATAGTGCTGTGATAGGTTTGATCGGGTGTCCATGTCCTTGCGTACTTAATAATAAGATCCAAATCATTGTGAATCCAATTAAGGTACTTCCTGAATCCCCCATAAATACTTTATTTTTGACGCCGAAAATAGAAAGGTTAAACAAGATATAAGGGATCAAGCAAAGAATTAATGCAAAACACCACGCCCCTAAATCTACTTGTCCATCAAGCATTAATAGGATACCAATTGCCGCAAAAGAGACACTAGATAACCCGCCCAATAAGCCGTCAATACCATCAATCATATTAAAAGCATTAACAATAGCTATGGTAGCAAACACCGTAATAACAATCCCTGCCGTACCTAATGTGACTTGGAAAGGTCCAATAATTTCACCTAAATTATTTAATGAAAGATCACCAATATAGATCATTGATAAAGCAAGTGCTGCTTGTACAATCGCCCGCAGGAATGGACTCAAATCAAATCTGTCATCCAGTACCCCAATAATTAATAAGATTGTCACACAAGTTAGATAGAGGTATGGCAGCCTCATATCATTCCATTCCAAGAAATAGTAACAAGCATTACTAATAAATAACGCTATTCCGCCAATTAATGGAATTAAACCTTGATGACGTTTACGATAATTTGGTTTATCAACTAATCCAATTTTTACAGCAATTGGACGCATAAGAATTAGTGCAAGAAATGAGCTTAAAAACGTTAATAAAAAACTCAACCACATATTTAAAACACCCCTTAAAATACGCGTTGTGACATTGATATATTGGGCTGGAATGGTTGCAGAGAATAGCATAAAGTGCCATCTAATACATTTGTTTTTTTCATTATCTATTGATTTCAAGTACAATATTGAACACTTTTAACAAGCAAGAGAAAATACATTATGACATCATCTAAAAACCTTTTTGCACAAGCACAAAAAGTCATTCCCGGTGGAGTAAATTCTCCAGTAAGAGCTTTCAATGGAGTTGGTAGTACTCCTGTTTTTATTCATCGAGCTCAAGGTGCTTATTTATTTGATGAAGAGGGTAAACAATATATTGATTATGTAGGTTCTTGGGGACCAATGGTATTAGGACATAACCATCCAACAATTTTACAGGCAGTAATTGACACAGCTAAAAACGGATTAAGTTTTGGTGCACCAACAGAATTAGAAATTAAATTAGCCGAATTAGTCTGCAAATTAGTTCCTTCTATTGAAATGGTTCGTATGGTGAACTCTGGTACTGAAGCAACTATGTCAGCTATCCGCCTTGCTCGTGGCTATACTAAACGCGATAAAATTATCAAATTCGAAGGTTGTTATCATGGGCATGCAGATTCATTACTCGTAAAAGCCGGATCTGGTGCTTTAACATTGGGGCAACCAAGTTCACCAGGTGTTCCTGCTGATTTTGCTAAACATACATTAACCTGCACTTATAATGACTTGCAATCCGTAGAAGACACTTTTAAACGTTATCCTGACGAAATTGCCTGTATTATTGTTGAACCTGTTGCTGGTAATATGAACTGTGTTCCACCAAAGCCAGGTTTTCTACAAGGTTTACGCCAACTTTGCGATCAATACCATGCTTTGTTGATCATTGATGAAGTGATGACGGGGTTCCGCGTTGCTCTTGCTGGCGCACAATCCTATTATGGTGTAACCCCTGATCTTACTTGTTTAGGAAAAATTATTGGCGGTGGTATGCCAGTAGGTGCTTTTGGCGGTAAAAAAGAAATTATGCAATATATCGCACCAACTGGCCCAGTTTATCAGGCTGGTACTTTATCCGGTAATCCAATTGCGATGGCAGCAGGTATTGCTTGTTTAACCGAACTTTCTAAACCTGGCAATGAAGTGTTATTGGCAGAAAAAACTAAAACATTAGCTGAGGGATTAACTGCATTAGCACAAAAACATCAAATTCCATTTGTAGTTAATTATGTAGGAGGTATGTTTGGTATCTTCTTCACTGATAAAGCAAAAGTGGAAAGTTACGCTGATGTAATGAGCTGTAACATTGATCGTTTTAAAACATTCTTCCATCAAATGTTATCTCATGGTGTTTATCTTGCACCATCTGCTTTTGAAGCAGGTTTTATGTCGCTTGCACATAGCGATGAAGATATCCAAAACACCTTAAAAGCTGCCGATCTTGCATTTCAATCTTTAGCTATTTAATCTCTTTAACGGCATAATTTAATATTATGCCGTTCTGCCCCAAAAGGGTTAATTTGTACATTTTTTCTCTAAACATCTCATTATCTGGGAACATTCCTGTCTATTTTGTTGTCTTAGCCGTCGCGAAAATTATTTCGTAAGAAATTACTTTGATTAATTTAGGGATGTTTATTTATATGAAAAAGAAAAATTTTGTATTAACTAGTATCGCTTTGGGATTAAGTGTTCTTTGTGCTTCAATGCCTAGCCAAGCCAATATCCCAGTACCACTTTTAGAAAATACAACCACCTCAACACCAAGTTTAGCACCTGTTATCGAACAAGTATTACCAGCTGTTGTCACCATTTCCGTAGAAGGTACTACTGAAAATGATAACTCTGCAGGAAATAATCCATTTGCTGATTTACCACCAGAATTCCAATTTTTCTTTGGAGATCAATTCGGTGGACGCTCACCTCGTCAATTTAAAGGGTTAGGATCTGGGGTGATTATTAATGCAGACAAAGGTTACGTCTTAACTAATAACCATGTTGTTGATGGTGCTGATAAAATCACTGTTACCTTAAACGATGGTAGAGAATATAAAGCGAAACTCTTAGGCAATGATGCTATGTCTGATGTTGCATTACTCAAATTAGAGAATGCTAAAGATTTAACTCAAATCAAAATGGCTGACTCTGATAAAGTTAAAGTTGGTGATTTTGTTCTCGCTGTCGGTAATCCATTTGGTCTAGGACAAACTGTTACATCAGGAATTATTTCTGCATTAGGTCGTTCTGCAGATGATGATACCAATAGTTACCAAAACTATATTCAAACTGATGCTGCTGTAAACAGAGGTAACTCTGGAGGTCCTTTATTAAACTTAAAAGGTGAACTCGTCGGGATCAATACTGCGATTATTGCCCCAAGCGATGGTAATGTTGGGATCGCCTTTGCAATTCCAAGTAATATGGCAAATAGCTTAGCGCAACAAATCGTTGAATTCGGTCAGGTAAAACGTGGCGTATTAGGTATTAAAGGTGGTGAACTAAATGCTGATCTCGCTAAAGCCTTTGACGTAAAAGCGCAAAAAGGTGCTTTTGTTAGCGAAGTTTTACCAGATTCTGCTGCTGCTAAAGCTGGCTTAAAAGCTGGAGATATCATTACTGCCCTTAATGGACAAACTATCAATAGCTTCTCTGAACTACGTGCCAAAATCGCTACTACTGGCGCTGGCAAAGAAATGGAAATTACCTACTTACGTGATGGCAAATCAAACACCGTCAAAGTGAAACTACAAGCAGATAATGAAACTGCAGCAAGTGGCAATAGCGTAATTCCTGGCTTAGATGGCGCAGATCTGAAAAACTACAATGAAAAAGATCTTAAAGGTGTTGTTATTTCTGAAGTAAAACAAAACTCAAAAGCAGAACAACTTGGATTAAAGAAAGGTGATGTTATCGTTGGTATCAATCGTCATAAAATCAATAATCTTGGTGAATTACGTAAAATCCTAGATAGCAAACCATCTGCCGTTGCACTAAACATTATTCGTGGCAACAATAATTTCTATCTCTTTATTCGTTAATATTCTCCTTAACGTGCAAAGCCTACTCATCTCACCGAGTAGGCTTTTTTATTTGCCAACCCTCTAATAACAGCTTAACGCCTGTTAATAAAGCTTGTTCACTTAAATTGCCAAAACCTAATACAAATAACTTACGTTGGTGCAATTCAATTGGATAAACTTTGATCGCCTGTTGTTCAGCAAATGCTAATAACTGCTGCAATGTATATGGCGTATCAACAACCTCAATTAAAAGATAAAATCCTGAGCTTTCACCCCAAAATCGAATAGAAGGAGAATATAATTTTAACTGTTGGCACAATAGTTCCATTTTTCGCCGATAATATTTACGCATCCGATTAATATGCTTTTCAAACGCACCACTCTGCATAAACAATGCCACAACTTGCTGATCTAATCGCGAAACTGAAGAATTAAAAAAATTAATTTTCTGTTGGTATATCGCCAATAAAGGTTCTGGTAAAACCATATAAGAGATACGTACTGATGGCATAATCAATTTAGAAAAAGAGCCTAAATAAACCACTTTATTATGTTGATCTAAACTCTTTAATGCAGGAATTGGTTTACCTTGATAGCGGAACTCGCTGTCATAATCATCTTCTATCAAATAACGCTGTTCTTTGGTATTTGCCCACGCCAATAATTGTTGGCGTTCACCGATCGTCAGCACACTGCCAAAAGGATATTGATGTGATGGGGTAATATAAAGCAAATCAATATGATGCTGCGATAAAATGGATAAGTCCACTTTATGAGTTTGATTATCTATCGGTAATTTCAGCACTTGTCCAGCATAACTTTGCCAAAGTTTTTCTACTACTGGATAACCAAACTCTTCCATTGCATAATGCGCTTGTTGAGCTGGATAACGATGCTGCCATAACAACATTAGTTGTAATAAACACAATTCTACCCCAGCATTAATTACTACCTGCTCTGGACGACATTTCACACCACGAGCAGAATATAAATAATCCGCAATTTGTCGGCGTAATTCATATTCTCCTTGTTTATCTCCTAATGCTAACAAGTTTGTATGTTGACGATTTAAAAATTGTTTTTGTAATTTTTTCCACAATTCAAAGGGGAAATGCTGCCCATCAATGACATTAGGATTAAAATCATATTGCCATTTCTGTTCTGGTATTGTTTGGGAAATTTCATTAACTGATGTCACTAATGGCATCATCGTCGGCAATAACTCTGTTGATACGAAATATCCTATTCGCGGTTTTGATTCAATATAGCCTTCCGCTAATAACTGTGCATAACTGTTTTCAACTGTATTTTGACTAATTGCCAAATAATCAGCTAAACGCCGCTTAGCAGGTAACGCTTCACCTTGTTGCAATATTCCTTGATGAATAGCTTGTTTAATTTGTTGATATAGTTGTAAATAAAGTGGCTGCGATAATGACTTATTCAGCTGATAGGCGAAATGTTTCATCAACTAATCTATAATCCTTAAAATAAAAAAGAGTTGGTAATCAACACTATATACCAACTCTCTACAAATAAATGATTTCTTATGTCATTAAATATTTAAATAATCCATAATGCCTTTAGCTGCATCACGTCCTTCCGCAATCGCAGTTACCACTAAATCAGAACCACGAGTTACATCACCGCCAGCAAAAACTTTTGGATTAGCGGTTTGTTGTTTAAACTCGCCTTTCAATTCAATGCGTCCACGTGAGTCAGTTGTCACACCAACTTGTTCTAAGAATGGCATATTATGTGGAGCAAAACCAAACGCAACAATCACGGCATCACACGGAATGATTCGTTCACTACCAGCGACAATTTCAGCACGACGACGACCATTTTGATCAGGTTCACCCATCTTCGTTTCAACCACTTCAATACCTGTTACACGTCCATTTTCTGTGTGTACAGCAACAGGTTCGGCTTCAATCGCTACTGGTTGTGCATTAAATTGGAACTGCACGCCTTCTTCTTTCGCATTCACGAACTCTTTACGGCTACCCGGCATATTCGCCTGATCACGACGATAAACACAAGTTACCTCAGCAGCTTGCTGACGAACAGAAGTACGGACACAGTCCATTGCTGTATCACCACCACCTAATACGACAACTCGTTTGCCGGCTACTGACACATAGTTATCTGGATTTTGCCCTAATAACTGTTGTGTATTAGCAATTAAGAATGGTAATGCAGAATAAACACCTTCAGCATCCTCATTTGGAATACCTGCTTTCATACCTTGATAAGTACCTACACCAAGGAATACTGCATCATACTGTTTAACCAAATCAGCTAACTGTACATCTTCACCAATAGTGACACCAAGTTTGAATTCTATGCCCATTTCAGTAAAGATTTCACGACGGCGTTTCATCACATCTTTTTCTAATTTAAATGCTGGAATACCATAAGTAAGCAAACCACCGATTTCTGCTTGACGTTCGTAAACAGTTACAGACACGCCATTGCGAATCAGTTGTTCTGCACAACCTAAACCTGCCGGTCCAGCACCAATGACAGCCACACTTTTACCTGAATGTGGAATATCTTTTACTTTTGGTCGCCACCCCATCGCAAATGCAGTTTCGGTAATATATTTTTCGATATTACCAATAGTTACCGCACCAAATTCTGCATTTAGAGTACAAGATCCTTCACATAGACGATCTTGTGGACAAACTCGACCACATACTTCAGGCAATGTATTGGTTTCATGCGCTAGCTCTGCCGCTTCAATAATACGTCCTTCATAGGTGAGTTTTAACCAATCTGGAATATTATTATGTAACGGACAACGGTGCTGACAATATGGGTTACCGCAAGCAAGGCAACGATCTGCTTGTGCCTTAGCCTGTGTTTCATCAAAAATCTGATAAATTTCAATAAATTGTGTTTTACGTTGTTCTAATGATTTTTTCTGTGGATCAATTCTTGGCAAATCAATAAATTGATAAATATTTCCTTGCTGGCTCATTTTCTTTTCCTTTAATTCATTCTAATGCTCGCCTTAATTATTAAAAACTAAGGCGATGGAAAATTATTGTGTTACCACACCGAGTTCATTTACTGTACGGCGTTGATGTCCTAATAACGCATTCAGATCATTCGCTTTTGGTTTCACCAATACGAATTTATCAGCATAATCAGCCCAATTATTCAAAATACGTTCTGCTAAAGGACTGTGCGTTTCATCATAATGACGCATCAACAAACCACGTAAATGCTCTTGGTGAGTTGGTAAATCAGTTATCGCTAATCCTTCCACTAATTCTGGATTGATTCTTGTACGGAATTTACCATCTGTATCAAGAACATAAGCGAAACCGCCAGTCATCCCTGCACCAAAATTGATCCCGGTTTTACCTAAAACACAAACTACACCGCCGGTCATATATTCACAACCATTATCACCGATACCTTCTACTACCGCAGTTGCGCCAGAGTTACGTACCGCAAAACGTTCACCAACACGACCAGAAGCAAATAAACTACCGCCAGTTGCACCATATAAACAGGTATTGCCCGCAATTGTAGAATATTCTGGTTGGAAACTTACCCCAGTGTGCGGACGAATAACGATCTTACCGCCAGCCATACCTTTACCAACGTAGTCATTCGCATCACCAGTGAGATATAAATTCACGCCACCAGCTAACCAAACTCCAAAACTTTGTCCAACTGTACCGTTCAAACGAATATCCACTTTCTTACGAGCATGACCATTATTGCCATATTTATTCGCAATCATACCTGACAAGGTTGCCCCAACAGAACGGTCAGTATTATTGACATCAAAGGTTAAATCTAAGTGTTGTTCATCGTTATAATCAAACGCATCACCCACTTCTTGTAATATCGCCTTATTCAATAAACCTTTATCCATTGGTGGATTGCTTTGCGTACAATATCTTGCACTGCCAGCTGGCACTTTCGGTGCATATAATAATTTTGTCAGATCTAAACCACGTTGTTTTGCCGTTTGTCCTTCAATGACACTTAATAAATCGGTTCTACCAATCAGATCAGTTAATTTCTCTACACCTAATTTTGCCAACCATTCACGAACATCTTGTGCAATAAATTTAAAATAATTCATCGCTTTTTCTGGTAAGCCGTGATAATGCTCATTTCTGAGCTTTTCATCTTGTGTTGCAATACCAGTTGCACAATTATTCAAATGGCAGATTCTCAAGTAACGACAACCTAAAGCCACCATTGGTCCTGTACCAAAACCAAAACTTTCTGCCCCTAAAATCGCCGCCTTAATAACATCTAAGCCAGTTTTTAAACCACCATCAACTTGTAAACGAACTTTATGACGAAGATTGTTTTCAACCAATGCTTGTTGTGCTTCGGCTAAACCTAATTCCCAAGGAGAACCTGCATATTTCACACTAGAAAGTGGACTTGCCCCTGTACCACCATCATAACCAGCAATGGTGATTAAATCAGCGTATGCTTTCGCTACACCTGTCGCAATCGTGCCAACACCTGGTAAAGACACTAATTTCACTGAGATTAAAGCACGTGGGTTGATCTGCTTAAGATCGAAAATTAATTGTGCTAAATCCTCAATAGAGTAAATATCGTGATGCGGTGGTGGTGAAATTAAGGTTGAACCTGGAACCGCATAACGAAGTTGCGCAATATATGGCGTTACTTTATCACCCGGTAATTGACCGCCTTCACCCGGTTTCGCTCCTTGCGCCACTTTGATTTGAATCACGTCTGCACTCATCAAATAAGCAGGTGTTACTCCAAAACGTCCTGAAGCAACTTGTTTAATGCGTGATACTTTTTCTGTACCGTAACGACGAGGATCTTCTCCACCTTCACCAGAGTTAGAGTAGCCACCTAAACGGTTCATTGCAGTTGCTAAGGCTTCGTGAGCTTCTGGACTTAACGCACCAATACTCATTGCAGCAGTATCAAAACGTTTATACAGATTTTCTGCTGGTTCTACTTTTTCAATTGAAATTGCTTTCTGCTCATCTAAATTCAATTTCAACATATCGCGAATTGTCGCAATCGGACGATTATTGACTGTATCTGCATATTTTTGATAAATCTGATAATCGCCACTATTTACCGCTTGTTGTAAATAATTCACCACGTCTGGATTATAAGCATGGTACTCACCATCCGGTTTATATTTGAGGAAACCGCCTGTCGGTAATGCCTGACTTGCACGCCATGCTTGACGTTGTAATTGCTGCATGTCCTGATCCAAATCAGCAAATGATGCACCTTCAATACGGCAAGTAATACGTTTAAAGCAGAGTTCGACAATTTCTTGATTAAAACCAACCGCCTCAAACAAATGCGCACAACGATAAGATGAAATGGTTGAAATTCCCATTTTCGAGATAATTTTGTATAACCCTTTATCAATACCTTTGCGGAAATTCAGTAATACCGTACGTAATGGTTTTTGAATTGCACCACTTGCCACCATTTCACTTAAGCTTTCATAAGCAAGATATGGATAAACCGCCGTTGTCCCTAAACCAAGTAGTACCGCAAAATGGTGTGGGTTACGAGCCGAACCTGTTTCAACAATAATATTCGAGTCACAACGTAAATTTTTCTCTACCAAACGTTGCTGTACTGCGCCAACAGATAATGCTGCTGGAATTGGAATACGTTGTGGTGAAATTTGACGGTCAGATAAAACCACTAATACCGCGCCATTACGTGCCGCTTGCTCCGCTTGTTTTGCAATATCAGCAATCGCTTCTTTCAACGTCATTTGTTGCGGATCATAAGTCGCATCAAGAATTTCATGTTTATAGTATTCTTGTGGCAAGTTTAATAATTGCTGCATATCAGAGTACAGCAATACCGGCGATTTAAAATTAACGCGGTGTGACATCCCTTCTGTTTCAAAGAAGACACTCATTTCCTGACCAATACTAGTATTTAAACTCATTACATGTGCTTCACGTAATGGGTCAATTGGCGGGTTAGTAACTTGCGCAAAATATTGGCGGAAATAGTCATAAATCACACGTGGACGAGTTGATAACACCGCAAAAGGTGTATCATCTCCCATTGAGCCAACAGCTTCCTGTCCATTTTCCCCTAATACTCGTAAGATACTTTCCAACTCTTCTTTGTCGTAAGCGAATTGTTTTTGATAGGTTAATAATTCTTGTGCATCAAACTCCGCCTCTCCCACTTGATCATCTGGTACATTCTCAAATGGTACTAAACGATGCACATTGCGATTTAACCATTCACGATATGGGTGACGCTCTTTGAGCTCTTTATCAATTTCTTGTGAATGAATTAATTTACCATGCTCAGTATCAATTACTAATAACTCACCAGGTCCGATACGTCCTTTTTCAATCACTTCATCAGGAGCATAGTCCCAGATACCCACTTCACTGGCAATAGTAATTAATTTATCTTGCGTAATTACATAACGTGCTGGACGAAGCCCATTACGGTCAAGGTTACAAGCTACATGACGACCATCACTCAATACGATACCAGCCGGACCGTCCCAAGGTTCCATGTGCATTGAGTTAAAGTCATAGAATGCACGTAAATCATCATCCATATCAGGATTATGCTGCCATGCAGGTGGAATAAGTAAACGCATTGCTCGGAATAAATCCATACCACCATTAACAAATAATTCCAGCATATTATCCAAAGAACTAGAGTCAGAACCTGTTTCATTCACAAAAGGCGCAATAGTTTGTAAATCAGGAATTAATGGGGTGTGATATTTATAAGCACGCGCTCTTGCCCATGCTCTGTTACCTGAAATGGTATTAATTTCTCCATTATGTGCTAAATAGCGGAATGGTTGCGCTAATTTCCATTTTGGTAACGTATTAGTTGAGAAACGTTGGTGGAATAAACAAATACCACTTTCCATCCGCAAATCTGCTAAATCTAAATAGAATTTAGGTAAATCTTTAGGAATACATAAGCCTTTATAAATAATAATTTGGCTAGAAAAACTACAAATATAGAAATCTGGGTGATCAATACGATTTTCGATACGACGACGCGCCATAAATAGACGACGTTCCATATCCTTGATACCCCATCCAGCAGGCACATTAACAAAAACTTGTTTAATTGCTGGTAAACTTGCAGCTGCAATTGATCCCAAAACAGATGGATTAATCGCAACATCACGCCATGCTGTAATGGTCAATGTTTCTTTAGTTAATTCTTCTTTAATGATGGCACTATATTGTTCAATTAATGCTGGATCTGTTGGAAAGAAGATTTGCCCCACACCAAAATTTTTGTTTAATTTAAAACCTTGTTCTTCGGCAATAAAATGGAAAAAACGTTTTGGCATTTGTAAATGCAAACCACAGCCATCACCTGTTTTACCATCTGACAACACCGCTCCACGATGTTGCATTCTTGATAATCCCAAAATAGCTGTACGCACAACTTTATGACTCTGCTCACCATCAAGATGTGCTATTAAGCCAAAACCACAGTTCTCCCGAACCTCATCTTTGTTATAAAGCATAATAGATTCCTTAAATGTTGTGTTTATTGTTTTATTATTTATTAGAAGGATTTGAACATACCAAAAAAGGCAAATATTAGTCAAAGCCTTTTTGATGGATTTTACTATTTTTATAATTTTATTAATCTCTATCTTATTTTTATCTCTTTTTCTTACATATCTATCAATAAATGCGCGTTTATTTAGATGAGAATAATTCTCAAATAAATAGAGAAATATGTTTTTTTGAGAAAAAGAAAACCTCATGCCAATAACATGAGGTTTCTTAAGATAAAAAAGAATCTAATCAATAATAATTGCTGATTAAATAATTAATAAGCTGTCAATTATTTAGTTTCGCTTTTTAATTCTTCTGCTTTATCAGCAACTGCTTTTGATGCTTCTTCTACTTTGCTTGCTGCTGCATCTTTCACTTCAGTCGCTGCTTCTTTTGCTTGATCTACTTTCTCTGCAGTAGCTTCTTTCGCTGCATCAACTTTTTCTGCTGCCGCGTCTTTCGCTTCAGCAGCTGCTTCTTTCGCTTGATCTACTTTCTCTGCAACAGCTTCTTTCGCTGCGTCAACTTTTTCTGCTGCGGCATCTTTCGCTTCAGCTGCTGCTTCTTTTGCTTGATCTACTTTCTCTGCAGTAGCTTCTTTCGCTGCGTCAACTTTTTCTGCTACTGCTTGTTTAGCTTCTTCCACTTTAGCTGCCGCTGCATCTTTTACTTCTGCAGCTGCTGCTTTAGTTTCTGTTGCTGCATTAGTAACAGTTTCTTTAGTTTCTTTATCAAAACAACCTGTTAAAGCTAAAGATGTAGTTAAAACTAAAGTTGCTAATAGTGTCTTTTTCATTATGAAATCTCCTTTTTAATAAATACCCTATTTATCATACACAATTTTGTACTATCTAAAAAACAGCCTATTTTTCAGATAAAAATAGGCTGAATACCAAACAATCAAATAATATTATTCATCAATTGTTCTTAATAGTTCATTGATCCCCACTTTACCACGTGTCTTGGCATCAACTTTTTTCACGATCACCGCACAATAAAGGCTATGAGTACCATCTTTGCTTGGTAAGCTGCCAGAAACGACTACTGAACCCGCTGGTACACGACCATAATGAATTTCTCCTGTTTCACGATCATAAATTTTTGTACTTTGACCGATAAACACGCCCATTGAGATCACTGATCCTTCTTCAACAATCACACCTTCAACAATTTCTGAACGTGCACCAATAAAACAGTTATCTTCAATAATGGTTGGATTAGCTTGTAATGGTTCTAAAACACCGCCAATTCCTACACCACCAGACAAATGCACATTTTTACCAATTTGTGCACAAGAGCCAACAGTTGCCCAAGTATCCACCATAGTACCTTCATCTACGTAAGCACCGATATTGACATAAGATGGCATTAACACTGTATTCTTAGCAATAAATGCGCCTTGGCGAACTGCTGCTGGAGGAACAACACGAAAACCCTCTTGTTTAAAGCGTGCTTCGTCGTAATCCGCAAATTTCATTGGCACTTTGTCATAATATTTAGTTTCACAACTTTCCATTACCTGATTGTCATTAATACGGAAAGAGAGTAATACTGCTTTTTTCAGCCATTGGTTAACTACCCATTCACCATTAATTTTTTCTGCAACGCGGCGTTTACCACTATCTAAATCCAAAATCACTTGTTCAACAGCCGCCTTTGTTGCCGCATCAACTGTAGTTGGGGTAATTTCTGTGCGTCTTTCAAACGCTTCTTCAATAATTTGTTGTAAGTTTGACATTGTCTTCCCTAAATTAAACACTCAAAAAGAGCCATAGTTTTATCATATTTTGCCAATAAGAAAAAGTCAGAAAGCTAAATTCTCGCTGAGATTAAACTATATACCTGATAACTAAGGGCTGCATCAGCAGCCCTTAATCTAACTTAGTTTAATGCTTTTAAGATATTGTCCACGCTCTCTTTTGCGTCACCAAATAACATTTGGGTATTTTCTTTAAAGAACAATGGATTTTGCACTCCAGCATAACCAGTATTCATTGAACGTTTGAACACTATAACATTTTGCGCCTTCCAAACTTCTAACACTGGCATACCCGCAATTGGGCTATTTGGATCGTCTTGTGCTGCTGGGTTTACCGTATCATTTGCACCAATGACCAATACTACATCAGTATCAGCGAAATCATCATTAATTTCATCCATTTCTAATACGATGTCATAAGGCACTTTCGCTTCAGCCAATAATACGTTCATATGCCCTGGTAAACGACCAGCAACTGGGTGAATACCAAAACGTACATTTACCCCTTTTTCACGCAATTTTTGCGTAATTTCAGCCACTGGATATTGCGCTTGAGCCACTGCCATACCATATCCTGGAGTAATGATGACAGAACTTGCATTCTTCAACATTTCAGCCACTTCTTCTGCTTTAATCTCACGATGCTCACCCTGCTCAGCATCACTTGAAGCAACAACATCATTACCGAAACCACCAGCAATTACACTAATAAATGAACGGTTCATCGCACGACACATAATATAAGACAAGATTGCCCCTGAAGAACCAACCAATGCACCAGTTACAATCAACAAGTCATTGCTTAACATAAAGCCCGCTGCCGCTGCTGCCCAACCAGAATAAGAGTTCAACATTGACACCACTACTGGCATATCCGCTCCACCAATTGAAGCAACAAGATGCCAACCAAACACTAATGCAATAATGGTCATTAATACTAGTGGGAATAATGACGGTGAATTTAAGAACACTAACATTAATAAGAATGAAACAACTAATGCTAATAAATTCAATTTGTGGCGATGCGGTAACATCAATGCTTTAGAATTAAAGATGCCACGCAATTTACCAAATGCCACAATTGAACCTGTGAAGGTTACTGCACCAATAAATACGCCTAAAAAGACTTCAATATTATGAATATTGACTAAAGTTGGATCTGTTACTTCGTGTGAAAGATAGCTATTAAAACCAACTAATACCGCAGCTAGCCCTACAAAGCTATGCAATAACGCCACTAATTCAGGCATTTCAGTCATTTCAACTTTTAACGCTTTGCGGATACCTAAAATCGCCCCAATAATCATCGCAATGATGATCCAAATTTGACCATGGGTATGCGGACCAAAAACAGTGGTAAAGAGCGCAATACCCATACCAACAATCCCATACCAGCAACCTGCTTTGGCGGTTTCGTGTTTAGATAATCCCGCTAAACTCATGATGAATAATACCGCAGCAATAATATAGGCGGCATGTACAAAACTTTCAGACATGATCTACTCCTTAACCTTTTCTAAACATCGCCAACATACGTTGAGTTACTTTAAACCCACCAAAAATATTGATACTTGCGACTAAAATAGCGATGAATGCCAAGACACTCACAAGAAAATGTCCATGTCCAATTTGCAACAATGCCCCAACAATAATAATGCCAGAAATTGCATTAGTTACTGCCATCAACGGTGTATGTAACGCATGACTTACATTCCAAACTACATAGTACCCAACCACACAAGAGAGTACGAAAACAGTAAAGTGTGATAAGAACGCCGCTGGCGCCACAGAAGCAATACACATATATAAAACAATTGCTGTCGCAATTAAACCGATCTTACGTGTAGGATTTGCCTTCTTCTCTTCTGCTGGTTCTTCTTTTTTCGCTGCTTTTGGTTTTTGTGGCTGTGCAGAAACTTTAATTGGTGGTGCTGGCCAAGTAATTTCACCATCACGAATAACAGTCACTCCACGTTGCACAACATCTTCAAAATCAATATTGATAGTACCATCTTTCTCTTTACACAATAATTTGAGTAAATTCACTAAGTTAGTACCATAAAGTTGTGATGATTGTGTTGGCAAACGGCTCGGTAAATCAGTATAACCAATGATCTTCACTTGATTTTCAGTAACAACCACTTCATCTGCTTTAGATAATTCACAGTTACCACCTGTTGCCGCAGCAAGATCGACAATCACGCTACCCGGTTTCATTGTCGCAACCATTTCTTTAGTAATTAAGCGTGGCGCAGGTTTTCCTGGAATCAATGCCGTTGTAATAATGATATCGACTTCTTTTGCTTGTTCTGCATAGAGCGCTAATGCACGACGGTTAAACTCTTCAGACATCACTTTCGCATAACCATCGCCGCTACCACCCTCTTCCTGATAATTAATTTCAAGGAATGAAGCGCCCATACTTTCCACTTGTTCTTTTACTTCTGGACGAGAGTCAAAGGCCCGTACAATCGCCCCTAGACTATTTGCAGCACCAATTGCTGCTAATCCAGCTACCCCAGCACCAATCACTAATACTTTAGCTGGTGGTACTTTACCTGCCGCTGTAATTTGCCCA
The DNA here is from genome assembly GCF_001678495.1 of Gallibacterium salpingitidis. Classification (GTDB taxonomy): domain Bacteria; phylum Pseudomonadota; class Gammaproteobacteria; order Enterobacterales; family Pasteurellaceae; genus Gallibacterium; species Gallibacterium salpingitidis. The sequence goes on from NZ_JTJL01000059.1 coordinate 16,593, forward strand.
GTAAAAAAGCTGCCAAATTCATGAGCAGCTTCTACCACAGCACGATAACCAGCGATATTTGCCATTGAACTTAACGCATCTAATGATTGAGCACGAGAAATACGTGGCACTGCATCCATCGCTAATACATTAATTTTCTTCGCAGAAAGTTTTTTCATTAAATCAGGTCGTTGTGCAGGCCAAATAAAGCTAATTAGCGTAGCTCTCTCTTTAATCTTAGCAATTTCTTCATCTGTAGGCGGGTTTACTTTTAAGATGACATCTGCTTGCCATACATCATCTGTTTGCCCAATCTTTGCTCCTGCTTCTACAAAAGCATGATCTTCAAAACTTGCTCTAAAACCAGCATTTTGCTCAATAATCACATCAAAACCGAGTTTCTTAATTTGTTGCACGGTTTTTGGCGTTGCCGCCACACGACATTCCTTATCGAGCAGTTCTTTAGGTACACCAATTAGCATAATTATTCCTTAAAATCAGCTCGTTGTTCATTAGGGCAATCTCGCTTACCCCACCAGAAAAGATGAGCTTCATAATATCTAAATTTTGAGCTCACGCCGCTTAACTGTATCACTAAAATCAGAAAAAAGGGGGAATTTTTTTGCAAAATTTGAAATAAAATTTACTTGCTAATTTTTTGTAAAAATTAAGTTAAATTATACGGTTATCATACAAAGTAATACTACTTTCATCACTTTATCGTTTTCTTTAAATCAGCCTAAACAACACCAATAAAAAAATTTTAAAATTTATCTTGATTTGAGAATTATTCTCATTTATATTAATGCCCATAACATTTTTGATAATCACTCCAACACTTTAGCCTCTTCCCCCACAAAAGAGGCTTTTTTTTTTGCCTAAAATTCAGTAAATCGCTGCTGCTTGCTTTCCATTTAACGAATAATCCTTATAATGAAGGAGTTTTTGTCTTTGATTAATGTAGGAACTAATTATGAGTGATATAAATAAAGTGCTCGCTGAACTCAAGCGAGGTGTTGATGAAGTTCTATCTGAAGAAGATCTTATTGAAAAACTTAAAGAAAATCGTCCTTTAAAAATTAAACTTGGTGCTGACCCAACTGCGCCAGATATTCACCTTGGTCATACTGTTGTTTTAAACAAATTACGTCAATTCCAACAACTTGGTCATGAAGTTTACTTTTTAATTGGTGATTTCACTGGTATGGTTGGTGATCCATCTGGTAAAAATAGTACTCGTCCACCATTAACTCGTGAAGATGTATTGCGCAATGCTGAAACCTATAAACAACAAATTTATAAAATCTTAGATCCTGAGAAAACTCACGTTGTTTTCAACTCTTCATGGTTAGGTGAGCTTGGTACTGAAGGAATGATTCGTTTAGCTTCTCAATATACTGTCGCTCGTATGTTAGAACGTGATGATTTCAAAAAACGTTTTGCTAATCATCAATCTATTGCTATTCACGAATTTATTTATCCATTATTACAAGGTTACGATTCAGTCGCATTAGAAGCCGATGTCGAATTAGGTGGTACCGACCAAAAATTCAACCTTTTAGTAGGTCGTGAATTACAAAAAGCACGTGGTTTAAAACCACAAGTTGCCATGACATTACCGCTATTAGAAGGTCTTGATGGTGAGAAAAAAATGTCAAAATCATTAGGTAACTACATCGGTATTTCTGAAGCACCTGATGAAATGTTTGGTAAAGTGATGTCTATTTCTGATGACTTAATGTGGCGTTGGTACGACCTACTTTCATTCCGTTCATTAGAAGATATTGCCGACTTAAAACAACAAGTTGCTGAAGGTCGCAATCCACGTGATGTGAAAATTTTATTGGCAAAAGAATTAATTGAACGTTTCCACGATCAAGCTGCTGCTGATGCTGCAGAACAAACCTTTATTGAGCGTTTCCAAAAAGGGGCAATGCCTGATGAAATGCCAGAGTTCACCTTCGAAGGCGAATTGCCAATTGCTAACTTATTAAAAGAAGCAAATTTAGTTGCTTCAACATCAGAAGCATTACGTATGATTAAACAAGGTGGCGTTAAAATTGATGGTGAAAAATTGGATGACGCTAAACTTGTTGTTGCCGCTTCTACAGCCGTATATCAAGTTGGTAAACGTAAATTTGCTAAAGTCACTGTGAAATAAATTTCACATTAAATCCTATCCTACATTTCCCTCCCTTTATGGAGGGAAATGTTATTTATAACTCAATACTATTTTTTGAATTTGCTTAATTTTTATGACAACTCAAACTTTTCTTGATGAAGTAAATAAACGCAGAACTTTTGCGATTATCTCTCACCCTGATGCTGGTAAAACAACAATTACCGAAAAAGTTTTATTATATGGACAAGCGATCAAAACTGCTGGAACCGTTAAAGGTCGTGGTTCTAATCAACACGCAAAATCTGACTGGATGGAAATGGAAAAGCAACGTGGAATTTCTATTACCACTTCTGTGATGCAATTCCCTTATAACGATTGCTTAGTTAATTTATTAGATACTCCGGGACACGAAGACTTCTCAGAAGATACCTATCGTACCTTAACTGCGGTTGATAGCTGCCTAATGGTGATTGATGCAGCAAAAGGGGTTGAGGAACGTACCATCAAATTAATGGAAGTTACCCGTTTAAGAGATACACCAATCTTAACCTTTATGAATAAACTCGACCGCGATATTCGTGATCCAATGGAATTATTGGACGAAGTGGAAAATGTATTAAAAATCCATTGCGCACCAATTACTTGGCCGATTGGTTGTGGGAAATTATTCAAAGGGGTTTATCACCTTTATCAAGATACCACCTATTTATATCAAACAGGGCAAGGACACACTATCCAAGAAGTACGTACGATCAAAGGTCTAAATAACCCAGAACTTGATAATGCTGTTGGCGATGATTTAGCGCAACAATTACGTGATGAATTAGAGTTAATTCAAGGTGCAAGTAATGAATTTGACCTTGATGCCTTCCTGAAAGGGGAATTAACACCTGTCTTTTTTGGTACCGCATTAGGTAACTTTGGTGTTGATCATATGTTAGATGGTTTAACTGAATGGGCGCCTGCACCACAACCGCGTCAAACAGATATCCGTCCGGTAGCCGCAACTGAAGAAAACTTTTCTGGTTTCGTCTTTAAAATCCAAGCCAATATGGATCCAAAACATCGCGACCGCGTTGCCTTTTTGCGCATCGTTTCCGGTAAATATGAAAAAGGAATGAAACTTCGCCATATTCGTATCGGTAAAGATGTCGTGATTTCAGATGCACTCACCTTTATGGCTGGCGACCGTAGTCAAGTCGAAGAGAGTTTTGCTGGAGATATTATCGGTTTGCATAACCATGGTACTATCCAGATCGGTGATACCTTTACTCAAGGCGAGGAGTTGAAATTTACAGGTATTCCGAATTTCGCCCCAGAGTTATTCCGTCGTATTCGCTTAAAAGATCCGCTTAAACAAAAACAATTATTGAAAGGATTAGTGCAGCTTTCCGAAGAAGGTGCAGTACAAGTTTTCCGTCCTTTAATTAATAACGATTTAATTGTTGGTGCGGTAGGTATTCTCCAATTCGATGTTGTGGTTTCGCGCCTAAAAACGGAATATAACGTGGAAGCAATTTACGAAACCGTCAATGTGGCGACTGCTCGTTGGGTAGAATGTAATGATGCGAAAAAATTTGAAGAATTTAAACGCAAAAATGAACAACATCTTGCTTTGGATGGTGGCGATAATCTTACTTATATCGCGCCAACAATGGTTAATTTGAATCTAACGCAAGAACGTTATCCTGACGTTGTCTTCTTCAAAACCAGAGAACATTAATCCTCACTTCATCTCCTACTTATTTTGGCGTTTTAAGCAAATAAAACGCCAAAAATTAATTACTTGAGTAACTTCTGACTTAGATCATAAAATTTCCCAATAATGTAACAAATTTAACATTTGTGGTTGTTCTTATCTTCTCTGCTCGTTAAAATATCCGGCAGTTTTTTTCGTGGATTTATAAAAGTTTTGTTAAATTATTTGTATAAGGATAAGTGCAATGACGCCTAAAATTCTGATTGTAGAAGACGAAGCAGTTACGCGTAATACGCTTAAAGATATTTTTGAAGCAGAAGGTTATCGTGTATTTGAAGCAGTTGATGGCGCTCAAATGAATCAACAACTTGCTGCTCAAAAAATCAATTTGGTTATTATGGATATTAATCTTCCAGGTAAAAATGGACTTTTATTAGCTCGTGAATTACGCGAGCAAAATAATATCGCATTAATGTTCCTCACTGGACGTGATAACGAAGTTGATCGTATTCTTGGTTTGGAAATTGGTGCTGATGATTATATTACTAAACCATTCAACCCACGCGAATTAACCATTCGTACTCGTAATCTTTTACAACGTACTATGATGGATAAAAATGCCAACAACCATAAACATATCGAAAAATATCAATTCAATGGTTGGACATTAGATATCAACAGCCGTACGTTAATTAATCCTGAAGGTGTAGCACAAAAATTACCACGTAGCGAATTCCGCGCTATGTTACATTTCTGTGAAAACCCAGGAAAAATTCAAACTCGTGACGATCTTTTAAAGAAAATGACTGGTCGTGATCTTAAACCAAATGATCGTACTGTTGATGTTACTATTCGTCGTATTCGTAAACATTTTGAAGATCATCCAGATACCCCAGAAATTATTGCGACTATCCATGGCGAAGGATATCGTTTCTGTGGCGATTTAGAATCTGTTTAATACTTTTTCTTCATAAGAAAATAGCACCTCGCGGTGCTATTTTTGTTTCTAGTAAATCTAATTATGAACGCAATAATTGTAAATATTCACTACGATGCTCATCAGTAAAAATTTCACGCTTATCATTTAAAATAAAGCCATTCAATTTTTCTGCTAGTGTTTCTGCTGCGCAACATAACATTCTGAAATTAACAATATCATTGCCTGGTGACGGTAAACGCATAAATAACGTTAAACCAATAGTTGCAAAATTATCAAAATTATTTGGATCAAAAGTCCCTGGTTGCACCATATTTGCCACGCTAAAAATAACTGGGCTTTTTACCATATTAACGTCTAAGTGGCGGTGATAAATATTGTACTCACCAAAAATAAAACCAAGATCTTCCAATACTTCATTAATATGTGTGCCATAGAATTGACGATTTTCTGGCGCTACCACATATAGCATAATAAATTCAGGTTTCTTCGTTGTAGCAGCTGGTGATTCTTCAACTACCTCAGGTTTTTCTTCCACTGTTTGAACCTTAGTTTCTACTTTTACTGCAGGAACTTCTGGTTCAGGTTGTGGAGCTACTTCTGCTTGTGCTGTTTGCACTTGTGCACGCATTTCTACCGCTGAACTCGCAGCATAACGCGGTTGTTCGGTCGTAGTTGGTGCTTTTTCATAGCTTGCAACGGATTCAACCTGACGAGTATTCGCTGAAGTCACATTTGCCGAATGTGCTGTCGCATTAGGCAACGTAATTTTAATATTTTCTACTCGTCTTTCTACTTGAGCTTGTGATGAAACTTCATCTTCTAAAGGTAAATGCGTTTGATATGGCATTTCCGGTTCTACTGAATGAGGAACTTCTCGACTCACTTCCGCTTGCGCTTGAGAATAATCATATTGCGATTGTGGCGCATAATGATGCTGAGATTGTGGCGCTTGCGGTGGATACTCTGATGTTTGTTGCGACATCCCTTGATGCGCTTGTGGAGGATATGGTTGCTCTGATTGTTGAAAATAATGTGTATGAGGAGAACGGACTTGTTGGCGCTCAAATTGCTGTGCTGATTTCTCAAATTGTGCTTTTTCCCGACGACTTGACCAAACGCCATGACCAATTAAGATACCTAAGGCAAGCACGCCAAGCAGAATTAGTATTTGTTGTAAATCCATTGTCATTCACCCATTTTTTTATAGCTATAATGTTGAATATTTTAGCGTAAACGGCTCATAGCTTACCATATTTTTCTGGATTGTTTCTGAAAAAGCTGCATAGACATTCAGCAAAGTTACAGATAAGATCTTTTCGGATTTATGTTAGCGAGAAAATAAATGAAAGTTGGACTAGTTTTAGAAGGCGGTGCAATGCGTGGCTTATACACCGCCGGTGTATTAGACGTATTTCTTGAAGAAAAAATCAAAGTTGATGGAATTGTCGGGGTTTCTGCTGGTGTATTATTCGGCGTCAATTACCCTTCAAATCAACCAGGACGTGTTTTACGTTATAACCTCAAATATCTCAATGATAAACGCTATATCAGCTTACATAGTCTGTTCACCACCGGCAACATCGTGAATAAAGAGTTTGCCTTTTACGATCTGCCAATCAATATCGATCCTTTTGATGAGCAGACCTTTATCAACTCCGGTATTGATTTTTATGCGACTTTAACCAATGTCGATACTGGTGAAGCGGAATATATTAAATTAAAACAGCCATTTAAAGAAATGGAAGTATTGCGTGCCACCTCAGCAATGCCATTTGTATCACGCATTGTGGAAATTAATGGCAAACGCTATCTTGATGGCGGCATTGCTGACAGCATTCCGCTCGCGAAATGCCAACAATTAGGCTATGACAAAATTATTGTTATCTTAACGCGACCTTTAGAGTATCGTAAGAAAAAAGTTCACCCTTGTTTGTTCAAGGCTTTTTATCATCAATATCCGAAATTGGTCGAAAAATTAAGCCAACGCTATCTCGATTACAATCAAAAGGTGGAACAAGTAATTGCCGCGGATAAACGGCAAGAGATTTTTGTCATTCGTCCGTCACAAACATTACCAATTAAACGTATCGAAAAGGATCTAACAAAAATTCAAGCAATGTATGATTTAGGTATTGCTGATGCCAGACATATTTTGCCTGAATTACAGCAATATTTATCATCAACCTAAAAGGAGAAAACAGTGAATTACACTGAGATTAAACAAGGCTGGGATTATTTTATTCTTGGTTGGCATTTGATCACCAAAAAAGGCTTAAAACGCTTTGTTGTGATGCCAATTATCTTAAATATCGTGTTATTAAGTTTCGTCTTTTGGCTCTTAATGCAACAAATCGGTGATCTCACTAACTGGATGTTATCTTTTATGCCAGATTGGTTAAGCTGGCTAAACTATATTGTGACTACGCTTGCGGTCATTATGATCCTGTTAGTCTATTACTTTATTTTTACCACACTAGCAGGTTTTATTGCTGCCCCATTTAATGGCTTACTGGCGGAAAAAGTAGAATTATTATTAACAGGAAAACCCTCTAACGACGATGGAATTCTCGACTTTATCAAAGATTTGCCTCGAATGTTTAAACGTGAATGGCAAAAACTCTGGTATAGCTTGCCACGTATCGTCATCTTGTTTTTACTTGGTTTTGTGCCGCTCATAGGACAAACATTAATTCCAGTCATTTTTTTCCTATTTACAGCGTGGCTGCTTGCTATTCAATATTGTGACTATCCATTTGATAATCACAAAATCAGCTTTCCGATAATGAAACAACAACTGGCACAACGTAAAATTTTAAATCTTACCTTTGGCAGCTTAGTAGCGAGTTGTACCTTTATTCCGTTATTGAATTTTATTGTAATGCCGGTCGCTGTCTGTGGTGCTACTGCGATCTGGGTTGATCATTATCGTAATACTCATCAATAAACACCTATTCTAAACCTACTTTTTGTTTAACTAACTGTTTAACTGACAGAAAGTAGGTTTTCCTCTTTTTTCTTCGTTTTTATCACATCAATTATTTTTTCATAAAAAAATATTCATTTTGTGATCTATGTTACAACATTTTATTAACAACAAATTGCTTCTTATTTAACTTTTCTGTAAGTTGTTAATACTTTAGCGATTCGTTGAGCAGTGCATCGCTTGCTTATACTCACTAAGGAGATCATGCCTATGCAGCAATTAGATTCAATCTTAAAAGAAAACCGTATTTTCCCACCAAGCGATGAATTCCGCAAACAAGCCAATATCGGTAATAACGAACAATATCAACAACTTTGGAACTTTGCTGATCAAGATTATTTACATTATTGGGCTGACTTAGCCAGAGATCTCATCAGTTGGAAAAAACCATTTATGACCATCTTTGACGGCAGCAATACCCCTTTTTATAAATGGTTTATTGACGGTAAACTCAATGCTTCCTACAACTGTCTTGATCGTCATTTACCCGATAAAGGGGATAAAGTCTCATTAATTTTTGAATCCGATTTCGGTCAAGTAAATACCTTTACTTATAAACAATTACATAATCGTGTCTGTCGCTTCGCTAATGCGTTACGTGAACAAGGTATCAAAAAAGGCGATCGAGTCGTGATTTATATGCCAATGATTGTCGAAGCTGTTATCGCAATGCAAGCTTGTGCCCGTATTGGTGCAATCCACTCAGTAGTGTTTGGTGGTTTCTCTGCCAGTGCGCTGCGTGACCGTATTGAAGATGCTGAAGCAAAAATAGTGATTACCGCTAATGGTGGTTTACGCGGCGGAAAAATTATTCCTTTAAAAGAAACGGTTGATAGCGCTTTAGAAATGGGCTGCGAATCAATTGAAAAAGTGATTGTTTATTATCGTTTAAATATTGATACCCCTTGGAAAGACGGGCGCGATCTCTGGTGGCACGAACTCTCCAAAAATCAACCTGCCTTCTGTGAACCAGAATGGATGGATGCAGAAGATCCGCTCTTTATTCTTTATACTTCCGGTTCAACAGGTAAACCCAAAGGTATCGTACATAGTACCGCGGGTTATTTATTAGGTGCGATCAATACTTTCCGCAATATCTTTGACAATAAACCAGAAGATGTCTATTGGTGTAGTGCTGACGTAGGTTGGATCACTGGTCACTCTTATGTCTGCTATGGCCCATTAGCCAATGGTGCCACTCAAGTTATTTACGAAGGCGTGCCAAGCTACCCTGATGCGGGACGTATCTGGCGGATTATCCAACGTCATAAAGTCAATGTGTTCTATACTTCCCCAACTCTTGTCCGCTCTTTAACACGTTTTGGCGATCATATTCCACGCAAATATGATCTCTCCTCTTTACGTTTATTAGGTAGCGTTGGTGAACCAATCAACCCAGCTGCATGGATGTGGCTCTATGATGTGATCGGTCAAGGACGCTGCCCGATTGTCGATACTTGGTGGCAAACTGAAACCGGTTCGATTATGTTATCTCCTCTACCGGGCATTACCGCATTAAAACCGGGCTCTTGTACCTTACCGCAACCGGGAATTATGGCAGATGTTGTTGATGAAACCGGGCAAAAAATCACTGATTGCAGCGGTGGTATTTTAGTGATTAAACGCCCATTCCCATCAATGCTGCGGACTATCTGGAATGATGATAAACGTTATAAGAAAACCTATTTCCCTGAAGAATTAGGTGGTAAATATTATGTCGCCGGCGACTCAGCCCATCGTGATGAAGATGGTTATTTCTGGATCTTAGGACGCACTGATGACGTACTCAACGTTTCTGGACACCGCCTAGGTACCATGGAAATTGAATCCGCATTAGTGGCAAATGAAAAAGTGGCTGAAGCTGCGGTGGTTGGTAAACCTGATGAAATCAAGGGAGAAGCCATTGTTGCCTTTGTGGTATTAAATCGCTCTATTCCTGACGATGATGAAGCGAAACAAGTCGCCGAAGAACTCAAACAATGGGTATCGCAAGAAATTGGAAAAATTGCGCGTCCTGAAGATATTCGTTTTGCCGAAAACTTACCAAAAACGCGTTCCGGTAAAATTATGCGTCGTTTATTACGTTCTATTGCGAAAAATGAAGTGATTTCACAAGATATTTCAACCTTAGAAAATCCACAAATTATTGGTCAATTGCAACGTCAAATTCTTTAATTACCAAAATGCCCTGATAATCTCAGGGCATTTAACTCTTATTCAGATAGTAATTTATTTTATCGTCTCTGCATCAAATTTCTCTAATGCTGAATGGCTACCATTCACAAAGAAATAAATCATTGCAGTAATAATAAATACAAATCCTATACCAACAATCCAATATCCCGGACCAAAAGCAGCTGGATTAAGCACCATATAAACTAATGAACCAATCGTACAAAGAATAACCGCCACACGTAAAATAAATTGCATAAATCTATTTTGGTTATCCTTTAATAGATGTTGTACAAATAACATTACAGTCATAATTGCTGGGAACAAAATTAAACTAACATCAAGGTGCAACATTCTAAATGCAAAACCATAATCCGCTAATGGAACATCTTTCGCAGAATTATAAAGATCCGCTCTATATTCTTGTAAGAATCCCATTCCTGCAACAGTAATAATAATACAACTCCATGTTAGCAAAATACCGACTAAAGTATATTTAGCGGTATGACTTAAATTTGTATTTTGAGCTCTATTGCCAAATAAAGTAGAAGCTATAATAAATAATCCGCCAAAAAAGAATAATGTGCCAATAATAAAATCAACTAAATCAATACCAGCTACGCTTTGTCCTCTTAATGCAAAAAATCCTTTTTCTGTAAAAATATGCGGAATCTGCCAATTCACACCACAGAATCCTGAAATAACAAGAATCAAGGTCATTAAAATAAGCCCGATAATCGCCATCCATTCTCCAGTAGCTTTCAAAATAGCAAATTTTCCATTTAAAAATTGTCCATATTTCCAATCAATTGTAGATAATATTAATCCCATCACTGAAACAACAATCATATCAGAATGAGATCTTAATAAATTATCATTCCATTCCGACAAGCTATAACCTATTTTTCCTGCATACCAGCTAAATAGCCCTAATACATCGCCAAAATCAAGAATAAAACCAATTAAATCTCCAATCAGTGCAGCAATAAGAACCGTAGTTGTTGCAGTTACGACTAAATAATAAGCTAAAGATTTTTTTAATTGTTGATTATCCGTTTTTATTAATCCTATTAATAAAGTAATAAAAATAACATCAAGTGCTAAAAAAGAAATAATTTGATACCAAAGCATTAATTTAGTAGTTTCCATAGAGCGATTGATAGCTCCGCCAGTAATACCTACAAAAATCGCAACAATAGTGCAATAAAAAATAATTTTTTTAAATTGATTTCGTAAATTATATACTTGACTTAGGCTTAAACAGACAATTCCTGCTAAGCTAACTGTCAAGCCATGAAAGTACATCACACGAGAATAATCTACCGGTGTAGTACGATCAACAAAAATAGAAAATGGTGTTGCAATAAAAACACTTCCAATGGCATACACAACCAAAGCTGCCATTAACCACTTAATAATTTGTGTCCAAGAATATTTTCCTAGATATAATTCATTATTATTATCTATTGAACAATGATTATTTTTCATAAAAAACCCTTATAACTCTTTTTTCATTAACCAATCTGTTTGAGCATCACTACCAAGTTGAAAAATATGTTTATCAAACACAACAAATCCATTCTTTTGATAAAATTTTATCGCTTTATGGTTATGTTCCCACACGCCCAACCAAATATATTTAGCCTTTCTTTTTACAGCAATATTCACAGCATACTGATATAGTTCTTTGCCAACCCCCTTATTTTGAAAATTATTTAATACATAAATACGTTCAATCTCTACTGCTGAATGATCTTGTAATTCTGTTTGAGCATCAGAAAAATTTAATTTTAGATAACCAATAATCTCTCCATCTATTTCAGCAAAATAAAATTTCATATTTGGATTTGCTACTTCCTCACTTAATTTTTGCTGTGATAAACGCTGTTCAAGATAAGTTTTCATATCCTGTTCGGTATTGTCTTTTGCAAAAGTTTCTACAAAAGTATTAATACTAATTTCCTGTAATTTAATGACATCATTAACACCTACTTCTCTTATTATCATCATTAACCTCACTCTCTATTTTTTCTTTCCTATTAAACCAAATTAAAAATAATAAAATTTCACAAAAATATATTAATTATCAAATAATCTTTTTAATTAAAAAAAGCAAAAGAACCCCTAAACTAGCATTAATAAAAATACTAGAATTCTTTATTAAAAATATAAATTAAAAGATTATAGAAAACTAAGAACAGATTTTATGTGGTTTTATCATTATATTTTTCTCCATCTTTTGACTAAAAAATTTTCATATTTATTTCTCTAATAAATTTTTTGCAAAAAGATTTTGTAAATGACTAAATAACAAAATGATTTGTTGAATATTCTCTTCACCGAACTCTAAAGATGTCTGATGTTCTATTTCAGTAATCTGTTCAATTAGAGGTAAAGTAAAAGACAAACCTAATGGCGTTAATTTGATAACCTTTCCTCGCTTATCTTGTTCATCAGGCAAAAAAACTAAGAACCCTTTTTTATCCAGTTGTTTACATAATGAAGTGACGGTTTGTTTAGGTAATGCCCATTTGTTGCCAATTTCAGAAGGAGTTGTCTGTTGATTCCGACCTATGTGATATAAGAACCTTAACTCATTCAAAGTAAGATTGTATTCCTTTGCCCAATTCGCATAAATTTGTTCAAACTGGGCTGTTAGTTCTGAAAGTTGATCAAAGTAATTCATCTAATAGTCCTATATAGTACTTTATAGCGCCTATTTTAGTACGATATAGGATTAAATCAAGAAAAATATCTATAAAAAAGAAAAAATAAATTTTATATATTTCAATAAGTTAATCAAAATGAAGAGGAAAACTCCTTTTTAATTATAAAACAAAGAAATTATATTCCTGATCGTTATAAAATATAGCGAATAAGCATTGTTCATCTTTTCTACTTAAGAGTAAGCTAATTCCCATATTAATTAATTGAACAAATCATTAGGAGAAATTATGACTATTTATGCAGATAACTCATTAAGTATTGGACATACTCCACTTGTACGCTTACAACATTTCGGACAAAACGGTAATTTAGTCGTAAAAGTAGAAGGTAGAAACCCAAGTTTCAGTGTGAAATGCCGTATTGGTGCGAATATGGTTTGGCAAGCAGAAAAAGATGGCATTCTTACTAAAGATAAAGAAATCATTGATGCTACCAGCGGTAATACCGGGATTGCTTTAGCTTATGTTGCTGCAGCAAGAGGTTACAAAATTACCATTACTATGCCTGAAACAATGAGTAATGAACGTAAAAAATTACTCAAAAGCCTTGGGGTAAATTTAATCCTTACCGAAGGTGCAAAAGGAATGAAAGGTGCAATTGCTAAAGCAGAAGAGATTCTTAACTCTGATCCAAATCGTTATGTAATGTTAAAACAATTTGAAAACCCAGCTAACCCAGCAATTCACCGTCAAACTACTGGTCCAGAAATTTGGAATGACAGCGAAGGTAAAATTGATGTATTAGTTGCTGGTGTTGGTACAGGCGGTACTATTACTGGTATTTCGCAATACATTAAATTAGATCAAAAGAAAAATATTATTTCTGTTGCGGTTGAACCAGAAGAATCACCAATTATTACCCAATATCTTGCTGGTGAAGAATTAAAACCAGGTCCACACAAAATCCAAGGTATCGGTGCTGGCTTTATTCCAAAAAATCTCGATTTATCACTCGTTGATCGTGTAGAAAAAGTCGATAGTGAAACAGCAATTAAAACAGCTCGTAAATTACTAGAAAAAGAAGGTTTATTAGTAGGTATCTCTTCTGGTGCGGCTGTTGCAGCGGCGGATCGTTTAGCTAAATTACCAGAATTCAAAGATAAACTTATCGTTGCAATTTTACCGTCAGCAGCTGAACGTTACCTCAGTACTCCGCTTTTTGCAGATATTGAAATCTAATTCTCTTTTCTCCTGTGTGTAAAAATAAACACCTGTCGTCTTCGGCAGGTGTTTTTATTAGTTATTAGATCCTTCATTTTTTAATGTTTTTATCACTAAACATTGTTCAACATTATGTTGATCACATTGCGCCATATCCGCTAACAGCGTACGAATTTGCTGTAATTCTCGAATTTTTTCATCAACTTGCTGTAAATGTTGTTCCACCATCAGATTGGCATCATAACAATCGGTATTAGGTTGATCCTGTAATGCCAATAACGTCTTAATTTCCGCTAAATCAAAACCTAATGAACGACAAGTTTTAATAAATTTCAGCTGCTGCAAATGTTTAGTGGTAAATTGACGATAACCATTACTTGCTCGTTGCGCAGGTAAAATCACTTGAGATTTCTCATAAAAACGAATGGTTTCAAGATGAATACCACTTAACTCACTGAGTTTTTTAATGGTGAAAAATTCCATAATCTGCTTGACTCCGTAGCCACTACACCCTTTATAGTCTAGACCTGTTTTTATTCAAGTAAAGGGTTTTAATTATGTCTTGTGAACATGATCATTGCTGTCAAATAACTGCACAATCAAACAAATATCGCAAAATACTTTGGTGGGCATTTTCCATCAACGCCATTATGTTTCTAATCGAAATTATTGGTGGTATTAAAGCAGGTTCAGTTTCATTACTCTCCGATAGCTTAGATTTTTTTGGTGACAGTGCTAATTACCTTATCAGTCTATTTGTTTTAGGCAAAACACTGAGTTTACGAGCTAAAGCTTCACTACTTAAGGCATATTCGATGGGGATTTTTGGCATTTGGATCTTACTCACCACGCTATATCAATTATGGCACGGCGAAATACCGAATTATCATGAAATGGGTGTAATTGGTTTATGTGCTTTTTTTGCCAATATACTTGTCGCACTACTTCTATACACATTTAGAGAAGGAGATAGCAATATGCGTAGCGTTTGGCTCTGTTCTCGTAATGACGCCATTGGTAATTTAGCGGTTATCCTCGCTGCGATTGTTGTATTCTATACACAAAGTAACATACCAGATTTAATTGTTGCCTTTTTTATGTCTTATCTTGCCATCAAGGCTTCCTGGCTTATTTATCAACAGGCTAAACAAGAATTACAACAACATCACGCATAAAATAAATAGTGCATCTCCCATACCTTCCTCAACATTGAAGAAGGTATGAGAAATTTAAAAGATAGGATTTGTAACAGAGATCCTTTTAGCTAATTCATAACTCATTTACTGAAAATTAAAACTTTGCAATACCGCTAATGGATAACGTTTTCCAGCCAAATAATCTTGTACTGTCTGCCAGACCAATGGGTTACGCGCGGCATTTCCCTCTTGAGCAATATAGTGTTGAAACTCATCAACAGTTAGCCACAATGCGCCACTAATATCACTATCATGTGGATGTGGTTCAACACACTCATCTAACTCCACAATAAACACAAAACGGAAATAATCCTTACCAGAACGCGGTGCATGCCATTGATATACGCCTAACAACGCTTGCATATCCGCCTCAATGCCCGTTTCCTCGAATAATTCCCGTTTCGCTCCCTCTAACAAGGTTTCATTCTCTTCCAAATGTCCTGCGGGTTGATTTAAGGTCATCTTGCCGTATTCAAATTCTTCAACAAATAAAAATTTATCTTGGCAATGCACTACGCAAGCCATCGTAATTCGTGGATTTAACATTATTACTCCTTTAAATTTAATTTCAGACGCTGTAATAACTGCTGTTTTTCTTGTTCATTTAACTGATAACTGTTACCCAATGTCAATGCAGGAAAAGCAAAAAGCTCAAACCCAGCCACCGCAACACGCACCAAACGCAATGTTGGAAAACCAATATGTGCAGTCATACGGCGTACTTGTCGATTACGCCCTTCGTGAATACTGATTTCTAACCAACTGGTCGGAATCGTTTTACGCTCACGAATTGGTGGTTGACGTGCCCATAACTGCGACGGTTCCGCAATCATTTTTACTTGTGCAGGTAACGTTTTACCATCATTAAGCATCACCCCATTACGCAAACGATCTAAATCCTGTTCAGTGGGAATCCCTTCAACCTGTACCCAATATGTCTTTGCCAACTTAAATTTCGGCGTGGTCAAACGATGTTGAATTTCACCATGATTGGTCAATAACAACAACCCTTCGCTATCTCGATCTAAACGACCACAAGGATACACATCTGCAATGGCAATAAAATCTTTTAAGGTTTGCCGTCCAGCCTCATCACTAAATTGGCTTAACACATCATAAGGTTTATTAAATAGCACAATTTTGGTTTCTGCTAATGTTGGCTGCGGTTTCGGTGATAAATTTCGTTTTATCGGCTTGCGCCCAGTTCGGTTAAAATTTCGCATTTAATTATTAAAACAATGTTAAAAGTGTGACGTAAGTACCTGTTCTGTTTCGGCATTTATTTTATACTAAAACCACTTTGATTGCTGATTATCACTTGCTTTATTACAAGCAAATTTTCTAAAAAAATCAGCGCTCAATAATTCATCATTTTTCTTTTATTTTCTTATTTTCTAGTTGAAAAGGACAACTCATGCAAACTCAGATTAAAAAGCCAACCCAAGGTCAGCCAATCCAACTTACTGAAAATGGACAATTGATCGTACCAGATCAGCCAATTATTCCATTTATCGAAGGCGATGGTATCGGGGTTGATGTCACTCCTGCAATGCAAACAGTGATTGATGCCGCTGTGGCAAAGGCCTATGCAGGAAAACGTAAAATCCATTGGATGGAAATTTATGCGGGTGGCAAGGCAAATCAAATCTATGGAGAAAATACTTGGTTACCAGATGAAACTATTGATGCAATCCGTCAATATCACGTTGCAATTAAAGGGCCATTAATGACTCCAGTCGGCGGTGGAATTCGCTCATTAAATGTGGCAATGCGTCAAGGTTTAGATCTTTATAACTGCTTACGTCCAATTCGTTACTATGAAGGCACACCAAGCCCAGTCAAACACCCAGAATTAATTAATATGGTTATTTTCCGCGAAAATTCGGAAGATATTTATGCCGGTATTGAATGGGTCGCTGGATCAGCAGAAGCACAAAAAATGATTCACTTTTTACAAACCGAAATGGGCGTGAAGAAAATCCGCTTTACAGAAGATTGTGGTATTGGCGTAAAACCGGTATCAAAACAAGGCACACAACGTTTAGTGCGCGCTGCGTTGCAATATGTGATTGATAATGATCGTGATTCTTTAACCTTAGTGCATAAAGGTAATATTATGAAATTTACCGAAGGTGCCTTTAAAGAGTGGGGTTATCAAGTTGCTGAAGAATTTGGTGCTACTCTAATTGAACAAGGTCCTTGGATGCAGCTTACCAATCCAAAAACTGGTAAAAAGATTATTATTAAAGACTGTATTGCCGATGCGTTCTTGCAAGAAATTCTACTCCACCCAACCGATTACGATGTTATTGCGACATTAAACCTAAACGGCGACTACATTTCGGATGCACTTGCCGCACAAGTTGGCGGTATTGGTATTTCTCCAGGGGCAAATATCGGTCTTGATGCGGCGATTTTTGAAGCCACTCATGGCACTGCACCAAAAATTGCTGGTAAAAATATTGGTAACCCGGGTTCATTAATTCTTAGCGGTGAGATGATGTTGCGTCATTTAGGTTGGTTTGAAGCAGCTGATTTAGTGGTAAAAGCAGTTTCACAAACTATCGCTAATAAGACAGTTACCGCAGATTTCGCAGATATGATGGAAGGAGCAACTTTACGTTCTACCAGTGAATTTGCTGATGATATTGTCAGCAATATGTAGTCTGCTATTTTTTATTTTTCAAAAGTGCATTTTAGATAACTTTTTGAAAAATATGGCTTTTCAAATCTCCCAAACCCTCTTCAATCTTGAAGAGGGTTTTCTGTTATTAAAGTGCAGAATTTAGGGCATTTTGGCAATAAAAAGTTATCACAAGGTACTAATCTCAATTTGAATAATGAAAAACATCACCACAAAGTACCAATCTCAATTTGAATAGTGAACAACATCACCACAAAGTACCAATCTCAATTCAGGTAATAAACCGTTCCCATTAACTCATCAACCAACTGTCCAACTTTAGGGGTGCAGTTCAGGGTTAGAGGAGATTTAAGTACAAAAAAATAGCACCCAGCTGGGTGCTATTCAATTTACGATTGTCTCCTAATCAGAAATTACCAAGTGTAGCCTACGCTGACGGTACCT
>NZ_JTJL01000060.1 GCF_001678495.1 Gallibacterium salpingitidis
TGACTGACTGATAAATTATGCTCATCTGCTGAGCAGCTTGTCAAATCACGCGACGTATTAATAACGTGTGTTAATTGATTGATGTTGTTCATAAAATCATCCTTTTTATAGGTAGAATATAAAAATTTGCACTGATTGACATCCATTATCAGCCTAACTTCCTTAGTAAATCTTTTTCAATATATCTGTAAACATGCAAAAAAGCTAGCTTTATTCGAGTATTTTTTTATAAAAATAAAATCACTTTAGTCAACAATTAACACTCTATTAATAAATTTAAATTTTCTTAATAAATTCAATTGAATACAATAATTATATATTTAAAATCAAATAGATAACATGTGTATATTTTAGAAAATACCAAAAATGAGATTAAATAATTAGATGAATTAACTAAAGGAAAATAATGTTATTCATTAGGATAAAGTTAACATTTTACAAAAAACCGATTATTCCTCTATCAGCAAAAAACTTTTGATGTTATTGCTATTTTTCTAATAGAAAACCTTGTCTATAATCTGCCGCACTTGAAAATTAGCACAATTTAATCAACAAGGAGTTTAGTTATGTCAGTACCTGTATTTGGATTAGGTACCTTTCGTTTAAAAGATGAAGTTGTTAAATCTTCCGTCAAAATGGCATTAGAAGAAGGATATCGCGCTATTGACACTGCACAAATTTATGATAATGAAGCGGCTATTGGTGAAGTGTTACAAGCAATCAATATTGCTCGCAAAGATCTTTATCTCACTACCAAAATTTGGACAGAAAATTTAAGCAAAGAGAAATTAATTCCTAGCCTAAAAGAGAGTTTGCGTAAATTAAATACCGACTATGTTGATTTAACTTTGATCCATTGGCCATCACCAAATCAAGAAATTAGCGTGGCAGAAACTATTCAAGCATTAATGGAAGCAAAACAGCTTGGTTTGACAAAGGAAATCGGTGTATCCAATTTTACTATCGACTTGATGCAACAAGCTATTCAAGCAGCCGGCGCAGATAATATTGCTACCAATCAAATCGAACTTTCGCCTTACTTACAAAATCGTAAAGTGGTCGATTGGGCAAAACAAAATGGCATTCATATCACCTCTTATATGACTTTAGCGTATGGCAAGGCATTAACTGATGAAGTGATTGGTAAAATTGCTGCTAAACATCAGGCAACACCAGCGCAAGTGATTTTGGCTTGGGCAATGGCGTTAGGTTATTCCGTCATTCCATCATCTACTAAACGCGAAAACTTACGTAGCAATTTAGCTGCATTAAAACTGCAATTAGATGCTGACGATATGGCAATGATTGCTGCATTAGATCGTCAAGATCGTTTAGTTAACCCTGAAGGCTTAGCGCCAAACTGGGATTAATTCATCACTGAACGGCAGCTGTTCAGAGCGGCTGCCGACATTTCTCCGCCATAAAATCAATAAAAGCACGAATACGTGTACTTACCGCTCGATCACTATAATAAACCGCATTAACCGGCATCGGCACTGCAATCCGTTTATCGGCAAACAATTCAATTAATGCTCCTGCTGCCAGATCTTGATCTACTTGAAAATCTGATAAACAAGCAATACCGCTGCCGACCAAACAAAGCTGACGCAAAGTTTCTCCACTGCTTGCTGTAATCGTTGGTGTAATCTGATAAGGCTGATGATCTTCAGCAATCGTCCAAATATTTAACGTTTCCGGTTCCGTAAAACCTAAACATTGATGTTGCGCTAATGCGCTAATTTGTTGCGGTACACCATATTTCTGCAAATAACTCGGTGCTGCCACCACTTTACGATAGCTATTAAACAGCAATTTACTACGTAAACTAGAATCTTTCAGTTCACCAATACGAATTGCCACATCGACTTTACGTTCAATCAAATTGATATAGGTTTCTGATGATACTAACGATAAGGTTATTTGCGGATAGCGTTGGCGAAATTCTTCAATCCAAGGAGAAATAAGATGCAAGATCACCGGTGTTGCTGCATCAACGCGTAAAATGCCTTGCGGCGTTTGATGTGTTTCCAACATCTCCGCTTCTGCATCAGCCATATCTTGTAAGATATTACGAACTTTCGCAAAATAACGTTCGCCTTCGGCAGTTAAACTTAAATGGCGAGTGGTACGATTTAATAGATTGACGCCTAGCTTGTGCTCCAATCGCTTAATCGAACGACTAATCACCGAATTTGCCATATTTAGATTTTCTGCCGCTCGGCTAAAACTACCGCTTTCCACAACATTAACAAAAATACTTAACTCATCTGAATTGGTTTTCATTATTGCTCCTAAAGCAAAAATTTTTTGAAATTTTGTATATTTTTAGCATTAAAGTATTTTGTCATAATCTCCGCCACTTAAAAACATCTATTTTTTATTAAGGAGAATTTATGCCAATTGCTTTATTTGCATTAAGTATCAGTGCATTCGCTATTGGAACCACTGAATTTGTGATTGCAGGACTAGTACCAATTATTGCGCAGCAATTACAAGTTTCTTTACCTTCTGCCGGTTTATTGGTATCCATTTACGCTTTAGGTACCGCTATCAGCGCCATCTTTCTTACTGCATTTACCGCTAAAATGTCGCGTAAAACCTTGCTATTAGCGCTAATGCTGTTGTTTACCATTGGTAATCTGATTGCTTGGCAAGCACCAAACTATTCTACACTGATTATTGCGCGTTTTATTACCGGCTTAGCACATGGCGTCTTTTTTTCGATTGGTTCAACTATTGCGACCAGCTTAGTACCACGTGAAAAAGCTGCCTCTGCAATCGCATTAATGTTCGGCGGTTTAACTGTCGCCTTGGTAACCGGTGTACCATTAGGGACTTTTATTGGTCAATATTTTAGCTGGCGAGCCACTTTCTTAGTAGTATCGTTGCTTGGTATTATCGCCTTTTCCGGCATTGCATTTTTTATTCCAAACAATCTGCCAACACGACAAGTTGCTACTATTAAAGAACAATTACAAGTCCTCACCCAACCAAGATTGTTGTTAATCTATCTAATTACGATCTTTGGCTATGGCGGCGTCTTTACCACTTTCACCTTTATTAGTCCGATTATGGAAAACTTAGCAGGCTTTGCTCCGCAAAGTGTAAGCTGGATATTACTCGGCTACGGCGTTTCCGTCACCATTGGGAATATTTGGGGTGGAAAACTGGCGGATCGTCATGGTGCTATTTTTGCATTGAAAGTGATTTTTGCGATTTTAGCGTTACTGTTATTGCTATTTCAATTTACTACTGAAATCAAATATATCGCACTTGCTATTATCTTAGTTATCGGCGCATTTATGTTTGGTAACGTACCACCGTTACAAGTATATGTGGTACAAAAAGCAGAACAATATACTCCGAACGCTGTTGATGTTGCTTCAGGATTAAATATTGCTGCCTTTAATATTGGTATTGCTTTAGGTTCAATTATTGGCGGGCAAACTGTTTCTGTCGCAGGTTTAGCACAAACACCTTGGATCGGCGCAATTATTGTGGCTATGGCACTATTACTTGTTATTTTTAGTGGAAGAATGGAACAAAGAACCTTACAGCTAGCTTAATCTTATCAAGATAAAAAAATAGGTTTCGTCCTAACAAAGGGCGAAACCTAAAGCTATTTCAATTAAGAGCATTAATTACAATAAGTAGCTTGCTGCTTTAACAACAATTTTTACCGCATTTTCTTCTGTTGCTTTCATTGTTGATTCATTTGGAATCTCTTGTTGCGTACGATTAACAATCGCGCCAGCCACCATACCTGCACGCAAACCTAGCGCAGCACACATTGTAAATAAGGTTGCTGATTCCATTTCAAAGTTCATTACATTTAGTTCTTGCCATTGTTTTAATGAACCTTGGAAACGACGCCAAACTTTACCGCTGTAAGTATCATAGCGTTCTTGTCCTGGATAGAATGTATCTGATGAAGCGGTGATACCAACATAAGTTTTATTTGGGTTAATTTCTTGTGCCGCACGATAAAGCGCAGTAGTACATTCAAAGTTTGCTACCGCTGGACTCTAACGGCGCAAAATGCTGACTTGCGCCATCTAAACGCACTGCACCAGTAGTAATTAATACGTCACCAACATTGATATGAGGTTGGATTGCGCCTGTTGTACCAATACGTAAGAAAGTGCGCACGCCTAATTGCGCTAACTCTTCTACTGCAATAGATACAGACGGTCCACCGATACCAGTTGAACACACAACAACAGCTTTACCATTTATGTAACCTAACCAAGAAGTGAATTCTCTGGTTGCTGCTAAAAACTTTGGATTTTCCAATAGTTTTGCAATTACCGGCACACGCTCAGGCGCACCAGGAACAATTGCTAAAGTAGCACCATCTAAATCACTTTTTTTAAGTCCTAAATGAAAAACATCCGACATAATAGCCCTCCTTTTATTATGGTTTTATATCTCGGAGAATAGGATTTTGCATCGAAATTAAAGTTTCAGTCGATTGAATCTCATCAATTAACTGAATTTTAGTGGCTAACACATGATGCAATTCTTCTATAGTATGTGTCATCACTTTAATAAAAATAGAGTAGTTACCTGTGGTGTAATAGGCTTCTACTACTTCATCAAATTCTTGTAGCTTGGCAATTACTTTTTCATAATCTTTCGCACTTTTTAAAATAATGCCGATAAAACAGCAAACATCATAGCCTAGGCGTCTTTCATTGATTTTGACTTTTGTACCTTCAATAATGCCCGATTGCCGCATTTTCTCAACACGAACATGGATCGTTCCCGGACTGACCCCAAAACTTTTTGCCATTTCAGCGTAAGGTGTGCGTGCATCCTGTGTTAACACGCGCAAAATTTGTTGATCAAGATGATCAATATTACTGATTGGTTGCATACTTGTCCTTCTAGACGGTGGAATTATTAGATATTATATAATTTATACAGACAAAAAATAAATTTTTTCTAATAATAAAGAGCTTACGCAGCAGTTTCAAGGCAAAATGCGCGTTCTCACAGGGATTCCAACAAAAATGTGAAGCTGATCAAGATTTTTCGATAAAACTTAACTATCCAAGGTAAATAAATCGATCTTTTTTACTCGCTGCGGTAAATCACCACTTAAGCCAGTGGCTTGCAAAATAAATTGCTGTTTTAACGGTTGCAATTTATCGGTGACTGACATACCAATGCCACGCAACAATTTTTTGATTGGTTGATCGCCAGCAAATAGATCTCTAAATCCTTGCATTGCCACTAACATTTTCATCGCTTCTGTTTTACGCCAACGCTCATAATGACGTAAATGACGATAAGCGCCAATATCTTGATTTTTCGCTAGATTTTTCTGGATCTCTTCAGCCAAAGCCAGTGCATCCATAAAACCTAAATTCACACCTAATCCAGCTAAAGGGTGAATAGTATGTGCTGCATCTCCCATTAAGGCGACATGATGTTGAATAAAATGACGAGCAAATCTTGCGCAGAGTGGATAACTATGTCTTGCACTAACAACACGACATAAACCTAATCTACCATCAAATGCAGTCGTTAATTGGCGATTAAAACTCTCTTCATCACAATTCATCAATTGTTTCGCTTTTACAGGATCTTGCGACCAAACAATCGAACTTAAATGCGGTTGATGCAAAGGTAAGAATGCTAAAATCGCATCAGGAGAGAAAATTTGCCGACAAATTTGTTGATGTGGTTCTACGGTTTCGACATTGCAAACTAAGGCAGAATGTTGGTAATCACGAAAATTAATCGGCATATGCATTTGTTCGCGTAACCAAGAGTTAGCACCATCTGCACCAACAACCAATTTCGCCACAATGATTTCACCGTTAGCTAAACTTAACACCGCATTATTTTCATTGACGCCTAATGAAGTTGGGGTTGCCACCAATAACTCTGCATTCTCTTGCTGCAATACTGCTTGATACAATGCTTGACGAATTAATTGGTTTTCGACGATATGCCCAAGATGATCAACCCCTAGGTTTTGCGTATCTAACTGAATATGAGCAAAGCTATCCTTCTCCCATACTTGCATTTTTTCGTATGCTGTCGCCCGCCACGCTTGAAGTTGTTGCCATACACCAAACTGGCGCAGCATAGTTTCTGATGAAAGATTTAACGCACTCACCCGATTCATTACTGTTTCTAACTGAAATGCTGGAATATGCGCTTCAATCACCGCAATCGAACAATCCGTATCTTTGAGGGCTTGTGCCAATGCCAATCCCACCATACCGCCACCAATAATGGCAATATCAAACTCTTTCATTAAATTCGTCCTAATGTTGGTTGTACAAATGTATGGCGTAAGGCGGAACAATGACTTAATGCAGTTAAACCTAAATTACGTAATACCTGTAATGGCAATAATTCATTACTAAAAATTTGTACTAAATTCGTCGTTAAACCAATAATCCGTTGTTGATCTTGCAAACGATGTTGTTGGTATTGCTGCAACATTTCAGCTGAGCCGATCTCTTGTGCATTAATAATTGCTTCTGCTAGTGCAAAAACATCACGAATACCCAAATTAAAACCTTGTCCAGCTACAGGATGCAGCGTTTGTGCCGCATTACCGACCAAAGCAAGACGGTTGCCGATTAAAGCCGTACTGCGTTTTAATTTGAGCGGGTAAGCATAACGCTTACTTACTGATTGAAATTTTCCTAAACGCCAGCCAAAGCGTTGTTGTAGCTGCTGTAAAAATGATTGATTATCCAACGCTAATAATGCTTCCGGCGTTTTAGTACAAAAAACCAATGACATCATATTGTCCGCCATTGGTAATAAAGCAATTGGCCCTTCAGGAGTAAACCGCTCAAAAGCACGCCCTTGATGCGGCATTGAGGTTATCACATTAGCAATAATCGCACTTTGCTGATAATCAAATTCTTCATTACAAGCAATACCGGCTAACTGCGCTATTTGTGAATCGCTACCATCAGCAGCGACTAATAATTTACCGGTTAAACGCATTTGGTTATCTAAAGTGACTGCAATTTGATCAGTACCATAGTCAATCTGCTGAATAAAGTATGGGCTAATAAAATCAATATTCGCTTTATTAGCAAGTGCGGCTGTAAAGGTATCGCCCATATTTTGCAACGCCACTACAACACCGAGTTGAGTTAAATGCATCTCTGCAGCATTAATTTCAACTATTCCGGAATGACCACGCTCTGATACATGCACTTGTTTAATCGGTTCGGCAAATGTTTGCACCCGATCCCATAAAGTTTGTTGCTGATCAAAACGAATACGTTTCAGTTTACGACAAGTACCATCGGATAAAGCAACACAACGACTATCAAAGCCTACTCCCTGCTGTTGCGATCGTTGACGTTTTTCAATTACCGCAATTCTCAATCGGGAAGCAGAAAGGGTGTCCAAGGTTAAGGCTAATGTCAGCCCATTCATGGCACCACCGCCAATAATTACATCGTAGTGCTGCTGTTGCATAATTAATCCTTTTGCGCCATTAACGCTTCAATTTCATCAATCTCTTTTGGTACGGCGGCAGTCAACACTTTATTACCATATTCTGTAATCAATAGATCATCTTCAATCCGCACCCCAATACCACGATAAGCGGCTGGAATATCTTCAGCATTCGGAATATATAAACCTGGTTCAACAGTAACGACCATACCAGGTTGCAATTCACGTGTACGATCTTGTCCATAGGCGCCTACATCGTGCACATCTAGACCCAACCAGTGACCTAAACTGTGCATATAAAAACGGGTGTAAGCTTTTTCAGCAATCAATGTATCCACATCGCCGGATAAAATCCCTAAACGCACCAACCCTGCGACCTTAATTTTTAATACTTCATCATTGGCTTGTTTGATCGAATTACCATTGACTAACAATTCAATCGCCCGTTTTTCTGCTTCTAAGACAATTTGATAAATCTCACGTTGCGCTGGGCTAAATTTACCATTTACAGGAAAAGTTCTCGTAATATCACCAGCATACATGGCGAATTCACAACCAGCATCAATTAGCACTAAATCACCATCTTGCATTAAGCGATCATTTTCTGTGTAGTGCAAAATACAGGCATTCTCGCCACTGGCAATGATTGATGGATAAGACTCCCATCTTGCACCAAAGCGATTGAATTCGTGTAACATTTCGCTGGCTAATTCATATTCAAAACGTTGTGGACGCGCTTGTTTCATTGCTCGAATATGAGCTAATGCTGAAATCTGTCCCGCTTGTTGCATTAAACGAATTTCATTTTCTGATTTAAATAAACGCATTTCGTCTAATAGCTCACGCCAACAGACTAATGTCGTTGGTGCTTTTACGCCTTGACGTTGTTGAGTACGCATCAAAGATAAAGTTTGGTGCACAATCTCATCACCCCATTGCTGCACTTCTTCTGCATAATAAAGTGTACCCAAACCATTCAGCAATTGTGGTAACTGTTGGCGTACTTCATCAATCGCAATAGCTTGATCTAAATGTAAAGTTGCTGGTGCTTTTTCAATACCTAAACGACGACCATTCCATGTTTCCATTAATGGATCTGACGGGCGTAAAAATAAAATTGCTTGTTCACCTTGTTGCTCAGTTTTCTTTAACAACAAAATGGCATCTGGTTCATTAAATCCAGTTAAATACCAGAAATAGTTATCTTGACGAAAAGGGTAATTAGAAGATGCGGTACGTTGACGTTCTAAATTAGAAAAAACAATTAAACCGCTATTGGTTGGTAATTGGGCAAAAACTTTTGCTCGACGTTGTTGAAACTCTTCAATCGGCATCTCTGCCATATAACTCAAATCCACAATCTATACCTCTTATCAATGGATAGTTTTTTGTTGTACTGCTGGTTGATGAAAGTGTGAATAAAACAGCATAGCAATTGTGCGTAAATATTCGATTACCTCTTCTAATGCTTGCGCGAGGCTCTCTTCATCATCGCCTTCTTCATAGCCTAATTGACAAATTTCGCGTAAGTCGGCTAAAGCCTCTGCAATATCTTGTTGCTTCTCTTGCTGTAAATTAGGTTGCGCTAAACCTAAGCCAAGTAAGAAATGATTACACCATTCACTTAATGAGGTAATACTTTGGTAAATATCATCTAAATTTCCAAGATCTAACTCAAAGGTAAATTCACTTAGATCTGCCAAACTTGCGTTTAATGCTTTGTATAATTCTGCAATTTTGCTGATTAATTGCACTGGATAGGCGTGATCATCATTAGTAAATTGATACAACAATGGTTTCCAGCTTTCATCGCGGATACCACCACAAATAAATCCTGTTAATAATCCATGTAATTCAACACCATTTAAAGTAATTCCTGCTTGCTTTAATTCGTGTGTCAGTTGCTGTGCTGTAATTGCCATATAAATTTCCGTTTCTTCTCAAATATCAGCCATTCTAACACCAACCAGAATATCCACCAATAATCTATGACGAAACTTATTTGCTATGGCATAATACCTACATTTATAACGTTATAATTTCTGTCTAAAGAGGTTCTTGTATGTCTAAAAATATTGATTTGTATATTTTTGGTCAAAACCTACGCTTAAGCTGTCCAGAAGATCAGCATCAAGCACTAAGAGAAGCTGCTGATATTTTAGAAAAGAAAGTATCAGAGTTAAAAAGTCGTACCGGTATTATTCAACTTGATAAAGCATTAACTATCGTTGGGTTAAATTTATGCCATGATTTAATCACTCAACAGCAGCAAAATTCTGAACGAGAAAATTTAATTAATAATAAAATTGAACAAATAGAACACTCTTTAAGCACCATTTTGTCTAATATGCCAGCACCTAAATAAATTATGATTTAAATTAAGAAATAGGACTTTCTCTTACTAGGCAAATTAAGAAAATTAATGTACTATTAATAGCACCTGGGGTGTTCGACAATGGGTTACGTCCCTGAGCCGATACTGATATATTTTAGAGTTGGTTACCTACAATCGGTGAGCATGCTTGTTTATCAAGAAGCCTAATGAATGTAAGACTGACTCCCTTGAACCGTAGGGTTCAAGGACCGACCACCCGTATCGGCACCTCGGGTCCTCAATATAATTAGTGATATGCCAAATACCTTACCAGAATCTCATCATTTCATTGTCAATCATTCATCATTGAGCAAAGCTGAACAAAGACAGCAATTACGTCGTTTCGTCCGTCAACAACGCGCAGCATTATCAGCACAACAACAAAAACAAGCTGAACAACAAATTGCTGATGTCGTATTAGATTTTTTACAACCGCTAAATGTAAGAAATATTGCTATTTATCGTTCGTTCGACGGAGAAATTTCTACAAATGTTTTGATTGAACGACTTTGGCAACAAGGCTATCAGCTTTATCTGCCTGTATTGCATCCTTTTAGCCATGGCAACTTGCTATTTCTAGAATATACTCCGGCAACACCGATGAAAAAGAATAAATTCGCCATTGAAGAGCCTGTATTAGATGTCACGAAAGTTTTACCAATTCGGCAACTGGATATTATCTTTACTCCATTAGTGGCTTTTGATAGCAATAAAAATCGTCTAGGTATGGGTGGTGGTTTTTACGATCGCACGTTGGAAAACTGGCAGCAAAAAAATTTCCTACCGATCGGTTTAGCACATCGTTGTCAGCAAGTGGCAGAAATTCCTTGTGAAAGTTGGGATATTCCGCTATTTGAAATTCTTGCCGTCTAATGAAAAAGGCTATATCTCTCGATATAGCCTCTCTATATGAATCAGATGTTACTCTGCTTTCGCTTGTGTTGGCGCAGTTGCCGCATGATCAATTGCGGTATGGTAACCTGCTGCACCGCGACCTCTAAAGGTATAACGTGAACCTTTCCATTCAACAATATTGAGATTCATCGGTACCAATTCGCTCGCTTCCGCTAGCGTCATCTCTGCCTTAACGTGCTCTACTACCGCAAAGGTTCCTAAACGACCATTAAATTGGTAGGTAGATTGATAAGGTTCAACAACTTTTTCTACAGCAACTTCTTCTACAATCGTTGGTGCTACTGTTTGCTCTTCTGTTGATGCAGTCACAACCTCATCTTCTAATTGCTCTTCAACGGCTTGTTGTGCCAAACGAGCTTGGTTTAGACTGCTATTCGGCTTAGATTTTGCTTCCTTACCATTTGCTTCCATTGTCAATACAGCCGCTAACGGACGAGGGCTGCTATCTTGGCTAGCCACTGCTGAAGTAACCGGAATCAAAGTTTCATTAGTATCTTGTTTTTGTTGTTCTAACATTTCATCAACAGAAACAAAATTACTATTTTTCTCTTTTTCCACTCGATTCACAAATGGTAAACAGATCTTACCGCTTGCCAATTCAGGCGAAGCAACCGCCATAAATAATGGCATTGGAGAAACCACTTCTTGGGCATGGCGACGTCTGCGATTATTCATACGTAAATGACGCGGTAAACGACGTGAACGATTTTCGCGATGATTACGCTCAGATACCGTTATTTCTTCGGTTTCTTCTTGAACAGCTTCCACTTGTGCTGATACTGGCTGTTCTTCAACTGTGGTTCTCACTTCGGTTTTTGCTTCTTCTACAACCACTGTCGGTACAACTGGCGCAATATTGGTTGTTTCAGCGGCAACAACCTGTTCGACAGTATCTACCGCTGTTTCCTCTACCGCTGGTTGCATTGTTTCTACAGTTGATTTCTCATTTTCTACTGTCGCTGCATCATTTAAACGGACTTTCTTACGCAAATCACGACGTTGGCGACGAGAAGCAACCTGTTGTTCTTTGCTATTCTCTTCTTCACCTTTACGTGCAGTAACATTCAACTCATTAATTTCTTCCGCTACTGCTTTACGATTTGCGCGTTTAGTACGTTTATTCTCTTCTTTCTCGGTAGTCGCTTCTCTGCGTTTAGACTCATCATTATTACGTCTGTCACGCTGACGATTAGCATCTTTATTGTTGTTATCACGACGAGAACGTTTGTTATTGTTATTGCGAGAGTTATTGCGTTTATTGCCTTTTTCTTCACGTTCTTCTTCCGCAAAGAACCCTTTAATCTTTTGCCAAATACGAGTGAATAAAGAAACTTTTTCTTCCTCTTTCTTCTTCACTACTGGCGCAGGTTCAGGAATAGTGATTTCAACCGCAGCTACCTCTGGTTGTGGTGCAGTAACATTAGTCGTTGCTTCTAACGTACGGCTAATTAAAGACTCTTCACCATCAATTTCTTCTTGTAAATCATGCAACTTAGTTAAGTTATAACTTAAAGTATGATTATCTTCACCATCACGCAAACGGAATACTGAGAAATGTGGAGTTTCCATTTGTTCATGCGGCACAACAATCACTTGTACATCGTGACGTTTTTCAATTTCAGTAATTGCACGACGTTTTTCATTTAACAAGTAAGTTGCAATCTTCACAGGAACAATAGTGTGAACCTGTTTGGTATTCTCTTTTAACGCTTCCTCTTCAAGTAAACGGAGAATGGAGAGTGATAAAGATTCATTATCACGCACTTTACCTGTACCTTGACAACGTGGGCAGATATGGTGAGTCGATTCGTTTAATGATGGACTTAAACGTTGACGTGACATCTCTAATAGCCCAAAACGAGAAATGCGGCTAAATTGGATTCTGGCACGATCTTGACGCACTGCATCACGAATACGGTTTTCCACTTCGCGTTGATGGCGTGCTGGTGTCATATCAATGAAGTCAATTACGATCAAACCACCAAGGTCACGTAAACGTAATTGACGAGCAATTTCATCCGCAGCTTCAAGGTTAGTATTTAATGCTGTTTCTTCAATATCACCGCCACGTGTTGAACGTGCTGAGTTGATATCAATTGCAGTTAATGCTTCCGTTACATCAATCACAATCGAACCACCTGAAGGAAGCTGCACTTCACGTTGGAAAGCAGATTCAATTTGCGATTCAATTTGGAAATGACTAAATAATGGCACTTCGCCTTGATACAGTTTGACGCGATTGATAAAGTCTGGGCGCACGAGTTTGATATGCTCTTTTACTTTATCAAACACTTTACGGCTATCAATTAAAATTTCACCAATATCACGACGTAAATAATCACGAATCGCACGCACAATAACATCGCTTTCTTGGTGAATTAAGAATGGGGCAGGACGAGATTCTGACGCTTTCTTAATTGCTTCCCAGTGGTGCAATAAAACGTGTAAATCCCATTGTAATTCTTCTGGTGAACGTCCAACTCCAGCAGTACGAACAATAAGCCCAACACCATCTGGTACTTCTAATGAACCTAACGCTTCTTTCAACTCTAAGCGTTCATCTCCTTCAATACGGCGCGAAATCCCACCAGCACGAGGATTATTTGGCATAATCACTAAATAGCTGCCTGCTAAAGAAACGAAAGTAGTTAATGCCGCACCTTTGTTACCACGCTCTTCTTTGCTAACTTGAACAATAACTTCTTGTCCTTCATGCAAAATATCGCGGATATTTGGTCGGCCTTGATAAACATACCCTTCTGGGAAATATTCTCTAGCGATTTCTTTTAAAGGAAGGAAACCATGTCGTTCTGCACCATAATCAACAAATGCAGCTTCTAAACTTGGTTCTACGCGAGTGATTTTTCCTTTATAGATGTTGGCTTTCTTTTGTTCATGCCCTGGAGATTCAATATCGAGGTCAAATAAACGTTGACCATCAACTAAAGCGACACGCAATTCTTCTTTTTGCGTGGCGTTAATTAACATTCTTTTCATCGTTATTTCTCTATTCTTGTTATAACTTTTATAAAAACGACGATAATACAAACACTTTAATTCTGTTGCTGCAGTATGCCAATCTCCCGATTCTCATTGTGCTAAAACGCAACGCAAAACGGCAACCATCACACATATAGTGTTGCCAAATAGCGTTACTTTGAACTGATTGTATTGAATTTGCTAATTCGTGTCCTGTATTAACATCTCTAAAATTGGTGTCTTACGCCTTATTGCCGCACCAAAAATCAATTAAAAAGCACTATCCTGTGAAACAAAAAGACAGTACGCCATTGCGTGACTGACTCACAAAAAAATGCTCCTTATTATTCCATTTTATCGACGTTTTGCAAAGCTAAAGATCATTGTTTTCCACTAACTTGGCGTGAAAAAACTTTCGCAAATTTTCGCAACTCGCCTTGCTTAATGATATGATACGCCGAATTTTTTAACACTAGAGAAATTATGCATAATCCTGAAGACAACGTAATTAATGCCAACGTGCGTTTCGTCACTATTGAAGCTGATGAAGAACAACAACGCATTGATAATTATCTATTAGCCAAATTAAAAGGTGTGCCAAAAAGCCTAATCTATCGCATTATTCGCAAAGGCGAAGTTCGCGTAAATAAAGGGCGCACAAAACCAGAATATAAATTACAAGCTGGTGATGTTGTACGTATTCCACCAGTTAGAGTGAGTGAAAAAAGCAATGCTGCACCAATTTCCACTAAATTGAATAAAGTTAGTGAACTAGAACAACAAATTTTGTTTGAGGATGATCAGTTGCTGATCATTAATAAACCATCAGGTATTGCGGTTCATGGTGGCAGTGGTTTAAGTTTTGGTGTAATTGAAGCGCTGCGAGCTTTGCGTCCACAAGCTAAATTTCTGGAGTTAGTACATCGTTTAGATCGCGATACTTCAGGTATTTTATTGGTAGCCAAAAAACGTTCTGCATTACGTAATTTACATGAACAGCTACGCGATAAAACAATTCAAAAAGATTATTTAGCTTTAGTTAGAGGTGAATGGCAATCACATTGCAAAGCAGTAAAAGCACCATTACTGAAAAATGAACTTTCTAGCGGTGAAAGAATTGTCAAAGTGAGTGAGCAAGGTAAACCTTCCGAAACTCGTTTTAGTGTAGAAGAACGTTTTAGTTTTGCGACATTAGTAAAAGCATCACCGATTACCGGTAGAACGCATCAAATTCGTGTTCATACGCAATACGCTGGTCATCCAATTGCTTTTGACAGTAAATATGGCAGTAAAGATTTTGATCAGCAATTAGCGCCTTTCGGATTAAATCGCCTGTTCTTACACGCTTTTTCTATTCGTTTCACGCACCCAAAAACCGGTGATGAAATGGTGATACAAGCACCATTAGATAAAGCCTGTAAGCAATTACTTGCACAATTAAGATCATTAACTTACAAGAACTAAGTATTAGGTTTCGCCCTTTCAAAGGTGAAACCTAACACTTTACACTAATCTATCTGCCGCACTTCACCATTTTTCAATTGAAATTTGGCGCCTTCTTGCCAATGTGGCTGTTGTAACTGTTCTGCGGTAATTGCAGTAATAATAACTTGAGATTGACTCTCTTTTAGACGCTGTGCCAATAAAGCACGTTTATTAGGATCTAATTCCGAAGCAAAATCATCAATTAAAAAAATACAACGGCGCTGTTGTTGCTGCATTAAATGTTCGCCTTGTGCCAAACGCAAGGCGCACATTAGCAACTTTAATTGTCCACGTGACAAAATATCTTCCGCAGGTAGTCCATTAGCTTTAAATTTAAAATCAGCTCGCTGTGGGCCCGACATCGTGTAACCAACCGCCCGATCCCGCTCAAAATTACTCGCTAACAATTCCGCATACGGAATCTCTTTAGTCCAACCTTGGTAGAATTGCGCCTCAATCTCTATTTCAGGTAAAAACAACTGACAAGTGGCGCTAATCTCTTGTTTTAACGCTTCTGCATAATGCTGCCGCCACTCACTAATCTGTCCCGCGATATGATGTAATTGTTGATCCCAAATTTTGATTTGACTGTAATCAGTTACCTGTTGTAAAGCCGCATTGCGCTGTTTTAACAAACGATTGAGTGATGACCATAATGCGTGAAAACTGGGTTCAAGATGAAATAACCCCCAATCTAAAAATGCCCGTCGATAGCTCGGCCCGCCATTAATCAGTGTTAAACCTTCTGGTGTAATTAACTGCATTGGCAATAAATGCGCCAAATCTGCAATCTTATTACCATCTTCACCATTAATTCTAATAGTGCTTTCACCTTGACGTGTTTTTTGTAAACCTACTGACCAACTCGCTTGCTGATCCTCAATTTTGGCAAATAAAGTAAATTCAGGCTGATCGTAATGAATCACCCGCCCAACGACTGAACTTTTAAATGAACGACCATGCCCTAAAAAATAGATGGCTTCAAGCAGACTAGTCTTGCCGCTGCCATTATGCCCAATCAAAAAATTAAAGCCTGAGTCTAAGGTTAAACTCACAGCTTTAAGATTTCTAAAATGTTGAATATTCAGTTGGGATAAAGCCATAACTATAAGCGCATTGGCATAATCACATACTCGGCATTACTTTCTGCACAATCTTCCATTAAACAGCTTGAAGTTGCATCGGTAAGACGGATTCTAACTGACTGGCATTTTAAGGCATTTAAGACATCTAAAATGTAACTCACATTAAAACCAACTTCCATTGGCTCACCTGTATAGCTAACATCAATCACTTCTTCTGCTTCTTCTTGATCCGGATTTTGCGCCAAAATCTTCAATTGATTTGCTTCAATGATTAAACGTACTCCGCGGAAACGTTCATTGGATAAAATAGCTGCACGTACACAAGCCTGTTTCAATGAATTCCAATCTACTTCCAAAATACGATCAGCATTTCTTGGTAACACTCGACGATAGTCAGGGAAACGTCCATCAATCAATTTACAGGTGAAAATAATATTTGCTAAATGAACTTGAATATTATTTTGTCCCATACAGACACGCACCACTTCACTATTGCTGTCTAACAAGCGCATCAACTCTAGCACACCTTTACGTGGTACGATAATTGAATAATCCGGTACATTTTGCGCTAATTGAATACCGCATACCGCCAAACGGTGACCATCTGTTGCTACTGTACGCAATACTCCATTTTCAGTTTCAAATTTCATTCCATTGAGGAAATAACGCGCATCTTGATTCGCCATTGAGAATTGCGTTGCTTCCATTACACGACGCAATACTGATTGTTCAAGATTTAGTTCTACCTCAACATCTAATTGCGTTAAATTTGGATAACTTTCCGCAGGCAAAGTCGCTAAATTAAATTTACTGCGTTCTGCTGTTACCAATACTCGATCATTCTCATAATTTACGGTGATTTCAGCATCATCATTTAATGAACGGCAAATATCTAAAAACTTACGTGCTGGAATAGTAAAAACACCATCTTCACTTGCCGAAGTCAATTGCACAAAAGTTGATAACTCCACTTCAAGATCAGAACCAGTCAAAGTTAAACGATCACCAGCAATCTGTACTAAAATATTATTTAGCACCGGTAAAGATGGACGACTACTTAAAACACCACATACCTGTTGTAAGGGTTTCAATAAATTTTCTCTTGCTACGATAAATTGCATAAGCCCACCTTAAGTTGATAACGTTCTGATCAGATTGGCATAATCTTCACTGATATTATTGTCTGAATCCCGTAATTCTGCGATCTTACGGCAAGCGTGTAACACTGTAGTATGATCGCGATCGCCAAAAGCTCGCCCAATTTCCGGCAAACTATGATTGGTTAATTCTTTTGATAGCGCCATCGCCATTTGACGCGGACGCACGACTGAACGCGCTTTGCTTTTCGATTTTAAATCCGCCACTTTAATGCGATAACGTTCAGCCACCACTTTTTGAATATTATCTAAGGTTACTGAACGATCATGCACCGCCAGCATATCCTTTAATGTTTCACGCACAAAATCAATGGTAATTGGCTGCCCAGTAAAATTAGCGTTAGCACTGACCCGATTTAATGCCCCTTCTAATTCACGTACATTAGTACGCAATTTTTGTCCGATAAAAAAGGCAACCTCTTCAGGTAAAACAATATTGCTCTCTTCTGCCTTCTTCAACAAAATCGCCACGCGAGTTTCTAATTCAGGTGGCTCAATTGCTACGCTTAATCCCCAATTAAAACGGGATTTTAAACGCTCTTCGATCTTATCAATCTCTTTAGGGTAGCGATCTGAAGTTAAAATAATTTGCCGCCCACCTTCAAATAAGCTATTAAAAGTATGGAAAAACTCTTCTTGTGATCCCTCTTTACCGGCAAAGAATTGAATATCGTCAATTAATAACGCATCTAGCGAACGATAGAATTTCTTAAATTGTTCAATACTTTCCGACTTTAATGCTTTTACTAATTCTTGGACAAAACGTTCAGAATGGATATACACCACTTTCGCATCTGGTTTGTTTTTTAAAATACCATTACCAATTGCGTGCAATAAGTGTGTTTTCCCTAGTCCAGTACCACCATATAAAAACAGCGGGTTATAACCTTCATCACCAATTTTTTCCGCTACTTTCTGCGCCACAACACGTGCTAATTGGTTCGATTTCCCTTGTACGAAATTGTGAAACTCATATTTAGGATTTAAGTTAGTTTTAAATTTTTTTGCTTGATTTGTGGTATTTTGCACCAAATTTGTCGGAGCAGTATTTTCCGTCACCGGTGCTACTTCACGCACCGGACGCGTTCCTTCACGTACCCGAACAGCAAATTGTGGATTTGCGGTAAGAAAATGCACAATTTCTTCTATTTGTACTAAATATTTATCTTGTACCCAATCGCGCACAAACCGATTTGGCGCATAAAGCACCATTGTATTTTCTGTAATATCTGCTTGTAAT
Organism: Gallibacterium salpingitidis; assembly: GCF_001678495.1. GTDB lineage: Bacteria > Pseudomonadota > Gammaproteobacteria > Enterobacterales > Pasteurellaceae > Gallibacterium > Gallibacterium salpingitidis. Next base: position 18,673 of record NZ_JTJL01000060.1, read on the forward strand.
GGCCGAATCCATGTACTGAAATCAAGCTGGCTAATTTTATCTTGCAGCTGTAACAGGCAACTTTGCCAAAGGGAAGATAATTTGTGCTGTTCCATAGGTGTGTAATTATTAATTGTTATCTAAACTTTTCAATGTTCCATCTCAAACCGACCGATATCATACAATAAACTCACTATAAGATCTTCTCAAAAGATCAATTTTTCTTTCGCTTCTCTTTTATGATTTATCCGATTTATACTTATCAGCACTCGCTAAAACAAGAAAAAGCGAATTTTTCTGTTTATCCATTTGACGAATTGCCAATTTCTGATTAGAATTGCGTCCTCTTTTTATTGTAACTTTTTGTTTTAATATCACTGACTGCACTCAAGTCAACGCTGAGTTATGTCTTTTTTCAATATTAAAACGTCAATTTTATTAGGTAGATAAGAAAATGAAACGTACTTTCCAACCTTCTGTGTTAAAACGTAGTCGTACTCACGGTTTCCGTGCGCGTATGGCAACTAAAAAAGGTCGTCAAGTTTTAGCTCGTCGTCGTGCTAAAGGTCGTGCGCGTTTAAGTGCATAATCTGCTGATTACCGAGTGTCTAAGCTAGGATTTTCAAGGGAGTTACGTTTGTTAACTCCCATTCAATTTAACTTCGTATTCCAACAACCTTTCAGAGCCTCTTTACCTGAAATTTCAATTATTGCTCGTCCAAACACGTTGCAACATCCTCGATTAGGTCTAACCGTTGCCAAAAAATATGTCAAACGTGCCAACCAGCGCAATCGTATCAAACGTATTTGTCGTGAAAGTTTCCGTTTACAACAGCATCAATTACCTAATTATGATTTCATTGTGATTGCACGTAAAGGCATTAAAGAGTTGGATAATGCGATGTTATTCAAGGCATTGGATAAATTATGGCAGCGGCATCTACGCTTATCAAAAAAGGGTTAATTGGCATTATCCGCTTTTACCAGCTGGTTATTAGTCCATTAATTGGTCCTCGTTGTCGTTTCACACCCACTTGCTCTCAATATGGTATTGAAGCAATTCAAACGCATGGAGTAATAAAAGGGGGTTGGCTTACAGTGAAGCGTATATTAAAATGTCATCCTTTTGGTTCATCAGGCTATGATCCTGTGCCGCCATCTATTGATAACCATAAACCACAGAGAAAAAAATAATGGACTCAAGACGTAGTTTACTTGTAATTGCATTGCTCTTTATCTCATTCTTGATTTATCAACAATGGGAAATCGACAATAATCCTCAACTTGCACAAACTCAAACACAAACGCAAACTGATTCATCAGCAACGACTGCAAATGATACTCCTGCTAGTTCAGCAGCGGTAGCAGATAGCAGCAGCAAACAAGGCCGTATTATCACAATCGAAAGTGATGTTTTACGCCTTAAAATTAGTACTGTTGGTGGTGATGTGGTTGGTGCAGATTTACTGAAATATGATGCAGAATTACATTCAAAAACCCCATTCGCTTTATTAAAAGACACACCTGAACACGTTTATATCGCGCAAAGTGGTTTAATTGGCGCTAACGGTAGTGATACCGTTGCTGGTCGTGCTGATTATCAAGTGGATGGTGATCATTTCTCATTAGCTCAAGGTCAAAATGAAATTAGCGTACCATTCACTTTCACCAAAGATGGTGTAACTTATCGTAAAATTTTCACCTTAACTCGTGATAGCTACGATGTGAAAGTAAACGTAGAAGTAACCAATAACAGCGGCGCTAATATTCAAGTACAACCTTATGCACAATTGAAACATACTTTGGTTGAAAGCTCTGGTAATATTGCAATGCCAACCTATACAGGCGGCGCTTACTCTTCATCAGAGACCAACTATAAAAAATACTCTTTTGATGATATGAAGAAAGACAACCTTGCTATCAAAACAAAACAGGGTTGGGCTGCAATTTTACAACACTATTTCGTATCTGCGTGGGTACCTAACCAGGATGCAGAAAATCAACTTTATTCATCAACACAAGATAATTTCGCTTATATCGGTTATCGTGGTCCTGTTACCACTATCGCAAATGGTGCAACTGATACCATTAAGAGCCAACTTTGGGTAGGGCCTAAATTACAAAATCAAATGGAACAAGTTGCTCCACATCTTGATTTGACTGTAGATTATGGCTGGGCATGGTTTATTGCAAAACCGCTATTCAAATTACTACAATTTATTCAAAGCTTAGTACACAACTGGGGTCTAGCAATTATCGGTGTTACTCTTGTCGTTAAAGCTATTCTTTATCCTTTAACCAAAGCGCAATACACTTCAATGGCGAAAATGCGTATGTTACAGCCAAAAATTCAAGAATTGCGTGAACGCTTCGGTGAAGATCGTCAAAAGATGAGTCAAGAGATGATGAAGCTTTACAAAGAAGAGAAAGTAAATCCTCTTGGCGGTTGTTTACCAATATTGCTACAAATGCCAATCTTTATTGCGCTTTACTGGACATTCTTAGAAGCAGTGGAATTACGTCACGCACCATTCTTTGGTTGGATCCAAGACTTAGCGGCGCAAGATCCTTACTACATTCTGCCGTTATTAATGGGTGCATCAATGTTCTTATTACAAAAGATGTCCCCAACACCAGTGGCAGATCCAATGCAACAAAAAGTAATGACCTTTATGCCAGTGATGTTTACTTTCTTCTTCCTCTGGTTCCCATCAGGTCTAGTGCTTTACTGGTTGGTATCTAACCTTATCACCATTGTTCAGCAACAACTGATTTATCGAGGATTAGAGAAAAGAGGCTTACACTCTCGTAAAAAATAAATGGTAATGATTGAGGCATCTTAACTAAGATGCCTCAAGTTTATGACACTCAAATATATCCAAGTATTATGATAGAAAACGATACAATTGTAGCTCAAGCCACACCACCGGGACGCGGTGGTATTGGTATTTTGCGCGTTTCCGGCCCATTAGCAACAGAAGTAGCACAACAAGTATTGGGGAAATGCCCTAAACCAAGAATGGCTGATTATCTGCCATTTAAGGATGTTGATGGTACGACACTTGACCAAGGCATTGCGTTGTTTTTCAAAGCACCAAACTCTTTCACTGGAGAAGATGTGCTTGAATTACAAGGACATGGTGGACAAGTCATTCTTGATTTATTACTCAAACGGATTCTACAAATTAATGGTGTGCGCTTAGCTCGACCTGGTGAATTTTCAGAACAAGCTTTTTTAAATGATAAGATTGATTTAGCCCAAGCTGAAGCGATTGCTGATTTAATTGATGCAAGTTCTGAACAAGCGGCCCGTTCTGCCCTAAAATCATTACAAGGTGAATTTTCCACTCAAGTTCATCAATTAGTTGAACAATTAATTTATTTACGTACCTACGTGGAAGCTGCAATTGACTTCCCTGATGAAGAGATTGATTTTCTGGCTGATGGAAAAATAGAAGGCTTGTTAAATCAAATCATTGAACAAGTGGCAACAGTACAAGCACAAACAAAACAAGGTTCGTTACTACGAGAAGGTATGAAAGTCGTGATTGCTGGTCGCCCAAATGCTGGAAAATCCAGTTTATTAAACGCATTAGCTGGTCGAGATGCTGCAATTGTTACTGATATTGCGGGCACTACACGTGATGTATTGCGTGAACATATCCATTTAGATGGTATGCCACTTCATATTATTGATACTGCAGGTTTACGCGCTGCGACTGATGAAGTTGAGCGCATTGGTATTGAACGTGCATGGCAAGAAATTGAACAAGCAGATCGTGTGCTTTTTATGTTGGATAGCACTACCACTACTGAAACATTGCCAGAAAAAATTTGGCCAGAATTTATGTCCAAATTACCTGATTCTATTCCAGTAACCATTATTCGCAATAAAGCAGATATTAGTGGTGAAACTGAAGGTATTACACAAAATGGTAACTATACAACCATTACCTTATCAGCCAAAACGCAACAAGGCATACAATTACTCAAAGAACATTTGAAAGAAAGCATTGGTTATCAAACAGTGACTGAAGGCGGTTTCCTTGCTCGTCGTCGTCATTTAGAAGCACTTAACAAAGCTGCTGAACACTTGCAATTAGGCCATATTCAATTAACTCAATTTTATGCAGGTGAATTATTAGCAGAAGAATTGAAAATGGCGCAAAATGCCTTGAGTGAGATTACTGGTGAATTTACCTCTGATGATCTACTCGGTAATATCTTTAGTTCATTCTGTATCGGTAAATAATCTTTTAGCACAGAAAAAAATTGCGTGGCTGATACCACGCAATTTCCACATTAATTAAAACTCTTACTTAACCCATCTTCCACTAACTCTTCATCACGATCTTTCTCAGAAACACGTAAACGCGCAAAATAATCCTTAGTTTCTGCAATGATCACTTTACGCAAGCCGATTAATGCAATTAAGTTAGGAATCGCCATTAAGCCATTTACAATATCAGCTAGGCTCCAAATCACATCTAACTTAATAAATGCACCGCCTGCAATTAAAATAATGAAACAAGTGCGGAAAACTTTAATTCCTTTAATACCAGCTAAATAGACAAAACAACGCTCGCCATAATAACACCAGCCAAGAATCGTGGTAAACGCAAAGAATAACAAACCAATAGTTACTATCGTTGCACCAATACTATTACCTAATCCTTGTGCAAAAGCGAGGTTCGTTAATGCCGCACCAGCCACATCTGATTGCCAAACACCAGTAATCACAATGACCAATCCTGTCATCGTACAAATGATGATGGTATCAAAGAAAGTACCTGTCATTGAAATTAGACCTTGACGTACTGGCTCTTGCGTTTGCGCAGCCGCTGCTGCAATTGGTGCACTACCTAATCCAGATTCATTTGAGAAAATACCGCGCGCCATACCAGATTGGATTGCTTTTAACACCGTAAAGCCTAACACACCACCTAAAGCCGCTTCAGGATTAAAGGCACTATGAATCACTAACGCTAACGCTGTTGGCACCACTTGCCAATTCATAACTAAAATGACTACTGATGTGCCGACATATAACACCGCCATAAAAGGCACGATTAATGAAGATACTACGGCTATGCGATTCACGCCACCCAAGATAATCATCGCCACTAAAATTGTCATCACAATTGCCGTAACCACAGTTGAGATACCAAAAGTATCATTCATTGCATGGGTAATCGCATTAATTTGTGGGAAAGTCCCAATTCCAAAGAAAGCAACCATCACACCAAAAATCGCAAACAATTTTGCTAACCATTTAATGCCTAAACCGTACTCAATGTAATACATTGGTCCGCCAGACATAAAACCATTTTTATCTTTGGTACGATATTTCACCGCCAATAAACACTCGGCATATTTGGTTGCCATACCAAAAAATGCCACGATCCACATCCAGAAAATGGCTCCTGGCCCACCAGCTTGAATTGCAGTAGCCACCCCAACAATATTTCCTGTTCCAATCGTTGCTGATAATGCCGTACATAATGCAGCAAATGCAGATACATCTCCTTCGCCTGTATTACCTTTTTTGAAAATATATTTAAGCGCTCGTGGTAACGCCCAGATTTGTAGAAAACCTAAACGAAAACTGAAATAAATACCTGTACCCGCTAATAAAATAAGTAAGGGTGGTCCCCAAACAAAGCTATCAATAGCTGCTAATATTTCATTGAAACTCATGACTTCCTCGTAAATAAAAAAGCTAAATACAAGGAGTAGAAAAGAATAAAGAAAAATATCGAGAATCGATATTATGAAATGGTGATTAATCTTTCCTGCCCCTGTCCTTTTGCCTGAGCGTTTCAAGAATAAAGCTATTCTCTTGCGCCTTCGGCGTCCGTTTATGACGGATCTCTCCAAGGGTTCGTCCAGTAACAGTCCATGCTGTAAACAGCGCCTGAAAGATTTTACCTCGTCGGCGTGGAGTCAATTCTCCACTCTCCAGCTACCTTCATCCGAACTCGTATTTCAACAATAGCGTTGAAATACGGCGGAAATTCTAACAAGTTATTGATAACAGCTCAAGCTGCAATCTATTTAAGATTATAATAATTTTACCAAACGGTTCAGATCTGCCTGAATTGCACCGGCTGTCATCTTCACACCGGCACTTGGCCCATGAATCACTAATGGATTATCGCGATACCATAGGCTTCTAATTAAGAAAATATTCTCACCTGGTAATACCCTACCAATCGGATCATCACTACCGCAAATCTCTAAACCAATTTTTGATTGCCCATTAGCTAGAAAACGCACCACATAACGCAACACGCCATGTTCCTCTTTGGCATCATGATAATGTTCATTAATAAAAGGTTCGATCTCATGTAACTGCTCAAAGAAATCAGTTAGCGGTAATTCCAACATTGATTCTGGGATCAATGATTCAACTTTGACATCGGTACGATCCAAATCATATCCGGCAGTTCTCGCCACAATCAGTAATTTACGTAACGCATCTAAACCACATAAATCTTCTCGCGGATCACGTTCAGTCATTCCCTGTTGCCATGCCTGTTCCAACAACATTGAGAACGGTACCGAACCATCATATTGATAGAACAGCCAAGCCAATGTACTCGAGAAAGTACCTTCAATTGATAACACCGTATCGCCACTTTCCACTAAATCATGAATAGTGGTATTAATCGGTAAACCACCACCAACAGTTGCGTTATACAACCAATAACTACCTGATTGCAAAAATGCTGCCTCAATCTGATGATACTTATCAAGATCAAACGCTGCTGCACGTTTATTAGCGCTGATCACATGGAAACCATATTTGGCGTAATCAGGATAATGTGCCGCCACTTCATCACTATTAGTGAAATCCAAAATCACTAACTCATCAAAAGGGTGCATACTCATCCATTGCGTTAATTCATCCGGTACAAATTCACGTGCTTGTTGCTCAAATTGGTTATCCCAATTATTTTCTTTAATCTGCGGTAGCAATCCTTGATGATCCAACCAAGCCTTTTGGCTAGATACAATACCAATTAAGGAAAAGTCAAAATGACTCCGCGCAGCAATCTTCTCTTGTTCTTGACGGAACAGATTCACCCACGTTTTCGCCACTTCTCCCTTTCCTAATACCACTAAACCTACTGTCTTATGCGCTCTAAAGAGATCATCATGAACGTTACGTAATAATTCACGACTTACAGATTGGCGCATAATCGCAACCACACTGATATTATCATCAGACTGCCACATAAATTCTAATGGTTGTGTTTTTAACATTTGTGAAAAACGCAACATTTGTAATGAATTCTGACAAACACCTGCGCCAACAATGCCTAACAATGACAAATCATAACGAATCGAAATAGAGTCTGTAATTAGTGGCAATTGTTTAAATTGCATAAACGCTGTATCAATATATTCATTGGTATAAACCAAACGTAAAGTACGACTGCTCTCAACAAATTGCTCAACTAAGGCATCAAGCTGATACTCCTGCAACCAAGCTCGAAAACGTTGTAACCAACTCTGCAATACTTGATTTTGTGGAATCACCAATTCAATCCAACCAATATGATTATGAAAAGTGACAATCTTACCTTGCGCCGATGAAGAATAGACATGTTCGACACGCGTTGTACCTTCGTTAGGTTTTAAACTACTGCGTAATTGCAGTTTTAATTGAAACTCTCTAACTGGTTCTAATGTACGGCTATGTAAAACTGGCGCACCTAAACGAGCCAATTCATTAGCTTCATCAAGACGTAATAATGGTAATAAGGTGGCATTTTTCACATAACGAGGATCAGCAGAATAAACTCCCGCAACATCACTCCAAATAGTAACATTCTCAATATCCGCCAAACCTGCAATTTGTGTTGCTGAATAGTCAGAACCGTTACGCCCTAACAGCACTGTTTCTCCATCTGCATTACGGCTGATAAAACCAGTAATAATCAAACGTTTATCAGGATAGGCATCTAAAATAGTTTGTAAGCGCCTTTTACTTGGTGCAACACGTACTTTCGGTAACACTGTACGTTCCGCCATCATAAAATCACGTGCATCAACAAATACTGATGGAATACCTTGTTGATTTAAATATGCAGTGACTAAACGAGTGGACCAAATTTCACCATGCCCCACCACTTCCGCATAAATGGCTTCACTAAAAGGTTTATCTAATAATGCGGACAAATAGAGTGTATCATCAACAAATGCTTGAGCGACCTCTTCCGGATGGTTTAATAACGCATTAACTAAAGAGAGATATTGATGACGCAAACTTTGCAAAATACGGTTGGCACTAACAGTATCTTTATGTGAGGCTTCCACCCATTCAATTAATAAATTAGTGGTTTTTCCTATCGCCGAGATTACGATGATATCTGTTTCTCTACTATAATTTTGAATAATCGAGGCGACTCCTCGAATGCAATCCACATTGGCTAAACTACTGCCACCAAATTTATGAACTTGATAACGAGAAACAGTCTGCATCATTAACCTCCTTCCAATGGCGATATACAGAAACGCTGCGTATTCTAACACAATACTTCGCTAACTCCGCACAACAAAATAGAGGAAATAAAGAAATCTAGATGTCTTTAAGGCTAGATTGTCATCACCACTAATTTTGATTAAAATACTACACATTGTGTGGAATTAAGAGGAAATTCATCATGGCGGATTGGGATGGTAAATATATTAGTCCTTATGCAGAACATGGCAAAAAAAGCGAACAAGTAAAAAAAATTACAGTATCCATTCCAATTAAAGTATTGGAAATTTTGACTAATGAACGCACTCGTCGTCAAATTCGTAATCTACGCCATGCTACTAATAGTGAATTACTTTGTGAGGCTTTTCTCCACGCATTTACTGGTCAACCGCTACCGACTGATGAAGATTTATTAAAAGATCGACACGATGAAATTCCTGAAGATGCTAAAGTGTTAATGCGTGAAAAAGGCATTGATCCTGATACTTGGGAATATTAATCACCTCTTATGCTTAGGATAAAAACATAACTATCTCCTTTAATGTTCACTAATTACTCTTGTTTTTATCCTAAATTTCTCTCCATTGCACCAAATTAACTTGATATACATCAAACAGCTAGTTTCAATTATTCGTTAGAATGTCAAACCTTTTAACAGGGTTAGAAATCTTTCTTATTTAGATTTAGAATAAATAACCATCGAACAGAAGTTAGGAAGTCGTGATTATGTCTGTTTATCCTCTTCATCAATTAGCAAAACATCAACAAGCTTATATTAAAGATATTATTGATAATCCAGTTTTTGGTTCACAAGATCGTTCTGTTAGTCGTCGTTTAGCCGACTTAGGATTTTCATCACATCGACCAGTAACCATTATTGCCAAAGGATTATTAGGAAAAGGTCCTTATGTTGTACGCCTTGATAACCACTCACAATTCTCTTTACGCAAGGCAGAAGCAGCGAAAATTATCTGTTATTTAAAATAAAAATTTATTATGACAACTCATCTCAATTTTGCCTTAATCGGTCCACCAAATTGTGGAAAAACTGTTTTATTTAATGCTTTAACTGGATCAAATGCTCGTATTGCAAACTACCCAGGTGTAACCGTAGATAGACGTGAAGGTACATTATTAGGACATCAACACGTTACTATTCTTGATTTACCTGGTACATATAGTTTACATACTACCAGTCCGGACGAAGAGGTATCCCGTAATGTATTACTTGGTCATTTTGGTGATATCCCCGATGCAATCATTGCCGTTGCAGATGCAACGAATTTAAGAATGACTTTACGTATGGCATTGGAATTAAAATCTCTAGGGCTACCAATGATCATTTCGCTAAACTTATATGATGTTGCAGTAGCACGTGGCCTGAAAATCAATACCGTCAAAATGTCTGAATTACTTGGTGTGCCAGTAATTGATACTGTTGCTGTGAGTAAACAAGGTGCAGCAAAAGTGAAAACTGCAGTTGAAACTTTAATTACTCAAGTTACACCGACAAAAAAAACAACTACTGAATTAGAACAAATCACTGATAATTTAGATAGCGAACAACTTTTCCAACAAGTCGATCAAATTCTGACGAGCTGTGTGCAAAACAGCAATGACTTACCACGCTGGCACCAAACATTGGATCATATCTTCTTACATCCAGTTTGGGGATTACTCACCTTAATCATTGTGATGTTATTAATGTTCCAAGCGGTTTATACCTGGGCAGCACCTTTTATGGATCTAATCGAAGCCGGTTTCGGTTGGTTTGCTGAATGGGTAGCCTCTACGCTACCAGAAGGAATTGTTCGTGATTTACTTGTTGACGGCGTTATCGCTGGTATCAGCAGCGTATTGGTCTTTTTACCACAAATCACCATTCTTTTTGCGTTACTGCTTATTTTGGAAGATTCAGGTTACTTACCACGTGGCGCTTATTTACTAGATAGCTTCTTAGCTAAAAGTGGTTTATCAGGGCGTTCCTTTATTCCATTACTCTCAGGTTTCGCTTGTGCTGTACCTGCGATTATGTCTGCAAGAACGATTACTGATCCGCGTGAACGCTTAGTCACTATTGCCATTGCACCACTGTTAACTTGTTCTGCGCGACTACCTGTTTATGCACTGATCATTGCTGCAGTAATTCCAGATCGCCAAGTTTGGGGCATTTTCAATTTACAAGGGTTAACATTATTTGCTCTTTATGCCATTGGCGTAATTTCTGCTGGCTTCATTGCATTTATTTTGAAACTCTTCGCTAAACATAAAGGTAAAGTACAGCAATTCCCATTGCTGATGGAATTACCAACTTACCGTATGCCAAATTTTAGACATATTCTAATCACTCTTTGGGAACGTGTTAGCGCTTTCTTAAAACGCGCTGGAACTATTATTTTCGCACTCAGTATTATTCTTTGGGTATTAGTGAGTTTTCCGACTGCACCAGAACAAGCAGCAGCACCAGCCATTGATTACAGTTTCGCCGGCATGCTAGGGCATTATTTAGAACCTATTTTCCGTCCAATTGGTTTCACTTGGGAAATGTGTATCGCTATGGTGCCGGGAATTGCTGCGCGTGAAGTCGTTGTCGCTGCATTAGGTACAGTATATGCTGTGGGTTCGGTGTCTGAAGAAGCAGCACAACAATTCTTGATTCCATTAATTCATAATAATTGGGGTTTACCGACTGCGCTTTCATTCTTGGCCTGGTATGTGTATGCACCGATGTGTATGGCAACCTTAGCGGTGATTAAACGTGAAACTAAATCAACGAAACAGACTTTGCTAATTACGCTATATCTTTCTGTATTAGCTTATCTGTTCGCTTATATCGTTTATCATCTCGCATTAGGAACGGGCTTATGATCCAATATCTTATTGTGGCAGGATTATTTATTGGTGCCATCGCCTATTTGATTTACCACTTTAAACAAAAACGTGCGAAAGGTAATTCATGTGGCGACTGTTGCCGTTGCGGAACATCAACAAAACAAAAATCTTGTCATTAACATCAATTATTAGAGTACATTATCTACAAATAATGTACTCTTATCATATTGAAAAATATTAATATTTAGTTTTATCACTTTTATTCTGCCATAATTCAAATGCGGCAATTGCTTCATTTGGCAATATTCTCTCTGCATGTAAGCGGCGATTTTCAGGTTTAAGTGCTAACTCTTCATAAATAAAAGCATCATCAAAACCAATTTCCGCTGCATTATCTTTATTGTTGCCATAATACATCCGGTCTAAATGTGCCCAATAAATTGCCCCTAAACACATTGGACAAGGTTCACACGAGGTATAAATTTCATATCCACTTAAATCAAATGTCTGTAATTTTTCACACGCAGCACGAATTGCACTGACTTCAGCATGAGCGGTAGGATCACAATTCGCGGTTACTCGATTCATTCCTGTGGCAACAATTTCGTTATTTTTCACAATAACTGCAGCAAAAGGACCACCTCCATTTTTAACATTTTCAACAGAAAGGGCGATGACCTTTCGCATCAACTCATTTTTTGTCATTTTTAGCTCCTTAAATATTAGGAAACTTTCACTTTCAAGATACTACTTTTATTGAGGAATACCTAGCGAAAGGTAGCAAAATTTACCACTAAAGAGTTAAAAAAATATCTGCCAAATTTTGTCGAAAAAATAATATTTTTTCGTAGCAATGCGCTATTTTTAAGCACTTTTATTAAATTTTTATTAATTTTTTGAGAATGAGATCAACTTTTTAAAAAAATCTGCTTTACTAAAATTTAGCATTTAAATAATCTTGTTGACGCATTAACACAACTCACTCATACACATATAGAGGTAGGCCTATGAAAAAAACTATGTTTAAAGTTCTTGCTACTGTTGCTGCATTCGGAGCTATTTTCTCAGGAAGCGCATTAGCAGCAGATCCAATTGTTATTAAATTCTCTCACGTTGTTGCTGATGATACTCCAAAAGGTCAAGGCGCTTTATTATTCAAAAAATTAGTTGAAGAAAAATTCCCAGGTAAAGTAAAAGTTGAAGTTTATTCAAACTCATCTCTCTATGGTGATGGTAAAGAAATGGAAGCATTATTGCTCAACAACGTACAAATGCTCGCTCCATCTCTTGCTAAATTTGATAAATATACTCCGAAAATTCAATTATTCGATCTACCATTCCTTTTCGATGATATCCAAGCAGTAGAACGTTTTGAAAAGAGTGACGCAGGTAAAAGCTTACTTAACAGTATGAAAGATAAAGGTATTATTGGTTTAGGTTACTGGAACAATGACCTTAAACAACTTTCTGCTAACAAAAAATTAGTCTTACCTAAAGATGCTCGTGGTTTGAAATTCCGCGTACAAAACTCTGAAGTTCTCGATGCGCAATTCAAACAACTTAATGCTGTACCACGTAAAATGGCATTTGGTGAAATGTATCAAGGTTTACAAACTGGGGTAGTAAATGGTGCTGAAAACCCATACTCAAATATCTACTCACAAAAAATCAATGAAGTACAAAAATACATTACTGAATCTAACCACGGTTTGCTCTCTTACATGGTTATCGTAAACAGTAAATTCTGGGATGGTTTACCAGAAGATGTTCGTAACGGCTTAATGGAAGTTATGGCTACCGTCAGTGATGACGTAAACAAAAAATCACATGAATTTAATCTTGCTGATAAACAACGTATCCTTGATGCAAAAACCACAGAAATCATTACTTTAACGCCTGAACAAAGAAAAGAATGGCGTGATGCAATGCGTCCTGTCTGGAAAAAATTTGAAGATAAAATCGGTGCAGATTTAATCAAAGCAGCCGAAGAATCTAATCAAAAATAATCTGTAAAAATACAAAGTGCGGTAGCCATACCGCACTTTCTCTGCTCAAGTTTGTAAGGAGCATCTATGCAACACTTTAATTACCTCTGGGGAAAACTCGAGGAGTTCATGATTGCATTTTCCCTAGCCTTAATGACTTTGGTCACATTCGTCTATGTTATGTTCAACAATCTTTATACTCCTTTCTATGACCTAGCGGATGCATACCCAAGTTTAGAATCAATCTTAGTTCCTATTGCAACATTCTGTATGACAGTCGCACAAGAAATGACTTGGAGTGTTGCTTTAACAAAATTATTTTTTGCTATGTTAATCTTTTTCGGCGCCTCTTATGGCGTTCGTACTGCGGGTCATATTGGAATCGATGCTATCGTTAAAAAATTCAGCACACCAGTGCAACGATATATCAGTATTTTTGCTTGTCTTACCTGCTTAATTTATGCAGGTATCATTATGGTAGCAAGCGTAGATTGGGTGAAAGCATTATTAATTGCCAATGTCGGCGCAGAAGATTTACAACATTTCGGTATTCAACTCTGGCACATTGGTATGATTATTCCAATTGGATATTTCATGATCTTCGGTCGCTTTGTTGAAATCTTTGTTCGCTTATTACAAGGTAAACAAAATGATCTTGGTTTAGCTGATGAAGCGAAAGATGCTGTAAAACTACAAGATTCTGAAGAATGAGCTAAGGAGTAATCTATGACAGTTGTTTTCTTATTTGCATGTTTATTCTTCTTAATGTTTATCGGTGTACCAATTGCCGTTGCATTAGGATTATCAGGTTCTCTAGTCATTATATTATTTAGCCAAGATTCCATCAGCTCTGTTGCTATCAAGCTATTTGAAACTTCAGAACACTACACTTTATTAGCAATTCCATTCTTCCTACTTGCAGGAGCCTTTATGACTACCGGTGGTGTAGCGCGCCGTTTGATCGATTTTGCCAACGCAACCGTAGGGCATATTCGTGGTGGTTTAGCCATTGCTTCCGTATTGTCTTGTATGTTGTTCGCAGCACTTTCAGGATCAAGCCCAGCAACAGTGGCTGCCGTAGGTTCAATTGCGATTGCTGGTATGGTCAGATCGGGTTATCCAGTAGAATTTGGTACTGGTATCGTCTGTAACGCAGGTACTTTAGGAATCTTAATTCCACCATCAGTGGTAATGGTGGTTTATGCGGCTGCGACTGAATCTTCTGTGGGCCGTCTATTTATGGCTGGTGTGGTGCCTGGATTACTCCTTGGTGTCGTTTTAATGGTTGCTATCTATATCGTAGCACGTTTAAAAAATCTTCCAGCATTACCAAGAGCTAGCGTAAGAGAATGGTTTAGGGCGGCAAGAAAAGCATTATGGGGATTGATCTTAATGGTCATTATCCTTGGTGGTATTTATAGCGGTGCATTTACGCCAACAGAAGCTGCTGCTGTTGCTGCGGTTTACTCTTTCTTTGTATCAGTCTTTATTTATAAAGATATTAAACTTAAAGAGTGTCCTAAAGTATTGCTTGAAGCTGGTAAGTTAAGCATTATGCTGATGTTTATCATTGCTAACGCTATGCTATTTGCCCACGTATTAACCACAGAACAAATTCCACAACAATTAACTCAACTTGTAACTGAAATGGATTTACAAGCTTGGCAGTTCTTAATTGTGGTTAATATTGTGTTATTAATTGCTGGTGCTTTCATGGAACCATCTGCAATTATCTTAATTTTAGTACCGATTCTTTTCCCTATTGCAACACAACTTGGTATCGATCCAATTCATCTCGGTATCATTATGGTTGTAAATATGGAAATCGGTATGATTACACCGCCAGTTGGTTTGAACCTCTTCGTATCTTCTGCAATTACGGGATTATCTTTACCGCAAGTTATTCGTGCAGCAACACCTTGGTTATTACTAATGTTGGCGTTCCTAATTGCAGTTACCTATATACCAGCAATTTCGCTCGCATTACCAAACTGGATTGGTGCGGTATAAATTAAGGTATCTATCACTATAAAGGCGCAATTATTATTGCGCCTTTTTCATAAGTAATTTACCTAAACTCTATAACGAAATAACCCAGCATTTCTGCTGGGTTATCTATCATTTATTTTCGTCATATTGTTTTAAGATGACATACATTTCATCTTTTAAACGTAATTTCATTTTCTTTAATGTTTCGATTTCCTCTTGGGTAC
The DNA here is from genome assembly GCF_001678495.1 of Gallibacterium salpingitidis. Lineage (GTDB taxonomy): Bacteria > Pseudomonadota > Gammaproteobacteria > Enterobacterales > Pasteurellaceae > Gallibacterium > Gallibacterium salpingitidis. Next base: position 34,170 of record NZ_JTJL01000060.1, read on the forward strand.
CATATTCAATTTTATCTATCATATTTTGTATTTTATGATCGAGTTCATTATGCTCATCAAATAACTTGGCAAAATGCTTATCTTGATTTTTTAAGACACTAATTAGGTCGCGATATTCTGGAAACATAATTTTCTCCTCTGGATAATTTCTCACCATTAATATAGCGTTTTTCCTAAATAGCTGCTGTGAACAACATCACACTTTACCTATTTCCTGCTTAATTTTCTGTAGTAATGCTGTACAACATTCATCTAACAACGCATAAGTTTCAGCGAAATTTCTGGTGTACCAAGGATCTGGAATATGATCTTTCACCAGTTGCGGACACAGTTCTGTAATTTTGAACAACTTTTCTGGATGATAACCAAACAATGCATTGAGATCTTCCATATTGCTATCATCCATACCAAGAATATAGTCAAAATGTTGAACATCTTGTGCTTTGATTTGCCTGCTACGAAAACCATTACTTTCAATTTTATGTAGTTCTAGCATATCAGCAGTACCACAATGCATACCTTCTCCGCTATGCCATCCTGCTGTACCCGCACTATCTACACTAATATATTGATTCAAACCTGCTTGTTGTACTTTATGTTTAAAAATAAACTCTGCCATTGGTGAACGACAAATATTCCCCAAGCAAACAAATAACACATTGATTTTCTTCATTTTCAATCCCAAAACTATCCAATAAAAAAGGCAGATTAAACTGCCTTTTCCTTAATATAGCAAGTATTAAATCAGCTTAACCACCCTAATTCATACACAATAAATAATAGAGCAAAAACTGTTAGATATAACAACCCAATGATAGAAAGCCAATATAATGCGCCTTTCACACGTTGTTCACCTTGTTTTCCTTTTAATGCCAGCAATAAATTCAAAGTAGCGAAAATAGGAGTTGTTACAAAAGAAGCAATCATCGCGAATTTTAACATTGGTCCTAATGCATTATTAAAGAAGAAAATGATCATCGCGCCAGCAGCGGTGGCTAAAATAAATGAAATATTTAGATAAGTCGCTCTTGTTCCTTTTTTGTGCAATAACAACCGTAAGCTTTCAACATTAGTACGTGAATAACCATCAATCACAGTCAAAGTAGTACCAAACATACAAAGGAAAGCAATTAAAGCGATTAAACCTTTTGCCCACTCACCGATTGTTGCAGAATACATTCCTATCAATTGCGCAATATATTTACCGCCAACCATCTCTACAGGGACACCAGATCCATATTGTACTAACGCACCTAACGCTAAAAAAATAATCGCTAAAATTGCTGTGCCAATATAACCGACATTAAAATCAAAAATACCATCACGATAAGAAACTTGCGTAATACGTTTTTTCGCAACAACCCACATCGAATTGATCGCCGAAATTTCAATAGGTGCAGGCATCCATCCCATTAAAGCCACAATAAATGCTAATGCCCCCAATTGCCATGGACTTTCACTCACATATCCTTCCGGCGCCACTCCACCTCGAAAAGCTGCAATTCCCACTGCTAATACTGTAGCCACTGTTAGACAGATCATAACCAATTTAGATAAACCATCCAGCAAGCGATATTGACCTAATAACAAAATACCAAGACTGACGATCAAAACCGTTAAACTTAAAGTAGGCACCGGTAATGGCAATACGAAAGATAAAATAACCGCAGACAACAACGCCACTGCTGCTGCATTAATCATGGTGGCAAAAATATTTAATAAAAAGAAAATCCACAGATAAAATGTTCCTTTCTCTTTATACCCCTCTAACAACGTTTTATTTGTATCTAAAGTGTATTGCACACCAAATCGGAAAAAAGGATATTTAAAAAGATTAGCCAGAATAATAATAATGGCTAGTTGCCATCCATAAATTGCACCTGATTGAGTTGATGCGATCAAATGTGATCCACCAACCGCTGCTGATGCCATTAAGATACCTGGACCTAACGCCGAAAGACGACTTTTGATAGTAGATGGTTGTTCACCCATAGTGATTGTGTTCATTATTTATTCTCTTTTTTTGTACTCAATTAATGTTATCGAAAAAATAACAGCACAAAAGAATTTAGAGATCAACACAATGAAATTCCCTATATTCCAACTAAATATTTATAAAAAACTATCTTTTTATAATTTATAAGAATAAAAAAATTGGATTATCTCATAGTAAAGAGATTTGTTTGTCATCTAAAATTATCATTAGGGTTTAATTTTTTTAATGAAAATACCTAAAGAAAAATCTAGTTGCTGATTATTTAGACTATTGACGACAAATATTGTGATAGCACTTTGTTATTTCAGACAAAAAAGTTTCACTAATTGCTAAAGTTTCAAGTACAATCTCCACTTCACCAAATTAAGCTCAATTTTTATGTTACTCACAATTCTTTATTTAATTGGTATTACTGCTGAAGCTATTACCGGGGCCCTTGCTGCTGGCCGCGAAAAAATGGATATTTTTGGCGTTATTATTATTGCTTCCGTTACTGCTATTGGCGGTGGTTCAGTACGTGACGTTCTATTAGGGCACTATCCTTTAGGCTGGGTAAAACATCCTGAATACATTGCTATTGTAGCTGGTGCAGCAGTACTCACTATTATTATTGCGCCACTCATGCGTTACCTAAAAGCAGTGTTCTTAATTCTTGATGCCTTAGGTTTAATTGTATTTTCCATTCTTGGTGCCCAGGTCGCTTTAGATATGGGGCATGGCTTTATTATTGCCTCCGTAGCAGCAATTATCACTGGCGCATTCGGTGGTGTCTTGCGTGATTTACTTTGTAACCGTATTCCTTTAGTGTTTCAAAAAGAGCTTTATGCCAGTATCGCCTTTCTAGCAACAGCAATTTATATTGGTTTACAACAAACTCATATTCCACAAGATATTGTGATTTTAATTACTCTTGCTGCTGGATTTATTTCTCGCTTACTAGCTATTCGTTTTGGTCTAGGTTTACCTGTATTCGACTATCAAGAGGATAAAAATTGGTCTTGGGTAGATAAATTACCGAAGAGGAAAAAATAGATAATGAACGAAATCACTTTTTATCAATGTTTTAAAACCAATATTTTAAATGGCAGTAAGACCATTACCATTCGTGATGCCAGTGAAAAAGATTTCATTATTGGTAGCATCATTGATGTTTTCACCTATGAACAACATCAATGGTTCGCCAAAATCAAAATTTTGGCGATTACCCCGATTATGTTTCAAGAACTGAATGAACACCATGCGGCACAAGAAAATATGACCTTGCCAGAGTTACAACAAGTTATCCGTAATATTTATCCAAATACCGATCAACTTTATGTCATTCACTATCAATTAGTCACTGCTGATGAAACAGAACGCTGACGCCAATAAGTGGCAAATTTAGGCTTACCTTTGGCAGTTTCCCCGCGATATTTATAGGTAATGACACTGCCAATTGCTGGCGGATTTGCACGATCTGCCAACAAAAAACCAGAACCAATTTTAAAAGTACCGCGATGATTCTCACAAGTCAGTGATCCCATTACATTATGAAATTGCCCTTTGCCTTTATGATGTGCAATAACTGTGCACTCTTCATCTTGATAACGTTTTAATTTCAAGATTTGGCTACTACGACCAACAACATAACGTGCATTAGGATTACGTACTACAATCCCTTCACCACCTAATTTATCTACCTGATCTAAAAACTGTTCGATATCTTGCTTATGCTTAATCGGTAATTGCGTAATAATCTCAATATAGGGCGACGGATGCGTCGTTAGATAATCTTGCAACACTTGTAAACGCTGGAATAGATTTCCTTCTGCCTGCGGTACATCAAAGACATATAATTTCAATTTATGCCAACCTTTATCGCCAGAACTACGAGTAATGCTGGAAATCTCTTCAAATTTTCCACGCTCACTAAATAACTCACCATCAATCGCAAAAGGTGGGAATTGTTCAATAAAATAAGCTGGTGGGTGTAAAGGGTTATCTTGTCGAGTTAATAATTGTTTACCTGTCCAATAACCTCTTACACCATCCAACTTTTCACTCATTACCCAACCAGCTACGTCTTGATCCCGATACTCCTGTAATAACATCATCGTATCTTTTGCCATTACTGTAGTAATCGCAATGAAATAACATAATAGATAATAACAATAACGCATAACACTCCTCCCCAAGCCAATGCAACATAATAAATTGAGAAGAAATTGACTGTGATTTCTAGATAAAAATGTGAGCTAACTCGAAGAAATAAAATTAACTAAACGCCTTACATATCCAAAAACACGATTTAGTGATAGCTTAAACAAGCTGTTTTCTTTCTAATTCATTAAATAATTTGAGGTGATCAAAGATGAAAAAATCATTATTAATGTTATCTCTCTGTGGTATTTTCAGCGCAGCTGTCAGTGCAAATAGTGTATTAACAATTAATGTAGAGCAGTTAGATCCTGTTAATGGTAACAAAGCTATCGGTACAGTTGATGTAACGGAATCACCGTATGGATTAGTTTTTACTCCTAAACTCAATGGTTTAACTCCTGGTCTGCATGGATTCCACATTCATGAAAATGCTAGCTGTGATGCTAAAGAAAAGGATGGTAAAAAGGTCGCTGGTTTGGCGGCTGGCGGACATTGGGATCCGAAACAAACTAAGAAACATGGTTATCCATGGCAAGATGATGCGCATTTAGGTGATTTACCAGCATTAACGGTAAATCATGACGGTACGGCAACAAATCCTGTATTAGCTCCGCGTTTAAAATCTTTAGATGAGATTAAAAACAAAGCGCTTATGATCCACGCTGGCGGAGATAATCACTCAGATCATCCTGTAGCGCTTGGTGGTGGCGGTGCACGTATGGCATGTGGCGTAATTAAATAAGATTACCGATACAACAAGAAATTTGATCGGGTAGGAGGTCAGGGATTATTTTCCTGACCGACCTCCCACACCACCCACCGTACGGTTCCGTAGTGGGCGGTTATCAGTTAAACTCCCTTGAAAGTCGCTCTTAGCGCAGCTCCAAGACATAACCATCCTAGTGACCTTAAGAACCCATTGGTGAACGTTGTTGTAAGAACGTGACTTCCCGCTATTCGCCAGTAGCCTTTTCTCATATTCGCCCATTCCCATGCCTTCTCTTTAGACACGCCGAGTTGTATCAAGGCTCGTTGGCGCCTAGCTATGTGCTTGGTGCCCCACACTCGGGACTTTCCCCCATTAGAACGCGCTCATGCCGAGCACACAAGTAAAGGTGCGGCATCAAAGAAAGATACCGCACCTATGCCTCAGTTTCTGGAAATGCCTCTGGCACGACGTAGAACTAGAAACTCACCTTCACACCAAGTTGCGCACTGGTATCGGTGCGTCCCTTACCGAACAAGGCTTGTACATCCGCAGAAAGCGACGTACTCTTAGATACCTGATAACCAACTCCCAAGCCCACTTCACCTACCGTGCGTCCTAACTTCGTATTCTTCACAGTAAACGCTTGTCCTGGCAAGCTCGTCAACGCCGCTGTCACCCCATTCCCCTTGTGCAACATATCATACACCACACCTAGTTTCGCATTGAGATTCAAGCTGTCTTTCACAGTATGTTTCACTTTCAAGCCCACACCCGCCATTAAAGCTTGTGTGCGTTGTTTATCGACTTTCAAGTTAAACTCCTCAGCACCTTTCTCAGTATAGCCCTTGGTGTTGACTTGCGTATAATCCACACGGGCATAAGGAATTAACGCTGTATTACCCACTGCATAGTGTAGATTCAAGCCGACACCTGTTCGTAGAATACCCGCATGGGTATCACCTTTAGCCGTTAAGCCAAATTGGCTGAGTTGACGCTTACCCTTGATATTGGCACGTCCTACCGCCACTTGTGCATCGACATCCACACGTTGATTCAACGCATGGTTGGCATAAACACCCACTTGCCATGTATCGGCTTTGAGTGTTTGTGAAGCAGAGGTGCTGCGTTCATTCGCTTTGGTATTCACATAGGCGGCGCTTAAGCCCACCTTGGTGCTGTTATTAACGCAAACATCACCGCCTAAAGCGATACCATAGTGAGAAGCTTTATAGCCTGATAAGCCTTTATCACCTTTTTGCATACTCCAGTTACCAAGACCATGTACCCAAGCAGAGCGATCACCCTCACCAGCGCTACAACGGTCGGTTGGGACATAACGTTGCATCAAATCACTGGCTTCGGCTAATACTCGATTACCTGTACCTGCGAGGAGTGGCTGCATATCCACCACGGTGCGCGCCACTTGCCCATTCATCTGTAACGCATAGAAACGGCGGGCTAATGCACTCTCAGCGTCTTTGGTAAATGCCTGATCCAATATCTTGGCAATTGGTACTACGAGATTGTCACCTGCTGCCTCAACGATTTGTTCTACTTTCACATTCGGTGAAACAGCTAAATGTATCGCTTTGGCGCTGTACTCTGGTTTAAAGAGGAATAATGCACTGTTATCCTCATACTGACCAAACTGACCGTTAATCTGGGTGTCAGTCGTGAACACATTTTCCACTGTTCCTGCATTATCCACATAATCAGCGGCATTAATCACTAAGCGACTATCTGGGGCAAGGGTAATATCGCCCGTGCTATGTAAGTGTGAATGGTTGTCTAGACCATTGACCACCACAGAAACGGTACCGCCATTATCCACCGTTAAACCTGCGACTTGTTGAGTCACCCCAGCAGGAAGTACAAGAGGTTGTGGCGCAGTGACAGGTGCTGGCTCAGCGGCACGCAATAAGGCGCGGAAACGTGGCTGAGGGGTAGTGCTAGGTTGAGCGTTTACTTGTTCAGACTCTACTAAACTTAAACCAAGCGTAGCCCCACTTTGTACATGTACCGCACCGCTCATCCCTACGCCTTTCTCTAGAGCAAGTGTACCTGTGGCTACCTCAGTATTACCTGTATAGGTATGCGCACCAGTGGCGTAAGTCAAGGTATTGGCGCCTTGTTTAATCACATTACCTGTGCCAGTAATAGTGTTAGCTAATAAGCGGGTTAAGGCGGTTAGCTGTAATTCACCATTATTTTCAACACGTTGAGTAGATTTAATTGCTGCGACATCGGTAGTGAGTTTAGCACCCGCATCAATCGTGGTTTTCTCAATGGCGAGGGCTGATGCAGTATTCTCACCAGCGCCTTTGACTTCCCACTGTTTAAACTCACCTGCAAGTTTATTCGCCGCTATCGCCTTAAGTGAGTGCAAGGTGATTTGGTCTTTTAAGCCAATATCAGCAACACGGGCGAAGAGGGCATCACCAGAAGTTTGTTCTGTCTCTAAGACGGTACCAGGTGCACTAGAGAAATTCGCGGTCTCTTTGGCTAGGTTCAACGTGCCTTTATCAAGGTTTGTCGTACCACTTAAGATAAGCATTGCATCGCCTTTCGTCGTTAAAGACTGTTCAGCACCTAGCGCCAAGTCGGCTGCTTCCAATACACCTTCCACTAGTGTATCACTTAATGCTAAGTTTTCAGCCCCTACCGCCAGTGCGTCACCTGCGATAGCCCAGTGCTTGAACTGATGGGTAAAACCGTCGTTGGCGGTAAATGAACCTGTGGTGCGTAGGGTTACTGCCTCTTTTCCGCCCACTTTATCACTGGCGATAAGCCCGTTTTGAATCTCGCTGCCACTACCTTTGGCGGTGCTTAAGATGACATCGCTGGCGAATTGAATAACGCCGCTACTAGCTTCTAGGGTACCGTTATCTAAGTTAGTTTCACCCGCGAAGACGAGCTTACCACCGCTATTCTTCAGGTGTTTATCCACTAACGTAAGCCCAGTCACCGTCAACTTACCATTATCAAGCACCTCTGTCGTATTAGCTAGATTCGCAATGCCATCGGCGGTGCTATCTTGACCAGCCACTTGCCATTTATCGAATTTCGTGACAAATCCCTCAGTACTAGCACTGCCATCATCGGCCTTAAACGCGCCTGTAGTACGCAATGTAGCCGTATTACTAGCCTCAATTGTACTTAGCAGACTGTTTTTACCCAATAAGGCAGTACCGCTTTCTGCTGCCGTCGTTAATACGGCTGTACCGAAAGATGTTGTACCACCGCTTAAATTCACCGTACCGTTGTCAAGATTAATATTGCCCGCAAACGTTAATTGACCACCTGTGTTTTCCAGTGTTTTATTTTCCAATTGAAGATCAGTGACCGTTAACTCACCATCTTTCACCACTTTGGTGATGTTGGCTAGGTTATCTTCGCCACTAACCTGACTATCTTTACTCGCCACTTCCCATGCACCGAACTTCGCCGCAAAGCCATCATTAGCATCAAACGAAGTACCCTCTGTGCTTAGTATGGCTTTATCACTGTTGGCAATCTTGTTAATGCTTTCTGGATTACCTAATAAGGCCGTACCACTGGCTTTCTCAGTGGTGAGGATAGCTCCATCATCAAAACGTGTAGTGCCACCTAAAAGCTTTAATACTCCATTATCAAGGTTGGTATCGCCAGTAAAGACGAGTGCGCCATCAGTATTTTTAAGTTCTTTTCCGTTTAGGGTGAGACTGTTCGCTGTGAGTTTTGCGTTGGCTAAAACTTCGGTATTATGCGAAAGATACTCATTTCTATCGACTGTGGTGGTACCACCGACTTGCCATGTACCGAATTTAGCGGTTTCTTCACTACCGTTAAAGCTATCGTCTGCCGTACCCGTGGTGAGTAGGGTAGTGTTCATCTTGTCAGTATCGGTAATCGCACCGAGTAGGGTAGTGAGAGCAGTGTTATCGTTACTCGCATTGGTTTCGAGGACACTGCCTTGCTTGAAAGTTAGCGTAGCATTATTGCCTTTAGTGAAGTTAGCGTCTTTATCCAATGATAAAGTGCCACTGTTTTCTAGTGTACCGTTAAATACCGCACTAGAACCTGCACCAAAGGTGGTGACATGACTATTAACCACGGTACCAGCAATGGTAGTGTTTGCTCCAGTGCCTAAAGTCAATGTTCCACTGTTGTTGAGTACACCATTTACCGTCATTGCAGAGCCATCGGCAAGGGTAAGCGTGCCGCTATTTGTCCACTGTGCATCTGCATTGCCTACTTCACCGATAGTGAGTATTCCCTGATTGGTGATGTCACCTGCATTATCAAACTTACCATTGATGGTTAAGGTTTTACCAGCACCCACTTCTAGTGCATTGCCTTGATCTAAGTAGGCTTTGGAATCCTTGGTCACGACAATGGTGTCAAGCACATCGCCGTAGTTGTCAAACCCATTGAGTGATTGCGGTAAATCAATATCTGTCTCAATTTCCCAAGTACCCATACGTTTGACGGTATCGAAATCGGATGCTTGTACATCTTTACGCGAGAAGAGGGTGGCTTGGTCGAGACCTTGGACATTAGCATCGCTGAACTTACCCATTTTACTGAGCGTGCTGTTCATCTCTAGACGAGAGCCTGCCTCAAAGCTTAATACCCCAGTTCCATCGATTTGAAGCGTAGAATTGTCATTGAGAACAAAGCTAGAGCCTTTTTTCACATTTACCTGTGCACCATTAGCGATATTGAGGTTACCTTTACCGATAGCGCCAGTGGTGCTTTCATCTTGACCAATTTGTAGCGTACCTGCTTGCACATCGGTAGTGCCTTCGTAGTGTTTTGCTTCGCCCACGACCACCAGTGTGCCTGCACCAGACTTAGTAAGTCCACCCTTACCTGAGACTTGGAAGTCGAGAGTACGAGGAGAATCAGTAACATTCATCTCAAGAGCAGCATCTTGGGCAACAACGACATCGAGCGTATTGGAGGTTGCACCACTATTGAGACTGCCGTCATCGGTGAGTTTAAGTGTGCCTGCGTTAATGTTTACGGCGCTGAAGTTATTGGCACTGTTAATGGTGACGGTGGTGTCACTACCAGTTTTAACGAGTTTATTCGTATCGCTTTCGCCAGCAGAGATAATGCCGTTAACCTCGGTGTCTTTTCCACCCAAGGTTAATGTACCGTTATTGGTAATAGACTGCCCAGTGGTGATTTCATCAACATTGGCAATCAGATTAGCTCCTGATGCGATGGTGTTCTCATCGGCAAGGGCAGTGGCTGTTGTATTGCCAGCACCGTTAATATTCCATGACCCAAAACCATCGGCAAGATGACCTGCATCAACGGCATGGCTAGTGATTAATGTTGCGCCACTCTTATTTGCGATATGAGCAATCTTATTGGCTAATGCAGTGACAGCCTCGGTATCACTCGCCTCTGTGGTGAGGGTAGTGTTTGCTGCAAAAGAGGTATTATCATCAGCAGTCGTTTTTAACACCCCTTTATCTAAATTGACCTCGCCAGCAAGCGTTAGCGTACCACCTGCGGTATTGATGATGGTCTGTTCGTCATCGTTGGCACCTAGGGTTAAATTGGTTACGGTTAAACCACCACCCTCAAGTACCTTGGTGTTTTTGCCTAAGTCAGCGCCTGTGACGGTACTGCCAGTACCACCTACTTCCCATGTGCTAAAGTCAGAGACTTTGGAATCGCTATTATTAGCCGCAAAGTTTTCTGCTGTGGTTTTTACAGTGGCGTTTTCTTTGTCAGAGAAGTTCAACGCGGTAGCCAATTTATTGAGTGACTGTAAATTGCTGTCACTAGTGACTAAGCGAGAAGTTTTTGTCAACGCTGCTTGAGCAGAAATCTTCGACCACTTGTCCACAGTCTGGTTGCTAAGATCCAGTTCTCCACCGAGTTTCACAGTACCTTCGCCATCAATAGTCTTATCACCTAGCGCATTGATGTCAAAATTATTAATCGTTAGAGACTTATCCGCATCAATATGAGTGCTTGCGCCTAAACTGTCTAGGCTATCCGCCGTACTGTTCTCGCCAACACGCCAGCTTTTGAAGACAGCGATATTGTGTGCATCGTCATCTGTATTGGCATCAAAAGTGCCTACAGTATAGAGGTTGATATTACTTTTGTCGCCGATTTGAGTAAATACCTTGTCCCACCATCCAGCTGCACCAGCAGCATCTAGGGTAGGGGCATTGGTTTTTAGGGTAAAAGAGTCGGCTAAGTCTAGTACGACGTTATCCCCAATCACCGCCTCTTTATCCAAGCCTAATATCGTATTAGCAGCGACTTTAAGGGTTAAAGAAGCATTCATCTGAGCCGTATTATCCAATGCTAGCGTACCTTGGTTAAGGTTAATCGCTGTAATGCCGCGTTCACCCTCGAAGTTATTACTAAGCGTCCAAATACCAGAGCCTGTTTTATTGACGGTATTAAAGACATCGTATAGCTTACCTGTGCCTAATAGATTGAGGTCAAATGTCTCGTTATTATCATCACCTCCGAGTACGAGGGTGTTTTCAGTGCTATCACCGTAGATAATGTCATCCCTTGGACTGCTTAGCGTAATATTGTTGCTGCTTGTATGCAGTTCTAATGTATTACCACTGCCTTCGAATTTGAGCGCTGAACCGTCAACAACATTAGGCTGAATATTATATCCAGTGGCTCTTTTTCCTCCAATAATGGTTGAAGGTTTTCCTATGACGAGAGTACTGCCATTTTTAAGAAGAACACCACTTCCTCCGTCACCGTAAGTTCTATTTCTATCGGATCGAGGGTTGTTTCCAGAGTTGCCTGCTTGTATGAGACCATCAATAGTGATTTGGCTTTGGTCTAAGATAATGCCATGCCCACCGAGACCTAGTCTGTGCCAAGCACTTCCTCCATTACCTGCATTAATAGAGCCCGAGAATTGAATACCAGAACTATGGATAATGTTTAATCCATCATTGCCTTTACTTCCGTATCTGTTGGGGCCATCCGCGTACTCTTTACCATCGCCAGCATGGATAGTCGCTTTAATAACGACATTATCACTGTCTGTTAACTGGATAGCAGGCCGTGATTCTTGATGATTCCCAGCGCTATAGCCAGTTATTGTCCCTGCTATGGTAGAGCCAGAGGCATTGGTTAAATCAATAAAGGGAGTTTGTTCATCCCAGTGAAACTCGCCCTTTTGGTTTGTCCGCGTTAAATTACCTGATAGATGAACTTGACCTCCATTACTGACGATTCGGTCTTTGATTTGACTACCTTCTTTTAAGGTAAAGTTAGTATTAATCAGATGAATATAATCGGCGACGATGGTATTAGGGGTTGTAAAGGTTGTGTCGATTAGTGTGAGGTCATTGAATGTCAGTCCATTGACACCGTTTTCAATGGTAAAAGTTCCACCATTAACGGAGAGATTTTTATTAGTTGCCCATGTGTCAACATTTTTTAAGGTGAAATCGGTGTTGGTGAGGTCAATATCACCATTGATGGTCAGGGGACGCATATTCGTGACTGTTGGGTTATTGACTAGCGTAAGATTGTTAACGGTAAGAGGATTTCCTGCTTCGTTGGTAAATGATCCGCCGTTTAGTGTGAGATTTTTATTGTTAGCCCATGTGTCAACATTTTTTAACGCAAAGTCGGTATTGGTGAGGTTGATATTGCCATTAATGGTGACAGGGTTAGGGTTCGTAAAGATGGTGTTGGCTAGTGTAAGGTCATTGAATGTCAGTCCATTTACATCGTTTTCTATGGTAAATGTTTTGCCATCAACGGAAAGATTTTTATTAATTGCCCATGTGTCAACATTTTTTAAGATGAAAGCGGTGTTGGTGAGGTTAATATTGCCGTTAATAATAATGGGATTGGGATTTGTAAAGGTAGTGTTAGCTAGCGTAATGTCATTGAATGTAAGTTCTACACCATCTTCGATAGTAAATGTTTTGCCATTAACGGAAAGATTTCTGTTGTCAGTGGCTCGGCTACCTTTTTTTAAAGTAAAGTCGGTATCGGTGAGGTCAATATGACCTCTAATGGTGACAGGGTTAGATGTTGATTGAATGAAATTTCCTCCGTCCTTAACGGTCAACACATTAAAATTAAGGGTAGAGCCTTCATTGGCCGTGAATGTGGTGTCCGTATTAACGACAAGATTGCCCGTAAAGGTATCACCTGCATTAAGCGTAAAACTACCCCCATTGTTGAGTACGAGATTGGTGTCGATGGAGGTATTTCCCTCTGATGTAAATGAACCGCCATCGATGAAAACATCTCCTTCCCTGAAAGAACTATCGCTTTTTAGAGTGATAGAGCTATTCGTAGCATTAATAGAACCCTCAATATTGCCTTGTACGGTTACTTGACTGTTGTTTAGGGACATGGCGGAGCCAGTGTATCCGTTCGCCCCACCATCACCACGCCAGATATTTCCATTAATTGTCAGTGACCCTCCTGTCATGACAAGCGCTGTACCTCCTCTGCCTCCCTCACCTAAGCGACAGTAGAGACGGGTACAATCCCCACCAGTCCCTCCTTTGAGATTCCCTGTCAGTTGAACGCTGCCAGCTGATATGACTAAGGCACTGCCTCCAATATTGCCTATCACCCCAGACCAGATACCTTGCCCTTTTCCTCCTTGCAGATTCCCTGTGATGCGGATAGTGCCGCCAGATACTTGGATGGCATTGCCACCGCCAACCTCCTCATTAAACCACGGATTTGCATCCTCTGGTTTCGTCCCACCAGTAATAGTACGATTTTCTGCATTAATAGTTGTATCACTCGATAGTGATAGCACTGGGGCCTCATTATCACCCTTGCAGTCTCGTGTGAAAGTGTAAGTCGTGGTGCCTGCATCAGATGAGACGGTGTAATCTGCACCATCGGTACAAGCTGCCCAAAGGGGGAGAGGGAAGAGGGTGGCGAGAATAAGCGAGATTGCCCGTAAGCGTTTACTGGTGCGGTTTAGCGCAATGCGGGGGGGGGGGGTAACTTTTTGGTCAACTAAGCCCTTAGCAGAGCCTGATTTACCGCGTGAACGCGTGATTTCTGAGGCGCATTGCCAGAGGTTTAAAGTCGTGTTCCAGATGAGTTTGTAGGCGTGGTTCATGGTTATATCCTCATAGTTAGTTTACACATTTAATACAATTTTTCATAATATCCTAATCTAATCAAAAAAACTGTGAGTTATTACAAAAATCTCAACTATATTTTGTAACATAGCTATTGTCTTTGTTGCTTCACCCAAAAAGATAAGACAAAGAAGATGAGGTAATTATTAATAAATACAAATAATTTGAAACCAAAAGAATGGTATTGATGAACGATTTATCTCGAAATGATGAAAAATATGAGTGTAGTGGTAGACTAATTCCGCAGTCCTCAATAGGTAGTAAACTATCACAAAAAGAGGACAATTTAATGAGAAGAACATTTAGCCCAGAATA
>NZ_JTJL01000061.1 GCF_001678495.1 Gallibacterium salpingitidis
AAATTGGTGACCGAACAAGGTTATTCCATCCCACAAGCATGCTTGGAATTAGGGATAGGAGAAACGGCATTACGTCGTTGGGTAAAACAAGTACAAACAGAACAACAAGGTTATATGTTACCAAGCAGCAAGCCGATATCCCCCCTCCCGCACTCGGGACTCTCACCTGTTAGAATGCGCTCATACCGAGCACACTATAAAAAACTGCACCTTTATTTGTTGGATAATAAGTCCAACTTTTAGGGTGCAGATCAATTTAGTTAAGTTTTTCCTTTTTATTTCAATATGATAGAAACAATTACGCTTTATGTTTCATTGCTGGGAATAAAATAACATCACGAATTGAAGCTGCATTAGCAAATAACATTGCTAAACGGTCAATCCCTAAGCCTTCTCCAGCAGTTGGCGGTAAACCATGTTCAAGCGCAACGACAAAGTCTTCATCTTTAAACATTGCTTCATCATCACCAGCTTCTTTTGCTGCCACTTGTGCGTCAAAGCGTTCATTTTGATCTTCTGCATCATTTAATTCAGAGAAACCGTTACCGATTTCACGTCCGCCAATAAATAATTCAAAACGATCAGTAACTTCTGGATTTTGGTCATTACGACGCGCTAAAGGTGAAATTTCTGCTGGATGTGCCATTAAGAATGTTGGTTGGATTAAGTGATGTTCTGCAACTTCTTCAAAAATCGCATTCACTAAGCTACCTAATCCCCAAGATTTTTGTACTTCAATACCCAATTTTTCAGCTACCGCTTTCGCACGATCAAGATCATAAAGATCTTCTTTGACAATTCCTTTATCTGCGCCATATTTTAATACTGCATCGTGCATCGTAATACGCTCAAATGGTTTACCGAAATCAAATTCATATTCACCATAAGGTACTGTTGTTGTACCAAGAATATCTAATGCTAATTTACGTAATAATTCTTCTGTATTATCCATTAAATCGTGGTAATCAGCATACGCTTGGTAATACTCTAGCATGGTGAATTCTGGGTTATGACGCACCGATACCCCTTCATTGCGGAAATTACGATTTAATTCAAATACTCGCTCGAAACCGCCCACAACAAGACGTTTTAAGTAAAGTTCCGGTGCAATACGTAGATACATATCAATATCCAACGCATTATGATGGGTGATAAATGGACGTGCTGATGCTCCACCCGGAATCACTTGTAACATTGGTGTTTCCACTTCCATAAAGCCTTTACCAATGAAATATTCACGAATGCCTGCAATCACTTTAGAGCGAATCACAAAAGTACGGCGAGATTCTTCATTACTAATTAAATCAAGATAACGTTGGCGATAACGCATTTCTTGATCGGATAAACCATGGAATTTATCTGGTAATGGACGCAACGCTTTGGTTAATAATTCAACACTGGTACAACGCACTGTCAACTCATTGGTTTTAGTTTTAAATAATGTACCCTTCACACCAACAATATCACCAAGATCCAACATTGCCATTAATGCTTCATATTCACCTTCCGGCAATAAATCACGAGCTACATATAACTGAATTTTTCCGCTCATATCTTGGATAGTGATAAAACTTGCTTTACCCATTTTGCGACGCGTCATAATACGACCAGCAACTGCCACCGCAATTTCTTTCTCTTTTAACACTTCTCCATCTTCGCTCTCATAGGCAGTATGTAAATCACCTGCAAGACTGTCGCGACGGAATGTATTTGGAAACGCATTGCCTTTTGCTCTTAAACTCGCTAATTTTTCACGACGAGCCAGCATTTCGCCATTAAGATCTAATTCTTGATTTTGTTCTGACATAATTTTTTATACCTTTATCTTCAATTACTTTTATAATCCAGCTTTTAAACTCGCTTCAATAAAGCGATCTAAATCACCATCTAATACTGCTTGCGTATTACGATTTTCAACGCCTGTACGTAAATCCTTAATTCGTGCATCATCTAACACATACGAACGAATTTGACTCCCCCAACCAATATCAGATTTACTCTCTTCCAATGCTTGTTTTTCTGCATTTTTCTTTTGTAGTTCAAGCTCATACAATTTTGCTTTTAATTGTTTCATCGCTTGATCTTTATTTTTATGTTGAGAGCGATCGTTTTGACATTGCACTACAATCCCACTTGGCATATGGGTGATACGTACCGCACTTTCTGTTCTGTTAACGTGTTGCCCACCCGCACCTGACGCACGATACACATCAATACGTAAATCAGCGGGATTAATTTCAATATCAATATCATCACTGATTTCTGGATAAACAAACACCGCACTAAATGAAGTATGACGACGATTATTAGAATCAAATGGGCTTTTACGCACTAAACGATGAATTCCAGTTTCTGTACGCAACCAACCGAACGCATATTCACCGCTCACTCGGATTGTTGCTGACTTAATTCCTGCTAC
The DNA here is from genome assembly GCF_001678495.1 of Gallibacterium salpingitidis. GTDB lineage: Bacteria > Pseudomonadota > Gammaproteobacteria > Enterobacterales > Pasteurellaceae > Gallibacterium > Gallibacterium salpingitidis. Next base: position 2,420 of record NZ_JTJL01000061.1, read on the forward strand.
ATCACCATCAGAAACTTCCATTAATTCTGTTTTAAAACCTTTGCTTTCCGCCCAACGCAAATACATACGCAATAACATTTCTGTCCAATCTTGCGCTTCTGTACCGCCTGATCCAGATTGTAAATCAACATAACAATCTGCACTGTCATGTTCACCGCTGAACATACGACGAAACTCTAACTTCGCTAAGTTATCCTCTAACTCGGCTAATTCTGCAACAGCCTCATCAAAGGTATCTTGATCTTCAGCTTCAATGGCTAATTCTAATAAACCATCGACGTCATCTAATCCTTGTTCTAAATTTTTAATGGTATTTACTACTGCTTCCAAGGAAGAGCGTTCTTTACCTAAAGCTTGTGCTTTTTCAGGATCATTCCAAATATCTGGTTGTTCTAATTCTGCATTAACTTCTTCTAAACGTTCAACTTTGCTATCAAAGTCAAAGATACCCCCTAAGCGCTAGGGTTCTTTCACCAATATCGCTAATTTTGTTCTTTATTGGATTAATTTCAAACATATTATTCCATTCTTCAGTGATTCAGAAATCGGCAATTATAGAATATTACGCTCTGTTAGCCTAGTTTCTTTAACATAAAATTTGCTAGCTAATTAGCGATTTATGTTAGAATACGCGCCTTATGCAAAAATCAATACGCTAAATCTTATTACTTTATTAGTATCAAGCAGGAGGAAACTCAATGAAATCAGAACTAGATACTTCAACACTTTCCTACCGAGATAAAATGGCGATTGAAGAATATGAACGCCTTAGTCCTCGCTTACTGTATGAAATTATTCGTCAAGATGGTATCGAGGAGCTTACTCGACCAACCAAAGCCCTTATTTTTTCAGGAATTACTGCTGGTTTAGTGGTGACATTTTCTTTTGTCTTTAAAGCAATTTTTACCGCTTATATTCCTGACGAGCCTTGGGCACCATTAATTTCTAATATGGGTTATACCGTTGGCTTTTTATTGGTTATTTTAGGGCGGATGCAGCTTTTTACTGAAAATACTATTACCACTGTTGTACCGCTATTTAATCCATTAACTTGGCGTAAAGTTACTGCGGTTTCCCGTTTATGGTTTATCGTATTTGTTTCTAATTTAATTGGTACCGCCTTAGCAGCGCTATTTTTACAAAATCATCAGGTATTCAATCCTGAATTTGTACATGCAATGCATGAAATCGCCATGCATGTCAAACATATGACAGTTTCAGAAAACATCTTAAAAGGAATTCCTGCTGGGATTTTAATTGCCTCCATCGTATGGATGATGCCATCGGTAAATAGTGGAAAATTTATTATGATTTTCTTCTTTATCTATTTGATTGCATTAGGTGATTTTGCACATGTTATTGTGGGTTCGGCAGAAATTTCTTACCTGGTTTTCCAAGGTGAGGCGTCATTATACGACTACTTTGTCACTTTCTTACTGCCAACCTGTTTCGGTAATATTCTTGGCGGTACAGTGGTCTTTACTATGATGATTTATGGTCAAGTCAATCAAGAGATTGAGCTAAAAGCCAATCGTTAATACACAAAAAACGGCAGGTACTCTGCCGTTTTTATTAACATACTTTCTAATTATTACGCATTTAAAATCTTACGAATTTCTTCCGCACTTAAATGGTATTCATGTGGGCAAGCACGCCATGCCGCCAACATTTTTTGATATTTATCAGCCATACAGAACTGTGCATCAGTATCTTCGGTATGGAATACAACATCAGTATAAAGTTTTTCAGTTTCACGTAAGAATTTCACATATTGGCAGAATTTCTTCTCTCTAATCGCACAATAACCAATAAATTTAGTTTGATGTTCACTGATCACTGATTTATTTGCCAAATTATTATAAGAAACTTGTAACGCATGATACATCTCTAAAGTATCACGAACCATCTTACATTCCGCCTCAGTTAAATAAGAAAAGCCCTTATCTAATTCTTGTAACTCTTTAGCAAAACCACATTGCACAATTGTTTTTAAGCGACGAAAATACGCCGCTTGTTCAGGGTTAAGCAATGCCATTAATTCATATTGGTTCGCTAAAATTAAGCGTTGGGTGGAGGTCATTTCCATGTTGCTATCCTTCTAAAAATATAAAAAATTTAACGGCGCTTACTGTAAGAGATTATGCTTAGCGCCGCCTTAATTTGAATCAAAAAAGTAAAAGATTAATCGATTTCATTGACAATATTTTTATCTAACTTCTCACTTTCTTTGTTGTCCGCTTTACCATCCGAAACTTTAAATTGCAAGTTTTGGAAATAGGCTTCGCGGAAAGTGACATAAGGGTCTTGTGATTGTTTTAATAATGCATCTTGATCGAGCACCCTTGAACGTTTATCTACCCCTTCAATTCCCCATTTTAATAAACCCCAAGGGCCAAGTAATGACAACATTGGGTAAGTCATATCAACAATATGACCAAGATCTTGACGAGGTATAGCAGCGCCATAGCCCGGCAACACTACATAACTACCAGTACCAACACCATAATGTCCGAGCATATCACCGAATTCTCTATTCTCTTGCTTTCTCAATGGTTTACTTGCACTAGCAATATCGATAAAACCTGCTAAACCAAATACGCTATTGATCCAAAAGCGATCAAAATGCACCATTGCCTGTTTAAAATTCCCTTCCAATAAACGATTTACAAAACTCATTGGCTCATCAAGATTACTGGTGAAATTAGTTAAGCCGGTTTTCACAGGATCTGGCACATAATCACGCCAGCCTTTCGCCACTGGACGCAATACATAAGGATCAAGATAATTATAGTTTATATTCCACATTGCACGATTAAATCCTTGTAATGGATCGTTTCGCTCGCCAGTTTCAGTGTGACTTGCACACCCTGCGGTTATTGCCACTGCCATCGCAGCAGGCAAAAATTTTTTTATTAGTGCTTGTTTCATTATCTTCTTCTCTCGCTAGTCAATTACTTTATATTCTAATCAAATTTTCTTACGATTAAAAACACCTTTAAATTGAAAATAACACTTGCTTTTAATGAATAAATATTCAATTATATTGCATAATTTTTCATATACACCAAATCTTTTCATTTGTATTTAAACGTTTGCTCTATTAAAATATTGCGATTTTTTCGTTTAATGAAAAAACATTCAGACACGATTTAGCCAATATGGTAAAACTATAATGAAATTACCGTTTGATCTAAGTTGTGGTTAATGAGCATTCGTAAGTGTTCGACCAAACACATAAATTAATTTAGGAGTAATTGATGTCTGAACAAGCTATCCTCGTCCTTGCTGATGGTTCGATTTTTCGTGGTACCGCTATCGGCGCGTTAGGACATACGATTGGTGAAGTTGTATTTAACACTTCCATGACGGGCTACCAAGAAATTCTGACCGACCCTTCTTATACTAAACAACTAGTTACTTTAACTTATCCACATATTGGTAATACTGGTGCCAATAGCGAAGATGTTGAATCTAATGCTATTTATGCTGCTGGTTTGATTATTCGTGATCTACCTTTATTGCACAGTAATTTCCGTAGCGAACAATCATTACAAGAGTACTTAAGCCAAAATAATGTAGTGGCAATTGCGGATATTGATACCCGCCGCTTAACACGTTTATTACGTGATAAAGGTGCAATGGCAGGTTGCATTATGGCTGGGCAAATTGATGAGAAAAAAGCTTTAGAATTAGCGCAAAGCTTTGGTTCTATGGCGGGTAAAGATCTTGCTAAAGAAGTAACTTGCGCCGCACCTTATGAATGGAAAGAACGTGTGTGGCAACTCGGTGTCGGTTATGCAGAACAGCCAAATTTCCGTTTCCATGTCGTTGCCTACGATTTTGGTGTAAAACGTAATATCCTACGCATGTTAGCAGAGCGTGGCTGCCGTATTACAGTTGTACCAGCGACTACACCAGCACAAGAGGTATTAGCACTAAATCCGGACGGCATTTTCCTCTCTAATGGCCCTGGCGACCCTGAACCATGCGATTATGCAATTTCAGCTATTCAAACTTTATTGGCAAGTAAAAAGCCAATTTTTGGTATCTGTTTAGGACATCAACTATTAGGCTTATCTGTCGGTGGTAAAACGAAAAAAATGGCATTTGGTCATCATGGTGGTAATCATCCTGTCGAAGATCTTGATACCAACAAAGTATTAATTACCAGCCAAAACCACGGCTTTGAAGTCGATGCAGAGAGTTTACCAAGTAATGTACGTATCACTCATCGTTCTCTATTTGATGGTTCCGTACAAGGAATTGAATTAACAGATCAATCTGCATTCTCTTTCCAAGGACACCCAGAAGCAAGCCCTGGTCCACATGACGTAGCGTATCTATTTGATAAATTTATTAAAGAAATGGATATTGCGAGTCATACCTTGACTGCTAGTTCATATGTAGTCCGTTAATTATGAAATAATAAAAAGAATCGTGGGACATAAATTATGCCAAAACGTACAGATATAAAATCTATCCTTATTATTGGTGCAGGTCCGATTGTAATTGGACAGGCTTGTGAATTCGATTACTCTGGTGCTCAAGCGTGTAAAGCATTACGTGAAGAGGGTTATAAAGTCATTCTGGTAAACTCAAATCCAGCGACAATTATGACCGATCCAAATATGGCGGATGTCACCTATATTGAACCAATCCGTTGGCAAACTTTAGCGAAAATTATTGAAAAAGAACGCCCAGATGCCATTCTACCAACAATGGGTGGACAAACTGCCTTAAACTGCGCTTTAGACCTTTCCAAAAACGGTATTCTCGCGCAATATCAAGTGGAATTAATTGGTGCGACTGAAGATGCGATTGATAAAGCCGAAGATCGTGGCCGTTTCAAAGAAGCAATGGCTAAAATTGGTTTGAATACGCCAAAATCTTTCGTTTGTCATAGTTTTGCCGAAGCATGGCAGGCGCAAGAAGAAGTTGGTTTCCCAACCTTAATTCGCCCATCATTCACTATGGGTGGTTCAGGTGGTGGTATCGCTTATAACCGCCAAGAATTCCAAGAGATTTGTGAGCGTGGCTTTGATGCTTCTCCAACACATGAACTATTAATCGAACAATCCGTTTTAGGTTGGAAAGAGTATGAAATGGAAGTAGTACGCGATAAAGCCGACAACTGCATTATCGTTTGTTCGATTGAAAACCTCGATCCAATGGGTGTTCACACTGGGGATTCCATTACTGTTGCTCCAGCACAAACATTAACAGATAAAGAATATCAAATTATGCGTAATGCCTCTTTGGCCGTATTACGTGAAATTGGCGTTGATACCGGTGGTTCTAACGTACAATTCGCCATCAATCCAGAAAATGGTGAAATGATCGTCATCGAAATGAATCCGCGCGTCAGCCGTTCTTCTGCATTAGCATCAAAAGCGACAGGCTTCCCAATCGCTAAAGTTGCGGCAAAACTCGCTGTAGGTTATACCTTAAATGAATTACGCAATGATATTACTGGTGGCTTAATTCCAGCTTCCTTTGAGCCATCGATTGACTATGTTGTGACTAAAGTGCCACGTTTTGCCTTTGAAAAATTCCCACAAGCAGATGACCGTTTGACTACCCAAATGAAATCTGTTGGTGAAGTGATGGCAATGGGGCGCACTTTCCAAGAGTCATTACAAAAAGCCTTACGTGGGCTAGAAACTGGTATTTGCGGTTTTAACTTACGTTCAGAAGATAACGAGAAATTACGCCAAGAAATTTCTAACCCAGGTCCAGAACGTTTGCTATATGTAGCGGATGCTTTTGGTTTAGGTTGGTCATTAGCTGATGTTTATCGCTATACCAAAATCGATCCTTGGTTCTTACGTCAGATTCAAGATTTGGTGTTAGAAGAACTTGAATTAGAAAAGAAAACCTTTGATCAACTTGATTATGCTGAATTACGTCGTCTAAAACGCAAAGGTTTCTCAGATAAACGTATCGGTCAGCTAACTAAAGTTAGTGAAAGTGAAGTAAGACAACGTCGTTATGAATTAAATTTACATCCTGTTTATAAACGTGTTGATACTTGTGCAGGAGAATTCAAATCAGATACAGCTTATCTCTACTCTACTTATGAAGAAGAGTGCGAAGCTAATCCATCCAATCGTAAAAAAATTATGATTCTAGGTGGTGGTCCAAACCGTATTGGTCAAGGTATTGAGTTTGATTATTGCTGCGTACATGCTGCTCTTGCTTTACGTGAAAGCGGTTTTGAAACCATTATGGTGAACTGTAACCCAGAAACTGTATCCACTGATTTCGATACTTCAGATCGCCTCTATTTCGAACCTTTGACTTTAGAAAACGTATTAGAAATTATCCACATTGAAAAACCTGATGGTGTGATTGTTCATTACGGTGGTCAAACTCCATTAAAACTAGCTAATGCGTTACACAAAAATGGAGTTCATATCATTGGTACTTCTGCTGACAGTATTGATGCTGCAGAAGATCGCCAACGTTTCCAACAAATTCTGAATCAATTAAATTTGAAACAACCGCCTAATCGTACTGCACGCAACAGTGATGAAGCAGCTAAATTAGCGGAAGAAGTGGGTTATCCTTTAGTTGTTCGCCCATCTTATGTATTAGGCGGACGTGCAATGCAGATCGTTTATAACGAAGAAGAACTCAACCGTTATATGCGTGAAGCAGTTCAAGTTTCTGAAGATAGCCCGATCTTATTAGATCACTTCCTTGATAACGCCATTGAAGTTGATGTGGATTGTATTTGTGATGGTGAGATTGTCGTTATCGGCGGTATTATGCAGCACGTTGAACAAGCAGGTATCCATAGCGGTGATTCTGCGTGTTCATTACCAGCTTATTCATTAAGCAAAGAGATTCAAGATGAAATTCGTCGCCAAACTAGCGCGATGGCGAAAGCCTTGAAAGTTGTTGGTTTGATGAATGTACAATTTGCGGTACAAGAAAATACTGTCTATGTATTAGAGGTAAATCCACGTGCTTCTCGTACAGTGCCATTCGTCAGTAAAGCAACTGGAGTACCATTAGCTAAAATTGCTGCTCGTGTGATGGCTGGTATCAACCTCACAGAACAAGGTTTTACACAAGAAGTTATTCCTGAAAAATTTGCTGTAAAAGAAGCGGTATTCCCATTTATCAAATTCCCTGGTGTTGATACGATTCTCGGACCAGAAATGCGTTCAACCGGTGAAGTAATGGGCGTAGGCACTACCTTTGAAGAGGCATTTATCAAAGCACAACTTGGTGCAGGAGAACATATTCCACAAAGTGGTAAAGTGTTCTTATCTATTGCCGATCAAGATAAAAAACGTTTATTACCAATCGTAAAACATCTGCAACGTCTTGGTTTTGGCTTATGCGCAACTTATGGTACCGAACAATTCTTAGCGGAACATGGCATTATTGTGCAACATATCAACAAAGTGCGTGAAGGTCGTCCACACATTGTGGATTCTATCAAGAATGGTGAAATTTCATTAGTGATTAATACGGTAGATGGTAAACCTGAATCTATTGCTGATAGTCATTCGATTCGTCGTAGTGCATTACAACAAAAAGTGATGATTCAAACGACTATCAATGGTGCTTCAGCATTAGTCAGTGGTTTAGGTAAATTAGATCAACTTGGTATTTATTCATTACAAGAATAAAAGTTTTTGTTCTAGCGTAACCTAAAAAATCATTTCACTAGACGTTTAGTCATTGACTTCTTACCAAACTGAATGGTCAGCATTTGCTGACCATTCAGACTGATGACAAACCTAAATTTTGTCACAAATTTCCATAAAATAGCTTTGGGTTCCCTCTCACTCTTGCCCGAATGCAAATAAGATTTTCAGGCAAAAAAAGCTGTCAATTTTTC
>NZ_JTJL01000062.1 GCF_001678495.1 Gallibacterium salpingitidis
CTATTTTATAGAAGTTTGTGACAAAATTTATGTTTGTCAGCAGTCTGAAAACCTCTTCAAAATTGAAGAGGTTTTTGAAGATTCCAAAATATAGTTTTTTCAAATAATTAACTAAATCAATCCTTCATCTGCAATTTATTTTGTACCACTTTAGCCTGCGCTAAGAAACGTTGTCGTTCTTTGCTTGCCATCGTGTTATTCATACCAGGTAATTTCACTTTCATTGGATTAACAGCAACCCCATTAACATGAAACTCATAATGTAAATGCGGCCCTGTTGAACGACCAGTATTGCCAGATAGCGCAATCCGCTGCCCTTTCTTCACTGATTGACCTTGTTTCACTAATGGTTTGCTTAAATGCATATAAACCGTTTGATATTCACGACCATGGCGTAACATTATATAACGCCCTGCGCCACCAGCCTGATAGGAAACTTTCATCACAACTCCATCAGCTGGTGCAATAACTGGTGTTCCTGTCGGCATAGAAAAATCAACACCTTTATGTGGAGCAATACGTCCAGTTACAGGATTTTTACGACGCGGATTAAATGGTGAAGAAATACGGTATTGACGTTGTGTTGGATAACGAGAAAAACCTTTGCCAAGTGTTTCACCATGGTTGTTATAATAACGTCCATTTTCCGCTTGAATTGCATAATAACTCTTACCACGACTAATAATGTGAATCCCAATCACGTTTCCTTGACCAGTCAGCTTATCATTAAGGTATTCGCGGTTAACCAAAATCGCATAACGATCGCCTTTTTGTAACTTCGTTAGGCTGATTTGCCATTGTAATGCGTTAATAAGTTGATAGATTTGCTTAGAATCCAAGCCATTCTCACGTAAATGTGTATAAAGATTACCGTCAATATCTCCTTTTAATACTTCCTCTTTCCAAATACTTTTCTTTTGGATCACCTGCATCACAAAATGACCGTCAGCTTGACGTTCATAAATACGTTCTTCTTTACGTGAAACTAACCAGTTTAAATATTGTAAATCACCATCTTTCGATAGGATCCAGTAGAATTGCTGCCCAGTTTGTAGATTTTTCAATGTTGGATCTAATTCATACAATTCATTGATAACATCAACATCTAAACCACTAGAACCCAATACATCATTCAATTTATCGCCATCTGCAACGGTATAAGCAAATTGATTAGTGATGCGTAATGCTTCACCTGCCGCATCAAGTAATTCATTTAATGCACTTTTCGCATCTTCCGGTAATTCATCATCACTAAATACAGGTTCATCAGTTAATTGATCATCAAAATTTTCACTATTATCGCTATCTGTTTGTGTATTTTCATCGGTAGTAGATTTACTATCGTGCGCGCTATTTTCTTCTGTTTGCTTATTTTCTGCTGTTTCTGCCGTTTTATCACTCTCTGCTTCAGCAGTACCAGCAGGTTTATTCACATCAACACTGGTTGATGGAATAGTTGTTTTAGTTTCTGGAGTTTTGGTTTGGTGATGTAAAAAATAAATTATTGATGAAAAGCAAAGTAATGCGATCACAAAAAGCACAATTCTTATCGTTATTTTTCTCTTTATGCGATCTCTTGCCAGTTTAATATGTTGCATTCAATATAACCTAAATGGGTAAAACTAAAATCATTTTTTCAGAACTCATGTAAGACATAATATTAGCCGAAAAATTCCCAAATTAACTGATTAATTTTTTTGAATGAATAAATCTTCGGCATTATCGAAAAAATTATTTGATCCCATACTCGATTTGCATAAAATACAGTCCGATTTTTTTAAAGGTGTTCTCATTATGCAACTATCACAACCACCTTTGGTTGAGCTTAAAAACATATCTGTCCAGTTCAATAATAAGACAGCATTACAAGATATCTCACTATCCATTCAACCTCGTTCCATTACCACTATTGTTGGGCCAAATGGCGGTGGCAAATCAACTTTATTAAAAGTTTTACTCAAATTAATTACACCGCAGCAAGGCAGTGTACATTATGCACCAAATACCAAAATTGGTTATGTACCGCAAAAAATTCATCTTGATGCAACTTTTCCTATCACTGTCAGTAAGTTTTTAGCATTAAAACCGAAAACGAGTAAACAAGATATCGAACAATCACTTAAATTGCTTTCTATTAGCCATCTTGCAGATCATAGTATGCAGAAATTGTCTGGCGGCGAAATGCAGCGAGTATTATTAGCGCGAGCAATTTTAAATAAACCTAATCTATTGGTGCTTGATGAACCCACGCAAGGTGTTGATGTGGTTGGACAAAATGAGCTATATGAGTTAATTAATCAAATGCGTGAACGTTTTGATTGTGCTGTTTTAATGGTTTCTCACGATTTACATTTAGTGATGGCAAAAACCGATCATGTGCTTTGTATTAATCAACATCTATGCTGTGAAGGTGCGCCAGATTCGATTAGTTCACATCCACATTTTATCGATTTCTTTAACAATCAACGTGAACAGAATGTTGCTATTTATACCCACCATCATAACCATAAACACAATTTACATGGTGATGTTTGCTGTTCTGAACAACATCGTTCACCTGATTGCCAACATCAACAACAATAAGGCTGATTATGTTTGAAATTATCTTCCCTGCTTGGCTAACCGGCATGATTTTATCGTTAATCACTGCACCACTCGGTGCATTTGTCGTTTGGCGTAAAATGGCTTATTTTGGCGATACGTTGTCACATTCTGCACTACTAGGCATTGCACTTGGTATCGCATTGGACTTAAACCCTTACTTAGCAATCCTTATTTTGATAATTGTGTTAGCGCTATTATTGGTATGGTTAGAAAATAATACCCATTTTGCTGTCGATACTTTGCTCGGCATTATTGCCCATACCAGCTTATCGCTTGGGGTTGTTATGATTGGCTTAATCGGCGGTGTGCGTGTTGATTTAATGAATTATCTCTTTGGTGACCTACTTGCCATCAACTACCAAGATCTATTATGGATTGGAATTGGCGTTGTCTTGGTACTTAGCGTTTTATGCTACTCTTGGCAGAATTTAATTTCTGCAACAGTTAGTCCTGAATTGGCACAAATTGAAGGTATTAATGTTAAAAAAGCACGCATTATTTTAATGCTCTTAACCGCAATTACGATTGCTTTAAGTATGAAATTTGTAGGCGCGTTGATTATTACCTCTTTATTAATTATTCCTGCGGCAACTGCACGCCGTTTTGCTAGAACACCAGAAACTATGGCATTTATTGCTATCTTAATTAGTATGATTGCGGTAAGTGGCGGACTAATTTTATCGGCATTCTATGACACTGCTGCCGGGCCATCAGTAGTCATTTGTTCTTCATTATTGTTTGTACTTTCTTTGCTAAAAAAACAAGAGGATTAATCATATGACCAAATTGCTCGAAAATCGTGAAGATATTGAATTATTAGTAAATTCTTTCTATCAAGTCGTTCGTGCCGATCCTCGTATTGGTTATATGTTTGATCACCTTAAAGGCAAACATTGGCAAGCCCATTTAGAAAAAATGTATCGCTTTTGGGAAAGTAATATTTTTGATACCGAAAGCTATCAAGGTAACCCAATGTTGGCACATATCAAACTGCATAATCGCCAACCAATGAGTGAAGAGATGTTTTCAGTTTGGTTAGCCCATTGGCAAAATACGGTCAATTCCCTATTTCATGGTGAAAAAGCCGAAAAAGCACTTTTTCGAGCTGCGACAATTAAAGATTTAATGCAACAACGTGTATTAACTGATGAATTACCAATGTTTATGCAACGTATTCGCCCAAGCAAAGGATAAATGGCTATGAGTTATTGTGATTATGTTAATCAATTAGCGGAGGGACAAGATCCTTTCAATAAGCATTACCACGATCACCACTACGGTTTTCCGATTAATGATGATAATGAATTATTTGCACGTTTGGTCTTAGAAATTAATCAAGCAGGTTTGAGTTGGACAACCATTCTAAAGAAAGAAACTGGTTTTCGCCAAGCTTATGATCAATTTGAAATTGCTAAAGTTGCTAATTATAACGATGAAGATCGGCAACGTTTATTAAGCAATCCAGCTATTATTCGCAACCGTTTTAAAATCAATGCTGCTATCTATAATGCACAACAGATTATGTTATTACAGCGACAATTCGGCTCTTTTAAGCAATGGTTAGATCATCATCACCCAAAACCATTACCTGAATGGGTAAAACTTTTTAAGCGTCATTTTAAATTTGTCGGTGGCGAGATCGTCAATGAATTTTTGATGAGTTGTGGCTATTTACCAAATGCTCATGATAAAACTTGCCCGATCTATCAAAAAATTATGCAAACTGATGTGCCTTGGAAAAAGGCTTAAAACATTATTGGTTACTATTTAATAAGGATCTAATTACACGTAATGGCACAAACAATTTACGGTTCGTGTCATCTAAAGGGCGAAAAAACGCAAATTGTTGATAAAACGCCAAAGCATTTTCATCTAATACATCTAAGATTAACGCATAAGTGGGCAATCCTCTGTCTGCCATACGAACAATTTGTGCTAATGCAGCTAACAATGTTTTTGTACCTAAACCCTGCTTTTGATAAGAAATATCAACAGCTAAACGTGCTAATAACGTTACTGGTGTTGGATAACGTGGTAACTCCTGATCAATCAGTTTTTCTGGGCAAATAGATTGCACCGCTAGCGTATAATAAGCAGCTACTGCTGCTTTATTGTGATCCGTTGTTTGTTCAGCTAACACCCAAGTTCGACTTAAACCTAACTGCGCATTTTTACTTGCATAGCGTGCTAAAAAAGTATTCATATCGGCATGACCACAATTAAAGCCTTTTAAGTGATGCTTATCCTTATCAACAGACTCAAAAAAATGATTTAACGCCATTTAAAACCATCCTCGTCCATCTGTTGCATTACTGCCGTTAACTTAGCAGATGGCTCCCAATCACCTTCTTGCTCACACACTTGTATAAAGGCATCATATTGCTGATTTGTAATGATAATTTGTTGTTGTTCTGCTAATACTTGTGGTGCATCTTTACGAATTAGGCTATATAAATAAGCGCTAAGACTCTGCCCACAAGCTGCCGCAGCTCGTTCAGCCAATAACTTGGTTTCCAAATCAATTTTCATATCAATTCTGCTCATTGTTGGCATAATACTCTCCTTTTTTTAATCCGCTCAAAGTATAAGTAATTTAATTTGTACGGTCAACTTCCGTACTTTTTATGGTATTGGTTAAAAAATATTAATAAAAAAGCCAATAACTGAGTTTTCCCAATTATTGGCGATATATTACAACCTAAGATCTACAAATTAACTTTTAACCCCGTCTTTTCTGCTACATCTTCTGCGATTTTGCGTAAATTAGCGGCACTTTGGTGCAAGTCAATCAATTCCTCATCGGTAAAACGATACTTAGGAATTTTTCCGATGCCATCACGATTAATAATCATCGGTACACTAATCACAATATTGCGAATACCATATTCCCCATTTAGTACAGCACCAACTGGTAAAACAGAATATTCATTAATATTAATTGCACGAATAATCCTAAAGACGCTCGCTGCAATCCCATGATTGGTATTTAATTTCAGTCCAAAAACTTTCAAACCTTCTTGTTTAACTTCATCTAAAATCTCTGCTGGATTAATCACTGGATAGCCATTATTCGCACAAAAGTCTTCCACTTTTTGTCCAGCGATATTCATTAAACTCCAAGGTAATACACTATTTGCACCATGTTCACCTAGGATAAAACCAAAAATATTTTTTGGATCAATTTGTACTTTATCTGCCACCAATTTCATTAATCGAGCGCTATCAACAACGCAACCTGCGCTAATAACTCGCTCTCTTGGATAAGAAGTATTACAAGTGATGAAATGCGTCACAATATCGCAAGGATTCGTGACAATAATCAGAATGGCATTTGGTGAATATTTTTCTAGCTGCTTTGCAATATCAACACCAATTTTGGCATTAATTTGTGCCAACTCTAGTCGATCTTGTCCAACTTTAATCTGTGCTCCAGCAGTAATCACAATAATATCGCTCTCTGCTGTATCAGCATATTCACCGCTAATAATTTTAGTATTTTTTGAAAAAGTTAGTGCAGTCATGTGGCTAAAATCCATTTGTTCGCCTTTACAGCGATCTTTATTTAGATCGACTAAAACAACCTCACTGCACTCTCCCATATTAAGAATAAAACTAGCTATCTCAACGCCGACAGCTCCAGCGCCAATAATTGAAATCTTACGCATTTTTGTACTACTCTGTTGTGTTTTCTGAATTGAATTATTAGAAATAATGATATCTCTCCAATATCATCACTATATGTTACTCAATTTTTTAGATAAGGGAATGGGGTTGTTGTTTTTTCTATTGTTTAGCTGCGGTAAAATCCTTATAAGTTTTGAAGCATCCTTTTGTTTTATATCGTGTAATCATAAAGGCTTAATGGGTAAAAAATCCCACACTTTTGTCCATTAAGCCAATTTTTTCTGAGTGAGTCTGTTTACTACAACGTATAAAATAGCAATCTCTTTTTCAGAGAGGAAATTATTCTCCACCGCCCGTTTACCAATTTCCGCTGAGTTAATCGCCCCAGCAGTGCTGTCGCTAATTAAACCGCCCGCTAAGCCACTCGCTAATTGGCTTAATGCCGATACCGTTTGTTTTTGCGCTTCAGTAAGCTGTTCTGGTGATTTTTGGTAAAGCTGTTCTGTGATTAGTTTTGCCGCTAACTCACCACTCACTGCACCCGCAGCGCCTGCTGCGGCATTGTTGCCTGTGGCATAGGCTTCAATAGCACCCAATAAAGCGTGTGCCATTAGGTTCGCTTCAAGATTGACATTGCCATCTTTATCTGTGGTCGCTTCTTTAATTTCTTGGTTGATGTACGGCGATAAACCGCCTACCGCTGCTTGACTTGCATCACCTGTCGCTATCCCTTGTAAGACTCCTGTGACTGCGCGTACTGCTAATTGTACCTTGCCACCCAATCCATAAGTGTCTAAGACCTTATTCGCTTCATCTAATTGTTGTTTCGCTGCCTGGTTAGACGTATCCACCCTTAATATCGCTTCCGCTTCAGCTTTTTGGCGCTCTGCCTCGTCTAATTTTGGTTTTAAGACTAAGGTAATGCCATTATTGGCAATATCGCCTATCACCTGTGCCATCTCTTGACGAGCTTTCACTTCCTCCATATCCGCTTTCTGTACGCGTTCATTCGCGGTTGCCGTATCGCGGGATAGGGTAGTCGGTATCTCACCTTGTTGGGTAGTAAGCTGGATATTGCTACCGATGGCACTGTGGGTGGTGCTACTGTCTTGTTGATGAATATTCCCTAATGCACTTAATCCCGCTGCAAAGCCATTGGCAATATTTTGGGTTGATAAAAATAATTATTTCAACCCAAATATTCTTCCAATTTTTGCAGTTAAAATCATTAAAAAAGTTGCTAACAGTGAGTTTAAAAATATTTTGTAAAAAATTATTCTTTCAAAAATGAAGTCACCTGTATAAAAAAAGTCTATCATTCTAAGTAAACAATAGGCTATAAGAAGAGAAATATACAAAAATACAAACAGAAAGAATGTATAAAATATTTTCTTAAGCATTATTTTGACTCCTCTTCTTTATTTTTATTTGATGGCGGAACAATATTTATGTTTTCTATTGTGTTATCCATAATAGTGCTTCCAATAACAACCTTATATCCTGTAAAACCTTTTCTCAAAGCCATATCTGATACGATAGCAGAAATTGAGGTTGCAAAATTCTTTTTAGCTATATCTCCTAATACTTCCTTATCATTTTTAGTATTATCATTTGCAGATACAATACCTTGATAAATGGTATTAATTGATAATTGTTTTGATAGACTCTTTCCGGCAGTAATTCCACTTAGAACATAATTCATCATTGCCCCTTCAGGAGTAAATTTGTCATTATAAATATCAAATCCTGTTGAAACTGTTCCGGCAACTAGGGTTTCACTTGCTATCGGATGTTTTCCTATCCATTGCAATGCAGGAGAGACTTTTCCAATGGCATTCTCTGCTTGCAGAGCAGTAATAAAGGCTCTATCACTTATAGCTCTCGCTAACGTTTCGGCTGTGGTGACGCCTTTAACTATCGTATTACCACTATTACCCAGTAATGCCATTCCCTCTAAAGTCGATTTCCCAAAACGATAATCTAAACTGTTATAAAGGTTAGCTTCACTGGCATATTTTTCATCTAACGCTGGATTAGCATAAGCTATCGTTGGCCCGGTGACGTCCATCTTCCATATATTGGTTGCAACATTAGGATTCCATTTAGCCGCTTCATTAACCCAATACTTCAATTGTTGATACTCTTCAGGTGTTAATGATGTTGGGTCTTTCTGATATTTTGTCAGTAAAACATCAGAGACTTTATCTTTCATCTTTATGCTAGTAATATGTTCGACATCTTCTGGCGTTAATACTTTCTTCTCAGCAAGTTTGTCTAAAATAGCAATCTCTTTTTCAGAGAGGAAATTATTCTCAACCGCCCGTTTTCCAATCTCCGCTGAGTTAATCGCCCCAGCGGTGCTGTCGCTAATTAAACCGCCCGCTAAGCCACTCGCTAACTGGCTTAATGCCGATACCGTTTGTTTTTGGGCTTCGGTCAGTTGGCTTAAATTTGCTTTAATTTATTGTTGATAACAAGCTGCAAAAAATGATACATCTTTGTTATTATAGAAAGACACTAATTTTTTTCCCACCTAAATTAATAACTTGGTTTTTATTTAGTTCATACCCACAAACTGCATAATCATCATCATCATCAGGTTGGATATAAGAAATAGCTTCCTCATCAGGTAATGTTATTTCGTATGAACCTATTAACTCTTCTGTTGTATTGTCAAAAACTTCTATATATCTAACCACTTCAATCATGGTTCTATTCTCCTTGTTGGATCTGCACTTTTTATTTGTTCTCCTGTTTTATAATCAAACTCACCTAAATGTTTTCCTCTTTTATTATATTTTTCTAATATTCCATATTTTGAGTCCATTCATAAATATTTTTATATATCCCATTAACTCATTCAAACTCCAAAATAAATATTTTCTCTTAACAAAAAAGATATTAAAAATTTTATTATTTAAATAATTCTAAAATATCTTTAGATTTTCTCATAATAACAAGTTCACATGAGGCCTCCAATCCTAATCCTAAAAAAAACAGAACATTTCCTCCAATATCTAACATATAATTAATCCAGTCATCGTGTTTCTCTATCTTTGGTTGTACTCCTTGTTCTTTTCCTAAAAAAAAATAAATAACATTTGTAATTTCCAATATTCCTTTTACAATAAAATCATCCTTAATATTAATTATTCCTTCTAGGATAAAATCCAACATTCCATTTCTTTCAAGTACTATTTCTTTTTTATCCTCTATTTTATCAATATCAATACATTGAGATTTTAACATTCCCCACCCCCCTTTATATTTAATAAATTTAGTATTTGGTTGCTGATATAAGCAAATCATAACTTTTATTTTTGTTACTTGATTATCTATTTTTTGACAAACATAATATAGTAGCTTATACCTATCTTCTGATAATATTTTAACTTTTATATTTTCAATACTAATAGCAGAAATATTCTCAGTAGGATGAAAATACATAGGATAGAATTTAGCTATTTCATTTTGATATGAAATATTGTCAGCTTTTCTTATTATAAATTTGTCAGTAATCATAATGCCCTCCTTTTTGATCATTAAAATGAGGTCCTCTATTTTGAGGATCATTTTCTCCGAAAAAATGACCTTTCGCATCATCTCTAATAATTACCTTTTTTACTCCTCCACCTTCTTTAGGAAGATCAAATTCATATATCCATCCTGGTTGTGTATTACCTCTTCTGTCCACATTAGGGTATGTTCTGCTTGGTTGTTGACTTACCGGAATTCCAGAACGTCTTTTAGCTTCATTAAAAGCTCCAGCTCGTTTAGCGCCTTCAGGGGTCAAATTTGGAGGAACAGCTAATAAAACATTATCCTTCCAATCCCCAACATGAATTTCACTACCTGGTAAAACATGAGAACCTTTATCTACACCTGATAATTGATCTCCTCCAGTATGTGTCGGTAATTCATAATCTGCTGGATATTGTATGCCTCCTGTATGGGTGATTAAGATTCGTGGATCGATAATCTGCTTACCGCCATATGTCGTTGTCACTAAGCTTGGATCTACTGGGGTAAATCCTCCATCTGCATTAGGGATCCACACTTTATCGCCAAGGAATAGATGCGAATTTGGGCTATTTAAGATTTGTTCATTAATATAACGTCTTTGTTCATCACTTAATTTCGCAATTTTCGCTGGATCAACTCCGGCATTTATTGCTTCTTCAATCTCTGATTGAGATAAGATAAGTGCAGAACTGAGACCTAAAGTAGTTAAAACATCAATACATTTTTGTGTACAAACCATATTTCTTACAACAGGAAAGGCTTTTTTGCCTATCGCCGTTGCAAGATTATTATTCTCAACCGCACGTTTACCAATCTCCGCCGAGTTAATCGCCCCTGCGGTGCTGTCGCTAATCAAGCTGCCCGCTAATCCACTCGCTAATTGGCTTAATGCCGAGACTGTTTGTTTTTGCGCTTCGGTAAGCTGTTCTGGTGATTTTTGGTAAAGCTGTTCTGTGATGAGTTTTGCCGCTAACTCCCCACTGACCGCACCCGCTGCCCCTGCTGCCGCATTGTTGCCTGTGGCATAGGCTTCAATGGCGCCCAATAAAGCGTGTGCCATTAGGTTCGCTTCAAGATTGACATTGCCATCTTTATCCGTGGTCGCTTCTTTGATTTGATGATTGATATACGGCGATAAACCACCTACCGCTGCTTGACTTGCATCACCTGTCGCTATCCCTTGTAAGACACCTGTGACCGCGCGTACTGCAAGTTGAATTTTTCCACCTTGTCCATATTCTTTTATGACGTCATTGGCGAGCCTTTTTTGTTCCAATGCGGCTGCATTGGTTTTATCTTCTTTAAGAATGGCTTCCGCTTCATCTTTTTGGCGTTTCGCCTCGTCTAATTTTGGTTTTAAGACTAAGGTAATGCCATTATTGGCAATATCGCCTATCACCTGTGCCATCTCTTGACGAGCTTTCACTTCCTCCATATCCGCTTTCTGTACGCGTTCATTCGCGGTTGCGGTATCGCGAGATAGGGTAGTCGGTATCTCACCTTGTTGGGTAGTAAGTTGGATATTGCTACCGATGGCACTGTGTGTGGTGCTACTGTCTTGTTGATGAATATTCCCTAATGCACTTAATCCCGCTGCAAAGCCATTGGCAATATTTTGGGTTGGGTCGGTAGAGAGCCCACCGCCTGCTGAAGAGACTTTCACTTCACTGTGGTTCGCTATCGATTCTGCGGTTAAACTACCTGTTGTAAATTGATTGTTTTCCGCGCTTGCTTGACTTTCAACCACTGCGCCTTTTAAGTGGGTATTGCCGGCCACATTGACATTTAAGCCTGTCTTACCTGCTTGAATACCGCTTTGCGTTTCAACTTGAGCATAATTGAGTTTCGCTTTGTTCAGGCTCATATTCGCACTGACATTGGAACCACTACCATAAATCGCAACTGATGCAGATACACCCGCTTGAACTTGTTGGCTGTTATAGTGGTTGCTATCTTGGCGGCTTTCTATCACTAAATTTTTGCCTACCTCAACATTCACCTTTTCGCCTGTAACCACGGCGCCTTTTAAGGTCATATCTTCACCACTGCGTAAGTTCACAGTTTGACCAGTCACTGTCGTATTACGTTGTGTTATCGTATCGCTGTTTTCATAGCCTTTACCTATCTGAGCAGAACCTTCTATGCCAAATCCATAACTACCACCGCTTGAACCGACAAAAACACCTGCACTCCAACCGCTATTTTTATTATTACTACGTTGGCTTGTGCTATCTTGAGCAGAGGAGAGATGAATATCTTTTGCCGACGTTAGCGATGCACTGTTTGCCGCTTGAATGGTTGAACCCACTACGTCAATATCACCTGCGGTAGTAGTGAGGTTGATATTTCCGGCATTGAGAGTACTGCCTTGATGTAACACTTGTGTGGTTGTACTGCTAGATGAAGATTTGTTTGAACCAATACTGACGGAAACTTTAAAGTCCGCTTTTTGTCCAGATTGTACTGCATCAACAGTTTTCTTTGCTTCTTGAGCGGCAATGGCGCCTTCTTGTGCGGCTTTGATTTCATATAAAGCTTTTAAGCGACTGTCTTTCACTTGTTGACTACGTGCCAGACTTTCTCGCGCTTTCATTGCCATGTCAGTTGTTGGCGTTGATAAAGATACCGTTAAGCCAGATTGTTTAAATTCGTGCTGCTCTGTACTTTCGATAATATCTTTACCCGCTTCCACTTTAAGCGATTTTGCGGTGATATCAATTGTCTTGTCAGGTTGAGCAATTAAGTCAGTGCCTAAAATAGTCGCCCGTTGACCAGCAACTAAAGTCACATCACCGCCTAAGCTACCAATGGTCGCGCGCGCATCGGATTGGGTTGTTTCATGATCAGTGTAATCATGTTTTTCTGAACGACTACCAATAGTAAAACCTAATCCGCCGCTACTCATTAAACCGGATTTTTTCTCTGCATAAAAATCATGTTCTTTTCTAGTATTTTTAGCCGCTGAAATATCAAGTTCTTGAGCTTGTAATGTCACATTTTTGTCTGCAACAATTATACTGCCCTCAACAGCAACTTTGCCTTGATTTGCCAGCAGGTGAACATTATTGCCTGCTAATTGAGAACCTTCCGTTAAATCATATTGGTGATCATGTTTAATAGTCGTAATACTACTGCTAAGTAAACTTTTATCCTTATACTTCGTAGCAAAAGAGAGATTTTCTTTATCTCGACCAGATTGGATCTGAATATTTCCTTGTTCACTATTAACAAGAATGTCTCCATCTGAATTTACTTGAGTCGCACGTAAAGTGACACCATTTTTACCGCTTAATATTGCATTTTCTTTAATATCAAAAGTAGAACCAATTTCTCGTTGTTGATCTAATTTCCAATAATTTTCAGCGTTAGCCACATAATGCGAACGTTCCGATTCTGTAACGGTACCAATATCCAATGTTCCATTGGCTTGTAATAACGCTGAACCTGCACTAAGTTGTGTAGCATTAAGTTGAATATCACCCTGACTTTGCAAAATTAAAGCTTGTCTCACTTTTAACAAGGCTTGTTGATCTAATTGACGACGAGCATAGTATGAATTTGCTGCTGCTTCGCTCATTCGTCCTTCAATTTGAATAGTGCCTGCTGCAAGATTAAGACTATCCGCACTTAAGCGACCACCTTGTTGATAGAAACGATTAGTCACATTGAAATTCAGTTGGTT
This sequence comes from Gallibacterium salpingitidis, assembly GCF_001678495.1. Taxonomy (GTDB): domain Bacteria; phylum Pseudomonadota; class Gammaproteobacteria; order Enterobacterales; family Pasteurellaceae; genus Gallibacterium; species Gallibacterium salpingitidis. The sequence continues at coordinate 13,433 of NZ_JTJL01000062.1, forward strand.
AGCGCTGATGCCACCATAATTTTCTAAGTTTTGTGCAGAAATCTGCGTTAAATTTCGACCAGCAATACTTCCACTATTTTTCACTTCACCAGCAACATCTATCTCAATGTCTTTAGCGGAAATAATAGCACCTGTTGGCTGAACATCGACATCACGTTTGACGAGATAGACCTGCGGAACTAACACTTGAAGTTGAGAACCATTTTTTAACGTGACAGTTTGTGGTGCAAGCCATACCATATCTTCGGTTAATTCCTGCATTTGGGCAGCACTTAATGCAACACCTGGAATAAGTTGATAACGTTGCGCATAACGAATGCCGGCATCCATTAACGCTTTATATTGTTCATAATCAGAAGTGTAATTAGCTAAGAAGCGTTGTCCCGTCAGCTGATTAATCTGCTCATTGACTAAACGTTGTTCATAATAACCATCACCAAGACGTTTTAGCATGGTTTGTGGATCTGCACGTAGTGCATCAAACATATAATCTGAGCTTAACCATTGGCGTTTATTAGTAAAGCGAGGATCAGTTTCAACTAATACATGGCTGTTAGTGGCAAGATTTAAACGATATAAACTTGCTTGAGGCAATAATTGATTCGGTAATACTGCACGTACGTGTGGTACTGTACTCAATGGCGTACTTTGAGTGAAATCCACTTGTAAATTACTTAATGCAGCTTGTTGTGCGATAGTTTGCTGACGAATCGCCGTTCCTGTTGGTTGAATAGCTTGCCCAATCGTATTATCAACCAATTTGAATTTAAAGTATTCAATAGGGAGATCTCGACTAAAAGGTTTATCATCATCGCCATATTTAGCCCAAACTTTTTTGCCAATACCATGGCGTTTTCGTTTAGTGACCATCGTATACCAAACGCCTTCATCATGACGATGAATTTCACCAATTAAATCTTTATTTTCTAAACGGACACCATTGCCTTTTAAATTAAGGTTTTTCTCATTCTGATTAAAAATACGCCCACCCATGCGAATTCTATTTCCTACATGGATTTGTGAAACATCATTCACTAAATTTTCGCCATTCAAGCGTAAATCGCCAGCAATCAGAATTTTGGCTGGATCACGATGTTCTAATGTAGTCGTCACTGTATGACGATTAAAATGCCATTGTACCCAAGTAGGCCCAGCAACACGTGGACGACCATCATAGAAATTAAAATAAGAATTACGATCACTACGACTATTGTTATTACGATCAAACCATCCTTCCAGACTTGAATAACGCTGGGATTTATGATTAAGAGCATATTCACTAATACGCTGATCTTGGTGATGTTCTCCTGTGATTAAATGCAAATCGTGGTTCCATAAGCGTTGCGTATTGATATTACCATTTCCCAACGCTTCAATCGTTGCACTACCATTATCCACAAAAGTCGCTTGTCCAGTGGCATGATAACGATCATCCAATGCACCACCGATAGAGAGATTGCCTTGACTTAAAATCAGAGCATGATCGTAATTAGTTAAGGTACCTACACCGAGATCTAGCCGTTCGCGTGCTGCAATCGTCGCGGATTGATCGGCTTCTAGGAGATTATTGAGTGTATGTGATTGAATCGCTAATTGATCACCATAAATTCTACCACTGCCAAGATTATCTAATTGATCAGCAAAAATAATATTTTTGACGCCATCAATTAAACCACGATTAAGTAAATACTCGGTTTTTAACAGTGTTTTTTGGGAACTTAATTCACTTTGGACTGGATTTTCAATGGATTTTGCTTCAATCGTTAACCCTTTCCCGGTAACGAGTTGTGTTTGATTGGCAAAATGGTTATCGACTTTTAGAGTCAGTTTGCCATCGACAGTAATTGGTGTATCTAAGCGGAAGTCATTATGAATTGAGAGTTTTGCAT
>NZ_JTJL01000063.1 GCF_001678495.1 Gallibacterium salpingitidis
AGTCTACCACTACACACTTAAACGAATGTTATAAGACCCCGCTCTGCCATGACCAAACTCTTTCTCTGCATCAATAAACACTCGAGTCTTTTCACTGACATGCGCATTATAGCCTACACCAACCGCATACCACGTACCTCTCGTATTCCAACCCGCTTGGTAATCTCCAGTACGGTCGCTCGCAGTAAAACGGTGTTTGCCTAAAAACTCATGCATAATATTGCCTTTCGCATAAAGGCGATTATCGCCACTCTCATCTAATAATCTGACAATATCAACACCCACTCGGCCAATCAAACTCTTCGCACTACCTACCTTGACTTTAATATCATTGCTAGTGCGATAGTTAGCGCCAGTTAAGTAAGCAAATTGAAGTTGCGCTTGCGGTACCATATACCACCGTTTCTCATCATCAATAAATTTGCGATAACCATGTTCCGTACTTGCCGTAAAGAGGTGATTCTTATAACGACCGCTGCCCCAAAGTTGACCATTGCTCATAATCGATTGATATTTGTTGCGTAATAATCCCGCTCTTAACACGTTATCATTGTAATAACTGTTATCCCCTTCCTTGTTATTACGTTGGTTGGTGTTGTATAAGCTGAGGAGGTATTTTTCTATCCTACCTTTGAATAACGCATCTTCCACATTATGTTTCGCATAGCCATAAGTGAAGCTCAAACCCCATTTCTGTTTCTTCTCGGCTTCATTCTTTCTGAATTTGTCATAACCAATTTCATAGTCATTGCTATTTAAACGGAAGCGGTCATATTGTTCTAAACGCGTATGCGTTCCCCTTATCCAAGCGCCCTCTTTAATATTGTTAAGTGAATAAGCCCGTTCCCCTTCTCGTTTAGTATAGGTGTCTAAGATAAAACCATAGCGTGCTGCAATATCAACCATTCTACCAATATCTGGTGTATTACGACTTGGTCTATTGATACGATATTTCACTAAATAAACATTCTGACTGTTTCCACCACCATAAGTAGCATCAACATACTCAGTACCTGGTTTGGCTTCACTTAAATCGCTACCACCATTAAATTTAGTGTTATAGTCTAGATTGTTATCTGGGTCATTTATTTGCGCTGAATATTCTACTTGTAACGCTTGTTCCATTAGGCGACCACCGTATGAATAGACTCTTCCATTAACAAACTCATTCTATGATGATTTAACAGTAGCAAAACGTAACCGTTCACCATAATCCATACTATCTAACACATCACGCTCGTTCTTAATCACAATCTCTTGTGGAGTCGCTATGCCCTCTTTGATATAGAGCATATCACTACCTTGACCGGATTTATTTAATGTCATTAAGAAACGATTTGCACCAGACAGTTTATCAATATGTAACGCTTGACCAACAGAGGCGCCGACTGAAGTTGGACTAACATCTACAGAACCTTCGCCAAGCAATTCGCTTATCCAGCTTTGTCCAGTCATTTTCCAAAGGGAGTTTTTGGCTAAATCAAGGTAAATTTGACCTGCACTATTTACAGCAGGTAAGTCCATTGAAGTTAAACCAAATAATGTCTTATGTTGCTCGTTATTATAAGCAGCAAAGTTATCCATACGTCCTACCGCTAAACTACCCGGCGTAAGTTGCAAGTTGATATTACCATTATCATAGGCATATTCATTACCAACTAAACGTAGAGTACTACCCTTAGATTTCACTTGAATATCACCGCCAATCGAGAGCATATTTCCGTTAATTACACTCGTTTTTTCATAATTTAAGGCAATTTTTCCTGTATCCCTTGCGTCTGCTGCCCATAATGATGCATCAATCGTCATTTGCCCATCAACGGTAACATTGGCTTTATTGAAAGATTGAATCGCAATTTTTGCACCAGTTAAAGTATTACTTGCTGAACCTATTAATTTTACTTGGGATTCATCATCAGCAAAAATATTGATATTAGAAAATTCCGTATTAGTTGGAACTTCATGAATAATAGCATTGTGTTTACCAGTTAAAGTAACAACAGAACCTTTATTCACGGCATAAATACCAATAGTTCCTATTCTATATTCATAATCAGCTCTATTCCGAAGCACGCTAGATTGATTCACTGCATTCCAATCTTCCTGCTCTCCATACATTTTGATGAGATTAGTGCCTTTTATCGCAGTTAAATTCAATATATTGTTTTTGGTTGCAGCTACAGAATTAAGATCTGAATCAACAACAAGTACCCCCGTTGAACCCAATACAGCATTTTTTACCATTACAATATTATCGCCTCCATCCGCAATAATATGTGCTTGCGCATTAGCATTCACATCAATACCGCTTTGAATCAATGGGTTTCCACCAATTTCTATCCAGTTACTCTTCGCTTGTAACTCAATCAAACTATCTGCACTTGAATAAACACCGTGACGATAAATTCGACTATCTGATCCAAAATCCATTAATAGTGTGTTACGTTCCGGGTTGATTACACGAATTAAATTCATACCTGTTGCAACTAATTTCATATCACCATGATGTTGCGCAGTTATTCCATCAATCTCACCATGTGAACGGATAGTAATATCAACCACATTATTTCCATTTTTTGCGTTTAAAATTATTTTACTGAAGCCCTCATCTGCTGTTTCGTAACCCTCTTCTTTTACATTGCTTGCAAATAAACCATGTGTATAAAAGTCATATCTATTATTCTGCGATATCGGTATATACCCCACACCAAGACCATCGCCATGTCCTTTAATCAAAACGTAGTTATTTTTTGCTTCAAGATTAACATCACCCTTAGCAAAGGCATATACACCACGGATAAAAGTACTATTATTATCTAACTCTTCTTGTCTTGTAGGAATAGCTGTATTTAATGTGCCTTCATATTTGATAACATTATCTTGACCAGCTTTAAGGTTCACTTTACCTTCATCACCCCACACTAATTCAAATTCTCGATTTTCACCTAACTCACTGGTAATAGTTAAATTATTATTGCCTGACCCCGCTAATAACTCTGTTTTAGTTCCTGTATATTGATAAATAATTCCCTGAAATTGTGCATTTGGCGCATAGATAGAAATTTCATTACCTTTTCCCGCTTTCATTGTCATAGTAGCATTATTACTAAAAATTCCATCTACTGCTGAAATGACTCCATTTACATTAGGGAAATTTTTGGCATCACCAATCTGAATTTTATTGTGACCATTATTTGCTTGTAGTAATACTGAACCACCATTATAAACATCTATAGCTCGATGAATACCATTATCGTTAAGCACACTATCCTGATTTGTAGCAGTAGTTTGTAAGATTAATTCGTTATTACCATCTTTTGTTTGCAGTATAGTATTACCATTCCAAGTCTTGATAACAGTGCGTTTTTTCGCGTTTGGAGCATAAATGGAAATTATATTTCCCTTACCTGCTTCCATTTCAACCACAGTACCTGATCGGTTATCGATTCCATATACATCCGCTACTTTTCCGATAATATTTGTTTCTTGGTTATTACCAATCTGAATCTGATTCTGACCATTTTCTGCTACTAAAACTATTGAACCTAAACCATCATAATCATAATCAGAATAAATAGCTGACTGAACACCATCATCTTGATAAGTACTTGTAGTTTGCAATTTTAATTCATTGTTGCCTTCTTTTGTTTGCAACTTAATATTAGCAACTGCCCAAGTTTCTATAATATGACGTTCTTTTGCATTTGGTGC
>NZ_JTJL01000064.1 GCF_001678495.1 Gallibacterium salpingitidis
CTATCACTATTCGTAGAGATACTATTATTTTCAATCGCTTTTAAAATAATCGCTTCCGCATTTTGTCCATTCAGCAATTCAATCGCACTTTTGCTTTCTGAACTAACACTGTTATTCTGATTAGAAATATCAACGACCGCACTATTACCATTAATCCCATCAGGAAAATTTCCATCTTCCGCTAATACTGGATTTGCTAAAAGAAATAAGACTGTTGTTGTGAGGAGAGTTAAAGGAAATTTATAAAGAGAAAAGGAAGTAATTTTATTAGTTAATAATGCTTGTGGGGGGGGTAATTTGAGAATTTGCCGCCGCTTTTACTGCGCCGGTTTTGCCTTTTGCTCGAGTATTTTCTGAGGCACACTGCCATAACTGCCTAACGGCATTCCACACTAAACGATAGGTATGATTCATAATAAGTTCCTTTGTTGCTAAGTGAATAATAAAGACATAACAGAAAATTCTCTGTCATACAGAAACGTTATTTAAAAATAACTTATGGTTAGTATATACCTATTTATGTATTTTTTGTCAGTTTTTTAAAACTAAAACCGATTTTTTTTAAGATTTTGTGAAATAGGACACATTTTATTCACAAATATCACAACATAGAAAAAGCGAAAAGAGGAAAAGTACAAAGATTTTACGAAATAATCCAAATAACAAAAAAGCCTAAGCATCTTTTAGGATTACTCAGGCTTTTGATCAATTAAAGACTTTTTATAGAATAAAACGACTTAAATCTTCGTTTTCTACTACATCTCCCAATGCTGATTTTACATAAGCTTCATCAATAGTAACTTTCTCACCGCTCATATCAGAAGCATCAAAAGAAATTTTATCCATTAAACGTTCTAATACAGTATGCAAACGTCTTGCCCCAATATTTTCGGTTTTCTCATTAACACGAAATGCCGCTTCCGCGATGGTGGCAATGGCTTCTTTAGTGAAATCAACTGTTACTCCTTCAGTTTGCATTAACGCTTTATATTGTTCAGTTAAAGAGGCATTTGGTTCTGTTAAGATACGTTCAAAATCTTTTGCACTTAATGCACCTAGCTCAACACGAATCGGTAAACGACCTTGTAATTCAGGAATTAAATCTGATGGACGAGCTACTTGGAACGCACCAGAAGCGATAAAGAGAATATGATCAGTTTTTACCATACCATGTTTAGTGTTAATGGTTGAACCTTCCACTAATGGTAATAAATCACGTTGCACCCCTTCACGAGAAACATCTGGGCCACTAGTTTCACCACGTTTACAGATTTTATCGATCTCATCAATAAAGACGATACCATGCTGTTCTACTGCTTCTATCGCTTTCTGTTTTAATTCTTCTGGATTGATGAGTTTCGCTGCTTCATCTTCAATCAACACCTTTAACGCATCTTTAATTTTCATTTTGCGTTTCTTGGTTTGACCGCTCGATAAGTTTTGGAACATAGATTGTAATTGACTTGTCATCTCTTCCATTCCCGGAGGCGCCATAATTTCTACGCCTACAGAACTGCCAGCCGCTACATCAATTTCAATTTCCTTATCGTCTAATTGACCTTCACGTAATTTCTTACGGAAAATTTGACGAGTATTGCTATTAGAATCGCTATTTTCTACGTGACCCCATTGATCTTTAGCCGGTGGCAATAACACATCAAGAATGCGTTCTTCCGCTGCTTCTTCCGCACGATAACGGTTTTTGTTAATTTCCGTTTGACGCACCAATTTCATTGCCACATCAGCAAGATCACGAATAATTGAATCAACCTCTTTCCCTACATAACCCACTTCGGTAAATTTGGTTGCTTCAACTTTAATAAATGGGGCATTTGCCAATTTCGCTAAACGACGTGCAATTTCAGTTTTACCAACCCCGGTCGGCCCAATCATCAAAATATTTTTTGGCGTTACTTCGTGACGAAGTGGTTCTGGTAATTGCATACGACGCCAACGATTACGTAACGCAATCGCTACCGCACGTTTTGCATCTGCTTGTCCAATAATATGTTTATCTAATTCAGAAACAATTTCACGAGGAGTCATTTCAGACATATCTTTATCCTTTTTTATTAATGCGCCGCCAATTTTAGAACAATCACGCCGCCAACAATCATTATTGCCCCTAGTGCACGCCAAAAAGTTAATGCATCGTGATAGAAGATGACACCAACTAAAAATGCACCAGCTGCACCAATACCCGTCCAAACCGCATAGGCTGTTCCCATAGGTATTTCTTTTTGTGCTAAATATAATAATAAGCCACTGCCAACCATAAAAATGATGGCAATTAAGCTACCGATAATGGTCTTACCCGGTAATGAAGCGATCTTTAATCCTACCGGCCAACCAATTTCAAAAAGACCAGCACAAATTAAATAGATCCAAGCCATTATGGTAATTCCTCAATCGTAAAGTTAGTGTTGGTGAAAACACAAATATCACCAGCAATTTTCAATGATTTTTCGACAATTTCTCTTGCTGATAAATCGGTATTAGCAACTAACGCTCTGGCTGCTGCCATCGCATAATTACCACCAGAACCAATCGCTAAGATTTGATCTTCTTCTGGTTGTACCACATCACCTAAACCTGTAATGATCAAAGACTCTTTCTCATCAGCAACAATCAACATTGCCTCTAATTTGCGTAACGCACGATCGGTACGCCACTCTTTCGCCAGTTCTACTGCACTTTTTAATAAATGCCCTTGGTGCATTTCCAATTTACGTTCAAACAGTTCAAATAAGGTAAACGCATCCGCAGTACCACCGGCAAAACCAGCTAATACTTTATTGCCATAAAGACGACGCACTTTGCGTGCATTTCCTTTCATTACGGTATTGCCAAGTGACACTTGACCATCACCGCCCACAACAACATGGCCATTACGGCGAACACTTACGATTGTAGTCATAATTTATTTCCTTCTTGCTCCTACAATTTACACAATGCTTCCCTATATGGGTGCAAGCACAAAGGTTTCAAGTTAATAAAGACAAATAAAAATATCGCCCATCAAATTGACAGGCGATATTCAAAACATTACTAGGATATTATGCTAATTTTGCGCGTCTTGCTTTGACTGCTGCCGCTAAGTCATACAATACTTTTTCGGTATCTTCCCAACCGATACAAGCATCAGTCACACTTTGTCCATAAACTAGCTTTTTGCCTTCAATAATATCTTGACGACCTTCAACTAAGTTACTTTCCACCATTACCCCAAAGATATGACGAGAACCTTGGCTAATTTGGCGACAAACTTCATCGCATACTTCTAGCTGTTTCTTAAATTGTTTTGAACTATTTGCATGGCTGAAATCCACCATCACATGTGGAATACGTCCTGTTTTTTCAATATCTTTTGCTACTTTAAGTACATGCTCTTCAGAGTAATTTGGCCCTTTATCACCACCGCGCAAAATAATATGACAATCTGGGTTACCTTTTGTCGCCACAATCGCTGAATGACCAAATTTAGTTACTGATAAGAAATAGTGTGAAGCCTCTGCTGCACCAATTGCATCTAAAGCAATTTTCACGCCACCGTTGGTACCATTTTTAAATCCTACTGCGCAAGATAAACCAGACGATAATTCACGATGCACTTGTGATTCAGTAGTTCTTGCACCAATAGCACCCCAGCTCATAAAGTCAGCGATATATTGCGGTGTAATCATATCGAGGAATTCACCTGCTGCCGGTACACCAAGATCATTCACATCTAATAACAATTTACGCGCCATTCTTAAACCATCATTTAGTGCATAAGTGTGATCAAGATGCGGATCATTAATTAATCCTTTCCAACCTACGGTAGTGCGTGGTTTTTCAAAATAAACACGCATTACCACTTCTAATTCATTTTTTAATTCTTCACGCAATACTTTTAAACGTTTGGCATAATCTAGTGCCGCCACTGGATCATGAATTGAACAAGGTCCAATCACGACCAATAAACGATCATCTTCGCGATGTAAAATGTTGTGTACCGCTTGGCGAGTCTGTTTTACCGTTTTTACTGCGGTCTTACTGGCTGGGTATCTTTCTAATAAAGCAATTGGTGGTAATAATTGTTCGACTTTTGCAATACGAACATCATCATTTTCAATACGAATATCTTTTTTAATAACTGCCATTTAATCACTCTCTTGTATTTGTGTACTACTAAACTAGTCCAAATGCTAGCACATAGATTTTTTATTTCAACTATTATTTAATGGTTATTTAAAACTTTTGCTGGTTGTAAACGTGCTGCTCTAATCGCCGGATATAATGAAGCCACTAAACTTAAAATTAAAGTGGCAAAAAATACTAACGCGACATCAGTAACATGCAATTCACTCGGCATAAAATCAATAAAATAAACACCATCAGATAAAATCTTAGTATGTAAGATTTTTTCAATGATATAGATAATTTCAGTAAGATTTAAGGCTACCAAAATACCTAACACAATTCCCCACAAACAACCTTTCATTCCGGAAAATAGGCCATACCACAAAAAAATATGACGGATAAAACGGCTATCTGCCCCTAAAGTCCGTAAAATCGCAATATCATCCTGTTTATCTTTCACCGCCATAATCAGCGTAGAAATAATATTAAAGCAGGCAATTCCAATCACTAACACCATTGCTAAATACATAATGGTTTTAATCAAAGAAATATCACGATACATATAGCCAAAACTATCAATCCAAGTATTAGCAATCAACCCTTGTGGATAAGTTGCCAACGCAGAATAATCAAAACTATTAACCGCAAAAGGCGATTTAATCGCTAATTCTACGCCAGTTACCTGATTTTCGTTGTAATTCAGATATTGTTGTGCCACCGACAATGGAATAAATGCGTAGCTGTGATCAAGTTGTCCATCTAAGCGTAAAATACCCATCACTTGTAAACGGTGCCGTTCTGGTTGTGCCATTTTACTGATATCTTGTTGATTTTGATTAGATACCAACAGCGATACCCAATCACCCTCTTTCACATCAAGATCTTTGGCAATACCATAACCAAGAATAATACCTTGTTTTTCTGCGGCAAATTTTTGCCAACCTTGCTGCAGCACAAATTGCCCAACGGCACTTACTTTTTGCAGTAATGTTGGATCAACACCTTTCACTTGAATGACCTTCAATTTACTGCCTGACTCCGCCAAACTAGTAAAAGCAACATAAGGCGAAATACCTTTAATTTGCGAATGGTTAGCTAAAGCTTGTTGTAATTGATGCCAATCTTCTATTGGCTGACGCTCATAACCCGTAATATCAATATGTGGCACTACGGCAAGAATCCGTTGATCCAACTCACGTTGAAAACCATTCATTGCACTTAGCCCAATAATTAACACCGCAACACCCAAAGCAATACCAATCGTTGAGAACCATGCAATTAAAGAAACTAAACGATTTTTCTGTTTACCACGCTGATAGCGCCAGCTAATGAAAAATGGTGTGCTCATAGAATATTCTCCGCCGTTAATACACCATCTTGCATTTGATATCGTTGTTGTAACTTAGCTGCTAAATTTAAATCGTGTGTCACCAATAAAAAGGCAATTTGCTTTTCTGCATTCAGCTGTTGAATCAGTTCAAAAATATGCTCTGTCGTTTTTTGGTCAAGGTTACCTGTTGGTTCGTCCGCCAACACCAAATCAGGATTATTCACTAATGCTCTCGCAATCGCCACACGCTGACGTTCACCGCCCGACAACGCTGATGGACGATGTTCAATACGGTGCGCTAAACTAACCGCTTTTAACATTGCTTCTGCTTGCGCATAAGCACGATCTTTTTTTTCACCAGCGATTAATAAAGGCATTGCCACATTCTCTAGCGCCGAAAAATCCGCCATTAAATGGTGGAATTGATAGACAAAACCTAAATGACGATTGCGTAATTTCGCTATCTGGCTATCTGATAATTGCGATAATTGTTGTCCATTCAGCCAAACTTCACCGCTAGTAGGTTTATCCAAACCGCCCAACAGGTGCAGCAAGGTACTTTTCCCTGAACCTGAACTACCAACAATTGCAGTAAGATCGCCACGTTTCACCCCAAAAGAGATATCTTTTAATACCGGTGTTGCTTTATCTCCTTCTTGATAAACCTTTGATAACTGTTGGCAAGTTAATAACATAGCTTGGTTGTTTGAATTTACATTAGACATAGAATTACTCATAACGCAACGCCTCCGCTGGTTCAATCTTCGCTGCACGATAAGCCGGATAAAGCGTAGAAAGGAAAGATAAAGTTAATGAAAAAATAGTAATAAATAGAATCTGCACCATATCAAGTTCACTTGGTAAGGCTAATCCTTGTGGATTTAATAGCGATAAAATCGGCGTGAGATATTGGCTAGATAATATGCCTAAAATCACACCAATTACTGTACTTAGCACACTAATCGCCATACCTTGATAAATAAAAATCTGCATAATTTGACGGCGCGTTAAACCTTGTGTTTGCAAAATAGCAATTTCCGCTTGTTTATCAAGCACCATCAAACTTAACGAAGTAACGATATTAGCGATAGCGACTAAAATAATTAAGCCCACCAATAATGACATCATATTCTTTTCCATTTTGACAGATTGGAAAAATTCCCCTTTTTGCGCGCGCCAATCGCTAATCTTCCACTGTTTTTCTGGGAAATAGTTCGGTAATTCAGTAATTAAGAATGGATCCTGTAAAAATAGTCGCTGCCCTTGCACTTGATCCGCTTTTAAGCGCAATAAGCGTCCAACATCTTGCAAATTGGCGAATACTTGCTGATCCATACTCCACTCTGGATAAATTGCTGAAATGGTAAATAGGCGTTGTACTGGAATTCTGCCTAACGGAGTATAAACACTATTTTCCGGGATCAATAAGCGTACCTTATCACCAACGTGTAATTGGTTTTGCTTGGCTAAACGACTGCCAATAATCAGATTAAATTGATTCGCAGGTAATAATGTGCTTAATGGCTGATCTAAGGTTTCCAATAACGGATCATCTTCTCGTTGCTGTACCCCAATCAATTGAGCAGCGCTTAAACCATCAGTACTTTGGATAATCACTTGCGCCAAATTAATCGGTACTGCTTTAGTGACAAAAGTTGGCAACGGCGGTAATGAGGTTTGTTGCAAAGAGAAAGATTGTTGCTGTGGTGCAACAATCGCTTGTGGAATATGGGATAAAACATTCTGTTTTTGATAGGTTTCTAAGCCATTCATTACTGACAGTACAATAATGAGTGCCATAACACCAAGCATAATGCCAATACTGGCTAAGCGAGTGACCAAGCGCCCAAAGCGATCTCCACTTTTGGAACGCCAATAACGCAATGCCACCATCAGTGGAACATTCACCGACATAGTTTTCCTTATGAGTTCCTAACGATTACATAATAAATCCGTTCATTAATTTGAACGGATTTTATCTTGTTATTATCAATATCACTGTAAGTTATTTGCCAGTAGCAACAAACTCTTCAATATTTTGTGCCACTTTATTGACTAGCGTTGTTACTGCTGAATCTGATGCCCACGCAATATGTGGCGTAATCAATAAATTTGGTAAGCGTTTCGCCGCTTCCATTAAAATATTGCCTTTTTCTGGCGGTTCTTTACGCATTACATCAATTGCTGCGCCAGAAAGATAACCTGATGTTAATGCATCTAACAATGCTTGTTCATCAACCAACGGGCCACGACCAGTATTAATTAAAATTGCTCCTTTTTTGCATAACGCCAAGGTATCACGATTAATTAAATTTTGTGTGGTTTCTGTTAATGGGCAATGTAGGGTCAAAATATCCGCTTGCGCTAAGACCTCTTCAAATTTGGTATAACCTTCACGAATTGTTGTAGCACCACGATGTTCTGCATATAACACCTGCATACCTAACAATTCTGCTAAACGTCCGATCTCACGTCCTAAATTACCACGACCAATAATACCTAATACTGAGCCTTTTACATCTTTGATTGGGTAATCAAAATAGCAAAATTGCGGATTATCCACCCAACGATCAGTTAGTTGATCACGATACCATCCCATTAAGCTATGACGTAACGCATAAATCATTCCTAACACATGCTCAGGAACAGTCACAGAGGAATAACCTGTCACATTTTTGACCACAATACCTAATTCTTTCGCCGCGACTAAATCAACATTATTGGTGCCTGTTGCGGTAATCGCAATTAACTTTAATTTCGGTAATTGCTGCATCACCTCTTTGCTGAAAATCACTTTACTGGTGATAACAATATCTGCATCTTGTGCTCTTTCGATGACTTGTGCTGCTGAAGTATGTTCATACTCAGTCCACTGATGAGCAAATGTCGGGCGAGGAATAGGAATATGTTTTGGAATGGCAGTGCTATCTAAAAAGACAATTTTCATTACAGGCTCCTTGTTTCAATTTGGTAACAAAAACGTTTTTCAAGATAACAATAAAAGTAAGGGTTGCAAAGTAGAAATTGGTAAATTCAACGCTACTGTCCAATTTCTACTCATTATGTGTATCAACCCCGATTTTTCACTAATTAGCGGTATCTAATTCAGGGAAACTTTTCACTAAATCATCGATCGCTTTCATTTGGGCAACAAATGGTTCAAGCTTATCTAATGGCAATGCAGATGGGCCATCACATTTTGCTTTCGCCGGATTTGGATGCGCTTCGAGGAACAATCCAGCTAAACCAATCGCCAAACCTGATCTTGCTAATTCAGTCACTTGAGCGCGACGACCACCAGAAGCAGCGCCAAAAGGATCACGGCATTGTAATGAATGGGTGACGTCAAAAATCACCGGGCACCCTTTAGATACTTGTTTCATAATGCTAAAGCCAAGCATGTCTACAACAAGATTGTCATAACCGAAGTTAGTACCACGATCACATAAAATCACTTTGTCATTACCACATTCTTCGATTTTCTCAACAATGTTGCCCATTTGTCCGGGACTTAAAAATTGTGGTTTCTTTACATTGATAATGGCACCAGTACGCGCCATCGCTTCTACTAGATCTGTTTGTCTCGCTAAAAATGCTGGTAATTGGATAATATCCACTACTTCTGCAACTGGCTGGCATTGATATACTTCATGCACATCAGTAATAATTTTTACGCCAAAAGTCGCTTTCAATTCCGCAAAAATTTTCAATCCTTCTTCCATTCCTGGACCGCGATAAGAGTAGATTGATGAACGGTTTGCCTTATCAAAAGAGGCTTTAAAGACATAAGGAACTTTTAATTTTTCCGTTACTTTGACATATTGCTCACAAACCTGCATCGCCATATCGCGACTTTCCAACACATTCATACCGCCAAATAAAACAAACGGTTTGTTGTTCGCAATTTCGATATTGTCCAATTTAATAATTTTATTTTGCATACTTGTTTCCCAATACTATTGAAATGAATAAGGAATTGCTTCTAAATCTTTAATTTGCATTTTAACTAATGGCGTTGCCGGATCTTCTGGACATTGTTCCACAAAATATTGCAAATCTGGCACTGCCAAGTGGAAACATTCCATATGTCCATAAACGACACCACGATCACGAATTTCATATGGATTTTCTGGATCTTCGCTTAATTGATGTTCGATTAACGCTAATGCTTGTTCGTTTTTGCCTTCACGAATTAACGCCATTTTCAACACCTGATAAATACGCTCTTCTAACTCAAAGATATCTGCGCTCTCAATATATTCTGCGGTGAGCGGTGTGCCAAAACCTAGATAACCTTCCAACCATGTTTTTAAGGTATCATACTGCACATATTTACCATCCCAAGGGTTGATAAAAGCCACTTCTTCGTCCACATCTGCCCGTAATAACAGCTGGGTTGGAAAATTAATCCCGGTAATAGGTAAATCAAACTGTGCAGCAAGGAATAACACCATTGAGCCTAATACAGCTGGCGTACCCTCTTTGGTATCCAACACATGAGAAAACATTAAGTTAGATGAGTAAAAATAACTTTCTCGATCACAAAAAAAACCTTTCTCACCATAGAAAAATTGTAATAACAGATGGATACGCATTTTCGGATCTTTTTCTTCCCCAAAGAAAATAGCCAACTCTCTGGTTAAATGCCCCATACGTCCATAAATACTGCTGGTTTTACAGTTAGGATCAATGATTTTATTTAACGATAGAATATATTGAAAAAGTTGTTTTTTCGCTTTCACTCGCAAATCATATTCTCTTAATTTTCTGTCACTCTCATCTATGCTAATCATATATTTATTATTTACTCCATCTCGCGAAAGTTACGCGTTGATTACCACCATAATCTATTACTGTTTGAATATCTTGCCAATAATATTGCGCAAATAATGTTTGTACTGCTTCTGCTTGCTGCCACCCATGTTCTAACAGTAACCAACCTTGCTGGGCAATAAAATCGCGTCCATGTTCGATAATATGTGCAATATCAGCTAAACCATTATCCTCTGCCACCAGTGCTGATAAAGGTTCAAAGCGAACATCTCCTTGCTGCAAATGCGGATCATCCTTAGCAATATAAGGTGGATTACTGACAATAATCTCAAATTTTTGCTGTTGAGAAAGTGCTGAAAACCAATCGCTCTGTAAAAAACTTACCTGTTTTATCTGATTGGTTTCGGCATTTTGTGTCGCTAGCGCTACTGCTTCAGCAATGCGATCAACACCCATCACCTGATAATCACGCTGCCGTTGTTGTAATTCATCTGCTAACGCTAAAGCAATCGCACCAGTGCCCGTTCCTAAATCCAATATATGCAATGGCTGTGGCGGTGGAAATTGTTGATCAATTAATGTTAGCGCCGTTTCCACTAAACATTCCGTATCCGGACGCGGAATTAAGGTTTTCTCTGATACTGCAAGATCTAAAGACCAAAAACCTCGACTTCCCGTTATATAGGCGATCGGTTCGCCTTGTAAACGTCGCTGTAACAAAGATTCCAGCTCTGTTAATGCTGTTGCAGTTAATTCTGTTTCACCAAAAGCGAGAAAATAGGAACGATCGCGTCCAGTCACTTTCGTTAATAATAGCTGCGCATCTACCTGAGGTGAATCACTGCCATTTTTTTGTAAATGCGCTATCGCATAGCGTAGCCATTCGGCATAAGTCATCATCATCTATTTTTCGGTAACTGTACTACTCTAGAACCAATGATCAAATCGGTTAAGCTTCTATTAGTGCTATGCTTATTACCATTCCAAACCGCCACCAAGAAATTAGGTATGATATAAAAAATCGATAGCAACTGCATAAATAGAGTATCAATCACTTCTCGTAAAAAATAACGCGAAAAACTAATTTCTCTATTAGGCTCACGAATAACCTTAATCTTCATTATTCGCTTACCAATGGTTTGTCGATAACGATACATATAATAAAGCTGTGGTAATATGCTCAACAACACAACAATGGCAGAAATACCCCATATAGCAATATATGGATTCATTTCGCTGCCAAACCGACCAACGCTTAACGGTATGATAAAAGAACAAATAAAGGCATATGCTGAATTTAGTAGAACAGCAGCAATACGCCTCGTAATCGTCGCGACAGGAAAATCCTGGATTTCATCTTCTTGTACATATTGCGGTTCTACTAATGCCATTACGTTACCTTAAGAATTAATTCTCATCTGACAATGCTGCTAATTGTTCCGCTTGATATTCGGTAATAATTGGTTGAATTAATTCTTCAATCTTACCATTCATAATTTCATCTAAACGATAGAGCGTTAGGTTAATACGATGATCAGTTACACGACCTTGCGGATAGTTGTAAGTGCGGATTTTATCTGAACGATCACCTGAACCTAATAAACTACGACGAGTATCCGCTTGTTCTGCTGCTTTACGCTCTTCTTCCGCTTGTACTAAACGAGAAGCCAGCACCGACATCGCTTTTGCTTTATTTTTATGTTGTGAACGTTCATCTTGACACTCAACTACGATACCAGTCGGAATATGAGTAATACGCACCGCAGAGTCGGTGGTATTAACGTGTTGTCCGCCAGCACCAGAAGAACGATAAGTATCAATACGTAAATCTGCTGGGTTAATTTCTGGCAACGCTGATTCCGGTAATTCAGGCATTACCGCTACGGTACAAGCCGAAGTATGAATACGACCTTGTGATTCTGTTTTTGGTACACGTTGTACTCGATGACCGCCTGATTCAAACTTCAACTGACCATAAACATTTTCACCGCTAATTTTAACGATAATCTCTTTATAACCGCCTTGTTCGCTCTCATTGGCACTTAACACTTCGGTACGCCAACGTTTACTTTCTGCATAGCGGCTATACATTCTGAATAAGTCGCCAGCAAAAATACCCGCTTCATCGCCGCCTGTTCCCGCGCGAATTTCTAAATAACAGTTATATTCATCATTTGGATCTTTTGGCAATAATAGAATTTGTAATTGCTGCTCGCTCTCTTCTATTCCCGTTGTACAAGCGGCGATTTCTTCTTCTGCCATCTCTTTCATACTCGGGTCATCAAGTAAAATTTTCGCCTCTTCTAAATCGTTATTTAATTGTTTCCAACGTGCAAAACATTTCACCACATCTTCTAATTGCGCATACTCTTTTGAATAAGCACGAAATTTTTCTTGATCATTGATAACTGAAGGATCACCAAGCAACGCTTGCAACTCTTCATAACGTTCATCTAAGGTTTCTAATTTACTAATAATCGAGGCTTTCATCATTCACCTTTGTTGTTATTGTCAATATTACGCTTAAGTCAAAAATCCGCTTATTCTAACGAATAATCCTGAAGATGAAAAAGGAAATATCTGTAAATTTATGCCGATTGTTGGAGATTCGCTAATTTCTGTTTTTAACTGGTAAGTTTTCATCTTTTATTTTGCGCATTGTGATTTACCAGTTTGAAAATTAACGCCTTCTCAACACAATACTTTTTTGATTTTGTGACATAGATCGCATAGTAACGGTTTAAAAAATAAGCTGTTAGCACGAAGCACATTAGAAGCTGTAAAAAAAGGATTACATTGTAAACCTTTTTCTATAAAATCTGCGCCGTCATTCACAATCTATGAGAATTTTATTATGAAAAATAAAACGTTAGGCAGCTCTTTAATTGTTGCCGGAACAACTATTGGCGCCGGAATGTTGGCAATGCCGCTTACTTCTGCGGAAATGGGATTTATTACTACTTTAATTCTATTATTTTTGTTGTGGGCATTACTCTCTTATAGTGCTTTGCTTTTTGTTGAGGTTTATCAAAAAGCAGAACGAAAAGATGCCGGTATCGCTACTTTAGCGGAACAACACTTCGGTATGATCGGTCGTGTATTAGCGACACTCTCTTTAGTCATCTTTATGTATGCCATTCTCACCGTTTACTCGCTTGGCGGTGGCGATCTCTTTACACCATTTTTAACTTTTGCCGGTGAACACGCGAATACTCTCGCCATTATTATTTTCGTTGTGTTATTTGCCATTGCGGTCACCATTGGTACCAGCGCTGTTGATGGCTTTACACGTTTGCTGTTTATTGCCAAATTAATTGCTTTTGCAACAGTATTATTTTTAATGCTGCCAAAAGTGACATTAGAAAATTTAGGTGCAATGCCGTTACATCACTTCTTAATTATTTCGGCAAGCCCAGTTTTCTTTACCTCTTTTGGTTTCCACGTTGTTATTCCAAGTATCAATAACTATTTAGATGGTGATATTCGTCGTTTACGTATTGCGATTATTGGCGGTACAGCAATTCCTTTAGTTGCTTATATCTTGTGGCAAATGGCAACCCATGGCGTATTTGAGCAAGTACAATTTATTCAAATTATCCGTAACGATCCAACCTTAAATGGCTTAGTTCAAGCAACCTATCACGCTACCGGCAGCTCAATTATCAGCGGTATCGTGCGTCTTTTCTCGGCATTGGCATTAATTACTTCTTTCTTAGGGGTGTCATTAGCATTGGTTGATTGCTTAGATGATCTGTTAAAACGCGTTAATGTTAATGCTTCACGCATTAGTCTTAGCTTATTAACCTTTGTACCAACTTTATTATTTGCGCTTTTCTATCGTGATTTCCTTGCTGTACTTACCTACGCGGGACAAATGTTCACCTTTTATGGTTTAGTATTACCTGTGGGAATGGCTTGGATGTTACGTAGAAAATATCCTGACTTACCATATCGTGTTATTGGCGGCAATGTTGGATTACTTGTTGCATTAGTCCTAGGGCTATTAATTATGAATGTACCATTCTTAATTTCAGCGGGTTATTTACCGCCTGTTGTAGGTTAATATGTTAAGGCCCTAGACAAAGTCAATTATAAAACTTTTAGCTAAA
>NZ_JTJL01000065.1 GCF_001678495.1 Gallibacterium salpingitidis
CTGATAAATTATCAATTGTTAATGAAGATGCTGTCAACTTACTCTGTAACAAAATTAATGGTGGTGATAGAGTTATTTTCATAAAGGTATCTCCTTAAAGATAGAGTGAACAGTAAATTTAATTAACTACTGATATCCATAGTCACTTCACTCATCCCTGACCCTTTATTCATATAAACACAACACAAATAAGACATCGGCAAACTAATTCAAATTTACAAAAACGTAAACAACATTAAACAACAAATAAGTTTTCCTTTAATATTCAATCACTTAAATCAAAACAATACCGCTATTTTACTCAAACAAGAACTGATTAAAAAAGGTAACCTACAGTTAGGTTATACCTATTTATAACTAATTTGTTAGCTTTTTTTAATTTAAAAAGAGGAATTTTTGCAATTATGTGATCAACAACACAATTAAGGACAAAAAATTTAATTAATATTAAAGAAAAGCGCAATATTTTTACAAAAAAGTACAACTAAAGCGGTATTTCGGTATTGAATAAATATCAAAATAGAAAATCAAATTCTAATTTACTTCTAATATTTAATTATTAGCTACATTACCCTTTAGTTAAATGGTAACTGTCCTCAATTAATGGTATTAACTCTTCTAAACTGCTAACCATAGCTAAATCAATACTAATCCAATGCTCTTTATTCATATGATAGGCAGGATAATAACCTTTTTGTTGCCTAAGCACGTCAATAAACTGCGGTTCTAACTTTAGGTTCAAAATATTTAACACTTCATTACTTGCCAATCCTAATTTTTTCGCTGGCACTGGCATAAACAACGCAAACCATTTACGACTACGATAATGGCGAAAAACAGCATAATCAGGGTGTTTAGCAAAAAGGGTTTCCGGTTTGGTTTGATAGCGATCTTGTAGATAATGGAATAATATTTGCGGAGTAAGCATTTTTGCTATTTAAGTAAATTGATGAGATAGCCAGTATAGATCGGTAAATATTATTTGCAACACTAAGAAAAAGAGCTATCTCTCGATAGCTCTTAGCCGATTATTTAACAGTAAACAACACAATTTCAGGGAAAGTAAGCAGCAATGCTAACAAAATAATCTGAATGCCGATAAATGGTAATACTGATTTAAAAATATCCACTAATTCAATTCCTTTTGGCGCAACACTATGTAAATAGAATGCGGCTGGACCAAATGGTGGTGATAAGAAAGAAACTTGCATATTGACGCAGAATAACACCCCAAACCAAATTGGGTCATAACCTAAATTTTGTACGATTGGTACGAAAATTGGCATCGTTAACATCGCAATACCAATCCAATCTAGGAACAAACCAAGCACCAATAGAATTAACATCATAATTAAGATAATACCGATTGGTGGTAATCCTGAGCTGACTAGCATAGATTCAACGAATTTATTACCGCCAACTAAGTTGTAAATTCCTACTAAGATATAAGCACCAATACCGATCCACATAATCATGCCGCAGGTTTGCATTGTGGTATAAGAGGCCTCTTTCATTACTTTGAAATTAAGCTCTTTACGGTAAATCGACACTGCCATTACGGCAATTACACCAACAGCCGCCGCTTCAGTTACTGAAGCAATACCGCCATAAATACTTCCTAACACGATTAATGCGATCATCGCTGGTAAAGCAATATCAATACGGGCTTTTCTTCTCTCTTCTTTTGAGATTGGTGCATTACGCTCTTCTTCTGGAATTGCCGGTAATAAGCTTGGATTTAAGCGTCCACGAATAACAATGTATAAAATATACATAAAGGCTAACAAAAATGCCGGAATAAAACTTGCTGTGAAGAGATCACCAATCGAAACAGAAGCCACTAAACCATAGATAATTAATACAATACTTGGCGGCACCATCGTATCTAATGCACCAGATGACACTACTGTACCAATCGCTAATTTTTTGTCATAACCTAGACGAAGCATTTGCGGTAGTGCTAATAACCCCAGTAATACGGTTTCACCACCAATAATACCGGACATAGTCGCTAAGAAAACACCAATCAAAACTGTTTGTAACGCTACCCCAGTTCTAAATTTTCTCGTGGTAAGCCACATTGCATTATAGAGGTCTTTGGCGATACCTGTTTTATCTAATAGTGACGCCATCAGTACAAACATCGGCACCGCTAATAAAGAGTAACTTGTCATAAAACCGTAAACACGATTTACTACCATTGGTAATACATCAGGAGAAAACCAACCGACCGCCAATAATGTAGCAATTAAACCTGTTAGAAACGCGAGTGGTACACCGGTTACCAACAAAAAGCACATTACTAAGAATAAAATTAACGTAACAAGATCTATACCTAAACCGCTGAGACCAAACATATTACTCTCCTTACTTGTTACTATCTGTTAAGCGTTGTTTTAATTTCCATACTACTTGGATAAAGAACAACACAAATAAGACAAAAATCGATACTTTTAATAAGCCCGGAATTGGTGGATTCCATGCTGAACCAGAGCGCTCTAGGGTAAGTTCGCCATTAGGAGAAAATGCTGCACTATAAGCAACAAAATAACTTGAATAGGCTAATAGCCCTAAAAATAATAGGGTGATAATGCCACTAAAAATTTCTAAACGATTGCGCCACTTTGCAGAAACGCGATCTAATAAAATTGGTACTCTGATGTGTTTATTGCGCCCATAAGAGAATAACCCAGCATAAACCATTAAGAAGCCAGCTAACGCAATACTGGTTTCATGAACCCAATCTGTTGGTGAGTTAAATACGTATCTTGCAATAATTTCATAAAATGAAATCACCACAATCAACAAATATCCCCAAGAAAGTTTATGCCCAATTGTTTCAATGATTTTATCAACCTTCGTGAGTTTTTCTTCTGATGGGTTTTCTTTTAAATTTTCCATCTTCTCTCCCCTATTGATAATGAAATAGCCAAGCTATTGTCATAACTTGGCTATAATGACTCGACTCTTATTTAACCATGCCTTTGTCTTTTAAATATTTCATTACTACGTTGTAATATTTTTCTGACATAGGTGATTTTTTCGCCCATTCTGGCCACATTTTTGTTGCCACTTCACGCACTTTTGCTACTTCTTCTGGTGACCAAGAAACAATAGTAATGTCGGCTTTCTTACTCTTAATTGCTTCTTCATCAAGTTTTTGGTGCATACCCAAGAAACCTTCCGCATATTGTTTACTTGCTTTCGCTAATACATCTTTTAGATCTTGCGGTAAGCTGTCATAAATTTTCTTATTTAAGGTAACTTGGTTCACCGGCATTGAGTGCCAACCTGGATAGATTGGATATTTCGCAATATCATTCATACCATTTGCCTGGTTGCGAGCGAAAATGGAGTAGTCAGACGCATCAATTACGCCTTTTTCAAGTGAGGTATAAACTTCTGAACCCGGTAAGTTTACTGGCGCTGCGCCTAAGCCTTTAAATAGTGCTTGTACCAATCCTTCTGGTGCACGCACTTTCACGCCATGTAACTCTTTAATATTATGAATTGGTTTCTTAGAAACAAGCGATTCACCGCCTACTGTACTCACTGCTAATAATTGCACACCATATTTGTTCAATAATTCATTAGCAACATCAAAACCACCACCGTTATACATAAAATCGATGAGATCTTTTGGATTACTCCAAGCACCAATTAAGTTTCCGTATAGTGCAAATGCAGGATCTTTACCGGAGAAATAAGATGGGTCAGTAAAATCACCTTGTATAATATTCATACCGATAGAATCTAAGGTTTGGTTGTGTTCAACTACTGAACCAGCACCTAACACGCTAATATGAATACGTCCATTGGACAATTTTTCAACATCTTTTGCCCATTGTTCTTGATATTTAAATGCATCATCTCCTGGTTGATCTGATGATTGGAATTTCCAGTCATAATCAGCAGCAAATACGCTTGCAGAAAACGCCACTAAAGAACAAGCTAAAACACTTTTCAATAATTTCATTTTAATATTCCTCTTTAAAAGTAACGGAAAATTTGTTGTTTTCTTACCATTCGGCAAAAGAACCATCTTTATTTCGCCAAATTGGATTGCGCCAACGTGCACCTTTATTATTTTGCTCTTGCATAAAGGCTTCGTTGATTTCAATACCTAATCCAGCACCTTTTAATACATCGCAATAACCTGCTTTAAATTCAAAGACCTCCTTATTCGTCATGTAATCTAAAACATCGTTTTCTTGGTTGTAATGAATACCGATACTTTGTTCTTGAATGACGGCATTCAAACAAACAGTATCAATATGTAATGAAGACGCTAATGCAATTGGTCCAAGCGGACAGTGTGGTGCAAGCGCAACATCATACGCTTCTGCCATTGTGGCAATTTTTCTTAATTCAGAAATACCACCGCAATGAGAAACATCTGGTTGTAAAATATCAACCCCACCACGTTGTAATAGATGTTTGAATTCCCATCTTGAGAACATTCTTTCGCCTGTCGCAATTGGAATAGCACCATAGCGAGCGATTTCATGAATCGCATCAAAGTGTTCTGCTAAAACCGGTTCTTCAACAAACATTGGGTTAAATACAGCTAATTCTTTTAATAGAATTTTCGCCATGGCTTTATGCACACGACCATGGAAATCGATACCAATACCAAAGTCTTTACCTACTGCATCGCGAATAGCTTGAACACGCGCTAACACTGCATCCACTTTTGAGTAATCATCAATAAAGTTGAGTTCTTCGGTACCGTTCATCTTAATGGCGGTAAACCCTAACTCTTGGCGTTCTTTCGCCATACGAGCCACATCGTCCGGTCTGTCACCGCCAATCCACGAATACATTCTGACGCGATCACGACATTTACCACCTAATAATTGATATACCGGTGTATTTAATGCTTTACCTTTGATATCCCATAATGCTTGGTCAATTCCCGCCAATGCACTCATCATAATTGGGCCGCCACGATAGAAAGAAGAACGATAAAGCACATTCCAGTGATCTTCGATATCGTGAGGATCTTTGCCAATCAGATATTCCATTAATTCCGCCACACAGGCGTGAACGGTATGAGTACGCCCTTCTAAACAAGGCTCGCCCCAGCCAACAATTCCTTCATCAGTAACAATTTTTAAAAAGCCCCAACGTGGTGGCACAATATAAGTTTCATAGCCAATAATTTTCATAGTAAAAACTCCAAATTATTTTTGAACTTCTTGCCACGCTAATTGGAAGTTAGTGGCATTTTGCGTAAATTGATCAAAAGAAATTCCGGCAGAATATAATGCGCTGCCTAAGCCAAAACCTTTTGCTCCTAAAGAGATATAACTTTGCATTTGAGCAGTATCAGCTTTCACTCCGCCAACTGGGAAACAAGAAACATCCTTTGGCAACACGCTTTTAATCGCTTTAAAGCCAACTGGGCCAACAATTTCTGCTGGGAAAATTTTGAGCAATTTCGCTCCTGAATTGATTGCAAGAAATGCTTCTGATGGCGTCATAATACCAACGAAGATAATACAGCCATTTTCCTTAGCTAATTTGATCACCTCTGGATTAACATTTGGGGTAACAATCAGTTTAGCGCCTGTTTCTAATACCTGTTTTAATAGTTCGACATCTGTCACCGTTCCAGCGCCGATACAACAACGATCACCAAACTTTTGTTGTAATAAACGAATCGTATCCAAAGCATTCGGGCTATTTAACGGTACTTCAATAAAGTAATAACCTAATTCGATTAATTTACTGACATACTGTTCTGCTTCTTCTGTTTTAATGCCTCTAAGAATTGCAATTAGAGGACACTTTTCAGTAATCGCTGCCATATTCATTTTATTTTCCCTCTAGATATTTCTGTGCAATAAACTTGATACCTTGTAAAAAACAGGTTTCACCATCTACCGCTTTATGTTGATAATTGAGATGTGCTAACGCCTTAATATAACGAGCAGCAATACCCTTACTACCGATAACGTAATGTGTTTGTTCTGCAGAGAGATAGCTGATTTCGTTACCAATAATAATTCCTGAGAGGTAGCTTCTAACTGATTCCGGCGCAAGCTGTTGATTGAGGCATTGAGTTCGAGTAGAAAATAAAGCGTTTGATAATGGTACTGAAAAACCTACTTCTACTCCTTTTAGGAAACCTGCATCATCTTCATAATTTTCAGGCATACCTTGCGTTAAAATGCTGTATTGATTTAATAAAGCAAAGAGTTCACCCGTCATCATCGTATAAAAATCAGTTAATTGCCGCCCTTGCACTGTCGCGTGTTTACTATGAGTCCCCGGTAAAATAACTGATAAATTTTCTTCAGACGTTAATGTGCATAATCCGAGTAATTGCGTCTCTTCTCCACGCATTACATCAAATAAACCAAATTTGTTTGTAATCGACATTCCCGGAACAATAAATGCAGGGACTTGCCAAGATAAATTAAATGTATGTAATCCAGAAACTAACTTCTCTAAACTAATTGGTGCTTTTAAATAAGGTACTTCATACCAGCCATTTTTAGCACCAACCATACCTGCCATACAAACAACATTATCTTTTAAGTCATACAAGAATTTATGTTGTTCAAATAATTGCAATATCTCTTGCTCAAACATTCCATTAGGAATAAATTTCATTCCTTTATCATTGTTTTTTAACAATTTTATCTCACTATCATTAGGTAGATAGTAAGCTCTAAAATTTGTTGTTCCCCAATCAATAACAATCATAATTCACCACAAAATGATAATCTTGTATGACAAGAATAATAAACAAAAAATAATCAATTGTCTGTGATTGAGATCTCATTTTTGATCAATAAAATTTTTCCTTTAGACTCTTTTTTTCATACGCAAGGAGGTATAATAAAGTTACGTAATATTTATTAATACTCATAGGAAAAATCATGCTGAAATCGGATGTCATCATGCGCAATATCATCATTAAGATCTTTAACGGACAATTTGCTGAAGGGGATCTATTACCGGGAGAGATGGAACTCGCTAATGAATTTAATGTTTCGCGCACTTCTATTCGTGCAGCATTACAAACTATTGCTAACAAAGGCGTTATTTCTATCGTGCCAAAACGTGGTAGTGTGATTAATAAAATAGAACAATGGAATTGGTTAGATCAGGATATTTTGACCTTTTTTTCACAAGAACACATTAGTCCAACTTTATTGCAGCATCTATTAATCACGCGTTTAATTTTCGAACCGAATATTTGTGCAATTGCTGCACTTTCTTCGACTGCACAAGATTTAATGCAAATCGAATACGGTTATCAATTAATGCAACAAAGTGTTAAAGAAAATCGCCGAGAGCTATTTATCGAAGGTGATAAGATTTTTCACAGTGCGATCGTGAATTCTTGTAAAAATCCGTTTCTTTCCTCTCTTGATGCAATGTTATCTACGGCAATGTCTATTTCATATAACCGCACTTTAGAGCAAGAATTGAGCGAATCTATTACTGCGGTTACGGTACATGGTAATTTATTAGAAGCTATTCGTCGGCGGGAAGCTGAACAAGCAAGAGAAATCTCAAAACATTTAATCACTAATGCGGTGACAAAAATTTTACCTAGTGAAGAATTACGCCATATCATTGAAAATCTCTAATTTATCTACCGATACTCTATTTGTCTAACCCAGCTTGAGTTGCTATCATAGCAGCTCAAATTGGTGTCTAAAAATTGCAGAAAAATACACAAAAACAATGATTAATAAAATTAAGAATATCAAACTCAATAACCTCAATTTATCGCAATTCAAACAAGTTGAAATAAAGAAAGAGTACCTTAGTTCAAACCTCTATTTATTTAATTTAGGGTTATTCCTGTTAGCTTGTTTTGGTCTGTATTTATTGGTCGCTTGGACCTCTTATCACCCAGTGGATAACGCTTGGACCATCGCCAGTAACCAAACTGTGGTGATGAATAAAGCGGGTGTTGTTGGCGCTTGGTTAATTGATATTCTGTTTGCCTTATTTGGTTCAGTGGGCAATTTAATTCCTTTTTTGGTATTTTTAATTCCTCTCTATCTATTACGTTATCACCCTATTACTGAATTTAAATGTGGTACGTTTTTAGTGCGTACCTTTGGATTTTTACTGTTTTTAAGTAGTCTGACGACTTTTGCTTCACTGTATTTACCTAATAGTCCTTATCACCTCGCTGGCGGCGTAATTGGTGCCATGATTACCCATTACACATTGCCTTTAATCGGCATTTGGTTGTTATCATTAATTGCGTTGGTTGCTATGGTCGGCGGTTTTATTTTGTCTGCTGGCACTTCTTTTATCAAAGTTTTCCCACGTTTTTACCATTGGTTAATGGCGAATGACGAACCTAAAACAACAGAAGAGGATAAAGCTGAAGCAACCGAAAAATCGTTGGCAGATTATGAGCAAATTGAATTGCCATTACCAAAACATTTACATAAAGGGCAAGAACAAGCGGAACAAAACAGCAATACTTTCGCACATTTGCAACAAGATCAATTTGTTAATCCAACAATCTTTGGTTTAACACCTGCAACAGCAGAACAAAACACCACGACTGATGATCATTTGGCAACTGATACTGCTACTACTGAATTAACTTCATCAACTAACAATGATGACGATACAACATTGAACGACAATACAGAAAAAGCAGAAGATAAATTTGAGTTCCCTGTATTTGATACCAATGAGATCGCTGACTTACCAACAGTATCTTTATCAACTAACAGTAACGTTACAGCTGTTACCGAAGAAACTACTACACTTAATCAACAAGATACGTGGCAGCAATCATTAACCACTGCAATGCCAAGTGTAAATTTAGCACCAGCAGCAAGCAATAGTACTGTTGTACAAAATACGGATGATGACGAAGAAGAGCATGAAGATTTCGATCGCTTGCGCCAAGAATTTTTGGCAATGCAACAACAAAAAGAGCAAGAGATGGTGAGCCGCGCTAAAGCATTAAATCAAGAAGGTGCCTTAGATACGCTATTAACAAAACCAGCGGAAGAGGATCATTTAGCTCAAAATACAACGCCAAACTATAAACCTTATCCGAATACATTGGTACATCCGCTGTTACAACCTGATCCTATTGCTGCCGTAAAACCGACTACGCCATTGCCTAGCCTGGATTTATTAAATGAAGGCAAACCAATGACCACTGATATTACCGAAGCAGAAATT
Organism: Gallibacterium salpingitidis; assembly: GCF_001678495.1. Lineage (GTDB taxonomy): Bacteria > Pseudomonadota > Gammaproteobacteria > Enterobacterales > Pasteurellaceae > Gallibacterium > Gallibacterium salpingitidis. Next base: position 9,178 of record NZ_JTJL01000065.1, read on the forward strand.
CAAGAAACTTCACGTCGTATTGAACAGCAGCTGCGTAATTTTGGCGTTAAAGCGACAGTGCGTAATGTTACCATTGGCCCTGTTGTAACTCGTTATGAAATTGAATTACAGCCAGGAACAAAAGCCTCCAAAGTGACCAGTATTGATACCGATTTGGCTCGTGCCTTAATGTTCCGCTCTATTCGTATTGCGGAAGTTATTCCGGGCAAACCTTATATTGGTATTGAAACACCAAACGATCGTCGTCATAGTGTGTTATTGCGTGAGGTGTTAAGCAGTAATGAATTCCGCCAAGCGAAATCACCACTCTCCATGGCGTTAGGGAAAGATATTAGCGGTAAAACTGTCGTTGTTGATTTGGCAAAAATGCCACATTTATTAGTTGCTGGTTCTACTGGTTCAGGTAAATCGGTCGGCGTTAATGCCATGATTTTGAGTTTGTTATTTAAGGTTAAACCTGATGAAGTGAAATTTATTATGATCGATCCGAAACAGGTTGAACTTTCAATGTATAACGATATCCCGCATCTTCTCACTAACGTAGTTACTGATATGAATAAGGCGGCAAATGCATTACGTTGGTGTGTTGATGAAATGGAACGTCGTTATCAGTTATTAACTGCATTGCATGTACGAAATATTGAAGGTTTTAATAGCAAAATTGACCAAGCGACAGCAATGCAATTACCGATTCCAAATCCAATTTGGCGTCCGGGCGATACGATGGATGCAATGCCGCCAGCATTAGAAAAATTGCCGTATATTGTGGTAGTTGTCGATGAATTTGCTGATTTGATGATGATCGTTGGTAAACAAGTTGAAGAGTTAATTGCACGTCTAGCACAAAAAGCTCGTGCTATCGGTATTCATTTGATTTTGGCTACACAACGCCCTTCCGTAGATGTTATCACTGGTTTAATTAAAGCGAATATTCCAAGCCGAATTGCCTTTACTGTTGCTAGTAAAATTGATTCGCGGACAATTCTCGATCAATCTGGTGCAGAAGCGTTATTAGGTAAAGGCGATATGCTCTATTCTGGACAAGGTGATCTCATTCGGGTACATGGAGCGTATATGACTGATGATGAAGTGGTACGTGTTGCCAGCGATTGGCGCGCTAGAGGAAAACCAAATTATTTAGCGGAAATCGTAGAAAACAATGAGGAAAATGACGATACCAATAACAATGACAGCAGCGGCGATTTAGATGAAAAATTTGATGAAGCGGTGGACGTTGTCTTAAGTAGCGGTAATACTTCTGCGTCATTCTTACAACGTCGTTTAGGTTTAGGTTTCCCACGTGCAGCAAGAATTTTAGATCAAATGGAACAACAAGGAATTCTTTCTACACCAACTAACGGTAAACGTGAAATCCTCGCCCCAAGAAATAATTATTAAAAGGAGATTGTATGAAAAAATTACTGATGTTATTGATGAGTGCTGGTTTGCTTTTTACCAGCAATGCGATGGCTGATGCTAAAGCTGAATTACAACAACGTTTAAATCATATCAGTTCGCTTAGTAGTAGTTTCCAGCAACGTGTTTCTGATGCTAATGGAAAAGTAGTGCAACAAGGTGAAGGCACATTGCAGATCAAACATCCTAATTTGTTTAAGATGAAGATCACTGCTCCACAAGAGAGCGAGATGATTTCTGATGGCAAAACATTATGGTTCTATGATCCCTTTGTCGAACAAGCAACAGCTAATTGGGTAAGCGAAGCTGTGAATAATACGCCTTTTGTATTGCTTACCAGTAATGATCAAAGCCATTGGGCACATTATCAAGTGCAACAAAAAGACGATGTTTTTACCTTAACACCACGCAACAGCAAAAGTAATATTAAGCAATTTACTATCAGAATTAATGCTGATGGCTTACTAAACAGCTTCAGTACCATTGAGAAAGATGGACAAGCTAACTTATATATTCTACGTAATATCAACACTGCTGAATTACCTAACTCGTTATTTAAATTCACCTTACCAAAAGGGGCTGAATTAGACGATCAACGTAAAAAATAGTGGGTTATATGGATAATCTCGATCTTAATTTTGCCGATGATGAGTTCCGCCCTTTAGCATCTAGAATGCGTCCTACAACGCTGGATAACTATTTTGGGCAAACACATCTATTAGGCAAAGGTAAACCGTTACGTAAGGCAATTGAAGCGGGTCACGCTCACTCAATGATTTTTTGGGGACCGCCCGGAACCGGTAAAACTACTCTAGCGCAAATTATTGCACATCGTCTAAATGCCAAAGTGGAATATCTTTCCGCTGTTACTAGTGGTGTGAAGGATATTCGTGAAGCAATTGATCGTGCTAAACAGAATCAATTTGCCGGTCAGCAAACATTGCTGTTTGTTGATGAAGTACATCGTTTTAATAAATCGCAGCAAGATGCGTTTTTACCTTACATTGAAGATGGCACCATTATTTTTATTGGTGCTACTACTGAAAATCCTTCCTTTGAATTAAATAGTGCATTGTTGTCACGTGCTCGCGTTTATCTATTGAAATCCTTGTCAGTTGAAGAAATTGTTGAGGTATTACAACGAGCTATTTCTGATCCTAAACAAGGATATGGCAATAGCAAACTACAACTGGAAGAAGGGCTATTAACAACGTTAGCAGAGTATGTGAATGGTGATGCTCGTTTAGCCTTAAATTGCCTAGAAATGATGGTAGATATGGCTGATGATACCCCGCAAGGCAAACAATTAACGCAAAAATTAATGGTGGACATTTTAGGTGAACGCCAAGCTCGTTTCGATAAACAAGGCGATCGTTATTATGATTTGATTTCTGCACTGCATAAATCGGTACGCGGATCTTCACCAGACGCTGCACTTTATTGGTATGCACGTATTATTACCGCAGGCGGTGATCCTTTATATGTTGCACGACGCTTATTAGCCATTGCTTCAGAAGATATTGGTAATGCTGATACTAGAGCAATGGATGTCGCTTTAAATGCGTGGGATTGTTATACCAGAGTGGGTGCAGCAGAAGGCGAACGTGCAATTGCTCAAGCAATTGTTTATCTTGCCGCTGCGCCAAAGAGTAATGCAGTTTATTTAGCATTTAAACAGGCAAAACAACTCGCCACAGAGTATCCAGATTTTGATGTGCCGATTCATTTGCGTAATGCACCAACACAATTAATGAAAAACTTGGGCGTTGGTAAAAATTATCGTTATGCTCACGATGAGCCAAATGCTTACGCTGCTGGAGAAAATTACTTTCCAGAGCCATTGAAAGGTACTCGTCTTTACTTCCCTAATGAACGAGGAATGGAAATCAAAATTAAGCAGAAATTAGATTGGTTAGCACAATTGGATTTAGCTGCTACACAAAAAGATAGATAGAAAAAACGCACTCGAAAGTGCGTTTTTTATTATGGTTATAAGAGAAATTTATTAATGAATTAAATTAACACTTGATTGGTCGCCAAGTAGCCTTGTGTTGCTTTTTCTTTTTCGTCGAAAGAAACAAGTTCCCAAGCTTCTTGATCAGCCAATACTGCACGAATCAATTTATTATTGAGATCATGTCCTGATTTATAGGCAGTAAATTCACCGATAATATTGTGTCCTGCCATATAAAGATCACCAATCGCATCAAGCAATTTATGACGAACAAGCTCATCTTTAAAACGTAAACCTTCTTCATTCAAGATGCGGTAATCGTCTAACACGATCGCATTATCTAAACTACCACCTAATGCAAGGCCATGAGATTGTAGATATTCAATATCACGCATAAAACCGAAAGTTCTTGCGCGGCTAATTTGTTGAATAAAAGCTTTGGTCGAAAAATCTAATTGATAATGTGCCACATCATTGCTAATCGCAGGATGTTTGAAATTAATGGTGAAATCTAATTTAAAACCATTATATGGCTTAAATTCCGCCCATTTATCGCCATCTTCAACACGAATATTTTTCTTAATACGGATAAACTTCTTCGCTGCTTCTTGTTCTTCAATGCCAGCATCTAACAATAAATAAACGAATGGACTTGCACTACCATCCATAATTGGAATTTCCGGTGCATCCACTTCGATAATAATATTGTCAATACCAAGTCCAGCTAATGCTGAATTTAGGTGCTCAACAGTTGAAATACGCACACCGTCATCATTGATCATGCAAGTACAAAGTGTTGTATCGCGGATCAAATGAGGATCAGCTGCGAATGAAACGACTTCTGGTAAATCTGTACGACAATAGATTACCCCTGTATTCACTGGTGCAGGACGTAAGGTAAGAGTTACTTTCTTACCACTATGTAGTCCAATACCTGTGACTTTAACACTTTGTTTTAACGTTCTTTGTTTAATCATAATTACTCCAGTTATCAATGAGTTATAGTTCATTGAAACTTTTCATTGTTAAATTAATTTGCGTTTTCACGCAAGAATGTTGGCAAGTCAAATAATTTTGCCTCATCTAATGCAGTTTTCTTCACTGCATTACCACTAGTTGCAGTTCCTGCTGAATTTTCTGATTTAAATTGTTCAGCACGAGTTGTGTCACCTAATGGTGGTAATTTATAACCGCCGAAAGCGTTTTTATCTTGTGCTTGTGTATTATTTGCAACAATTTCAATACGTGGTTCACCACTGACATTACGACCACCAATTCCTGTCGCAACGATAGTAACACGTAATTCATTTTCCGGTAATTCCGGATTCACACTGGTACCGATAACCACTGTAGCATCTTCTGCAGCAAACGCATGAATAGTTTCACCAACCGCTTCAAATTCGCCCATTGCAAAATTGAAACCGCTTGTGGTGATATTAACTAATACACCTTTCGCACCAGAAATATCAATATCTTCCAATAATGGGCTAGCAATCGCATCTTGTGCCGCTTTTTCTGCACGACCATCACCTACTTCACCAGAGGCAATACCAGTTCCCATCATCGCATAACCCATTTCTGACATTACAGTTTTCACGTCAGCAAAGTCCACATTGATTAAACCCGGTGAAGTAATAATATCTGAAATACCACGTACTGCATTACGTAATACATCATTCGCTGCTGCCAAAGCATCAAGGAAAGAGATATTTTTACCTAATACTTTTAATAATTTATCATTCGGAATAGTAATGAGAGAGTCCACATATTTAGCCAATTCTTGGATACCAGCTTCAGCAAATTGCATACGCTTTTTACCCTCGAATTTGAATGGTTTAGTCACAACAGCAACAGTGAGAATACCTAACTCTTTCGCTACTTCGGCAATAATCGGCGCAGCACCAGTCCCGGTACCACCACCCATACCAGCAGCAATAAACACCATATCCGCACCTTCTAACATATTGCGTAATGCTTCACGATCTTCTTCCGCTGCTTGACGACCAACTTCCGGTTTTGCACCAGCACCAAGTCCTTTAGTAATTTCAGCACCAATTTGAATGGTCTGTTGAGCCAAACTTTTACGTAGCGCTTGTGCATCAGTATTTACTGAAAAGAACTCAACTCCTTTGAATTCGTCCTGAACCATGTGGTTTAATGCGTTACCACCACCGCCACCAACGCCGATGACTTTGATAACCGCATCTTGGACTATTTCATCAATAGGCTCAAATAACATATTTGCTCTCTCTTATATAACCATTAAAAATATCATGACATTCTGTTTATTGTATGCCAAAAACCGAGAATATCAAAATTCAGACTTCACTTTATCTAAAAATTTTTTAAATAAACTGCCAATTTTGTTTGTTTTTGATAATTCTCCTGTCATTCCTTTGATTTGTGGCTGTACACCTGAAGATTGATGATAGGTATATTGTAATAAACCTAACACCGTTGCATATTGCGGTTTATCCACATAATCTGTCAATCCTGTGATATTGAGCGGTGTACCAATTTTCACTTGAACTTGTTGCCCAAACACTTCCGTCGCGCACTCTAGCATACCATCAATCAATGAACCACCACCAGTCAAGACAATACCGGCAATCAATTCAGAAGAGACATTTTTCTCTTTTAATTGTCTTTTCAGTTGATGCAACTCTTTATCGACCAAGGTTAATAATTCTTTATAACGTGCTGAAGTAATAATTGATAACGATTCTTTCGTTAATACTCTTGATGGACGACCGCCAATTCCCGGTACTTCAATCACTCTTTCTGCAGAATTACGTTTCTCTGGATTTGATAGTAAAACCGCACTACCGTAATTCACTTTAATATTTTCCGCATTTGTTCTTGAAGTAAAAATACCTTGCGCCACGTCATCAGTAACACGATTTCCTGCATAAGGAATCACTTTGCTATAACGTAATGAACCATCGGTAAACACCAAAATATCCATAGTGCCTGCGCCGATATCAATTAAACAAACACCAAGTTCTTTTTCTTCTTCACTTAATACTGAATAACTTGACGCTAATCCAGAAAAGACAATTTCATCTACTTTTAAGCCGCTGCGCTCAACAGCTTTACGTAAATTGATTAACCAATCTTGATGACACGCAATTAAATGCGCTTGTGCAGTTAATCGAACTCCCTGCAATCCTAATGGATTTTTAATATTGGTTTGTTGATCAACGGAATATTCTTGCGGAATAGCGTGTAATAAAGTTAAACCATCGCCCACTTTAACAGAACTTGCAATGTGCATAGCATCATCAATATCTGATTGTGTGACTTCACCAGATAATGCGACAAAACCACTTTCATTTAGGCTTTGGATATGTTCGCCAGTAATTGCTAAGGTAACGCGTGCAATTAATTTTAAATCTGCGACTGATTCTGCGGCTTCAATTGCTCGTCGAATAGAGTTCACCACAGCTTCTAAATCCGTAATACTTCCCTTATCAATTCCCTTTGATGGACAACTTCCCACACCAATGACATTTACTACACCATCAGGTAATAATTCACCAACAACTGCAATAACTTTTGATGTGCCTATTTCCAATCCGACAATTATTTGTGGTTCATCAATTTTAGCCATAATTATTATTCACTTTTATTTTGTGTGTTTTCTGTATTTTGTGGGGCATCAGCAAAACTTACTGCCGCTCCAGTATTATATCGCAAATCAATATAAGCAATTTTCTTATTCTCTGGGATTTCAATTTGTGGATAAATCGTTAGAAAGCGATCAATTTTATCTTTCCACTCACCGCGCCCTAATTTCAATATAATATCATTAGATAAGGTTACGTTCCACGAACCTCTATCATCAATTGTCACAAATTTTAACGTTATATTTTTGCCTTGCAGAATTTTACTTAAATCATACCAAGTTTTAAGAACTGTCACGCCCTGAAAATCAGGTCCTGATAAATGCGGTAAATTATCATCATTAATCTTCCCTTTTGGTAAACTAAAAATCGTACCATCGGAAGTTAAATAATTTACATCATTCCATTTTGCAGCAGGAATATATTCTGTCACACTAATATTTAATTGTGCTGGCCAGATTTTGCGAATCGAGATTGACTTAATCCAGGAGAGCGATTCAAACATTTTCTCAATCGATTCAACATCTTGTCCAAAATAACCTCTTAACCCTTGATGACTATCAGCATATTTTTTCAACATCTCACGTACATCATCATTTGTGGTAAATAAAGGATTTCCCTTTAAATTAAATGAATGAATTGGTGACGGATCGAGCTTTTCTAAAAACTCCATACGGTGAGAATAGCCATAATAGGCTATTCCCGCGATCACAATATACAAAATCAGTCTTAGCCAACCTTTCAAACTAATGAAAGGTTCACTCTTCTCTGGTTTACCATAATAGGAAACAGAAGAGCGGCTATAATTGGTGCGAGAGGCGTATTTTGTACGGTTTCTCATTCAGCACTCAACTCCAAAATTTTAACCACTAGTTGTGAAAAACTATAACCTACAACCTTAGCTGCCATTGGGAATAAACTATGGCTAGTCATACCCGGATTAGTATTCACTTCAACTAATCTAAATTGTCCTTCGGCATCAGTCATCACATCAATACGGCTCCAGCCACGACAGCCAACAATATCATAAGCTTGTTTCACTAACTGACGTAGTTCATCTTCTCTTGCATCACTTAAACCTGATGGGCAGAAATATTGAGTTTTATCTGAAATATATTTTGCTTCGTAATCGTAAAACTCACCTTCTGGTTTAATTAAAATTGAAGGTAACACTTCACCATCTAACACTGGCACTGAGAATTCTTCACCAGCTAACCACTCTTCAATCAGTACAGTGTCATCATGTGTAAGCGCTAAATCAACCGCTGCTGCTAACTCTTCAACTTTTTTTACTTTAGTTAAACCAACGCTTGAACCTTCTAGTGATGGTTTTACCATCAATGGTAAACCTAATTTATCAACAATCGCTTGTGCATTTAATGCAGCTCGAGTTTCACGAGTCACAATTTCCATTTCGGCAACTGGCAAACCAACTGCTTTCCACAACAACTTAGTACGCATCTTGTCCATAGTTAAGGCTGATGCCATCACCCCGCAACCTGTATAAGGAATGCCAAGTTGTTCTAGTAAACCTTGCAAAGAACCGTCTTCTCCACCTCGTCCATGCAAAATATTAAAGACACGCTCAAACCCTTGTTTTTTTAGTTCTTCTACTGGGAAAGTCTGCGGATCAACCGGATGTGCATTAAATCCTTCGGAACGTAAGGCTTCTAATACTGCAGCGCCAGAAACTAATGACACTTCACGTTCTGCAGAGTTACCACCTAATAATACGGCGATCTTTTGTTGTTTTAGTTGTTGAATGTCCATTTATTTGCTCCATAACTCAACAAGATGACGAGATAACTTACTTACGCTTCCAGCACCTTGAGCCAAAATTAAATCACCATCTTGTAGGACTTGATCCATAATCTCTGGTAATTGTGCAGGATCAGCAAGGAAAATTGGGTCAATTTTACCTAAATTACGAATAGAACGACATAAAGAACGGCTATCTGCTCCAGTGATTGGCGCTTCACCAGCCGGATAAACATCTAACATAATTAAGACATCGACTTGCGATAACACTTGTACAAAATCATCAAATAAATCGCGAGTACGGCTATAACGATGCGGTTGGAAAATCATCACAATACGTTTATTTTCCCAACCTTGACGGGCTGCCTGAATGGTAACATTCACTTCTGTTGGGTGATGACCATAATCATCAATCAACATCACTTTACCATTTGGACGAATAAAAGAACCCAGTTGGTCAAAACGTCTGCCTGCACCTTGGAAATCAGCTAACGCCGCCAAAATCGCTTCATTACTAATACCTTCTTCTTTTGCCACCACCAAAGCTGCGGTTGCATTTAATGCGTTATGACGTCCTGGTACATTTAACAATACTTCAATCTTTTCACCATTTGGACAAATCACAGTGTAATGCCCTTGGAAGCCGGTTTGGCTATAGTTCTCAATACGATAGTCTGCATGTTCACTAAAGCCATAAGTAATCACTTGGCGTCCAACTTTGGCAGTTAAAGTCTGCAACACTGGATCATCAGCGCACAATACAGCTAATCCATAAAATGGCAAATTATGTAAGAAATTAATATAGGTTTGTTTCATTTCTTCAAAATCGCCATGATAGGTATCCATATGGTCTGGTTCAATATTAGTCACTACCGAAACCATTGGTTGTAAATGCAAGAAAGAGGCATCACTTTCATCTGCTTCCGCAATTAAATAACGGCTTAAACCAAGATGAGCATTGGTGCCTGCTGACTTAACCAATCCCCCATTAACAAAGGTCGGGTCTAATTTTGCTTGTGCATAAATCATTGCAATCATCGCAGTTGTTGTGGTTTTACCATGTGTACCAGCCACTGCAATGCCATGACGGAAACGCATAATTTCTGCCAACATTTGTGCACGCTGAATAACTGGAATACGCGCTTCACGCGCTGCTGCTACTTCTGGATTATCAGGTTTAATCGCGCTTGATACCACCACTACACTCGCACCTGAAATATTGGTTGCTGCATGTTGTAAAAAGATTTTTGCGCCTAAACTTGCCAACCGCAATGTCACTGCATTCTCTTGAATATCCGATCCAGTAATATGGTAACCTTCATTCAGTAACACTTCTGCAATACCACCCATACCAGCACCGCCAATACCAACAAAGTGAATCTGTTTGACGCGGCGCATCTCTGGGATCACCATACGCACTTGATGTTGAAAATTTTCTCTAATTTTATCGTCCATGTAATTCTCTTATTTTGTAACTGAAATAATTGTTTCTGCGACTTGTTGTGCCGCTTTTGGTGCTGCTTTCGTTTGAGCCTTTTCCGCCATTGTCAATAACGTTTGGCGATCCCATTGTTGTAAATATGCCGCTACTTTCTCTGCGGTTAATTCAGCTTGTTCAATAATTGCTGCTGCGCCGGCATCAGCTAAATAGCGTGCATTTAAATACTGTTGGCGATCTTTATGTTGGAATGGTACAAAAATCGCTGGTACCCCTGCTGCGGCAATTTCACAGACAGTCAATGCACCAGAACGGCAAATCACTACATCTGCCCACGCATAGGCTGCCGCCATATCATCAATAAAATCACTCACTTCTACTTGGGCATCAGGTGCATAAAGCGCGCGAATTTGCTGACTATTACCTTGCCCAACCTGATGACGAATAATAATGCTATTGCCTAATTTTTCTGCAACTTTTGGCATCAATAAATTCAATACTCGTGCACCTTGGCTACCACCAAACACCAAAATCCGTAAAGCACCTTCTCGATTATTAAAACGTTGTTGCGGTGTTGGCAAACTAAACATATCTGCCCTAACTGGATTACCGACAACTTCAGCATCTGGAAAAGCATTAGGAAAAGCTTGTAATACTCGAGTAGCAATTTTCGCTAATAATTTATTGGTTAAACCCGCCACCGCATTTTGCTCATGCAAAATAACAGGTACGCCGCACAATTTTGCTGCTACACCACCAGGGCCAGAAACATATCCCCCCATCCCTAATACCGCATCAGGTTGATAGGCTTTGATAATTTTTTTCGCCTGCGATATTGCTCTCACAATTTTAAATGGTGCTTTTAATAAAGCCAATAAGCCTTTACCACGTAGTCCTGAAATTTCAATAAAGTGAATCTTAATACCATGTTTAGGCACTAAGTCGGCTTCCATACGATCTTTGGTACCCAGCCATTCAATCTGCCAGCCTTGTGCTTGTAAGACTCGTGCAACAGCAATCGCTGGAAAAACATGACCGCCAGTTCCTCCAGCCATAACTAATAAACGTTTTGTCATAAATTACTCTTAATCATCTCGTAAATGTGCATGCCCACTTGCTAACCGATTCTCATGATCGATCCGCATTAAAATACCAATCGCAATACACATAATAATTAAACTTGAACCACCATAACTGATTAGTGGGAATGTAAGACCTTTTGTTGGTAATAAGCCAATAGTTACGCCCAAATTCACGAAACCTTGGAAGAAAATCCAGAATGCAATACCAAAAGCAAAAAAGCCACGAAATTTAGCTTCTAATTTTAACGACTCTTTACCAATTTTTAAGGCACGAAATACCAAAGAAAATAGTAAAAAGACAATGACTAACACACCAATAAAACCAAATTCTTCACCAATAATGGCAAGCACAAAGTCAGTATGTGCCTCTGGTAAATATTCTAATTTTAAGATGGAATTACCTAATCCTTGACCAAAAAACTCCCCGTTACCAAATGCCATTAATGAGTTTGACAATTGATAGCCTGTACCAAAAGCATCGGCAAAAGGATCCATATAAGAAGTAACCCGCTTCATTCGGTATGGCGAAATTACAATTAAAAACATTAATAAGCCTGCGCCAGCTCCAATCAGCAAGAAAAACTGGAAAATTTTTGCGCCGGCAATAAACAACATACCAAATGTAATGACGAATAATACAACACTACTTCCCAAGTCCGGTTGCAACAGCAAAAACAAAATTAAGATACTGCAAACAATGGTCGGTCGTATAAAGATAAGTTGTCGTGTTGTCACTACATCATATTTGCGCACAAAAAAGCTGGAAAGATAACAAATTAACGCTAATTTCGCTAATTCAGCTGGCTGGAAATTAACAAAGCCTAATGAAATCCAACGCGTTGCCCCGTTAATATTACGACCAACAATTAACACCACTATCAGTGAACATAGCGCAATTAAGTATAACCACGTGCTCCATTTTTCCCATTTCTCCATTGGAATTTGCAGCACAAAAAAGAACATCGCCAATCCAGTAATAATATAAATACCATCACGGATCGCAAAATAGAGCGGGTCATTATACAGCTTTGCTGCAGTAGTAAATGATGCCGTTGTTACTGCAACAAAACCAATAAATAATAGAATAATGAACAATAAAAATAAGGTACGATCATATAAAGACGATTGCGGTGTAATACGTCCCCAGCGCCAAAAGCCATCTTTTATTCTCGATAACATTAAACCTTACCTTTATTTATTGTTTAGCTAAACGAGCAAAATCATTGCCGCGTACTTCAAAATTAGCAAACTGATCCCAACTCGCACAAGCTGGTGATAATAGCACCATATCGCCTGCTTGCAACAATGGACGAATCACATTAATCGCTTGTTCCATGGTATCCACAATAACACTTTGAGTTGATAATGCCGCTAATGCTGCTTTATCTTGTCCAAAGCAATAACAGAAAATATTAGGTTTATTAATTAGTGGTTTTAAATCGCTAAAATCTGCTCCTTTGCCATCACCACCAAGTAATAAATATAGACGACCTGCTACTTCCAAACCATTTAAAGCCGCTTGCGTACTGCCTACATTGGTCGCTTTAGAATCATTAATCCAACGTACGCCATTTGCTTGATGTACAGTTTGGAAACGGTGATCTAAGCCACCAAAAGTTTGCAATGCTTGCACAATACCTTTTTCAGGAACATTAACCGCTTCCGCTAACGCAATAGCAGCGAGTGCATTCATATAATTATGGCGACCACTTAATTTCATTTCCTCAACAGATAATAGGCGTTTAGTTGGCGTATTGAGATAAGTTTTGCCTGATTCAGTGGTTAAATAATAATCTGCATCTTGTGCGGCAAAACTGAAAACTGTTTGTTGTTCCTCGTGATTATCAGGATAAGTCAAGCGATCTTCATGATTAACAACAATAGTTTTTGCATTTTGATAAACACGTAATTTTGCCTGACGATAATCCTCTAAATCACGATAACGATTCATATGATCTTCGGAAATATTCAAGATCGTTGCAGCAGCTGCTTTTAAACTATAAGTCGTTTCTAATTGGAAACTTGAAAGCTCTAATACATACAAATCACAGCCTTTATCTAACAAGGAAAGCGCTGGAATACCAATATTACCGCCAATGCCGACTTTTATATCGCCAGCTTTTGCCATTTCATAAACTAATGTGGTTACGGTACTTTTACCATTAGATCCGGTAATTGCGACAATTGGCGCTGTTGCTTCACGACAAAATAGTTCAATATCACCAACGATTTCCACACCAGCAGCAACGGCTTGTTGAATTTCTGGTGTTTTTACTGCAATCCCTGGACTTAAGACAATTAAATCACTGTTAACCAACCATTCAGTATTTAAACTACCTGTATGAACAGGAACGTCTGCTGGCAATTGATCTAAACCTGCTGGATGTTGGCGTGTATCAATCACTTGCAATTTAACATTTTTGCCAACGAAATAATCAACACAAGATAATCCTGTTTTACCTAAACCAACGATAGTGACGGTTTTCCCTGTATAATCCCAATTAGACATTGTTATCTGTCCCCTCAAATACCACTTAACGTAATTTCAACGTTACTAATCCTAACAACACCAAAATCAAGGAAACAATCCAAAAACGGACAATAACGCGTGGTTCTGGCCAGCCTTTTAATTCAAAATGATGGTGAATCGGCGCCATACGGAAAATACGTTGTTTTCTTAATTTGTATGATCCCACTTGTAAAATTACTGACAATGTTTCAATAACAAAAACACCGCCCATAATGACTAATAAAAATTCTTGTCTTACTAAAACAGCAATCGTACCGATTGCACCACCTAATGATAAAGAACCAACATCTCCCATAAATACTTGTGCTGGATAAGTATTAAACCAAAGGAAACCTAAGCCAGCACCAACAATGGCAGTACAAACAACCACTAATTCAGCACTGAATTTAATATAAGGAATATGTAGATAATCTGCGAAATTGAAGTTACCAGTTGCCCAAGCAATTAAGGCAAATGCAGCAGCAACTAATACTGTTGGCATAATCGCCAAACCATCTAAGCCGTCAGTTAAATTCACTGCGTTACTGGTACCAACGATCACAAAATAAGACAACACAATATAGAACAAACCGAGTTGCGGCATAATTTCTTTAAAGAATGGTACTACCAATACCGTTGCATTAGTATCTTTACCAATCCAGTACATTCCGATTACGGCAATTAACGCCACAAAAGAGAGCCAGAAATATTTCCAACGTGCAATTAAGCCATCTGTGTTTTTACGCACCACTTTACGGTAATCATCAATAAAACCGACTGCACCATAACCAAATAGCACAAATAGCACAAACCACACATATGGATTTTCTAGATTTGCCCATAACAAGGTACTAACACCAATAGAGGCTAAAATCATAATACCGCCCATTGTCGGCGTACCACGTTTACTAAAATGGCTTTGTGGGCCGTCATCACGTACAACTTGGCCAATTTGCAACATTTGTAATCTGGTAATGACTTTAGGACCAATCCATAAACAGAACAATAATGCAGTTAATAACGCTAAAATTGCACGAACAGTAATATATGAAAAGACATTAAAAAAAGTGTGATACTTGACTAAAAATTCACTAATCCAAACTAACATTGTCCAAAACCTTTAAATGCTTCCACAATCTCTTCCATTTTCATTGAACGAGATCCTTTCACTAATAATAAAATTGTTTTTCCTGCCTGCAGTTGTTCTGTTACATATTGTTGCAACGCAGTAATTAACTCTGCTTTCTGTTGATAATGTTCGCCGCCACAACGAGCACTAATAGCTCGGCTATAATGGCCAAAACTAAATACTTTGCTTAAATTTGCTTGATGTGCTGCTTCAGCAACTTGTTGATGGCATTGCTCTGTACTTTCACCCAACTCCGCCATATCTCCGACTGCTAAAATTTTGATCGCTTGTGTTGCTTGTTGTAACACTGCAATGGCTGCTTTTAATGAATCCACATTGGCATTGTAAGTATCATCCAAAATAGTAAATTGCGGATTCACTATAACAGGAAAGAGTCTGCCTTTTACTCGTTTACCTGCGGCTAAGCCTGCTTTAATATCTTGTAACGAAGCGCCCAAAGCTAACGCTAAAGAAGCTGCTGCTAACGCATTGCTGATATTATGTTCCCCTAAATAAGGTAAATCGATTGCAATTTCTCCTTGTGGTGTACATAACACAAAATGATAACCTTCGGCATAAGGTGTTATCGCTTTCGCATAGACATCAGCTTGTGCTGAATTGATCGAAAATTGTTGGATAGGATGATGGCCAATATTTTGCTGCCAGAAATTGAGATATTGACAGTTTGCATTAACAATCGCCACACCGTTTGACGTTAAACCTTGATAAATTTCGCCTTTTGCTTTAGCAACACCTTCCACTGAGCCAAATCCCTCTAAATGCGCTGGCGCGACATTATTGACTAAAGCTACGTCTGGACGTGCTAATTGTGTGGTATAAGCAATTTCACCTGCATGATTAGCACCAAGCTCAATCACTGCATAACGGTGTGCATTAGTTAAACGTAATAGCGTTAATGGCACCCCAATATCATTATTAAAATTACCTGCGGTAAACAATACTTCATCTGGTGAATTCACCGTATGTTGCAAAATCGCGGCAGTCATCTCTTTTACTGTTGTTTTACCTGATGAACCTGTCATCGCAGCCACTTTAGGATTGACTTGTAATCTTACCCAAGCGGCTAATTGTCCTAATGCTTTTTTTGTATCTGCAACCACTAATTGCGGTAATGGAATATTAGGGTTAGCTTGTTCTACTACCAAAATCTTTGCGCCTTGTTGATACACGCGATCAAGAAATTGGTGAGCATCAAAACTTTCTCCCCTTAAGGCAAAAAAAATACTGCCGCAACAATTTGTGCGGCTATCAGTTGTTACACTATCTACTTCAATGTCAGCTTGAGGTGGGTTAATTTCTTGTGCAGCTAACAACTTACTTAAAGTAGAAAAATTAATTGTGATCATTTGTTATTCTTCTTTATGTTATTTGTGTTATGTCAATCCCAGCAATCGTGACACAATCTCACGATCAGAAAAATGGTATTTGGTTTGTCCAATAATTTGGTAATCTTCGTGTCCTTTGCCTGCTACCAAAATAAGATCATTTGGTGCTGCTTGTGAAAAAGCATACTCTAATGCCTGTTCACGGCGATGAATTATAGTAGCGTTATTTGGAAAGTCTAGCCCTTGTACAATATCATTTATAATTGCGGCAGCATCTTCAGTACGCGGATTATCGTCTGTAATAATCACTTTATCCGCCAATCGTTCCGCAATCTTCGCCATCTGTGGACGTTTACCTTTATCACGATCACCACCGCAACCAAACACACACCACAATTGTCCATGGCAATGTAATTTAGCCGCTAATAATGCTTTTTCTAACGCATCTGGTGTATGTGCGTAATCTACAACTGCCGTTGGTCGGTTTTCGGCAGTAAAGCGTTCCATTCTGCCGCAAACACCTTCAAGTTGAGAGGCGGTAGCGCTTAATTGCGCTAAAGAGTAGCCCAATGATAATAGCGTTGCAGTAGTAAGTAATAAGTTAGCGACATTGAACTCACCAATAAGTTTGGAATGAAAAGTGGCATCACCCCAACTAGAAGAGAAATGAATCGTGGCACCTTGTGGGTGATATTCAATACGTGTAGCTTTTAACCATTGTGAATGGTTGGGTTGGAATCTTGCATTTAAACTCACTGCAACTGCATCAGGCAATTCTTGCAGCCATTGTTGTCCCACTTCATCATCAGCATTAATAATACGTTGTTGTACATCTAATTCAGTGAACAATATTTTCTTGGCGGCGGCGTATGCAGCTAAAGTGTGGTGATAATCTAAATGATCGCGGCTCAAGTTAGTAAATACCGCAGCATTAAAATGTAACGCTGCAACACGTTGTTGTACCAAACCATGTGAAGAAACTTCCATTGCCACAAAATCTGCGCCATGCTTAACAAAATCTGCTAAATTACGTTGAATTTCTACCGCAGAACCTGTGGTATTAGTTGCTGGTTTAATTTGTTGATAGAAACCATTACCAATGGTACCCATCACCGCACTACATTTACCAAGTAAATGAGTCCATTGAGTTAATAAATTTGCAATCGTGGTTTTACCATTTGTACCAGTTACTCCCACTAATGTTACTTGACTAGAAGGCTGCTGATAAAACTCACCCGCCAATTGGGATAATTGCTTAGCTAGTTGATAAACATAGATAACAGGAATATTGTTCTGCCAAGTTAATCGCGCTTTATCTTGTACATCTTCACTCTCTAAAATAATCGCTGCAGCGCCAGCATCAATCGCTTGTGGTACAAATTTTCTACCGTCAATTTGATGTCCAATTAAGCCGACAAAAACATCCCCTTTTTTTACTGCTCGGCTATCTAATTGCATTTCCTGTAATGGTTGATCTGGTAAGGTTAAATTAAAGTAACGGCTTAAGCGCTGCATTTTGATTTTCCTTAATTATCTCGTTGATTTTCACTCTTTAGTGTATCAATACGTACAACGCGTTTTGCACTCTTAACCTCACCTTCAATACCATCAGGTGTAATATTTTTTGCACGTAAAGTATGTCCCATAATCTTTGAGAATACTGGCGCAGAAATTGCACCACCATAATATTTACCTGCGGTTGGATTATTAATCAAAATTACCAATGCAAATTGAGGATCACTCGCCGGTGCGATACCAGCTGTATAGGCAATATATTTATCCACATATTGGCCATTTTCCAATTTTTTCGCTGTACCTGTTTTAATTGCCACACGATAACCCGGTACCGCAGCAGCAATACCACCACCACCCGGTTGTGCAACGCTCTCCATCATTTTCACCACTTCACGAGTCACTTTTTCTGAATAAATACGCTCTCCAATTACTGGTGGATCGACTTTTGTAATAGAAAGCGGACGATAGACACCAAAACTACCCAATGCCACATAAGCACGTGCCAATTGCAAAGGTGTTACGGTTAAACCATAACCATACGCCACTGTAGCACGTTCAATATCTGCCCAGCGTTTACGATTTAATGGTAAAGTCCCTGATTGTTCACCAACCAAACCTAAATTAGTCGGCATACCAAAACCGGCTTTGTGATAAGTATTCATCAATACAGAAATTGGCATTTGTAAGGATAGGCGGCTTACCCCAACGTTACTCGATTTTTGTAGAATTCCTGTAATGGATAATTCATTACGTGGTGCCACGTCACGAATAGTATGCCCATTGACCACAAACGGTTTAGTGTTAATCACTGTATCTGGAGAGATGATCTTTTGTGTCAATGCAGTTAATACCACAAATGGTTTTACTGTTGAACCTGGTTCAAAGGTATCGGTAATCGCACGATTACGGCGTAATTCCGCTTGTGAACCAAAAATACTATTTGGGTTATAAGATGGTGCAGTTGCCATTGCTAAGATTTCACCAGTACTAATCTTAACTAACACCGCCGTACCTGATTCCGCTTTGTTTTCTGCTACTGCCTTTTTAATTTCGCGGAATACCATTGATTGCAAATGACGATCGATACTTAATGTAACATCGTGAGCATCATATTTTTGCGTACTAGAAATATTCTCAATAATATTACCCGATTTATCTCGACGATAAGTTTTAGAACCTGATTTGCCAATTAATAAGGAGTCAAAACTCTTTTCAATCCCTTCAATACCTTGTCCATCAATATTGGTATAACCTAATAATTGTGCAGACTCTTCCACAGTTGGATAAAAACGGCGATATTCCTTGCGCATAGAAATACCAGTGATTTTTAAATCACGAATATATTTCGCCATTGTTGGTGAAATTTGGCGATCTAAATAGACGAAACGAGATTTAGGATTTTTATTTAAACGATTGATAACATCTGATAATGGGACATTCAATGTTTCTGCTAAACGCTGCCAACGTTCTTTTTCCATCAATGAATTTTTTTCAAAAATTTCTTTTGGATCGGCAATAATTGAATAGTTTTCAACACTCACCGATAACAATTCACCATTACGATCAAGAATATCACCACGAATATAAGGGATTTGTTCAGTACGCAATGAACGTTTATTACCTTCTGCAATATAAAAATCAGCATTAATTAATTGAACATAGGCTGCTCTTGCAATTAATGCAATTAAACCTGCAATAATGAAGACTATCGCAAAAATATAGCGTCCTTTAGAAAAACTACTTGTTTGTTGTAATGATTTCTTTTTGACCCTTACCATTGTAGTACCCAGTTATCTAATTTATTCAATAATTAATACTTCTTGTTCATCTTGCGTCGATTGCATACCTAGTTGACGAGCGATCCCTTCGATTCTAGTACGATCGCTCAATGCACTATCTTCTAAGCGCAAATTCAATGCCTCACTTTGTAATGCTTGATATTCTGTTTGTAGCTGATTTTTTTCATTAATTGCTAAACGGGTTAAATGGGTAATCCATACTGTTGAAACTGCCGTAATTAATAATGCAATCAATAACAACATCACCGTTTTATTCGCTTGGAAAATATCATCTACAATAATTCGCCATAATGGGTAGCGATCATAAGTTTTAAAAATCATCTTAATCTCTCCGCTACTCGTAATACTGCACTTCTTGAACGAACATTTACGGCAAGTTCCTCATCACTCGCCATAATCGCCTTACCAATAATTTTTAATTTCTGATTACGTTCAATTTGATCTTCAGTTAATGGCAATCCTTTTGGAATTTCCTCTCCTTTACTCTGTTTCTTCATAAAGCGTTTTACTAAACGATCTTCTAAGGAGTGGAAACTAATAATGGCTAATCTGCCCTCTGGCGCCAAAACCTCAAGTGCAGAATTTAAAATCTTCTCTAACTCTTCTAATTCGCTATTAATAAAAATACGAATAGCTTGGAAACTTCGGGTTGCTGGATGTTTATGTTTCTCTTTTACTGGAATTGATTGAGCAATTAACTGCGCCAATTGCAATGTGCGTGTTAATGGCTCAGTTTTATTTTGCAAAGCTTGACGATTAAATTCGACAATATTGTGTGCAATACGCTTTGCAAAACGTTCTTCGCCAAAGGTTTTTAATACCCAAGCCAAATCGCTTTCTGAAACTTGTTGCAACCATTCCGCCGCAGAAAGCCCTTTAGAACTATCCATTCGCATATCTAACGGACCATCTTGCATAAAACTAAAGCCACGTTCTGCATTATCTAATTGTGGTGAAGAAACACCGAGATCGAGCAAAATGCCATCAACTTTGCCGATTAACGCATATTTTTCACAAATAGCTTTAATCTCAGAGAAAGTACTATGTTCAATGGAAAAACGCGAATCTTGAATTGCTTGTGCTGCTAAAATAGCTTCTGGGTCACGATCAATAGCTAATAAACGTCCATTTTCACCCAATTCAGATAAAATTTTGCGCGAATGTCCGCCACGACCAAAAGTACCATCAATATAGATACCATTTGGTTTCAAAGACAATCCCTCTACTGCTTCATTCAGCAAAACAGTAAAGTGTGCAGGATCTGAATAGGTTACTTGTTCCATATGAATAAAACTCGCTTATAAAAACAAAGTTCTTAACTCATCAGACGTTGCCATCGTACCACTGCTACCAATTTGAATGTCTTCTGCAATTTGTTGTTGCCATTTTTCAGCTTGCCAAATTTCAAATTTATTGAGCTGACCAACAAGCATAATCTCTTTTTCTAGGGCGGCATGTTGTCTTAATGCAGGGCTAAGAAGAATTCGACCAGTTTTATCCAGTTCACATTCCGTTGCGTATCCCAACATAACACGTTGTAAACGTCGTCCAGTTTCATCAAAGTTCGGTAATTGCAGTAATTTTTGTTCGACGATTTCCCATTCAGATAATGGGTATAACAATAGACAAGGTTGGCGAATATCAGCAGTACAAATTAACTGTCCGTGTTCTTTCTCTTGTAGTTCTAGACGATAACGAGTGGGAATCGCTAAACGACCCTTAGCATCAAGATTAATGAGAGATGCACCTCGAAACATACTCGTTACCTATAAAATGAGTTAAAAGGAAGAATTTATTACCACTATTTACCACAATTTACCACTTTCCGTTAGTCTATTATCAGATATGGATTATTGCAAGTAATTCATTATCATTTTTGCGAATTAGGTGTATTAATGTGATAAAACACACAAATAATATTCAATGTGAAATGACGGTTATTTAACTTTTGAATACTTTTGGTTTGAAATTAATAAGATGTGGAGAATAGAAAGAGAGATAAAAATATAGAAAGGTAAAAAGATTAACCCATTAAAGGTTAATCTTTTACAGTATCTTTCAATGAAAAAAGACTTTGAGATAAATGAATAACAGGATTATCAGAAAACATATATTTATCGATACTAATTTCAAAATCGTCATTCGCACCATTAAATAACATTTGTTTAGTATGTTCTAAATGTTTCCACATTGCGATTTTCGCCGCTTCCGAATCTTTTTTCATTAATGCTTGCAGAATTTCATCATGTTCATTACACCAACTATCAATAGAACGTGAATCAATATGATCATGCAATTTACGCCAATATGGATTTAAAATTCTTTGTTGCCACATTTCTTGGACAATTGTTACCAAAGCACTATTTCGAGTAATTTGTGCAATTTTAGTATGGAATTTCAAATCCCATTCAGAATCTCTAAAACGATCTTCTTGTCTAGCATTTTTTTGAATTTCCATTAAATCAATAATATCTTCTTTCGTTACTTGTGTTGCGGCAAATTCAGCAATAATACTTTCGATTAATTGACGTGCTTGTAATAATTCAAACGGACCACATTTCGAAAATTCTAAGCCTTTAGGTTCATTCAGTTGAGAGGCATCTTTCGGTGCCGAAGCAATAACATGAATGCCAGATCCTTTTTTTACTTCGACATAGCCTTCCACTTCTAACATAATGATCGCTTCTCTCACCACCGTTCTACTGACATTCATTTCTTCTGAAATAAATCTTTCAGCAGGCAATTTATCACCAACTTTATAAACTCCTGAAATAATTCGGTTTTTGAGATCTTGTGCTAACTGTTGATAAAGTCTTTGGTTATCAGTCAACTTCATTTGATATCATACCTATTTAAACGAGATTCACGCTAAAAATTATATCATAGCATACAATTTTTATTCTAAATTTCAGAAAAAATTGTTGCTATTGTTCTAATAAGTTATAAAACAATAGCAACAAAGCAGATTAGATACCTAATAAATTAGGTAAGAAGAGAGAAAGTTGTGGTATATAAGTTACCATAAATAGCGTTACTAAAAGGACTGCAAAAAACGGTAACATTGGTTTAATCAGATTTTGTAATTTAACACCAGAAACAGAGCACCCGACAAATAACGCACTACCCACAGGCGGAGTACACAAACCAATACAGAGGTTAAAGATCATCATAATACCGAAATGTACTGGATCCATACCTAAATCAGTTACGATTGGTAAGAAAATTGGCGTAAAGATTAGTACCGCTGGTGTCATATCCATAAACACACCAATGATTAATAATAAGATGTTAATAATCAATAAGATAACAATTAAATTATCTGAAACACTTAACAATAAATCATTAATCATATATGGAATATCTGCATTCGTCATTGCCCATGACATTGCCACTGAAACCCCAATTAAGAATAAAACAATTGAAGTTGTTACCACAGATTCTAAGATAATTTTCGGTAATTCTGATAACTTAATTTCTCGATAAATCACAACAGACAAGATAAATGTATAGACTACCGCAATAGCTGAAGCTTCTGTCGCAGTAAAAATACCACCTAGAATACCGCCAATTACCACAACCACCATCAGCAAACTTGGAATTGCGTCTAATGCATATTTGATCACTAAAGCTAATGTTGGTTTCTCTGATACAGGATAATTATGTTTTTTAGCAATAATGTAATTAACCACCATAATCCCTATTCCCATTAAGAAACCAGGGACATATCCAGCCATAAATAGTGTTGCAACAGAAATCCCACCAGCAGTTAATGCATATACAATCATCACATTAGACGGCGGAATCAATAATCCAGTAATACAAGAAGAAACATTAATTGCAGCGGAATAAGCTGGATCATATCCTGCTTTCTTTTGTAATGGTGCCATAGTGCCACCAACAGCCGCAGCGGCAGCAACGGCTGATCCAGAAATCGAACCAAACATCATATTCGCCATGACGTTTACATGTCCTAATGATCCTGGAATTCTACCTACTAACACTTGAGAGAAGTTGATCAATCTTGTTGCAATACCTCCGCTATTCATTAGAGATCCTGCCAAGATAAAAAATGGTATTGCCAACAAAGAGAAGCTATCCAATCCAGTAGCCACTTTTTGTCCAGAATGTAGTGATCCAC
>NZ_JTJL01000066.1 GCF_001678495.1 Gallibacterium salpingitidis
CTTTAGGGCGAAACCTAAAATTTAGATAAGAAATAATTTAGCTAAAAGTTTTATAATTGACTTTGTCAATAAGCTGAACCTCTTCAATTTTGAAGAGGTTTTTTGTTATTAAAGCGTGCGGTTCAGTGCAGTTTGGTAATAGTAATGATGTTTGGGATATATTGAGCAATAAAAAAGAATTGCCACAAATAATTGACCTTCATTTAAATGATGAAAAAAATCTTACCACAAAGCACTAATCTCAATTCAAATGATGATAGGTTCCCTTCTTTAATGAAATAAAGAAGGGTTAGGGAAGATTTAAATTAAGATATCAAATAAATAGCTGGAATTGCTTTAATGTATTGATATTATTGGATAATTTTTAGAAAACACTGTGAAAGGGCTAGTTTTTTCAAATCTCCCAACCCCTCTTCAATCTTGAAGAGGGTTTCTGCTATTGAAATACTGAGTTCAGTGCGTTTTGGTGACTTATGACGATTCATAATCTGAATATATCGTTTACAGTCAATCTAAGGACATTATTTACATCATTATTTCAAATTTAATTTTTTGTTATTACTGAACAGGAACAGCTTCCTCAACAGGAACATTATTACCGTTGCTATTATTGCTATTGCCATTATTATCTGGTGTATCATCTTCTGTCGCTTCATCAACAGAATCATTTAACTGCAATGCGTCCCAAATACTCGGTTGCGTATCGCTAGGTTGAGTTTCACCAGCGCCGCAAGGATTGTAATTGATCCATACAGGAATTTCTTGTCCGCCGCCATTACATGCCCAACTACCATGGCTATCGACTCTAACCCATTTCAAAGTGGAGGTTAATGGTAGTTTTAATGGAGTCACATCAATATTACCTAACAAGGCTTTATAAATTTGTAATGCGCCAGAAGCTCCGGTTAATTTGGTTTTACGGTTGTTATCTAAACCAGCCCAGACGGTAGTAACATTGTTACCATCAATACCCACAAACCAAGTATCGCGCCCATCATTTGTGGTTCCTGTTTTTCCGGCAAGATGTAGTGATGCAAATTGTGGTTGTAAACTACGCGCAGTACCTCGATCTACCACTTGTTGCATTGCAAAGAGTGTTTCTATAACCGCTTCTTCCGCTACCACTTGTTCAGGATTAATCGTACGTTGATAGAATTGATGACCATCTCGTTCAACTATATTGCGAATTGTCGTTAATGGGACTTTCGCCCCTTTATTAGCAATGACTTGATAAAGTTTAGTGACAT
The DNA here is from genome assembly GCF_001678495.1 of Gallibacterium salpingitidis. Taxonomy (GTDB): domain Bacteria; phylum Pseudomonadota; class Gammaproteobacteria; order Enterobacterales; family Pasteurellaceae; genus Gallibacterium; species Gallibacterium salpingitidis. The sequence goes on from NZ_JTJL01000066.1 coordinate 1,248, forward strand.
CATACGGCGAAATAGAATAAGAGCCGAGTAACATTGATGGTACGCGTGGAATAGTCGCTTGATCCCACCCCATACTTTTTTGATTGCGAATAATATTATCTAACCCAACCGCCATACCAATATTGACAGTAGGAATATTTAAAGAACGTACTAATGCATTTAACAATGTTACTGAACCACTATATTTACGATCATAGTTACGTGGCTGCCAAGCTGGCTGACCTTTTAATGGAATACTGATCGGTTGGTTTTTAATTGGTGTATTCAATGCAAAACGTTCTGGATAAGAGAGTGCGGTCAAATAAACAGACGGTTTGACAAGTGAACCAATTTGACGTTTTGCTGATAAGACGCGGTTGAAACCGGCGTAATGCACATCAGTACCAGCGACTAATGCTTGAATCTCACCAGTACGATAATCAGCAATCAACATTGCTGCTTCTAAATCAGGAATCTTATGTTGTAATTTCAACTGATTTGTGCCACTGATTACTGCGATTTCAGCTTGTGTTTGTAATTCAGGATTTAAAGTGGTAAAGATTCGCGCACCAGAAAGGTAATTAAGTTTTTTATTACCTAATAATTGATTTAATTCTTGACGCACCGCCTGCATAAAGCCTGGTTGCGGTTGTTGAATCGGACGTTGCGCCTGTACACCTAATGGACGCTGGCTTAACATTTGGTAGAGTGCATTGTCGATAATGTTGTGTTCTAACATAAGTTGTAACACTGTATTACGACGTTTTTTTGCATTTTCAGGATTGCGCCAAGGATTATACAATGACGGCCCTTTTACCATACCGACTAATAACGCAATCTGATCTAAGTTAATTTCTTGAATTGGACGACCAAAATAGAATTGGCTCGCTAAGGCAAAACCATGGATTTGTGTATCACCGCTTTGCCCTAAATAGATCTCATTAAGATAGGTTTCAAGAATACGATTTTTATCATAATGAGCATCTAACATAATCGCCATAATGATTTCATTAAATTTACGGGTAAGAGTACGCTCATTACTAAGAAAAAGATTTTTCACCAATTGTTGCGTGAGTGTACTTCCGCCTTGTACGGTATGCCCTGCTTTCAAGTTATTAATTAATGCACGAGCGATACCGATAAAACTCACTCCATCGTGAGAAAAGAAATTACGATCTTCGGTTAAAATTAAAGTATCAATTAAAAAGCGTGGATATTGTTGCAAAGGAATTGCTAAGCGTTCTTCATCTTCAGAGTTTAGCATCGCTATCAATTTTGGTGATAAGCGAAATTCTGGCACAACTTTACGCGCGACCAAGTCTTCAATTGCCGTTAATTGTTGTTGCTGAAAGCGTAAACGCAAAACACGTTGTGGTTCAGGATGTTCAGGGAAGGCAAAGGCACGACGAATTAACACAATCGTATCTTGATCAATTTTAAAATCACCCGGCGCAGCGAGCAGAGAAGTTTGCCGATAACCATTTTCGATTAAACTTTTTTTCACCTCTTCCAAAGAGGGTTGTGTTTCTTGTTTAATAGTCGGAATTTGCCCATAAACTTCGGCAGGTAATTGCCAGATCTGACCATCCATTTTAGAACGGATTTTTCCGTCCAAATAAATGCCATAAAAACCAACCATAAAAACGGCGGTAATTCCCAGTTTAACGGAGAAAGAGAGAAATCTATCCTTAAGCACTGGACGTTGTTTCTTTGGTGCTTGTTTAGGTGAATTTTCTGCCATAATTAACTACTTATTGTGTTTTATTAAGCATTGTTATTTGCTTGATCTTGTTTATCCAACTCAATGACGTGTTCAAGCGCCTGTTCAAAATGCGCAAAATAATGTTCTTCACCAATTAATTGGATAATGCCTGATTTTTTCAATTCGCGATCGACACGCTTGTTCGCGCCAGAAAACATAACAAGCACATTACGACGATGCAATGAACGAATCACATCTTCTAAGGCTTGAATGCCGGTCATATCAATAAATGGCACCCATTTTAAACGAATAATCAAAAATTTCGCATCAGTATTTGTACCTGCTAATGCACGCTCAAAATTTTCCACTGCCCCAAAGAAAAATGGCCCTTCTAAGGCAAACACTAATGCAGAATCAGGTAACGCGCTATTTTCACCTTGTCTGTTTAATTCAGCATTAATTTCACGAGCGCTGCTAGGCGAAACTTCGACGCTTGATGCCATTCGTTTTAAGAAGTAGAGCGTAGCAAGAATTACACCAATATTCACCGCAATTACTAGATCGGCAAAAACAGTGAGGAAAAAGGTAATCAAGAGAATGACTACATCTGCACGCGGTGCACGTTTCACCATATTTAAGAAACGGCGTACATCACTCATATTCCACGCCACGACAAAAAGAATTGCCGCTAATGCAGCTAATGGAATATTGGATGCTAATGGCGCTAATACTACCAAAATAATGATTAATGTGATTGCGTGAATAATACCGGCTAATGGGCTATTACCGCCGTTACGAATATTGGTTGCAGTACGAGCAATTGCCCCGGTAGCGGCAAAACCACCGAATAATGGCGCAAGAATATTCGCAATTCCTTGTCCAACTAATTCTTGGTTAGATTGGTGTTTTGTGCCTGCCATACCATCTGCTACTACCGCAGAAAGCAAAGATTCAATTGCGCCTAACATCGCAATAGTAAATGCAGGGCCAATTAAGGTAATCATTTGATTCCATTCTAAACGCGGAATAGAGAATTCAGGTAATCCTTGCGGAATACCACCGAAAACGCTACCAATAGTTTTTACACCATCAAATTGCGCAAATTGTTGAATCACAGTAATAATGATTAAAGCGACTAAAGGGCCTGGAATACGATGGAGATATTTAATTTTTGGCGCATATAAAACTAATAATAATGCTGCAATCGCTAATAAAGTAGTAGCAAGATGAAGTTGTGGAAACACTTGCAATAATTGCCATACTTGTTGATGAAAGTGTTGGCCGCTAATTTCAGGTAATCCGAAAAAGTTACGCCATTGTCCCACCCAAATAATGACGCCAATTCCGGCGGTAAAACCGACAATAACCGGTGCTGGAATAAATTTAATAATCACACCCATTTTGCTAATACCTAAAGCAAAAAGGATTAATCCTGCCATTAGGGTAGCGATTTGTAAGCCTTCAACGCCATATTGAGCCGTAATACCGGAAAGTACCACAATAAAAGCGCCGGTAGGGCCGGCAATTTGTAAACGACTGCCGCCAAAGAGAGAAACGGCTAAACCAGCAATAATAGATGTGTAAATGCCTTGTTCAGGTTTAACGCCAGAAGCAATTGCAAACGCCATTGCTAAAGGTAAAGCGACCACACCGACAATCACACCAGCAACGAGATTATTGAGCCAATATTTTTTTTGTAATAGCCCGGCTTTATAGGCTTCTTGGATTGCAAACATAATGATGAATTTTAATAAGAAATGAAGACGATATTATAAAGGAGTAGTGGTGTTTCTCAATAAGGAATAAGTAAAAAACTATAGTTAATTCATTAAAAAAGAGGAGTTGTATATTGTTGATAGAAATGTAAAAATTCATTGTGCATTAAGTATGATGAAAGGTTATAGATTATGGCAACAACGAATTTTAAAACAGAAAATAATACATTTAGAAAGTTAATTGGGAATGGTTTAACTTATAAAATTCCCCGTTTTCAACGTGACTATAGCTGGGATCTAGAACAATGGGAAGATTTATGGGCAGATATTTTATCCATATTAAAGGGAGATGAAGATTTTTCTCATTATATGGGTTACTTAGTGCTGCAATCTACGGATGATAAATCTTTTGATGTAATTGATGGACAGCAACGTTTAACTACCTCAACTTTGATCATACTTGCGATTTTGAAGAATTTACAACGTTTAATTGATGAAGGAATTGATTCAGAGCGGAATAAGCAACGTTTAGATCAAATTCGTCAAACCTATATTGGTTATTTAGATCCAGTTACGTTGATTTCTCGTTCAAAATTAACATTAAATCGTAATAATAATGACTATTTTCAAACTTATTTAGTTCCTTTGGGGCATTTACCTCAACGAGGTTTCCGAGCATCAGAGCACTTATTACGTAAAGCTTTTGAATGGTTTGATAAACAAGTAGCAAACTATTTAAAAAATACACAAGGAGAAAAAGGAAAAGTTTTAGCTCAGTTAGTTGAAGATATTAGTGATGGCTTATTTTTTACTGTCATTACAGTAACAGATGAATTAAATGCTTATAAAGTTTTTGAAACATTAAATGCACGTGGAGTTCGTTTATCTTCAACGGATTTATTAAAAAATTACCTATTTTCAGTATTGGATAAATCTCAAGAATCACTTTTAGAACTAAAAAACTTAGAGGATCGTTGGGAAAGTATGGTTAGTCGTTTGCAATCTGAGAAATTTCCTGACTTTTTGCGTACACATTGGAATAGTAGATATAAACTATCTAGACAAGCGGAATTATTCAAAACAATCCGTAATAATGTTAATGATAGAGAAACTGTTTTTTCGCTCATTCGTGGCATGGAAGAAGATTTAGATCATTATCTTGCTCTTTCATCACCAGAAGCTTCAAATTGGCCTCAAAATGATAAACAGGCGGCAGTGATTTTAAAAATGTGTAGAGTAAAACAACCATTTTCATTATTACTTGCAGCCAAACGTAAGTTTTCAGCTGAAAATTTTTCAGAATTATTACGTGCTATAAAAGTGATTTCTTTTCGATATAACACTATTGGTGCGTATAGCCCAACAGAACAAGAAAGGATTTATAACACTATTGCTGAGCAAATTAGTCAAGACAAGATTACTTTATTATCACAAGTTTGGCCATTATTGAAACCAATTTATATTGATGATGCTCGTTTTAAAGCAGATTTCGCTGAAAAAGTAATAAAAACAACAGATTCAAGAACTAAACGAATTGTACGTTATATTTTATGTGCATTAGAAAAACAATGTTCTGGTAGTGAATATGATTTTTCAAGTGATAGTTTTAATATTGAACATGTCTTACCTCAGAATGCACCTGATGGTTGGGGTGGGTTTAACAATGATGAGAGTAACGCTTTGGTATATCGTTTAGGTAATATGACTTTACTTCAATCAGGAACAAATCGTGATTTGGGTACTTTAGATTATCTTCATAAACGTCCTGTTTTTCAGCAAAGTAATTTTGAAATTACGAGGAAATTAGCAAATGATTATATGGAGTGGACAGCTGAAAAAATATTAAGTAGGCAAATATGGATGGCAAATCAAGCTATAACAGTTTGGAGAGTATCTCAATTAAATTAATAATGTATTTATTGTGATGAAACGATAATACTAGGAAGTAGTTGTACCATTGTTCATCAATGGTACAACTTAATCATTAATCTTATTCTTCTCCCACTTCCACCAACTCTGGAGTTTTAAATGGAGATGGTTGACCGGTTAATTTAGCTAAAATGCTTGCTAAAGTTTGACGCATCTCTTTACGATGTACGATCATATCAATCGCACCTTTCTCAAGTAAAAATTCACTGCGTTGGAAACCTTCAGGTAATTTTTCACGTACAGTTTGTTCGATAACACGTGGGCCAGCAAAACCAATTAATGCTTTTGGCTCAGCAATATTAATATCGCCCAACATTGCAAAACTTGCAGAAACACCGCCAAGTGTTGGGTCGGTTAATACAGAAATAAATGGCACACCTTGTTCACGCATTTTTGCTAATACTGCACTGGTTTTCGCCATTTGCATTAATGAAATTAACGCTTCTTGCATTCTCGCGCCGCCGCTAGCAGAGAAGCAAACAAATGGACAATTATCTTCTAGCGCTTTTTCAGCAGCTTTCACAAATTTTGCACCAACGACAGATCCCATAGAACCGCCCATAAAATCAAAGTTAGATGCAGCGGCAACGATCGGCATTTCATATAACTTGCCAGAAAAAGCAATCAACGCATCTTTTTCACCGGTTTGCTTTTGCGCAGCTGAAAGACGATCTTTATAACGTTTTAAATCTTTAAATTTTAAGATATCTTGCGGTTCAAGGTCAGCGGCTAGTTCGACTGCACTATCAGGATCTAACAATGCCAACAGACGAGTACGTGCATCAATACGCATATGATGACCGCATTTCGGGCAAACTTCTAAATTACGTGTTAATTCTTCACGATAAAGAACTTGTTCACAACCAGTACATTTAGTCCAAATTCCTTCAGGAACATTCGATTTACGCGCGCCTGAAATCGGGTTTTTATTAAAAATTCTTTCAATCCAGCTCATATTTATTTATCTCCAATGTTGGAATGACTGCGAATGCGGGCGTTATTAAAGCATAAAATTAAGGAATTGAGTATCTTTTCCTTGTGCTTACTCAATTGAATCCGCTAAAAAAAGTGGCCCTACGGCATTTTTCGGTAAGCCAAATTGGCTTGGATAAGCGACTTCAACTAAATATAAACCAGCAGCTTTCGCAGTTGGTGCCGCGAGGGTACGATCTTTTTGTTGTAATAACCAAGCGATCCATTCTGGCGGTTGATTACCTGCTCCGACCTCTAATAAACTACCGACAATATTACGCACCATATGGTGAACAAAGGCATTTGCTTGAATATCTACTATAATATAGTGGCCTTTTCGTGTCACATTTAAATGGTGGACATTACGATTGGGGGATTTCGATTGACATTGTGCTGCGCGGAACGAGCTAAAATCATTTTCCCCTAATAAAAATTGCCCAGCCGTATGCATTAATTCTGCATTTAATGGTTGATAGTAATGGGTAAGACCGGTAGCAAGAATAGCGGGGCGTTGCGGCTGATTATAAATAATATAACGATAGCGGCGTGACAATGCGCTAAAACGTGCGTGAAATTCAGGATCAACTTGATGCGACCAAGTTACTGCAATGTCATCAGGCAAATGTGCATTAGTACCAAATGTCCAAGCCTGTAAGGGGCGTGTTGCATTGGTTTCAAAATGGATCACTTGTCCGGTAGCATGAACGCCGGCGTCAGTACGTCCAGCGCAAAAAATCTCAATCGGTTCATTAGCAACAATGCTTAAGGCGCGTTCTAGCTCGCCTTGAATACTTTGTACCGATTGTTGTTTTTGCCAGCCAAAATAACCCGAACCGTTATAAGTAATGCCAAGAGCGATTTTTTTCATCATATATCAAAGGAAAAGATCTGTATTTAGATAAAAAAACACCAACAAATTTGTTGGTGTTCTTTTTTTAACAAAGTGAATTAAGCACGTTTGAAGTCAATGTGAACGAGTTTTGGTTTGAATGGGTGACGTTGCATAGCTTGTACTTTAACAGCAACTTCTTTGCCATCAATAACCAAAGTAATAACTTCAGAATAGAATGAATCTTGTGCTTGAGCGTTATTTAATTCATCGTGATTTAAAACGATTGATACTGGTGCTTCTTCACCGCCATATACGATAGCAGGAATTTGACCATTTCTACGCAAGCGGCGGCTCGCACCCTTTCCTTGCGCTTGACGAACTTCAGCGTTAAATTTAAACATTTTTATATCTCTTTAGTTAAAACCTAAAATACTAGGTCGTTAAACAAAACAAGCCACAGGCGACCCAGCGGCTTGACGAAATTGATGCTGAATGAAATCAGCGGGGGCATTATAGAGAAATTACCTAAAAATGCAATGTTTTTGTTTTGCTACTAAGATGTGGTTTGGATAAATAAATCAGTTTATAAAAAATCTCAATAAAAGTCTGTTGGGTTCCCTCTCACTCTTGCCCGAATGCAGATAAGATTTTCAGGCAAAAAAGCTGTCAATTTTTCGAGCTTGCGAGAAAAATCTCTTTTTTTGCCGCCCGGAAAATCTTAT
>NZ_JTJL01000067.1 GCF_001678495.1 Gallibacterium salpingitidis
ACTTTTGTCTATTAGGCCCTATAATAAAAAACGGCGATCATTGAGATCGCCGTTTTATCAGAAAAGCTAAATTATTATAGGCTTTCAGTGAAAGTACGAGTAATTACATCGCGTTGTTGTTCTGGAGTTAAAGAGTTGAAACGTACTGCATAACCAGAAACACGAATAGTTAATTGTGGATATTTTTCTGGGTGTTTTACCGCATCTTCTAAAGTTTCACGACGTAATACGTTAACGTTTAAGTGTTGACCACCTTCTACTTTTACAGTTGGTGCAACGTCAACTGGTAATTCACGATATTCAATTTTGCCTAATTCGTTGATAGCAACGATTTGATCTTCAGCATAATCGCCTTTTGCACATAAGCAACGAGCTTCACCTTTTTCGTTGTCTAATAACCAAAATGAGTTAATTAAATTGTCATTTGCTGCTTGTGTAATTTGAATACCTTTAATCATGATTGCCTCCGAAAGCATCTGTTAATAACCTAATGAACTGCGCAAATTTTATCAAAATATTTTATATATTCAAATTAAATTATAATTATTTAGCTATCTCAAGAATAAAAAATTCTTTCTTTATCAATTATTTTGATTTTAATCAAAAAATAATTAGCTCTAATCTTTAGAAAGAAATTTCTTTTTACGTTTAGCTAATGAAATTGTAACAAATGGTGATGTAATTTTTATTTTTGATCTGCAAAAATGTTTTTTATAATTTAGCGATTGATACGCTAAATAAGGATATAACCATGAGAACATGGAAAGAGATGATTGGTGGGGAAAAAGCGCAACCTTATTTCCAGCAAATTTTGCAACAAGTGCAACAACAACGCGATTTGGGCAAAATTATCTATCCACCAAAAGCCGATGTATTTAACGCCTTCCGTTATACAGAATTTGATCAAGTTAAAGTCGTCATTTTAGGACAAGATCCTTATCATGGCCCTAATCAAGCGCATGGTTTAGCATTTTCGGTTAGACCAAATGTACCGCCACCGCCATCTTTATTAAATATGTATAAAGAATTAAGCCAAGATATAGCAGGGTTTCAAATACCGAATCATGGCTATTTAGTCGATTGGGCAAAACAAGGCGTTTTATTGTTAAATACGGTGTTAACGGTTGAACAAGGTAAAGCACATTCACACGCTAATTTTGGTTGGGAAACCTTTACCGATCATGTGATTGCAACATTAAATAACCATACAACTGGTTTGGTGTTTTTATTGTGGGGCAGTCATGCACAGAAGAAAGGACAATTTATTGATCGGCAGAAACATTGTGTACTTGCAGCGCCGCATCCATCGCCATTATCAGCACATCGCGGTTTTTTCGGATGTCACCATTTTTCGCGTGCGAATCAATATTTAATTCAGCAAGGAAAAACACCAATTGATTGGAAGTTAGCCAATATTTAATAAAGGAAGAATATGTTAGCAATTATTTCACCAGCGAAAACGTTGGATTTCACCACGCCAACCCCGATTCACGATTTCACTCAACCTAGTTTGACCGAATATAGCCAGCAATTAATTACTATTTGTCGTCAGTTGGCGCCAGCAGATATTGCTTCACTAATGAAAATTAGTGATAAGCTTGCTGAGCTTAATGCAGCGCGTTTTGCTGAATGGCAAGCAGAACATAATGATGAAAATAGCAAAGCAGCAATTTATGCGTTTAAAGGTGATGTTTATACGGGCTTAGAGGCTGAAAGTTTATCGGCGCAAGAGATTGAATTTACGCAAACGCATTTACGTATGCTGTCTGGTTTATATGGTTTATTGCGTCCATTAGATTTAATGCAGCCTTATCGTTTGGAAATGGGAACAAAATTAGCTAATCCAAAAGGTAAGGATCTCTATCAATTCTGGGGCAATGTGATTACCGATCATTTACAACAAGCGCTTGATCAACAGGGCGATAATATTTTGATTAATGCTGCGTCAGATGAGTATTTCAAAGCGGTGAATACAGATCGTTTAAAAGCAACCATTATTAAACCGATTTTTATGGATTATAAAAATGGTAAGTATAAAATTATCAGCTTTTATGCGAAGAAAGCGCGTGGCTTAATTTGTCGCTATATCATTCAGAATCAATTAACTAAAGTAGAACAGTTAAAAGAGTTTGATTTGGCTGGTTATTGGTTTGATCAAGCGAATTCAACCGCAACAGAATTAGTATTTAAACGGGAGTTAAAAGATGATTAAACGTTTATCTTGGTTGGCTATCTTATTATTAACTGGCTGTGTCACACATCAAGTTAGCCAGCAAAAAGTGGCAGTACCGACAAAGTTAAGTTTTGCTAATCAAGAGTATCAATTAAGTAAAACGGATGATTTGGGCAGTGTGGTGAAATATACCTATCAATTGATCGATACCAATAGTAACAAACATTCCCACTTAGAAATTTTCCAAGATTTACAGCAAGATTTTGCTAAGACAGATGCGAACTATCAACAACGGATTGCGTTGCGAGAAAAAATGTTTGCGCGTTCAGATATCAAAGTATTTAGCAATCAAACTAAAGATGGCAACCTATATAGCTATGTGGTTTATCCGCCAGCAGAACAGTTTACTGATTACCAAGTGGATGTGGCAAAAGGGGAAAATTTAGTCTCTTGTGGTTTTGTACAGTTGCAATATAGCGAACAATTTGCACCAGTAAAAAGCAGTACCATGGCAGTGTTAAAAAAATTAGAACAACAGCAGGCATTACCGCTAGTGAAAACCATGACACAATATTCATTACCATGGAGTTGTAATGAAAAATAACTATTCGGTTTATGTAAAACGTGCTGCTTGTTTTGCGATTTTTACTGCACTGTTTTTGGTATTAATTAAATCGATTGCGTGGTGGAAAACTGGATCTGTCAGTATTTTAGCGGCGATCACCGATTCGTTATTGGATTTACTTGCCTCTTTTACCAGTATGTTGATTTTGCGCTTTGCCTTGATGCCGGCAGACGATAATCACTCTTTTGGGCATGGTAAAGCGGAATCATTAGCTTCGCTTGCACAAGGCATGTTTATTTGCGGATCGGTAATCTTTTTATTCTTGCAAGGTGTACAGCGTTTACATTCGCCAGAAATCACTGAGCATAATATTTGGGGCATTGCGGTAACAGTGGTATCGGTGGTGATGACCGCTATTTTAGTCGCATTTCAAAAATACACGATTAAATTAACAGATAGTCCTGCTATTAAAGCGGATAGCTTACATTATCAAACAGACCTGTTTATGAATTTAGGGATCTTGTTGGCGTTAATGTTAAGTTATTATGGCTTTGTCATGGCAGATGCGATTTGTGCGTTAATTATTGCGGTATATATTTTAATTAATGCCTTGAAAATGGTAGCGGAAGCGATCCAAATGTTATTGGATGTGGCGTTGCCAGATGAAGAGATTGAGTTAATTAAACAGATTGCTAGCCAAAATAAACACGTGTTAGGGATTCATGACATTAAAACACGTCGCGCTGGAGCAGTACGTTTTATTCAATTGCATTTAGAGTTAGAAGATCATCTGCCTTTAGTAGTAGCGCATGATATTACGGAAGAGTTAGAGCAAGCACTGCTTAAAGCATTTCCAAATTCAGATGTAATCATTCATCAAGAGCCAACTTCAATTGTGAAACAAGAGATATTGCAGGACCAGTAGAATGGCTAAGTAGATCAAAAATTACAAAAGTAATCATAAATTTCACTAGAGCATCAGCAGTGAATAGTGTAATCTTAGCGCGGTTTTGATTTATTTTTAGCTTTAAAATATTTCCTAATGAGGACGAATTATGATTAAGAAAATTGCCGTATTAACAAGTGGTGGCGATGCGCCAGGTATGAACGCTGCAATTCGTGGGGTTGTGCGTGCAACTTTATACGAAGGTTTAGAAGTGTATGGCGTTTATGACGGTTATCAAGGTCTTTACTACAATAAAGTAAAAAAATTAGAGCGTTATCACGTATCTGATGTAATAAATCGTGGTGGTACTTTCTTAGGTTCAGCACGTTTCCCAGAGTTCAAAGATCCATCTGTACGTGCAAAATGTGTAGAAAATTTACGTTTCCATGGTATTGATGCGCTTGTCGTTATCGGTGGCGACGGTTCTTATATGGGAGCAAAATTATTAACCGAAGAACACGACTTCCCTTGTATCGGTTTACCAGGAACCATTGATAATGATGTGGCAGGTACTGATTATACAATCGGTTATCAAACAGCGTTAGAAACAGCGTTAGATGCTATTGACCGCTTACGTGATACTTCAAGCTCACATCAACGTATTTCTATTGTTGAAATTATGGGACGTCACTGTGGTGATTTAACCTTAGCAGCTGCAATTGCCGGTGGTTGTGAATTTATCGTTGTTCCAGAGCGTCCATTTGAGCGTGAAGCGTTAATTCGTAAAGTGGAATATGGTATCGAAAAAGGTAAACGCCATGCGATCATTGCAATTACTGAACATATGTGTGATGTGAATGAATTAGCGAAAGAAATTGAAGATCGCGTTCATCATGAAACTCGTGCCACAGTATTAGGCCACATTCAACGTGGTGGTTCACCTTGTGCTTTCGACCGTATTCTTGCTTCAAGAATGGGCGTTTATGCGGTTGAATTATTGTTACAAGGTGAAAAAGGTCGTTGTGTAGGTATCCAAAATGAACAACTTGTTCATCACGATATTATTGATGCAATTCAAAATATGAAACGTACCTTCAAAGAGGATTGGTTCAATACTTCAAGAAAACTTTACTAATTTCACTTAAAATCCTTGTATTTACGCATACTGTTGCTTGCAGTATGCGTTTTTTTATTTCTCTTTTTTATCCGCAATCTACTTATAACCATTAAGATTAACAATTCATTTGATAATAATTTTTTTCTATTAAATAAATGAAAGAAATTAAGCTATAATTTCACCAAAATTTTACAATTATCTTAATGGAGAAACATTTATGCAAAAAATAGTGATTGTCGGTGGTGGTGCTGGTGGTCTTGAGCTTGCAACTTTTCTTGGACATAAATTAGGTCGCAAGAAAAAAGCGGAAGTGATTCTAGTTGACCGTAATCAAACTCATTTATGGAAACCGTTACTGCATGAAGTAGCAACAGGTTCTTTAGATGATGGTGTTGAAGCGGTAAGTTACCGAGCTCATGCCAGAAATCATGGCTTTTTGTTTCAACAAGGCTATATTACAGGGCTTTCGCGTACAGAAAAGAGTATTACTTTAGCGCCGATTACCGATGAACGCGGTAAATTGTTGGTAGCAGAACGTAAGATTAATTACGATATTTTGGTGTTGAGTATTGGCAGTAAATCGAATGATTTTAATACTAAGGGAGTTAGTGAAAACTGCATTTTCTTAGATAGTCCAGATCAAGCGCTCTATTTCCAAAAACGTATGATTCAACTCTTTTTGAAGTTTGCAGAAGATAACAATCAAGCTACAAATGATGTAGCAGTAGCAGAAAAAATCGAGTTGGTTGAACCAAACAAAATTAATATTGCGATTGTTGGTGCTGGTGCAACAGGCGTTGAATTATCAGCGGAGCTCTATAATGCCGCACAATATTTATCCGATTATGGCTTCGGTAAAATCGACAATAGCTGTTTAAAAGTCACTTTAATTGAAGCGGGCAATAAAATCTTACCAGCATTATCAGATCGTATTATCAATGCGGCGCATAAAGAATTAAATGCGTTGGGTGTAGATGTACGTACGAATACCCGAATTGTCGAAGCAACCGCGAATAGTTTAATTACCAATGAAGGTGAAGAAATTAAGGCGGATCTAATGGTTTGGGCTGCTGGTATTCGTGCTTCTGATGTAACGAAACAATTTGATGGTTTAGAGATCAATCGTATCAATCAACTACAAGTGACAGATACCTTACAGACGACATTAGACGATCATATTTTTGCCATTGGTGATTGTGCTGCACTATTACAGAAAGATGGTAAGCCTGTGCCACCACGCGCGCAAGCTGCACACCAAATGGCAACAACTTGTGGTAAGAATATTCTCGCTTTATTAGAAAATAGACCGTTAAAAGCCTTTACTTACTATGATCATGGTTCTTTAGTATCTTTATCAAGATTTAGTACCGTAGGTAATTTGATGGGGAATTTAGTTAGAGGATCGATGACGATTGAAGGGCATATTGCGCATTTTATTTATGTTTCTTTATATCGTATGCACCAAGTCGCCTTACATGGCTGTTTTAAAACGGCGCTATTTGTTTTGGTCGGTAGGTTAAATCGTTTTATTCGTCCATTGATGAAACTGCATTAATTAATCGAGAGATTGGTAGCGATACCAATCTCTTTAGTTTTCACTAATAAAACTAATCTCAACTCTTAAGCCATGTTCATATTGTTGTGCAGGTTTTAATTGGATAGAACCATGATAGTGCTGTACTAAAGTATTAACAATTGCCAACCCTAGACCAGTGCCTTGTTGTTGTGTACCTAAAATACGATAGAAAGGTTTTAATACTTTGTCATATTCTTCAACTGGAATGCCATTACCATTGTCTTCAACACTGATAATGACATTGTTCTCTATTTTAGTAACAGAAAGATCGACTAAACTCCCTTCTGGCGTGTAGAGAATCGCATTTTCTACTAAGATTTTAATCATCGTAAACAGATCTGTTTCACTGATTTGCAATGAATAATCCTGCTCACTAATCACACCTATATCAATCTGCTTTTGTTCTGCTAATGGCAGTAATGTTTCAATCACTTGCTTAAAGGTATTTTTAACTGAAACATTATCTATATTTGTTGGTGTTGATTGTGCTTGGCTGCGCGCAAATGAGAGTAATTGATCCAATAAATGACGATTACGTTGGATGGCTTCAACCAAATGTTCAATTTGTTGCTTGGTTTCTGCTGGTACAGTATGAGTTGTTAGCCGTTCTGCTTGCAGAGAAAGTACCGTCATTGGCGAACGTAGTTCGTGAGCTGCATTAGCAATAAATTGCTGCTGTTCTTTAACGGATTTATCAACGCGTTTTAATAAATGATTAATGGCTTCGATAAAGTTATGCACTTCGTATGGTGTGTTCGCTAATGGAATCACACTAAGATCATTTTCCTGCCGTTGTTTAATTGCAGAAGACAAGCGACGCAGCGGTATGAAAGTAAAATTAATCACGATGATACCGAGTAGGATGACTAAAGGAATAAAAATTAAGAAAGGCAATATCGTTGCCCAAGTGGCTTCAATCGCTTTTTTGGTACGAAATTCGGTTTCTTGCATTACAGCAAATTTTAGTGCATTAATTTGTCGCACATAGACACGAAATTCTTTTTTATTAATTTTAACTGTATAAAATCCCTCATAGAGTTGATCTAAAAAAGGAATAAAATATTTACCGCGTGGCGGGGTTAAATTGGTTTGTACATAAATTTGATTGTCTTCATCGTTGAGCGGCATTTTTTCTGCCAATGCACTGCGTAATGATAAAAAACGTGCAGTTTGGATTAGCCAATCATCTTGTAATTGGTAAGCGGCGTAGAAAGCCTTATAAGCTGTGGTTACACCTGTAATTCCAGCGGTTAAAAAAGTGACTAAAACTAAAGTGAGCGTGAGTTTGGCTTGAATGGAATAACGCCATCTCATTAATAAACGTGCTATTTTGGAATAGTCCATCCAACACCTCGAATATTTTTAATCGCTTCTTTGCCCAATTTTTTTCTTAATGAATGGATTAAAAAATCAACGGCATTACTTTCTACTTCTTCACCCCAGCCATAAATTTTATCTTCTAAATCGCTGCGAGAATAAATTACCCCAGGATGTTGTAATAAAACTTGTAAAATAGCAAACTCTTTATTGGTAAGTTGGTGGCTATCATTAGTGGCAGTATTTTGCACTTGGTAGGTTTTTAAATCTAATTTTAATGGGCCATAACAGAGTTCAGATGTGAGATATTCACTTTGTTTACGCAAAGCAACGCGAATTCTCGCCAATAATTCCGCCATATCAAAAGGTTTGATCATATAATCATCAGCACCACCATCTAAACCTTGTAAACGACTTGGCAAATCGTCACGAGCAGTCAGAATGATAATTGGGAAACGATATTGTTGTTGGCGTAATTGCGCTAATACTGTTAAACCATCTTTTTTGGGTAAACCTAAGTCTAATAGCGCAAGATCATAGGGTTGTGCTTTTACCGCGCTTAGCGCTAATTCCCCATTTTCTACCCAATCAACAGCATAACTTGCTTCTTTTAGATGCGCTGACAGTGCTTCAGCAATCATTGCATCATCTTCAACCAATAGAATTCGCATATCATTATCCCTCATAAAGCAAACTGTCTTATTTTAGACGTTCGCAGCAAATTGGCAAAAACAAATTTGCTGCGAGTAGAGGTTATTTACCACGAATATCAATTGCTGGATCAAGTTTAGTTTTTGGTAAACGTTCTTTTAAACCATAATCATCGGGATCATCTTTACAATTGAATAAATCGAATTCTGGTGATACTTTCTCGTTAGTAATACCAATCCAGTTAGCGATAGCTTCAGTGAAATTTAATCCTGATTTAAAGCTTTTACATTTTGTGTGCTGCTGGCTGTCAGAAGCGGTCATAAATAATGGCACATCGTGATGTAATGGACTGCCAGCGTTATTAAAGAACAAAATCTCACCATCAATTGTTTTGTGAGCTAAACCATGATCAGCAAAATAGATCATCGTAAAAGGTTGTTGAGTGGCTTGATATTGTTGTTGTAGTGCTTGATAAACTTGCGCTAATACTTCATCAGTCTTTTTGATAGAAGAAACATAACAGCTTAAATAGTGATATTTTTTATTTTTCACTGGTGCAATGTTTTTGTAATCTCGAATACGGTCACAGGCTTTTGGATGCGAGCCATAGAGATGCAAGACGATAAATTTTGCTTTATCCGTTTGTTGTTGTAAAACTTGCTTAAATGGTTCTAACAATTGGAAATCACTAGAGTTATTACGAATAGAGTCATTATTGGCAATAAAATAGGTTTCATCGTTTAAATCAGCAATTGCAGTGACTGGAGTATCGAATTCACCAAAAAAGCCTTGATTGGAAATCCAGTAAGTTTTCACACCTGCCGCTTTGATTAAATCAATCAAGCTTAAAGAGTAATTTGGTGCCCAACGTTTAGTATCTGGCTTAGTTAGCATCAAGCGCAAAGATGCAATGGTGTTGCTGCCAGCGGATTCCAAACCATCCACTAAAATGCCATTAGTTTTTTCAATGAAAGGGGTATTTTCAATTGGGTAGCCATAAGCGTGCAAATAATCACGTCTAGCACTTTCTCCAATTACTAAGACATAATTTTTATATTTACCAGAGAATTTTGCTGGTCCCCATTCGCTTTCTACTTGAAATTGATTAAGTTTCAATAATTCGTCTTTAACCTGATTAGCTGCAATAAAGAAAGTATGGAAAAAAGCAAACGGTGTTTGATTTACCAAAGCAAAGAATATCATCAAACAAAGTAAGGTTTTGTTACGATAAAACTTTAACTGGAAACGTTGGCTAAGATAACGAAATAGTAATAGCAATGGGATGATTGCCACTGCCATTGCATAATACTTAAATGGAATCTGTTGTAAAAATTCAACACCTTCCGCGACATTTGTTGCCAATACAGAAGCCAAATATTGGTAATTTGGTTCACCGAACATCAGCCCCACAGGGGTGTATAAGGTATAAGCGATGGCAATAGGTAAGATAATTGCATAAAAAGCAATGCGTGATGCATTAAAAATTAAAATAAGAGCACTCAACAACAAGATATCTTGTATTTCAATTTCTTTACCACTGCCCATCAGCATAAAAAGCGCAGAAAAATAGAGCGCAGTTAAGGCAATAATAATGATAAAAAGTTGTTTTAATTGAGATAGTTGAAATAGGGAAGAGAAACGTTTCATTCTATTTTGCTAACTTAAATCGTAAGTAATTCAAAAAATTAGGGGAGAGATCTCCCCTAAACTAAAACGATTGGATTAAGCGTTTTCTTTTGCCATTTCAAATTCAATTAACATCATTAAGATATGAATAACCTTAATGTGAATTTCTTGAATTCGATCAGCATAACCAAAATGTGGAACACGAATTTCTACATCTGCTAATCCTGCCATTTTGCCCCCATCTTTTCCTGTTAATGCGATAACTTTCATTCCTTTTGCTTTAGCAGCTTCAATGGCATTCAATACGTTTTTAGAGTTACCGGAAGTAGATAAGCCAAATAGGACGTCGCCTGTTTGTCCAACTGCTTCAACATAACGTGAAAAGACGTAATCATAACCAAAGTCATTACTTACACAACTTAAATGGCTAACATCAGAAATAGCAATAGCAGGATAACCCGGGCGATTTTCACGATAACGTCCCGTTAGTTCTTCAGCAAAGTGCATCGCATCACAATGCGAACCACCATTGCCGCAGCTTAACACTTTGCCACCTTGTTTGAAGCTATTCGCAATTAATAATGCTGCTTCTTGAATAAGTTGAATATTCTTATCATCAGATAAAAATTTATCTAATACATCAGCCGCTTGGGTAAGTTCTGCTTTAATTTGTGTTAAATACATCAGCAACTCCAAAGATTTTTTGCTTAAAATTATTTACGAGAGAGTGGCGGTACAAAGGTGATTCCCATATCCCAAGGTTGTTCAATCCAAGTATTTTGTGGAATATCAACAATATAATCGTCAACTAACGGTGCACCAGTTGGTTTTGCAAATACTGTTACAAATTTAGCTTTTGGATACATTTCACGAATAGCGCGAGCAGTATTACCTGTATCGACTAAATCATCTACTACGATAAAGCCTTCACCATCACCTTCAGCACGATGTAATACTTTTAATGTGCCTTGTTGATCATGGTCATAACTTGCAATACACACAGTTTCAACTAAACGGATACCTAACTCACGTGCGATTACCGCTGCAGGGAATAAACCACCGCGACTAACAGCAATAATGCCTTTCCATTGAGAAGCTGGCAGTAAACGTTCAGAAAGTTTACGCGCATGCATATGAAACATATCCCAAGTAACAACGTATTTTTCGCTCATAATAACTATACCTTATGTTTTTGATTTGAAGTGATAAATAAAATTGCGTAAGGATAACCTGAAATTGTTTTCTATGCTATCATTTAGCGCAATTTCTTTTTTGTTTTAGCTAAAAGTTACGATTTTAGAGGGAGATTTATGTCGTCAATTACAGAATTATCACCAAAACTTATTTGGCAATGGTTTGCGAAAATTTGTGCCATTCCTCATCCATCACATCATGAACAAGCACTAGCAGATTTCATCATTAATTGGGCAAAGCAGAAACAATTTTGGGTAGAACAAGATAAAGCAGGCAATATTTTAATTCGTAAACCCGCAACAGCTGGTATGGAAAATCGTCAGCCAGTTGCATTACAAGCACATTTAGATATGGTGCCGCAAGCGAATAAAAATACACCGCATAATTTTCTTACTGATCCAATTCAACCTTATGTCGATGGCGAATGGGTAAAAGCAAAAGGTACGACTTTGGGTGCTGATAATGGTATTGGTATGGCATCTTGTTTGGCAGTTTTAGATAGTGATGATTTGGCACATCCAACATTAGAAGTGTTATTAACTGCTAGTGAAGAAACTGGTATGGGCGGAGCTTTGGGGCTACAACCAAATTGGCTGCATAGTGAAGTGATGATTAACACTGATACAGAAGATGAAGGTGAAATTTATATTGGTTGTGCTGGTGGCGAAGATGTTGATATTCGTTATTCACTTGAATGGCAACCAGTTACCGAACAAGAACAAGCAGTGCATTTGGCATTGACAGGTTTGAGAGGCGGACATTCTGGTGCTGAAATTCACCTTAATCGTGGTAATGCTATTAAACTATTGGCTCGTTTATTGGAACAAGTGGCGGCACAATCTGTACCATTCCGTTTAGCGGATATTGCAGGTGGTTCAGTACGTAATGCAATTCCACGTGAAGCTTTTGCCACCGTATTGGTACCGACTGCATCAATGGCGCAATTTAACCAAGTGTTGCAACAATTACTTACCGAGTTGAAATCAGCATTAGCACAAGCAGAAAGTAAATTGCAATTAGAGCTTTCTGATGCAACTGCGAAACAAGGTGTTTCAGTACAACAAACGGCAGCAGTATTAGATTTAATTAATAGTTTGCCAAATGGAGTAATTCGTTATAGTGATGCACTGCCAGATGTTGTAGAGAGTTCTATTAGCTTAGGTGTTTTAGAAACTCGAGAAACAGAAGTGAAATTAACCTTATTAGCTCGTTCGTTAAATGAGCATGGTCAAGATACAGTAGTAAGTTTGGTTCGTTCAGTCTGTCGTTTAGCGGGCGCAGAAGTGAAATTCTCTGGTCGTTATCCTGGTTGGGAACCACAAGCTGAATCCGCAATCGTTAAACAAACTAAGGTGCTTTACGATCAAATTTTAGGCAAAGAGAGTGTGATTAAAGTGATTCATGCTGGCTTAGAATGCGGTTTAATTAACAAGGTCTATCCAAATATGGAAATGGTTTCAATTGGACCAACTATTTTGGGCGCACATTCACCAGATGAACGCTGTCATATTCCAGCAGTATCGACTTATTGGCAGTTATTAACTCAACTATTAGCTACCATTCCAGAGAAGAAATAAGGATTGCTAATGGAACAAATTAGAGAAGAACAACAAACTGAAATGGGAGAAGAAGTTACCCATTTCGGTTTTAAAACCGTAGCAAAAGCAGAAAAACAAAAACTGGTTGCGAATGTATTCCATTCCGTTGCGGATAAATACGATTTAATGAATGATTTACTATCATTTGGTATTCATCGTGTTTGGAAGCGTTTTACCATTGACTGCAGCGGTGTGCGTAAAGGGCAGAAAGTGTTAGATCTTGCTGGTGGAACTGGCGATTTTACCGCTAAATTTTCACGTTTGGTTGGGGAAACTGGACAAGTGATTTTGGCGGATATCAATGACTCAATGCTGCAAGTTGGTAGAGAAAAATTACGCAATTTAGGTGTGGTCGGCAATGTCGAATATGTTCAAGCAAATGCGGAAATGTTGCCATTTGCCGATAATACTTTTGACTGTATTGTGATTAGTTTTGGTTTGCGTAATGTTACCGACAAAGATAAAGCGTTGCGTTCAATGTATCGTGTGCTAAAACCGGGTGGACGTCTATTGGTATTAGAGTTTTCTAAACCAATTTTAGAACCATTAAGCAAGGTGTATAACTTCTACTCATTTAATATTTTGCCAAAAGTGGGTGAAGTAGTAGTGAATGATGCTGACAGTTATCGCTATTTAGCGGAATCTATTCGGATGCATCCAGAACAAGCAGTGTTGGAGCAGATGATGATTGATGCAGGCTTTGAACAAACGCAATATTTTAACTTAACTGCGGGTATTGTTGCGTTACATCGTGGCTATAAGTTTTAAAGGCGTATTATGACACTCTCTTCGATTACTCTGCAATTGATGCTGCCGCAATTTGCGAATGGGATTTTGGAACAGATTCTGAATTATTTAATTCAGCAAACTGATGGAGCAGAATCTCATTTACGTAAATTAAATGGCAAGGTGCTATCACTCACCTTCAAGCAAGGCGGACATTGGTTTTTACTCTTTTCAGCACAGAGAATTGATCTGTTATCGGTATATGAAGGCGAGGCAGATTGTACGGTAACTACTGATGCTAATATTTTATTAACGCGTCCGCAAAAACAGCAATTATCAGAGATGATTAATCGCCAACAAATTATGTTGCAAGGTGATTTACAAGTGTTGCAAGACACTGTTGCCTTGTTTGAACAGTTGGAAAAAGATCCAGCTGAATTATTAGCTCCTTTTATTGGTGATATTGCTGCGTATTCATTAACGACAGGTGCACAAAAATTACAGCAACAATTGAAAACACGTTGGCAAACTAGCCAACGTCATTGGGGTGAACGTTTGACTGAAGAGTGGCAAGTGATTGCTCCATCATTAGCATTGGTGCATTTTTATGATCAGGTCGCAACTTTAGAGCAAGATTTGCAACGTCTTGAAGCAAAAATCGATCGTTTAACAGGGAAAGTATGAAGTTAAAACAGTGTCTGCGCCTTTATCAAATAGTACGTGTCTTACTGCAATATGGCTTGGATGAGTCGCTACCGAAAATTCCATTAACTCGTCCAATCCGTTGTTTTAGAAAGTTATTCTTCTGGTTAAACAATCAGCATCCGGAAAAATCTTTTGGCTTACGTTTACGTTTAGCTTTTCAGACATTAGGACCTGTTTGGATTAAATTGGGACAAATGTTATCGACACGTCGTGACCTATTTCCTCCAGAAATTGCCGATGAGCTGGCGTTGTTACAAGATAAGGTGGAACCTTTTTCTAGTGTGTTAGCACGAGCAGAAATTGAAAAAGCTTTAGGAGGCAAAATTGAGCAATGGTTTATTGATTTTACCGAGCAAGCATTGGCGTCTGCGTCAATAGCGCAAGTACATACGGCACGATTTAACGCAGATCAAGGTGAATTAGCGGGACGAGAAGTGGTATTAAAAGTGATTCGTCCTGATATTCGACCTGTCATTGAACTTGATATAGCACTGATGTACCGCATTGCGAAATGGATTCCGCGCTTAACGCGTGAAGGCTACCGTTTACGCCCAGTAGAAGTGATTCAAGAGTATGAAAAGACGCTATTAGCAGAATTGGATTTACGCCAAGAAATGGCAAATGCAATTCAGTTACGACAAAACTTCTTAGATAGCCCAATGTTATATGTGCCGGAAATGTATCCTGATTTTTGTCGGCAAAATTTATTGGTGATGGAACGTATTTACGGTATTCCAATTTCTGATATTGCTGCACTAGAAGCCAATGGCACTGATATGAAATTATTGGCGGAACGAGGCGTGCAAGTCTTTTTTACCCAAGTATTTCGCGATAGTTTTTTCCATGCGGATATGCACCCTGGTAATATCTTTGTCAGTTATCAACATCCTGAATCACCGCAGTATATCGGGATCGACTGTGGTATCGTCGGTACCTTAAATAGTGAGGATAAACGCTATTTAGCAGAGAATTTTTTGGCATTTTTCAATCGTGATTATCGACGAGTAGCGCAATTACATATTGATTCAGGTTGGGTTCCAGAAGATACCAATCTTGATGAATTTGAGCAGGCTTTTCGAGTAGTTTGCGAACCAATTTTCTCTAAACCATTAGCGGAAATTTCTTTTGGACACGTGTTATTAAATCTATTTAATACGGCACGCCGTTTTCAAATGCAAGTGCAGCCTCAATTAGTGTTATTGCAAAAAACGTTACTTTATATTGAGGGATTAGGACGTCAGTTGTATCCGCAACTTGATTTATGGCAAACAGCGAAACCTTTTTTGCAAAATTGGATGAATGAGCAAATTAGTGTGAAGCGTATGTATCGTGATTTTCAAGCGCATCTTCCTTATGTACGTGAGCATTTTGCTGCTTTTCCTCAAACGTTACATCAAGCATTATTAGAACAGAAAAAGATTCGACAAGAATTGGTGTCCATTCGACGTGAATTTAAGCTGCAACAACGAAAAAATACCCAACGGGTGTATGGTGTTATTGTGGCGAGTTTGTTATTCTTTGGCGGCTTGTTTGGTTACCATTTTCTACCAAACTGGTTGAGTATTGGCTTATTGCTGGTTGCCAGTGGTGTATTGGTCGGAAGTGTTTGGAAAAAATAAGGGTATGATTTAGCGCTAGTCTTATTGGTAAGAGTAGCGGTATAATTTAGCGAAATTTTTTTATTTATAGAGGTACATCATTATGGGTGGAATTAGTATTTGGCAACTGTTGATTATTGTATTAATCGTTGTATTACTTTTTGGCACAAAAAAATTAAAAACTTTAGGTTCAGATCTTGGCGAATCAGTTAAAGGCTTCAAAAAAGCAATGAGTGAAGATAATGATAAAGATGCTGAATTTAAAAAATCTATCGAATCTCAATCATCAAATTCACAAAGCGAAGCAAAAAGTAAAGATAAAGAGCAGGCATAACTGTGTTTGATATAGGTTTTTCGGAACTTGTTCTGATTTTTGTCATCGGTTTAGTTGTATTAGGGCCACAGCGTTTGCCTGTGGCTATTCGTACTGTTGTTAGCTGGATTCGTACTCTGCGTAATTTAGCGAATAATGTGCAAACTGAATTGGCACAAGAGTTAAAATTGCAAGAGCTGCAAGAAAGTATTAAGAAAGCAGAACATCTTAATTTATCCTCTCTTTCTCCGGAATTGAGTAAAACAGTGGAAGATTTAAAGGCGTCGGCAGCAAAAATGCAAGCGCAATTAGATCAGAAAACACAAGCCGCAAATCAAGCAGTGGAACAATTAACATCATCAGTTGAACCAACTGTATCTTCTTCAACTGAAGATACAACAACAGAATCAAAGGTATTGCCTGATGAACAGGCAGAATTGGCTGAAATTGATGAGGAAAAATTAATTTTAGAACAGCATAGTGATGATTTGGCAAACTATGACCCAATGCCAACTGCTGATTCAACGAACACTGTCAATAAAGAAAATAAGTCATCATAATTGTTGTTATCAATGAGGGCAGCTTATGTCGAGTGTTGACGAGTCTCAACCGCTAATTACCCATTTAGTTGAGTTACGCAATCGCATTTTGAAAAGTTTTATTTGTGTACTGGTTGTGTTTATTGCGTTAGTCTATTTTGCTAATGATATTTATCATATTGTGTCTGAGCCTTTAATTAAGGAATTACCCAATAATTCGACAATGATTGCGACTAACATTGTGGCACCATTTTTTACACCAATTAAATTAACGGCAATCACCGCAATATTTTTATCTGTACCTTATATTTTGTATCAAGTTTGGGCTTTTATTGCACCAGCTTTATATAAACATGAAAAACGTTTGATCTATCCATTATTAGTATCAAGTACGTTATTGTTCTATGTTGGTGTTGCTTTTGCCTACTATATTGTTTTCCCATTGGTATTCTCTTTTTTAACCAAGACTGCGCCAGAAAGCGTCGCAATTGCTACTGATATCAGTAGTTACTTGGATTTTGTATTAACGTTGTTTTTAGCGTTTGGTATCTGTTTTGAAGTTCCTGTAGCGATTATCTTGTTATGCTGGAGTGGTGTGGTAAGTGTGGCAAGTCTGAAAGAAAAGCGTCCATATATTTTAGTTGGTGCTTTTGTTATCGGTATGCTATTAACACCGCCAGATGTCTTTTCACAAACATTACTTGCTGTACCTATGTACCTGTTGTTTGAA
Source organism: Gallibacterium salpingitidis (assembly GCF_001678495.1). GTDB lineage: Bacteria > Pseudomonadota > Gammaproteobacteria > Enterobacterales > Pasteurellaceae > Gallibacterium > Gallibacterium salpingitidis. Next base: position 17,315 of record NZ_JTJL01000067.1, read on the forward strand.
GTCGGTGTGTTCTTTGCCCGCTTCTATCAACCAAAAGAAGAAGCCTAACTAAGTTGTTATTAGTGACTAAATTTACATAACCGCCAACTTGTTTGGCGGTTATGCCATTATAAATGAAACGAAATTTTATCAAATATAAGAAGTAAATAAGGAAAGTATTATGACAAAACAAATTTTTTCAGAATTTCCTGTACGCCGTATGCGTAGAATGCGTAAACAAGATTTTAGCCGTCGTTTAATGGCAGAAAATAAATTAACTGTTGATGATTTGATTTATCCAGTATTTGTGATTGAAGGTGAAAACCATCGTGAAGCTGTGCCATCAATGCCAGGTGTAGAACGTTTAACGATTGATCAACTATTAATTGAAGCTGGTGAATTAGTGAAATATGGCGTGCCGATGATTGCATTGTTCCCAGTAGTGCCACAGCATAAGAAATCATTGATGGCGGAAGAAGCCTATAATCCACAAGGATTGGCACAACGTGCAGTGCGTGCGTTAAAACAGGCTTACCCAGAGCTTGGCGTGATGACAGATGTGGCGCTTGATCCATTCACGACGCATGGACAAGATGGCATTATTGATGAAACTGGTTATGTTTTAAATGACATCACTACTGAAGTCTTAGTGAAACAGGCTCTATCTCACGCAGAGGCTGGCGCGGATGTAGTAGCACCAAGTGATATGATGGATGGCCGTATTGGTGCGATTCGTTTGGCATTAGAAGAAAAAGGATTTATTAATACATTGATTATGGCTTATTCAGCAAAATATGCTTCTTGCTTTTATGGGCCATTCCGCGATGCCGTCGGTTCTTCAGGAAACTTAAAAGGTGGAAATAAATTTACCTATCAACTTGATCCTGCTAATGGTGATGAAGGCTTACAAGAAGTAGGCTTAGATTTGCAAGAAGGAGCAGATATGGTGATGGTGAAACCAGGTATGCCTTATTTAGATATGGTGTGGCGCGTAAAACAGCACTTTGGTGTACCAACTTTTGCTTATCAAGTTTCTGGTGAGTATGCGATGCAAATGGCTGCCATTCAAAATGGTTGGCTGAAAGAAAAAGAGAGCATTATGGAAGGCTTGCTTTGCTTTAAGCGTGCTGGTGCAGACGGCATCTTAACCTACTTTGCGAAACAAGTGGCAAAATGGTTAGCAGAAGAGAAGTAATAGAGCAACTATTTGCGCAATTACAGCAGCAATTTCTTCAACCTTTAGTACCAGGTTGGGGAAATCAATGTGCTGAAATTATGTTTATTGGTGATGCACCTGGAAAAGATGAATTAGAAAAAGGGCCATTTGCTGGTACAAGCGGTAAATTTTTCGACCAAATGCTTACTTCGATTGGTTTAGTAAGAGAAAATATTTATCTAACCAATGTTGTGAAATTTCGTCCGGAGAAGCGAGATCCCAATAAGCATGAAATCGCCACATTTAGTGAATTATTACAAGCAGAGATAGCATTAATTGCGCCGAAAATTATTGTACCTTTTGGTCGTATTGCGTTATCAGTATTCCTGCCAGAACTGAAAATTAGTGAAGTACATGGGCAAGTGTTTTCACTGACAAGAGAGCAATGTTCGTTTCTATTATTACCGATGTATCATCCGGCGGCAGCAATGCATAATGGAAAAATACGCCCAATATTAAAACAAGATTTTCTAATATTGGGCGATGTGTGGAATGAGTTAGATTAGTAGCTTGAATTAATCAAAACTTCTTCGCCATAACCACCTAAAGTTGGCATAGGTAAATAGGTTGAGTTTGGTGCACGCATAATACGAATACCACGAATACCAGCCTCTTTAGCTGCTAATACGTCATCATCGCTATCACCGTAGTGAATGCTGATTTTGTGTTTGATAATAGCAGGTGTTTTGTTGTATTTAGTGGTACGAGGTAGATCTCCCATAAAATCAACCGGGTGCATATTTTTCACACCTAAAGCTTTTTCAAGAATTGGTGTTACACCATCCACTTTACCAGCGGTTCTACCAGTAATGAAGTAAACACTATCACCACGCTCTTGGTGCATTTTGATTAATGCTTTTGCTGCTTCTTTTGGAATAGAGTATTGGTCGCAGCCAGCATTAACTTCATCCCAGAATTTTTGGTTTTTCAAATATTCAAAACCATTTGGTGAGTATTTTTGTTGTCCATAATAGAAACATGGACTTGAGAACAACACTGTATCATCAATATCAAAGCTAACATTAATCGGCCCTTTTCCTTCTAAGCTTTTTTTAATTTGTTCGATAGAAACCCAGTGGATAGGGGCTTGTTCTAACATTTCACGTGCATTAGTACCCGGCTCAGTATAAGGTTCAACTTTAGCCGCTGATACACTCATTGCTGTGGAAGCAATGATAATTGCAAGAGAAAGTTTTTTTAATGTTACATACATAATTACAACTCCTTATTATTGTTGTTTGTTGAGTAAAAATATGCCTGTTGTTGCGATTTGGAGATATGCCTCTTGAGTATTTTCATTGAAATGTTCAGGAGCAAGATTGACCAATAATTCATCGTTACCCCAAATAATGATAATTTCCCAATGATTACCCATATAGACGGCAGATTTAATCACACAACGGGTCGCAGGATCGCCCTCTTTATTTAATGTAATTGCTTCAGGACGGATTCCTACTAGACATTCACCATCAGCAACAGCAAATTCATCTGCGGCTAATGGTAATGTATAGCCATTAACGGTTACCTGATTATTGTGTAATACACCATTTAAAATACTAGCCTCACCCATAAATTTTGCTAAAAAGAGCGAATTTGGGCGTTGATATAGCACTTTAGCTGGTGCTTTTTGCATAATCTTACCTTTATTCATCACGATAACTTCGTCAGAAACGGCAAAGGCTTCGCTTTGATCGTGAGTTACGTATAGAGAGGTAATATTGAATTTTTGTTGTAATTCACGAATTTTTTCACGCATACTGCGACGCAAGTTAGCGTCAAGATTACTTAAAGGTTCATCGAATAATAATACTTTTGGCTTCAAGACTAAGGCACGAGCTAATGCTACACGTTGTTGTTGTCCACCAGAAATTTGGTCAACATAACGTTCACCAAAACCGGCTAAATCGACTAATTCAAGTGCTTCTTCGACACGTTGTTTACGTTCTTCTGGACTAACACCTAGCATCTTTAAACCATAGCCAACATTGTCCGCAATCGACATATGCGGGAAGAGTGCATAAGATTGGAACACAATACAAATATCACGACTTTGAATTGAGGATTTGGTAACGTCTTCACCATCAATAAAAATTTGTCCCTCTGTTGGACGTTCTAGTCCTGAAACTAGACGTAGAATAGTGGTTTTACCACATCCTGATGGACCTAATAGAGTGGTCATTGTGCCACGTTTAATGGTTAAACTGAGATCATCGATCACAACAGATTTACCAAAACGTTTGGTGACATTTTTTAATACAAGAAAGTTATTATCGTTATTCATAAAACAACCTCAATTTAAATCATCTGTTTGGCTTTTGAGCGAGAAATACGGGTATCGCCTACTAACCAGTCAAAGAAAAGAATAATCGCCATCATCACAACGATGAGTAATGAACCATAAGCGATGGCAATACCATATTCGCCATCTTCTACGCGGTTTAAAATATAAGCTGTAGCAACACGAGTATCAGCAGTAACTAAGAACACTATCGCACTAACGGTAGTCATTGCCCGTACGAAGCTGGTAATTAGCGCGGAAAGCAGAGCTGGTTTTAATAATGGTAAGGTGACATAAAGTAATGTTTTCCAAGAGCTGCCTTTTAATGAAAGTGAAGCTTCATCTAATGATTTGTCCAATTGCCCTAAACCAGCGATAGCTGCACGCATCCCGATTGGCAAATCACGCATTACCATTGAAATAATAATGATAATACCTGTACCAGTGATATAGAAAGGTGCATCGTTAAAGGCAAGGATATAAGAAACCCCGGCTACGGTTCCTGGCACTGCGAAACAAAGCATTGTTAAAAACTCAAGGGTTTTCTTACCAGCAAAATCTTTACGCACCACAATATAGGCAATTAATAAACCAAATAGGGCAGTAACCGGCGCAGCAATACCAGCATAAATAATAGTATTGATTAATGACGGCCATGCACCATCGCTAAAACCTTGACCAAAGAGGGAAGCATAGTTTTCTAAAGTTAAGGTGTAATCAACACCCCAGTTAACGGTGAAACTACCGTAGAAAATGCTGCCGTAGAGCGTTGCGTTAAAGACAACCCAAATTGCGAGTAAAGCAATAATGGCATTTTTTAAGCCGGTTGGTAAGTCTTGTACATCACCTCGATAAGATTTTCCAGAAACGGTAACGTAAGAACGGTTACCAATCCAAATATATTGAATAATGAAAATCCCTAGAGAGAAGAGTAATAAGATGGTACCTAATGTACTTGCAGAAGCATAGTTAAGTTGCGAACCTGCAATGTAGAAATAGATTTGTGTTGCAATAACGTCAAAGCTACCACCAAGAACCAATGGGTTACTGAAATCTGCTAAAGATTGGATAAAGACTAATAAGAATGCATTTGCTAATGCAGGTTTCAATAATGGAAAGATAACTTGGAAGAAAGTTTGATAACGGTTTGCGCGTAAGGTATAAGAAGCTTCCTCAATTGATGGATGTACTGATTTGAGAGAACCTTCCAAAATCATAAAGGCTAATGGAGTAAAGGCTAAAATTTGTGCAATCGCAATCCCATTAAAACCATATAACCAGTTAGTATTGGTAAAACCAAAGTGTTCCACTAAAAATTCGGTGAGATAACCTGAACGACCTAACATTAAGGTAACGCCTAAACCGACAACAAATGGTGGTGTAACAATTGGCAAAATAGAGAAAATTTTACCGATAAATGCAGTGCGTCTAGCAATTCTGGTAGTGTAAAGAGCAAATGCTAAACCAAATACAGTTGAGATAAAACCAACAAAAGCCGATAACAAAACAGAATTGCTAATAACGCGGACAATGTAAGATTGACCAACAATATCAATGATTTGTGCCGGTTTAAATTGTTCGCCATCATAGAACATAGATACAAAGATGGCTAATGTTGGATACACAATAAAGAAGAAGATCAACAAAATAATGCTGAGCAAGGAAGCAATAATAAATTTATCACCTTGCATAATTTTTAACGCAGCTAGCGCGTTAGTGGCTAATGCAGTAAGCGTGATCACTAAAACAATAATAGAATAACCTAAACTAAGGTGATAAAGATTGGCTGAAAAAAAGGTAAATAAGCTAATGATACAGATTGCAGCCAGTTCAATTTTAGCTTCACTTTCAGTCGATAAACCTAAACGCGGTAAAATCCAGAAAATCACCAATGAAAAGAACCAAACCCAGCTAAGGTTAACAGAATGCCAACCCATTGCCGCAAGAAATTCATCAGAAGTGGACTCTAACAGACCATAATCTAAAGCGAAGGTTGGCAAAATTGCGAATGCAATGAAGCTCAGTAAAATCCAGGTTGTGGTGGTATTTATAGAAAATTTTGTTGAGTTCATACAACCTCTCAAAATAAAAATAGGGAATATGGATAATTCCCTATTGTGTTAGGAAAATAAGAAATAGCGATAAATACGATTATTGTATAGCTATTTGATTTACTTTTTATTATTTATTTAATTTAACGTCATTGACCCATTTATCAATTAAACGTTTTCTCTCGTCACTAGAACCATATTTTTCAAAATCATAATTGATTAAGTTAAGTTTAGTTGGATCAAACGCATTTGGAGATTGTTCAGCAGTAGTATTAGTTAAGGTTTGAAGTGATTGACCTTTCTTCCATGCTAACTCTTGACCTTCTTTTGATAATACCCAATCAACAAATAATTTTGCATTATCTAAGTTTCTCGCACCTTTTAAGATACTAACGCCACCAAGTTCATAACCGGTACCTTCACAAGGTACGATCAATGCTAAAGGAGCACCTTTTTCTTTTTCTAATGCGTAATCGTGTAAGAAGCCGATACCAATAGTTGCTTCACCACGTGCCGCATTACGAGATGGTGTAATACCTGATTTAGTGTATTGGGAAATGTTTTTATCTAAAGATTTGAAGTATTCAAATGCTTTTGGTTCGCCCCATAATTGTACGAAAGTAGCAATTGCGGTATAAGCTGTACCAGAACTTTGTGGGTCGGCAATTTGAATTTCACCTTTTAAGCGAGGATCTAATAAATCATTCCAACATTTCGGTACATCTTTAATACCAAGTTTAGCTAAACGTTCAGTATTAACCCCGAAACCTAAAATACCCATATAGATTGCAGAAGAGAGGTTTCCTTTAACCTTGCCTGGATCGCGGAATTTTTCCACAATTTGTGAAAGGTTTGGTGATTGATATGGTTGTAATAAACCTAATTCGCCTGCTTGAGATTGTGGGTCAAATGTACCACCGTACCACACGTCTGCTTGAGGATTATTTTTTTCAGCTTCAACTTTAGCGAAGGTGCTGCCAGAACCATTACGAATAAATGAAGTTTTAACATCATATTTTTTAGAAAAAGCTTGAGTTTCTGTTTCGCATAATTCATTGGTTGCGCTGCAATATACAACTAAACGACCTGATGCTTGAGCCGCTGAAGCTAATAACATAGCACTAACAGCAATAGCTGAAAGTTTAAGAGAAGTGGTTAAACGCATAAATTGTTACTCCTTATGATAAGTAAAAGTATCGGTGGATTATAAAAAAAGATTGTATGTAGAACTGTGAATAAATTCACAAAAATAGAAATTTATTGGCGCGAAATAGAAGAGAAGATAAAAAATCAACCAAAATATAATCTAATGGTGATTATCGAAAGTCAGTTGTATAAAAAGAGAAGGCTTATCTTAAAATAACAATTATATTGATAAGTAAAATGATTGATAACGAATTTATTGCTGGCAATATAATAACAAAAGTGATTAATTTATTAATAATGTTAAGGAGAGAATAATGGCAAAGTTTCGCTATTTTACACAACCGTTCTCAATTAAAAATTTAACACTGCGTAATAGGATTGTTATGCCGCCAATGTGTCAGTATAGTGCGACAGATGGCGTGCCAAATGATTGGCATTTTGTCCATTATGCCTCAAGAGCGATTGGTGGCGTTGGCTTAATCATTGTAGAGATGACCAATGTTGCACCAAATGGGCGTATTACTCCAAATTGTCTAGGTTTATGGAATGATCAACAACGTGATGCGTTTAAGCGTATTGTTGATATAGTTCATTCATATGGTGCAAAAATTGGTATTCAAATTGGTCATGCTGGTCGTAAAGCACAAGATTGTGATGATGTTGTAGCGCCTTCTGCAATTCATTATGGTGAATTAGATTATGCTGGGCAAAATTTAAAAACACCAAGAGAACTCAGTAAAGATGAAATTAAGGAGATTATTCAACTATTCCAAAATTCAGTAAAGAGAGCAGTAGAAGCTGGTTTCGATTTAATTGAATTACATGGTGCACATGGTTATTTGATCCATCAATTTTATTCACCGAAATCAAATCAACGTCAAGATGAATATGGACAAGATCGGATGTTATTTGGTGAGCAAATTATTAAAGCGGCAAAAGCTGTAATGCCGGCAGATATGCCATTGTTAATGCGTATTTCTGCGCAGGAATATTCCGCAAATGGCTTTGATAGTGATTATGGTGTGGAAGTGGCAAAACGTTTTGCAGCAGCTGGTGTTGATATGTTTGATGTCAGCGGTGGCGGTAATGGCGCGTTAGCAGAAAGTAAACATCCGCCATTTGCAGCAGGGTATCAAGTATATTTAGCACGTAAAGTGAAAGAAGCAACGGGATTACCAGTGATTGCAGTGGGTATGTTAGATAATCCAGCATTAGCAGATTATGTTATTGGTAGTGGCGATGCTGATCTTGTTGCCATTGGGCGTGGTTTATTGCGTGAACCTTATTGGGTATTGAATGCTCAATATCGGCAAAATGCGAGTGATAGTACGCCGATAGCGGATATTCCTTATCAATATATACGTGGTTTTAATTAATCAAGAAATTGGCTACTGTTTTCAGTAGCCAATCTATATTTGTTGATTACAACACCATTGCCGCAATCCAACCAAAGATCAATAAAGGAATATTATAGTGAATAAAGGTTGGTACTACAGAATCCCAAATATGATCGTGTTTACCGTCCATATTTAAACCTGAAGTTGGGCCTAAGGTTGAGTCAGATGCTGGTGAACCGGCGTCACCCAATGCTGCAGATACACCAACAATCGCAGCAGTTGCTAATGGTGAAAAACCGAAGCTAACGCAAATCGGTACATAGATAGAAGTAATAATAGGTACGGTAGAGAATGAAGAGCCGATACCCATAGTGATAAATAAACCAATAAGCAACATTAAGAATACGGCTAATCCTTTGTTATCAGCACCGATAGTAGTACTAAATGTTTGTACTAGCTCAGTTACCCCGCCAGTTTCATTGATGACTTTAGCAAAACCAGAAGCGGCAATCATCACAAAACCAATCATCGCCATCAAGCGTAAACCTTGTTGGAAAACATCATTGCTTTCTTTTAATTTAAAAATACCGCCAGCTGCAAAAATGATTAATCCTACTAAGCCACCGACGATGGTAGAGTCAGTGAAAAGTTGTAAGGTAAATGCTGCAATAATGGCGAAAATACTAATACCAATATGGAATGGTTTAATTTGAGCGATACGTTGTTGTAAGTTTTCTGAAGTTGGTTCGCTAGTATGTACTACATACTCTCTTGGTTTACGATAGCTGATAAAGATTGCAGTAAGTAAACCAATAATCATCCCAATAACAGGAATTAACATCGCTAATGACACTTGAGCAGTCGTTGTTTGCAAACCAAATTGTGCACCTGCTTCGTTGATATTTTTTACTAGGATGCTTTCAATAAAGATTTTACCGAAACCGACTGGTAGCAACATATAGGTCGCTGTTAAACCGAATGTTAAAACACAAGCAACAGCACGACGGTCGATTTTTAATTTATTGAAGATGCTGAGTAATGGTGGAACAACGATAGGAATAAAGGCAATATGTACTGGCAAGAGGTTTTGCGAAGAAATCGCAAAAGCGAGCAATACTGCGAGTAAGAAATATTTAAACCAGAATAATGCTCTGGTACTCGGTGTATGACCTAAACGTACAATGACTTTGTAAGCCAGTAAATCAGTTACGCCTGATTTAGAAATCGCAATGGCAAATGCACCTAAAACAGCATAGTTCATTGCAACAGAGGCACCACCACCTAAGCCATCAGTAAAGACAGCGACAGTTTTATTAAGATCTAAGCCACCAACTAATCCAGCAGTTAATGCTGAAATAATTAAGGCAATGACGACGTTGATGCGCATTAAACTGAGCGCAAGCAACACGATAATTGAAATAACAACTTCGTTGCTAAATAACATAATGTTGTGTTCCTTAAATTTGTAATATTGAGAAACGCAATAATCTATAAAATTTATGGATTTGTCGAGCAATTTTTCTCACTGTTTAAGATTGGTGGGAAAAGGTTTGCTTGTTTTAAGTTATTGACCATTAAGCAGAATAATTCTGCAGTCTTTTCTGTATCGTATAAAGCGGAATGTGCTTTGCTTGGTTCAAATGGAATACCGGCAGTATCACAAGCGGTACGTAATACGGTTTGTCCAAACATAAAACCAGCTAAAGTTGCGGTATCAAAGGTGGCAAAAGGGTGGAATGGATTGCGCTTAATACCAGTACGATTAATTGCTGCAGTTAAGAAGTTGTAATCAAACATTGCATTATGTGCAACTAAAATAGAACGTTTACATTCAGCAGCTTTTTGTCCACGACGTACCATTTGGAAGAATTCAGTTAAGGCAGTTAATTCATCAACCGCTTGTCGTTCTGGGTCATGAGGATCAATCCCATTAATTTTTAAGGAATTAGGATCAATATTTGCCCCTTCAAATAGTCGAATCTGAAAGTGGCATTTTTCATCAGGCAATAATAAGCCTTGTTCATCCATTTTAACGGTAATTGCAGCAAGTTCTAACAAACCATCGGTTTGATGATTTAAACCTGATGTTTCGACATCAATAATGACAGGGAAATAACCGCGGAAACGGTGTTTTAAAAGATTATAATTAACGACTTCGGTAGCTTGTTCAGTTACAGATTGGTTCACATTACATTCCAATTAAGTTTTCTAAAAATAAATTCACTCTCCATAAATATGGAGAGTGAGTATCAAGTAAAAAGAGGTTGAAAAAAGATTATTGGCCTAAACCAGCTTTAGCGCTCTTATTTTCAATAAATTCAATTTTATAACCATCTGGATCTTCAATAAATGCGATTACGGTAGTACCACCTTTTACCGGGCCTGGTTCACGAGTCACTTTTCCGCCAGCAGCGCGCACTGCTTCACAAGTTGCATAAATATCATCAACACCGATTGCAATATGACCAAATGCAGAACCTAGTTCATATTCGGAAACGCCCCAGTTATAGGTCAATTCGATTACTGCAGTTTTGTCTTCATCATCATAACCAACAAAAGCAAGCGAATATTTATATTCAGGATTTTCACTGCGACGTAACACGCGCATACCTAAAATTTCAGTATAGAATTTGATTGAACGTTCAAGATCACCAACACGTAACATAGTATGTAATAAGCGCATATTTCCTCCAACGAAAGTGAAATTTAAAGAAAAAACGGCCCAATTATGACATAATGCGTGACATAAATCACAATTTTTCTCAAGGTTATCTTATTATGTCAGAACATCAGCAAGCAAAGGGATCGGTGATTGCACTTTCAGTGTTACCGATTGTATTACTTATTCTCGCAGATTATGTGTTGCTGTTAGCAAAACCTATCGGTGAATCCATCATTTCCCATCTATTAATTGCGGTATTATCGGCACAACTCATCATTCAAATTATTTTCTTACGTGGTGAGATTTGTAATGGACAACGTAGCCGTTTAAGTCGTTGGAATCTCTATTTTGTTATCTTTTGGTTAGGTTGGTTATTGGTAACTTGCTTTCAAGTTAAAGTCTATTTACCAATTCGTTTAGCTTATTGTTGTGGTTTGGTGCTAACTTTATCGACTTGGCAACAACCAAAAGAAGAACAGTTAAGACGTGGAATTTTATGGTTAGGCTTAATTGTTGCGGTTATTGGTTTATTATTGGCATTGATTCCTGTCTTTCTCGTACCAATTTCGGTAGGTTTAACTTTCAATCCTCTATTACAAGTTGTTTTGGGAATCGGGTTAGCTTATTGGGGATTATTAGTTTCACGTAATCGCTTACATGGTTTAATGGATTTATTGCCTTATTTCGCTTTGATTGGCTTAGTAGCGAGTAGTGTTTTTGCAATGGTAAGTGTGGCAATTGTTTATTTAGAACAGCATACTACTATCTGGCAGTCCTTCCATCTTTCCTGTTACTTTATTGCGCATTTATTATTGTTAGCAGCGTGGAGTTATCCAATTATCCGTAGAAATAAACCTCATTATGGGTTATTAGCGTTGATTATCTTATTATCAGGCTTTTCTCCACTATTATTATTCTAATCTGACCTGTCAATTATTTAGTAATAGTTGTACCGTCATCAAATTGAATAAATTTGATGACGGGTTTTATCGTAATCTTTTTGGCATCATTAGTGAAAAGATTTTTACTAAAATCAGTCATCTCTTCTTCAGGTAAAAGTGTTGATAAATAGTATTTCTGATCGGGTTTTAAGATATTAAATTGATTAAATTTTAAGTTAATAAAACGGTTATCGATAATACGATTATTAAAGATATAGACAGCATACCATGCGATCTGTTGAATAGATTTATCTGATTGATTTTGAATCGCATAAGTCGTAGAAAAAGAGAGCTGTCCATCATGGTTACGCTGTACATTTTGCGAAAGAACCCGTATCTCAGCTTGGTGAGAAATTTTATTTGCATTTTGTGTAGGGATATCAGGAAATACATTCGCCAATGCACTTCTGTTATAACTAAAAAAAGTAATAAAAATCCCTAGTATTAAGACTATTATACGCATTAGAATATTAACTGACTGACTGAC
>NZ_JTJL01000068.1 GCF_001678495.1 Gallibacterium salpingitidis
GATTAGTTGTACCGCTTAATAATGGTTCTTGTTGTTTATCTCTGACCACATTTAAATGCATTACATTCGCTTCGCTATAATTCGGCACAAAGTCATATAATGGGTTGTCATCGCTAAACTGGCTAAATTGAGTATTCAATGTGCCTTCTGCGACTAATACATATTTCAACATATCACCGATTTTGCCTTGATAATTTGGCGCATGCACCAATAATTGGCTGCCTTTTGCCAAGGTAATATCACCCGTACTATGTAAACGAGAATATTCATTGACATTATTGGCTACCACTTGGAACACCCCTTGGTCGGCAACCGTTAATTGGCTAACAATTGGCGTATGGCTGACATTAGCAACAGTAATGGCTGGGGTGGTTAATATTCCGCTATTCATTACTCCCATATGGCTATTTACTTTAACATCCGGCATTAATTCCAATACGCCTTCTTTTACAGAAAAACGTTCAATAATATTGGGGTCTAATGTACCAGTCACTTGCCAGGTGCTAGTGCCACGTTTTTCCATTAAGCCAAAAGCGCGTAATGGTTTAGCGTCCACTGCTGCAAGAGTATCTGCCGGTACGACTTCGCCAATTAAACCTAAATCGAATGATAATCCGGTTAAACTAGCATCACCACCCAAGGCTAACGTATTGGTCTTGGCGAAAGCTTTTAGCTTGTCGAAAGATACTGAACTATCTTCGGCTTTCATAACAACGTTACCGATAATGCCGGCTTCTTGAGCTTCTATTAGTAATGAAGGTTCTAACAAAATTTCTTTTATCTTATCAAATCCTATTTGTGTTATTTTGCCTAATTTATTGCAGTCAGGTCCCATACACCAAGATGGATTCTTATATTCTAAATAATCTGATAATGGTAGTTGTTCTATTGATTGTTTATCAGTAATCAATATTGTTTTTATTTTATTTTCTAATTCATTAAGTTCTAAAGGATTTAACCATTTATTTAGGGGCAATGTTTGAATAAAGTCTATATTACGTTTAACTTTTTCAGAAAAATCTTTAGCTATAATATTTCTATGTATTTCAAAAACATTATTTTTCCCGACAAAAGCAATTGCCGCACCGTTATTTCCTATTAACCCCTTAATGAGGCTAGCTTCACCATTTGGTTTAGGATTACACCCATAACAATCGTAACCACCTGGACCACCTAAACCTCCTGAGCCACCCAGTCCACCGACTCCATAAATTAAGCTACTTTTCCCAGCAAGAATGATTGTATTATTATTATTAACATACAAAGCGTTTCCTCCACTTCCTCCATTTCCGCCTGCACCACCATCTCCACCTTTAGCGCCAGTTCCCTCTGAATATTCACCAAACCCTCCTTGACCTCCTATACCACCTTGACCACCAGTTCCACCGATACCACCAAATACCATAGACATATTATCTAACATTATTACATTAGCTGTTTTTAATCTAATAGCATTACCTCCATTTCCTCCTTTTCCACCAACAGAACCTATACCTCCAACAGTAGCTTCAATATTATTGAATTTATCTTGATATATACCTGAAACACCTGGGCTTCCTATACCACCAGTTCCACCAACACCACCATATACTTTAGTAGTCCCATTTAATATAAGATTATTTACTGATATAAATTCAAGAGCATTACCACCATTACCACCATTACCACTAACTCCACTAGAAAATTCATTTGAACTACCCTGTCCACCTTGCCCGCCAACACCTCCATAAATTGTTACTTCACTATTTATAATGATATTATTAACTCTCTCTACATTAATTCCATTACCACCTGTTCCCCCGTGATCTCCATCCATAGCAATAGCAGGTCCAGGTCTTTCTGAATTTTTACCATAACCTCCCATACCGCCATAAATTCTAGACGAATTACTTATGAATATATTATTTACTGCTTGTGATTGAATTGCATTACCTCCACCTCTAGAAAACATTAAAGTATTATAATTTCCATCTTCATCACCACCATAAATTATACTAGATCCAGTTATTTCAATATTATTTACTGTTTGTGCTTGAATTGCTGCAGTTCCTTTTCCTCCTCTTATAGAAACATTATCTGTTGTTATTAGACTAATAATTGAATCTGCTTCAAGTCCATAACCACTATATCCATAGTCCTGATCATAAGAATTAGTACCTCTATTACCCCCATTAATTCTCACTGAACCACCAATTACAACACTATTAACATCCCCAAATTTAATAGCTGTACCACCATTACCACTAGTATTAACCCATGAACCACTACTATTGCCATTACCCCCATTAATTATCATATTATCCGTAATAACAAACTTATCAATTGTATTTATTTGAATAGCTTGGCCACCATTACCACCATTACCGCCAGTACCGCCAGTACCGCCATTACCACCAATTATTTTTCCAACACCACTGATTAGAATATTATTTGCTGCTTGTAATTTCAGACCTATACCACCATTACCACCATGATCTGTATCCATTATTCCATCACGACCACCATTACCTCCGTCACCTCCTAAAATGCTAACTTCACCAGTCACAGTCATTACATCAATAAAATTAGCTTGGATAGCATTACCTCCTTGCCCTCCATTACCACCGTTCCAATCACCATCACCTCCATTACCCCCTTGGATAATGGTCTTATTTGTCAATTTAATTTTATTAATTAAATTTGATTGGATAGCATTACCTCCATCCCCTCCATGTCCATCATATTTGCCATAAATACCATATCCATTGAGATTTTCACCTCCATCTCCACCTTTTTGTCCAATTATTTTACTATTAAATATATTTAAGCTTCCTTCAATAAGGTTTATAGCTCCTCCACCATGACCACCAATGCCTCCTGTTCCGCCGTGACCACCATAAGCGGCATCATTACCATAATTAGCATCACCTCCTTGACCTCCAACACCGCCCAATATTTCGCTATCTATAACATTTAATACTCCTTTTTGGAAATTTATAGCTACCGCTCCATTACCTCCATTACCTCCCTTACCTCCATCTCCTCCTCGATTACCTATACCAGAGAAAATTCCTCTACCACCTTCACCACCAGTACCCCCATTTCCTCCAAATATTTTACTATTAGCTATATTTACAATTCCCACATCAATCATGATAGCACTTCTACCATCTCCTCCCATACCTCCGTGATTTCCATGAATGCTATTACCGTTCTTACTACCATTAGTTCCCTTACTACCATTACCTCCATCACCACCTTTAATAATAGAAGCATTTTCTACTATAATATTTCCTGACTTCAATATAATTGCATCACCACCAAAACCACCAGCACCACCGTTACCATCACTATCAGTAATACCATCACCACCTTTTCCACCAGTAACATTAGCTTTAATAATCAGTTCTAAATTAGTATTAGTATCTTGTATTGCTGGTTTTAGTGCAGGTTTACCATCTACATCTCCAGGCTTACCAGGCTCTCCTGGTTCCCCTTCACAATTAGCCGTAATTATAAAAGGATTTTGCGAACCATCAGGCTGCGGACATTCTGCAGCCCAAGCTGAGTTAGTAAAAGTAAAAAGAATAGCAGTGGTGAAAAGCGTTAAAGGAAATTTAAGAGAGGAAGAAAATAATAAATCATGCGTTAAAAATGCTTGTGGGGGGGGGGTAATTTGATTATTGACAACAGTTTTTACAGTGCTGCTTTTACCTTTGGCACGAGTATTTTCTGAAGCACATTGCCATAACTGCTTAACGGCATTCCAAACTAAACGATAGGTATGATTCATAATAGCTCCTTATGTTGTGTTACTAAATTAACGGTAAAAAAGAAAGGTTAGCTTGCTTTGCTGTCACTTTAAGAAACAAACAAAAACTCACTGAACGTTATCATACTGCTATTTTTCGCTTTTTTGTCAATTTTTTTATAGAAAAACGATCTTTTTTAAATTTTTATGGATTGGTTCACATTTTATTCATTCTGCAATCGCAAAAACGGTAACAATAGTAAAGCAATCACCGAAGCGGAACAGGTGATCACGACAAAAAAGCCTGTCCAGTGAAATGATTGAGTGACTAACGCGAGTGGATAACCTGCTAATGCTGCGCCAAGATAGGCAAATAAACCAACAAAACCAGTTGCGGCACCTGCCGTTTTTTTATGTGAACACTCTGCTGCCGCCATTCCAATCAGCATTTGCGGCCCAAACACAAAAAAACCAATCGCAAAAAAGACCGCCCCTTGCAACACCATCTTTTCTTGTGTCATTACCCATAGCGCTAGAATTGAACAGAAAATCCCAATAGCAAACAACAACGCCATTGGGCCACGATTACTCGAAAATAGGCGATCCGATCCCCAACCTGCCACCAACGAGCCAACAAAACCGCCTACTTCAAACAACGCCACAATACTATTAGCGTCCACAATATCGTAATGATATTTCTCGGTAAGATAGATATTGCCCCAATCGTTAATGGCGGTACGCACGATATAAACTAAGGTATAGCTTAAAGCTAATAACCAGATATATTTATTGAAAAAGACATAGCGGCGTAAAATTTGCTGCCAATTGAGATCGGTGCCTTCACGCTCTTGCGCCAGTTCTAACTGATCGTTACGCCATTGCCCAATACTCGGTAAGCCCATTGATTCTGGTGTATCTCGTAAGCGTAAAAATAGCAATAAGCCAATTACAATCGCACAAATTCCCGCCATTACAAAGCCATGCCGCCAACTATAATGCAGCGTTAAATAGCCAATAATCAGTGGAATTAACGCACCGCCGACATTATGCGCCGTATTCCAAATTGACCACCACAAGCCACGTTCTGTTCTAGAATACCAAGTGGTTAATAACTTTGAGCACGCAGGCCAGCCCCAACCTTGAAACCACGCATTAATTACCCACAAACTAATAAACATAAATAGCGAACTGGACAAACCAAAAAAGATATTGGTTACACCAGTTAAGATAAGCCCAATTGCCATAAAATAGCGTGGATTAGAGCGATCGGAAAAAACACCTGAGAAAAATTTGGAAATTCCATAGGTAAGGTAAAACAGCGTAGTCATTAAACCAATATCGCTTTTATCGATTCCTAAATCAGTGATCAACGCCGGTACCGCATAATTAAAACTTTTACGGGTAAAATAGAAGCCGGCATAGCCAATATACATTGCGATCATCAGATGAATACGCCAATAACGATAAAGTTGATCTTGTTGTTGCTGATGTTGCTGCATAATTACACCCTAGGTAGCGTGATTTGAATGGTGGTGCCATGTTGTTGAGGCGTTTGCACTAAGGTTTTGGAATGTAACGAAAATTCTCCACCTAACATACTCACGCGCTCCTGCATTCCACGAATACCAAACCCAGAATCGGCGATTTTATTTCTATCAAAGCCAATGCCATTATCCGCAATCGTTAGTAAAATTTTGTCGCCAATAATCACTGTCATCGACACCTTGCTCGCTTGTGCATACTTAACAATATTGGTTAGGCTCTCTTGGCATAACCGATAAATAGTAATTTCCAACACGTGATCCAAAGCGATGTGATCCGTTTTTTGCCACTGAAAATCTACCTCAATCCGATGGCTGGCAAAATCCAATTCGATAATCAGATTTTGTAATGCTTGTTGTAGATCTAAATCATCTAATAAACGGGGACGAATTCGGTTTAATAAACCTTTCATCGTGTCATAAATATTGAGCGAGAGTTGCTCTACAATATTGGCAACGCGCAGTTGTTGAACACGATCATCAATCCGTTTCAAAATATTGGCTTGGGTACGAATCGCGGTAATGTTTTGCCCAATTTCATCGTGTAATTCACGCGAAATATCTTTGCGAATCGCCTCTTCCGCATTGATCAATTGACGAGTGAGATATTTATTTTTCGCTAATTCTAATGACAGACTATGATTAAGATCACGCTGATGCTGAATCGCTAAACCGAGAAAAATCCCAGTAATGGTTTGCGCCGACAAAGTCAGCAACAGATCGGTAATTTCTGAATTAGAAAAACTATGCGCAGTACCAATTAAAGCAATACTATTTAATAGCGTCCCCAATAACGCACCTTGCCAACCATATTGGAACGCCAGCAAAATAATCGGAATTGAGAGATAGAATAGTGCAAAACGGTTAAAGGTTTCGGGCAATGCCGTCTGAATTAAAATATTTAATAGAAATAGAATAATGTAAATCAAAATATGCTTACTTCTTAGAATCACTGGTTTATTCACCAGCGCTGCTGTCAATGGCAGCCATTTAGCACCAAATAAAAAGTTACTAATCAGGTAACAAGCTGGAATTAATAAAATAGCGGCAGCAAAGCTAATTAAAAAGATAAAGTAGAAAGGTTGATCCTGTACCACTATGCCATTGATCAGGCTTAATAATAGAATCAACAAGAGCTGTAATAATAGGCGTCTAAATTCTGTACCAACATAGTAATTTTTGAAGATCAGTAAAATCGGCAAGCTGAGGACGCTCAATAAAATAATCGTGGTGTAACTATGTTCAGGATAAGAAGTGATTAATAACAACAGTACGCTATATTCTGCGCAATATACGGCGCCCCAATATTTTTTCGCAGTATGAATTAAAATACCGCTGCGTAAGGCGAATGGAAAAAAGAGAAAAGCGATAACGGAATCTGCCAATAGGTAATCGGAAATTACCCATAAGCAAAAATAGGTGCAAACAATCAGAAACCAGCTATATAGCGCAGTAAATAAGGTTTTCATAATTTCTGTTGATTAAATAAATTTGCTAATTCCACATTATTTTTTACATTAAGTTTGCTCATTGCATTCGCACGATGCACATGTACCGTTTTAAAACTAAGATTAAGTTTTTCCGCAATCTCTTTAGCATCTAGCCCGGATACCAACATTTCACAAATTTCTTGTTCGCGTTTGGTCAGTTGAAAAAAGTGGTTTTGTTGTTTTGCCGCAACTAATTTAATAGTTAATTCAGGCATTAAATAGACACCGCCGGCATAAACCGTTCTCACTGCTTGAATTAATTCATCTGGGCTGCAACGTTTACTTAAATAACCTTTGGCGCCTAACTCCAACGCTTTTTTCACGATGACTTCTGAATCATTTACGCTCAACATAATGCAGTGAATAGTGCTAGGAATATCTTTTAATAAGTCTAAACCGCTCTCATCAGGCATTGAGATGTCAATAATACAAACATTCGGTTTTAATCTTGGTAAACCTAAACGGGTTTCTTTGACTGAACCAAATTCACCGACAACTTGGATATCCGGTTCTAGGGATAGCAATTGGGCAAAGCCAGAGCGGACAATAATATGGTCATCAACCAATACAACATCGATCATCTTGTTCACCTTTTTGGAAAAGGGGCTATTCTACACTAGGATAAAAGATATGCAGTAGTTAATTTTGTTTAATCGGTGATTTATTGTTGTTATTAGAAATACTTAGAACGGCAAAAAGGCAGAGGGTTAGAGAAATTGGCAAAATCTATATACATCCATTTACTGTCCACTATCTTCAAATAGAAAATGATCACATCAATTCTATCCAATGACATATATAGAAATTTAAATTTCTCTAACACCTCTTAATGCTATTAATACGTTTATAGAATATGCAGTGACAACACTGCATATTCAGCTAACCATTAGGCTTGCATTTCATCTTTACGCGATTTTTTCAAACGGCGGATTTTCTTCTCTTCTGCAATCGCAACAAATGCGAGCAGTGCCATACAGATTAATGCCGATGTATTTAACGCAGCGAATGTTCCTGACCAACCTGTTAAACCAAAGATTGGTGTACCATCAGCGATCATACCGATCCCTAATTTCGCAAAACTATCACCGATTAAATAGGCAAATGTCCCTTTTACACCGTCAGCCACCGCAATCGCTTTTTTCGGTACGAAACCTACGGCAGCAACACCAATTAATAATTGCGGCCCGAACACTAAGAAACCTAACGCAAATAATGCGGTTAAATACATATACTCGTTGGTCGCAAATTGATAGAACTCTAAGGTAAAGACAATCAAAATTAAGGCAACACAAGCGGTTAAACCACGACGACCATTTGCTAAATCAGATAAGTAACCCCACAAGAAAGTCCCCACTAATGCACCAACTTCAAATAGGGCAAATCCTGAAATTGCTGCATCTTTTGAGAAGCCTAACTCTTGGTAAGCATATACTGGTGACCATTGATCAATACCAATTCTGACGATATAAAGGAAGATATTGGCAAAACATAATAACCAAATGACTTTATTTTTTAGGATATATTGAACAAAGATTTGCCATTTAGAGAGTTGTTGTTCTTCTGCGGCACGATCTTCTTCGCTGATCTCTTCACCAAATAACTCTTCCGCTTTACCTAAACCATAAGCCTCCGGTGAATCAGAACCATAACGTAAACCAATAAAACCAATGATCAAGGCAATAATGGATGGGAAGATAAACATACCGATAACATGACCATTAAAGATCACATTAGCTCCAAATAATGCCACACCAGCCGCTGCAGCACCGCCGACATTGTGCGATAAATTCCAGAAGCCTAAGAATGTGCCTCTTTTCTTACGCGGTGTCCATTTTGTAATGGTGGAATAGCTTGATGAACCGCCGGTACTTTGAAAGAAACCACTTAATGCGTAAAAGGCGATCATTAGGAATAATGCGACACTGCCGCCACCCATACTGGCGCTAAAACCAAGCATACAGATCGCAGAAAGGATTAACATAAATGGCACGAATTGTTTGGTATTTTTGCCATCTGCATAGTAAGAAACTACTGTCTTACCAATACCATAAGCAACGGAAAAACCTAAACCAATCATTCCCAATTCTGTTTTGGTTAAACCATAAGTTTCGATCATATCGTTTTGGGCAATATTGAAATTTTTACGAATCAAATACATCGCCATATAACCGATAAATACCACAAGGTAGGATTGCATAAATGGTTTAAACCACATTTTGCGTCTTTCTTCGACAGGAAGATCTAATACAGGCTGTCTAACTTCTTGTAAAAAACTAAACATATTTTCCTCGATATTCAAACTAAAAGATGGCGCTAATCTTAATCAAAGAAGAAAAATATGCCTTGAGAAGATACTTTAGAAAAACTAGGAAAAATTCCTAGTTTTGTTAGTTTTAATGAAATTTTGTGATGTAGGTCACTTTTTTGCAAAAAAACTGCGGTGGTGCCTTTGTATTGTTACCCTACTATATTGTATGAACAACAGGTTACACTATTTGTCTATATATAGTTTCGTTTCAATAAACTGTTATTTAGCTTATCAATTCACCAATTAACACAAAATCAGAAAAAAGAAGTTGACGCCATTCATCAACAATATTATTATGCGCTCCACAAATGCGGAGCGGTAGTTCAGCTGGTTAGAATACCTGCCTGTCACGCAGGGGGTCGCGGGTTCGAGCCCCGTCCGTTCCGCCATTTTTTTGTAAGATTTTTCCTCTTATTGCGGAGCGGTAGTTCAGCTGGTTAGAATACCTGCCTGTCACGCAGGGGGTCGCGGGTTCGAGCCCCGTCCGTTCCGCCACTCTAACCTTCAACTAATTTCTTATTTACCAATCTTTAGCTTAAAGTTTTACAGCTTTTCTAACAATTGTTGCAATTTAGATTTTAACTTGTCTTTAATCGCATCATCTAAACGAATACGATATGTTGGCGATAAACAGTTACCGTCAAGATCTAAATTAAGATGATATTGGCTAAATTCTGCTTTTTGCGGCTGAATCGCAAATTGCCATTCACATTGTGCCGTTGCTGGATGGATTTGCCCTTGACCAATTAGACGTACATCATGTAATACAATTTCACCATTTTGCAGTTGCCACTGCTGATGATTACCTTGTAAATGTCCTTCGATATGTTCAAAGTTGGTATCCTGTAAATTTTGCTCTAATCCTGAAATCGCAAATGGTAATGCGTTACCGAATAATGCCAAAATATTAAATCCTTTAATTTGCCCACCACCAACGCTGACAAAATCCAACGCCGCTTGTGCCAATTGACCGTCATATTGTGTTGCTGTACCTTGCACATCAAAATCAGCCAACACCAGTGGTTGATATCCTAACAGTTGAGAAATTTGTGTAGCAGCAATGTGCTGCCCTTGTAAATTCCACTCAGTTTCTTTGTCATTAATTTTGTGGTTATTAATGGTTAATTCTCCATTATTAGCAAAAAGTAACGTCATTACGCTTTGCGTTTTACCAACAATCGCTTTCACCGACGGCAAAGTAACGCTATTTAATTGCAAATGGTTTGCTTGTAACGCTAAATCCTCAGCTTGTTGCGAAAGCTCGATAATATCAGCAGCAATTTGTACTTTTTGCATCTGCGCAATAGGTTCACGCCATTGCCACTGTAATGCTAATTGTTGTAGAGAAAATTGTGCTTTATCCGGCATTGTTTGCAGAATAAACTGCCCTTGAATATCAGTTACTTGATGATTTTCAGCATACAGCAAACTAATTTTCGGTTGGTGATGCTCGGCGTTGTGATATTCAATTTTGGCAGCAATTTTATCTAAATAAAGGTGATCATTCTGCACCAAACGAGCATCCGCTATGTCGATACGTTTAATCCACTCTTTGCCGGTTAGCCAACCGAGATAGCTAAATTTCAAAGTAATTTCATTTGCAGCAATTTGCCAATTATGTTGTTGATAGTGAATATTTTTGGCACTTAATGCCAACGGGAAATAGGAGAGGGTTAAATCTGTCGGTTGTAATTGAATTGCATAATCAGCGGCAATACGTTCTGTAATCGAGTGGGTAATTTTGTTGAGCTGATAGCGTACGATCATTACTACCGATAAAATGATAATGATACTGCCAATTACCCACCATTTTTTCATCACTAATCCTCATTAATTTTGCTGGCTACTGCACCTTGCTGATTATGATATTTTGCGTCTGAACGGCTATTGTAAGGACGTTTAGCTTCACCGCTCAATACTTCAAAACTTAACGCACCGATGACCATTTTTGGACGTAAAGCCAACGGCAATTTACCTGAATTATAAAACTCAAGCACAATTCTGCCTTCCCAACCCGGATCAATACGATGTGCGGTAACGTGTACCATTAAGCCTAAACGTGCTAATGATGAACGGCCATCTAACCAGCCAATAATATTACTTGGTAATTTAACCGATTCATAAGTACTGGCTAAGGCTAATACACCCGGATGTAAGAAAAACGGCTCGCCATCTTCAATAATGATCTCTTCACTCATCACTTGTTCTAATTGCGCAGAAACTGCTTCTTTCGGCCCGCTTAAATCAATATAGGCAGCAGAGTGATCGCGAAAAACGCGGAAAGAGTTACCAAGGCGCACATCTACTGTTGCCCCATTAATCTTGCTATTATCTGGACGTGGCGATAAGACAATTTTGCCCTCATCTAAATAGCGTTCAATATCAGCATCACATAATCTCATCGGTTCACCTTTTCACTATTTTTTACGCAATAATTGTAAAATTTGCGCCTTTAAGATATTGATGGCAATACGGTTTTTACCACCACGCGGCACAATAATATCCGCATATTGCTTAGAAGGTTCAATAAATTGAAAAAACATTGGGCGTACTGTCTTGCGATATTGTTCCACCACTGAATCCATTGTTCTACCGCGCTCTTCCATATCACGTTTTAAACGGCGGATAAAACAGATATCTAACGGAGCATCAACGAAAATTGATACATTAATCTCATCGCGAATACGTTCATCAGTTAGTAATAAAATTCCCTCAAGAATAATGACTTTCTTTGGTTCAAAATGTTTCGTATTGCCAGTACGAGTATGCTCAACATAACTATATTCCGGAATATCCACCGCATGCCCGGCTTTTAATGCTCGTAAATGTTCTAACAATAATTCACGATCCATTGAGTTTGGGTGGTCATAATTAGTTTTAGTGCGGGTTTCAAAATCTAAGTGGCTTTGATCTTTATAGTAGGAATCTTCAGAAATAATACCAATTTCTTCACAGCCTAATTCCTCACAAAGTTCTTTATAAATTGTTGAGGCAATAAGACTTTTACCAGAAGCGGAAGCACCGGCAATACCGATGATAATAGAGGGTTCTTCTTGTGACATTGAGTGGTTCGCTTGAGACATAATATTTTCACTAATAAACAGGATAAAATTCTGCATATTATAAAGAAGCTAGCTAACCACCACAACCGCAGAAGCAAGATAAATTTTCTTTTTCTATCAATAAGTTCAATTTTTTATTAAGCAAGAAAATTAAAGATTATGAAGATTTAAATGGCACGCCCTATTGGATTCGAACCAATGACCTACGGCTTAGAAGGCCGTTGCTCTATCCAGCTGAGCTAAGGGCGCAAAGGAATAGTGAATAGAAGATAAAAAAATGGTCGGCGAGATAGGATTTGAACCTACGACCCACTGGTCCCAAACCAGTTGCGCTACCAAACTGCGCTACTCGCCGACGTGTGAGGTGCATTATAGTTTTTATTTCCTCTCCGTCAATCATTTTTTTAAATTTTAAAAATAACCGCTTAAAATTAACTCATACCCTTATCAAATCCCCTTTTTTTTGAGAAAATCTAGCGCGAATTATAAACGCAACATTCCATGGAGAAATCAATGCAAGCTCAAACTATTTCTGGTACTGCTCTAGCAAAATCAATTAAAGCTGGATTAAGTGAAAAAATTCAAGCTATTGTACAGCAAGGGCATCGTTCACCAGGTCTTGCCGTTATCTTAGTTGGAGAAAATCCTGCTTCACAAATTTATGTTGAAAATAAACATAAAAGCTGTCTTGAAGTAGGCATTCAATCAAAATCCTTTAATCTTCCAGAAACCATTTCAGAACAAGAGTTACTCGATTTAATCGACCAATTAAACCAAGACGATAGCGTTGATGGCATTTTGGTGCAATTACCGTTACCGAAACATATCAGCAGCGTCAAAGTAATTGAACAAATTGCGCCATCTAAAGATGTGGATGGTTTCCACCCTTATAATGTCGGTAGATTATGTCAACGTATTCCAACCTTACGCGCTTGTACTCCTTATGGCATTATGAAATTACTTGCCACTACTGGAATTGATCTTCATGGACAACACGCAGTTATCGTAGGCGCTTCAAATATTGTCGGTCGCCCAATGGCAATGGAGCTATTATTAGCTGGTTGTACTGTTACTGTTACCCACCGTTTTACTAAAAATCTACAAGAGTTAGTTGGACAAGCGGATATATTGGTGGTTGCTGTTGGTAAACCACATTTAGTACCTGGTGAATGGGTAAAACCGGGCGCTATTGTAATTGATGTTGGTATCAATCGTGTTGATGGCAAAGTGGTCGGTGATATTGTGTTTGAAACAGCACAACAACGTGCTGCTTATATTACGCCAGTTCCGGGTGGCGTTGGCCCAATGACGGTAGCAATGCTAATGGAAAATACCTTGCAAGCATATCGCCAGCATTTAGGATTAGCTGAATAACACATAAAAACAATTTTCTTAACATTGATAGAGATCTACACTAAAGATCTCTATCAATATCTTAAAATTCCATCATTATTTGTTCTCTTTTTATTTCTCATTACCTCATTTCTTGCCAGTAGTCATCAATTTGTCATATTTGCTCACTATACTTCCCCACGCAAATTACTTTTATTACTTTTACTACAACACAACAAGGAGAAGACTGATGACTCGTTCATTGCAGGAAAATGTGAATATGAATCCCTCGAATAATCCAACTATTTCAGAAATCCTAGATGTTCGTTTATCTCGACGTAAAATTTTACAAATTGGTGGCATTGCTAGCGCTATATCGTTATTACCTTCCGCTTTTTACTCACCGAATTTATTCGCAGCACCGCTTACAACTCCTCGAAGAATGACTTCTCTTGATTTTACCTCTGTACCATTCTCAACAGCCGATACTGTAGTCGTTCCACAAGGGTATCGTGCGACACCATTCTATTTATGGGGTGATCCTGTTGGTATTGATGGTAATAGCCCAGCATTCAAACCAGATGCTTCAAATACGGCTGAAGAACAAGCCGCTCAAGCAGGAATGAATCACGATGGTATGGCTTATTTCCCTTTAGAAGATGGCAATAACCATGGTTTATTGGTAATGAACCATGAATATGTTGATAACGGATTACTCTTCCCTGACGGCGATAAAACTTGGTCTGCAGAAAAAGTGAAAAAATCACAAAATGCAATGGGTATCTCGATTATTGAAGTGAAAAAACAGAATGGTGAATGGGAAGTCGTACGCCCTTCAAAATATGCTCGCCGAATTACTCCGCATACGCCAATGCAATTAACTGGTGCAGCTCGCGGCAATAAATTAATGCAAACTGCAGCTGATCCTAAAGGTGAATTGGTATTAGGTACAATGCAAAACTGTGCTAATGGTGAAACACCTTGGGGAACTTACCTCACTTGTGAAGAGAACTGGAGTGATATTTTTGTGCGTGATAGCGGTGAATTTACTGCATTAGATAAACGCTATGGCATTATGAAAAAAGCCGAAGAGGATAAATATCGTTGGTACGAATTTGATGATCGTTTCAACACTGATAAAACCCCAAATGAACCACACCGTTTTGGTTGGATTGTTGAGATTGATCCGTTTGATCCGAATTCTACTCCTGTAAAACATACGGCACTCGGTCGCTTTAAGCATGAAGGTGCAATGTTAGATATTAGTGATGACGGACACGCTGTAGTCTATATGGGCGATGATCAACGCTTTGAATATATCTATAAATTTGTTTCAAAAGAGAAATATATTGCCAATGATCGTGCTCATAATATGCGCTTATTAAGCGAAGGAACACTTTATGTTGCTCGTTTTAATGATGACGGTTCAGGCGAATGGATACCGCTTATTTTTGGGCAAAATGGTTTAACGCCGGAAAATGGTTTTGAAAATCAAGGTGATCTTTTAGTTAAAACCAGAATGGCTGCTGATAAAGTTGGTGCAACTAAAATGGACCGTCCAGAATGGATTGCTACAGATCCTTATGTTAAAGGCAGTGTGTATTGCACATTAACCAATAACTCACAACGTGGTAAAGAAGGCAAAGCCGGCAAAGACGCCGCTAACCCACGCGATAAGAATGTTTTTGGACATATTATTCGTTGGCAGGAAGCTGACGGTAAAGGCACTGCGGATAAATTCAGCTGGGATATTTTTGCATTAGCAGGCAATAATGCCAAAGGTCAAGGTAATATTAAAGGCGACGCTTTTGGTAGCCCAGATGGCTTACGTTTTGCTCCTAACGGTATTTTATGGGTACAAACTGATGTTTCCTCCAGTACGATTAATAAAAAAGAGTATGAAGGAATGGGGAATAATCAAATGTTGGCAGTAGTACCGGAAGATGGTCATTTTAAACGTTTCCTCACTGGACCAAAAGGATGTGAAATTACCGGTATTGCCTTTACTCCTGATAACAAAACGATGTTTATTAATATTCAGCACCCTGGCGAACCTGATTCCGGGGTTACTGATCCTAATGAGGTGACAGCAATTTCAACTTGGCCAGATGCCTCAGGTAAATCTCGTCCTCGTTCAGGAACCGTTGTCATTCAGAAAGAAGATGGCGGAATGATTGGTGCCTAAGCATAACTTAAAAGAACTCTCTCAATAAACTCAAAGGCCTAATAATTTTCATTACTAGGCCTTTGCTTATCTCAATAATACCTTAAACGCTTGCCGCTTTTTCTTGCAATTTAGTTAGAATCTTCTGATGAATACCACCAAAACTACCATTACTCATTACTAAAATATGATCTGTTGGTTTAGCTTCTTCAACAATTTTTGTCACTAATAAATCTAAATCTGCCGTCCAAGTAGCGGGTTGTACACATTGATTCGCAATTTCTACCACTTCCCAAGGTAGATTATCCGGTTGCAATAAAAAGACATAATCTGCTCGTACTAAAGCCGGCGCTAATTCCTTAGTATGTACGCCCATTTTCATAGTATTGGAACGAGGCTCTAATACCGCCAAAATACGTACGCCACCACCAACTTTGTCACGCAAAGCCGCCAACGTTGCTGCAATTTCTACTGGGTGATGAGCAAAATCATCATAAACGGTAATACCGTTCACTTCCCCTTTAACTTCTAAACGACGACTAGCATTAACAAATGTAGCTAACGCCTGGCAAGAGGTTTCAACACTTACTCCAGCATGATAAGCGGCTGCAATTGCCATCAATGCATTAAACATATTATGCTGACCGACAATATTCCATTTCACTTCTGCCACTTTTTGCTGCTGATGGAAAACCGCAAATTCGGTGCAATCATTACGTAAACGCTGTGCATACCACTCTTTATCTTTGCCAATAAATTGGGTTTCACTCCAACAACCCATCGCTAAAGTTTCTTTGACACTGGTTTCATCAGCAAAGGAGAGAATGCGTCCTTTAGATGGAATTGTTCTAATCATATGGTGGAATTGACGCTGAATTGCAGTTAAATCGTCAAAAATATCTGCATGATCAAAACCAATATTGTTAATAATTAATGTCTTTGGATTATAGTGGATAAATTTCGAACGTTTATCAAAGAACGCTGTATCATATTCGTCTGCTTCAATGACAAAAAATGGCGATTTACCTAAACGAGCTGAAATGCCAAAATTGCCAGAAATACCGCCAATTAAGAAACCAGGCTCTAAGCCAGCTTGCTCTAAAATCCATGCTAACATACCAGTGGTGGTAGTTTTACCATGCGTACCAGATACCGCTAATACCCAACGTTCCCGTAATAAATGATCATGTAACCATTGTGGCCCTGACATATAAGGTAAATTATTGTCTAATACGTATTCAACACAAGGGTTACCTCTTTTCATTGCATTACCGATAATAACTAGATCCGGCGCTGGTTGTAGCTGCGCTACATCATAATTTGGAATAATATCAATACCGCTTTTTTGTAAAAAGACACTCATTGGCGGATAAACATTCACATCCGATCCTGTTACTTTATAACCCAATTCTCTAGCGAGGATTGCTAACCCGCCCATAAAAGTACCGCAAATACCTAAAATATGAATATGTTTTTGTGTTGTATTCATTCTGTTCCCACTTTACTTACGTTTATTAAGATTAAATCTTTCTTTTCAATGATTTATACTGCAATAGTTCTTTCCAAGCATTTTCTCACTATAATAGCCACTATCGTTTATCAAATAGTCATTTTAATTTGCCAATATAGAATTTTTACTCATCGAAATAGCATTTAGGTTACTAGGCTTGGAATATGAATAAAAAAATACAATTGTTATGTCAGTCAG
>NZ_JTJL01000069.1 GCF_001678495.1 Gallibacterium salpingitidis
TAGCAAGAGTGCGAGGGTGTGCTTTCTTTTGCTTCGTTTTCTTTGCACAAGCAAAGAAAATGAAGTCGCCCTTTAGGGCGACCGACCTACTTTTATTCGCAAGTGTACTTCGTTCACTTGCTCACCCTACGGGTCGTTGCAAGCAACGTTCAAAAAGCTAACGCTTTTTGTCTTTGCCTGTATAAAGAAAAGTAGGGTTAAAGCAAACGATTGCATTTTTCTATAGTAGATTTTTTCTGACTCAGGTAAAATTCACCCCTATTTTTTCTTATTCATTATTTTTAAAAGGTAATTCAATGGCTAATATGCTCGAACAACGTTTTGAACTTACTGCTCGCAAAAGTTCTTTACGCCAAGAAGTAATTGCGGGGCTCACCACTTTCTTAGCAATGGTCTATTCGGTGATCGTAGTACCAGGA
Organism: Gallibacterium salpingitidis; assembly: GCF_001678495.1. Taxonomy (GTDB): domain Bacteria; phylum Pseudomonadota; class Gammaproteobacteria; order Enterobacterales; family Pasteurellaceae; genus Gallibacterium; species Gallibacterium salpingitidis. The sequence continues at coordinate 420 of NZ_JTJL01000069.1, forward strand.
ATGTTAAGCAATGCGGGATTTTCTGGAGAATCTGTCTTTATCGCTACTTGTTTAGTCACCGGTTTAGGTTCAATTTTAATCGGTTTCTGGGCAAATGCACCAATGGCAATCGGTGTTGCTATCTCATTAACTGCTTTTACCGCCTTTAGTCTCGTGTTAGGACAAAAAGTTAGCGTTCCAGTTGCACTCGGTGCAGTATTTTTAATGGGGGTATTCTTTAGCATTATCTCAGCAACAGGTATCCGCGCTTGGATTCTACGCAATTTACCTGCAAGTATTGCACATGGCGCTGGTATCGGTATTGGTTTATTCCTATTATTAATTGCAGCGAATGGTGTTGGTCTAGTTGTTGGTAATAATGCTGGTTTACCAGTAAAACTTGGCGAGTTTACTTCATTTCCAGTAATGATGTCTTTACTCGGGCTAGCTGCAATTATTGGTTTAGAACGTTTACAAGTGAAAGGCGGCATTCTCTTAGTCATTATCGCCATTACTATTATTGGGTTAATTTTTGATCCAAATGTAAAATTCGCCGGAGAGATCTTCAAACTACCGACTTTTGGTGAAACCTCACACTTTTTGCAACTCGACATTATGGGAGCATTACAACCAGTGGTATTACCAGCAGTATTTGCTCTAGTAATGACCGCAGTTTTCGACGCGACAGGTACTATCCGTGCGGTTGCTGGTCAAGCTAACTTACTAGACAAAGATGGACAAATTATCAATGGCGGTAAAGCACTCACTTCTGACTCACTCAGCAGCATTTTCTCAGGTCTATTTGGCACAGCTCCGGCAGCGGTTTATATTGAATCTGCCGCTGGTACTGCTGCAGGTGGTAAAACAGGTATTACCGCTATTGTCGTTGGCGTACTTTTCCTCTTGATGTTGTTCTTCCAACCATTAGCTGCGTTAGTGCCGGGCTATGCAACTGCTCCTGCATTAATGTACGTTGGTTTATTGATGTTAAAAAATGTAGCTGCACTGGACTTTGATGATTTCGTAGGTGCAATGAGCGGACTCATTTGTGCTGTATTTATTGTCCTCACCGCTAACATCGTTACCGGTATTATGCTCGGCTTTGCGTCATTAGTGATTGGCCGTATTATTTCTGGTGAATGGAAAAAACTTAATATTGGTACCGTTATTATCGCGATTGCTTTAGTTGCTTTCTATGCTGGTCATTGGGCAATCTAATTAGTAATTTCCTCACGTGTGTGAATAATATTATTCACACACGTTTATTTTATCAGCAGAAATACGTTTTCAATGTGCGTTAATGCTAATTTTATGTTATTTTGAGCAGGTGTTTTTTCTTTGAAAAAAGGTTTTTGATTTATGGAAAAAGTGATTATCGATGAAAATCAGTTTTTTCGTACGATTTCACGTATTTCTCATGAAATTATTGAGAAACATCAATCGCTTGATGATCTAATTATTGTTGGCATTAAACGTCGAGGCGCAGAAATTGCGGAATTATTACGACAAAAAATTGCTCAATTAACAGATATCACCTTACCTTATATGGAACTAGACATCACCTTTTATCGTGATGATCTTGAGTATGCCGATCCTACAGAACTCCCTGTTTATCATGGCTCTTCAGGACAGATTAATATCCAAAATAAAAACATTATTTTAGTTGATGATGTATTATTTACTGGACGAACTATTCGCGCCGCTTTAGATGCCTTGATTGATTTTGGACGGGCAAAACGCATCGAATTGGTGATTTTTGTGGATCGGGGACATCGTGAATTACCCATTCGTGCCGACTATGTTGGGAAAAATGTACCAACTTCTCGACAAGAACAGGTGCAAGTAAAAACAATGAAATTTGATGGTTGTTACCAAGTTGAATTATTAAAACCTGAATGAAACCTTTTTCATTTTTAATACTCTAACCGAACCGTAATGTTAAATAGCAAAATAGGACAACATTGTATGAAAAATAAGTGGATCAAATTCCTTCTGTTAGCGAGTTGTTTATCTGTTGCAGCAACCAGTTATGCTGTCGAAAAAGTGGTTGCTACTGTTAACGGTACTCCAATTTTAAACAGCCAAGTCAGTAAAGCACTAGGAAAACGTGCGAATACACCAGCGAATCGTGCCGCTGCGCTAGATAGCATTATTGATGATATGTTGGTGCAAAAAGCGATTGCCGATGCAAAAATCTCAGTGTCGCCACAACAAATTCAACAAATTATGCATCAAATTGCCGATGAGAACGGTTTAACCTATGGACAATTTTTAGATGCCTTAGATTATCAAGGGATTGGCGAAGCACGATTCCGTCAGCAAATTGCTCACCAAATCATTATGGGTCAAGTGCGTAATAAAACAATCAGTGAAAGTATTTCTGTTTCTCGCGAACAAGTTGAGCAACTAGCAAAACAGATGTATAACGAAGCGCAACAAAAAGGCACATTGAAAACCGTTACTGCACCAGAATATTTAGTCAAGCACATCTTAATTAAAACCAATCCATTATTAAACGATGCACAAGCTAAACAACAATTAAGTACATTGCGCGCTGATATTCTTGCAGGTAAAACATCTTTTGCCGACGCAGCAAAAACTTATTCTAAGGATTACCTCTCTGGCGCTAATGGCGGTAGTCTAGGTTGGAATTTCCCTGATATCTATGAGCCAGAATTCCAAGCAATGATCAAAAATACTAAGAAAGGCACTATCTCACAACCTTTCAAAACTAAGTATGGTTGGCATATTTTAGAAGTTGTCGATACACGTAATGGTGATAGAACTAAAGACAGCTATATGCAAAAAGCTTACCAACAAGTCGTTAATCAACAGGCAATGGAAGCCTCTAAAGACTGGGTGAAAACCTTACGTCGCTCTGCAGACATTAAGATTTTGCAAAAATAATCTTGGTAGCATAAACTGAACACTTAACAGACCGCACATAATGTGCGGTCACAGACTGATGACAAACCTAAATTTTGTCACAAATTTCCATAAAATAGCTTTGGGTTCCCTCTCACTCTTGCCCGAATGCAAATAAGATTTTCAGGCAAAAAAAGCTGTCAAT
>NZ_JTJL01000070.1 GCF_001678495.1 Gallibacterium salpingitidis
TGATGCCGCAGCTTCGGTGCTATATTTTAGCCCCGTTACATCTTCCGCGCAGACCGACTCGACTAGTGAGCTATTACGCTTTCTTTAAATGATGGCTGCTTCTAAGCCAACATCCTAGCTGTCTATGCCTTTCCACCTCGTTTCCCACTTAATATAGACTTTGGGACCTTAGCTGGCGGTCTGGGTTGTTTCCCTCTCCACGACGAACGTTAGCACCCGCCGTGTGTCTCCTATATATTACTCTTTGGTATTCGCAGTTTGCATCGGGTTGGTAATCCGGGATGGACCCCTAGCCGAAACAGTGCTCTACCCCCAAAGGTATTCATATAAGGCTCTACCTAAATAGATTTCGGGGAGAACCAGCTATCTCCCGGTTTGATTGGCCTTTCACCCCCAGCCACAATTCATCCGCTACTTTTTCAACAGTAGTCGGTTCGGTCCTCCAGTTAGTGTTACCCAACCTTCAACCTGACCATGGCTAGATCACCGGGTTTCGGGTCTATACCTTGCAACTTCCGCCCAGTTAAGACTCGGTTTCCCTTCGGCTCCCCTATCCGGTTAACCTCGCTACAAAATATAACTCGCTGACCCATTATACAAAAGGTACGCAGTCACCCTTCCGGGCTCCCACTGCTTGTACGTACACGGTTTCAGGTTCTCTTTCACTCCCCTCCCGGGGTTCTTTTCGCCTTTCCCTCACGGTACTGGTTCACTATCGGTCAATCAGGAGTATTTAGCCTTGGAGGATGGTCCCCCCTTCTTCAGACAAGATTCCTCGTGTCTCGCCCTACTTCTTGTTAGCTTAGTACCATAAAGGATTCTTCAGATACGGGATTGTCACCCTCTTCGATTGAGCTTCCCAACTCATTCTCCTAAATCCTTTACTATCTCTAACGGCTACTCCACTTTCGCTCGCCGCTACTCGCAGAATCTCGGTTGATTTCTTTTCCTCAGGGTACTGAGATGTTTCAGTTCTCCTGGTTCGCTTCACTATCCTATAGATTCAGACAGTGATGATAGATTCTTCATCTACCGGGTTTCCCCATTCGGATATCGTGGAGTTAACGCTTCTTATCAACTCCTCCACGCTTTTCGCAGATTAGCACGTCCTTCTTCGCCTCTGATTGCCTAGGCATCCACCGTGTACGCTTACTTACTTAACTATACAACCTCAAGGATTCTCTCCCTTCAGTCTTTCTCGCTTTTGAGTTCTCAGTTTTCAGCTTGTGTCTTCGTTTTTAAAGAGCATTTATCATAAAGATATCGTTAATTGGCGTCCCCTAGGGGATTCGAACCCCTGTTACCGCCGTGAAAGGGCGATGTCCTAGGCCTCTAGACGAAGGGGACTTCTACCAATTAACGATACCCTCGCTTCTATCAAACAATCTGTGTGAACATTTCATAGTAATATCTTCACTTTAATCTA
>NZ_JTJL01000071.1 GCF_001678495.1 Gallibacterium salpingitidis
CTCAATAGAGGGCTTTTTTATTGGAGGAATATCAAGCAATGTCTAGACACAACACAAAGCAACATCAGTGGCATAGCACTGCAAAACGTGACTATCCGAAGCTAGACGGGTTATATCGAGTGAGAATTATGCTGCCAAGCGGAAAGTTACACACGTTCGAAAATTACTACTGTTTAAAACGCGGCTTCACTTTTGATAATACGATGCGCGATCGCGGAGATACGATGAGAATTCTTGAATGGCATGATGGCTGGGAGGATTAAATGAAATATATAAGAACGAAAGATGTTTATACAAAACTAGGCATTGGACGAACAACTCTTTTTGATTGGACTAATCCAAAATCACCAAGATATATACCGCGTTTTCCAAAGCCAATCACGATTAATGGCTCAAAACTTTATATAGAAGAGGAAATTGAATCATTTATGCAGACATTAGCAGCAAAACGTTAAATTTCAACCCCACACATTTCCACATAATCACCCCACATTTGCATTACAGCAACACGTTCTTCCAAATAATCATGCCGATTATAAACTTTTTCAAGTTTATTTCTTATATCGTGAGCAAGAACGGTTTCAGCTACATTAGTATCAACACCTTGTTGCGCAAGATATGTACGTACTAATGCCCTCATCCCGTGAGCGGTTAATTTATCTTTATAGCCATTTCGCTTTAAAGCAACATTAACCGTTTCACTATTCATCGGTTTATTACCATCGCTTCTGCTATAAAATACATACTTTGAGCTATTCTTAAAAGATAACATCTGTTCAAGCACTGATAAAGCTTGACGGGATAATGGCACACTATGAGGTCTTTTATATCCTAATCTTCCCTTCATTTTTTCTGCGGGTATATGCCAGACTTTATTATCAAAATCAATCTCGGTCCATTCAACTGATACCGCCTCCGCTGGTCTAACAGCGGTTAATAACTGCCAATATATCAAATACAAAGTTCTCGCTTGAATTGGAGAGTTTTTAATATCCGTAATAAATGATTGCAATTCATGCGGTTCAATTGTTGGATTATTTTTTGCTGTTTTGATATGAAATGATTTTTTAGCTTTATGGCAATTATGCATCTCAATAATTCCCATATTTTCTGCAAAATCCATAATACTAACTACAGTTCGCAATACTTTTTCAATGACTGATGTTAATCCAGCTTTTGCTACTGGTTGCAATACATCCACAAGTAATTTGGCATTAACATTACTAATAGGTACATTACCAATTTTAGGTAAAATATATTTTTGCAAACGCCGCCAATCATCAAACATCGTCTTTGACATAACTTTTTTAGCTTTAAAGTTTACCTTCCATGTTTCTGCGATTTTTTCAAAAGTATTTAAATGAGCACTTATTTGTTCTTGCTCTAAATTTTTTAGATAATCTTGTGGGTCAATATTCTGATCTAATAACGCTCTATACTTATCTCGTAATAGCCTAGCATCTTGTAACGACATTGCTGGCCAAATACCAAGAGATATATCGGTACGTCGTTTTGTATAAGGCTTATAATAATTAAAACGCCAACGTTTAGATGCTGAGCTTATTTCAAGATACAAACCGCCACCATCTCTTAATGGACTATTTTCAGGAGTAGCTGCCTTTACAGCTGTTGCTGTTAACGGTTTAATTACTTTTGCCACAAAATCACCTACCAAATCACCTACCAAAATGATTGGATAGCATTGTATAATTTTGGATTATTTTAAACAAGAGATAAGTATAAACCATTGTATTTTAAAATAATTTTTAGATAAAATTAAACCAATTCAAACTCAAACGAACACGATATAGGAGGCGGTACACGCCTCCATATATTATTCCACATTACTCTACATAAGTATTTTAATTATTTTTAATTCAATAACTTACATCACAAACCACTCTATATCGCTACACCAAAATACACTACTATCTGATAAAAATGGGACTATAAAAAAGGAAAGTTGTAAATGAATCGACTTTACTCAAGCGGTTTTTGTCGATTCACATAATGATATTATGAATATCAATATTCAACTCAGAGGTAAGTAAGCATTTCTTAATATCCAAGGCAATGTAAAAAAATTATCCGTAACTTCAAAAAATTTGTTGAACATCACCTTGAAAAAACCGTACAAACGCCGTACAATTTATGAAAAATAAGAGGAAACATATTATGGTAGCAACAGCAAGATTTGAGGCAAGAATTAGTGAAGATGTACAGCGTTTATTAAAGCGAGCAGCAACTCTTGAGGGACGTAGTTTAAGTGATTTTGTCATTAATGCGGCATTATTAGCAGCAAAAGAAACAGTCGAGAAAAATGAATTAATTCATCTTTCTATTATCGATCAACAAAATTTTGCAGAGGCATTAATTGCACCACCAGAGTTAAATCAAAAAATGAAAGAGGCATTACGCTTAAGTTTGGAGCTATTGGAGGAGTAATGCTTTCTCGTAAGATAAAAGTTGTTACATTTAATAAATCATTTTTACGTAGTGCTTTTGATTGTGGTTCCGTTCCATTAAATGATTATCTGCGACAACAAGTTTCCCAAGATATAAAAAGGAATATTGCATCTTGTTTCACTATTATTGATGAAAACAAGACTATTTTAGGGTATTACACGTTAGCATCTACAAGTATACCTCTGATTGATTTACCCGATAATTTAAAGAAAAAATTACCTCGTTATCCAAGTGTACCAGCAGTTTTACTTGGACGTTTAGCCATTGATAAGCAAGTAAAAGGACAAGGGTTAGGGAAAGCCTTATTAGGTAATGCGTTAAAGCGAATTGTTCGCTCTGAAATTGCAGCTTATGCACTGATTGTTGATGCGAAAGATAAAGATGCTAGAGCATTTTATCGCAAATTTGGTTTTATTCCTTTTACTAATGCTGAAAATAAACTATTTCTTCCTTTAGAGAAGATAAAGATGCAATTAAAACAAGAGGATAACTAATCAAACAATTGCTAAATATTGACATCACCATCAAATGTGATCGCAAGCTTAGTTTTTGTGGAAGAGTTTTAACTTCAAGATAATGAACTCGTTTAAACAAGAAAGGTATAGATAGTTTGATCTGCCTCCGAAAAGTTACACACTTTTTTAGGTAAGCATTCTCCGTTTCCAATTCAATGATTCTTAAACGTAAACGTTCTTCTGTTTTCGGTGGTGGCATTTTGGCATAACGTGTTTTTTCATCGTAGGAAGTCCTTTGGTTTTTGCTATATTTAGTCATCAAAAACCTGCACCTCTATCTGATGGATAATTGATCCAACTTCTTAGGTGCAGATCAGTACACGTTTCCCTATATTGTCCCATACCACTTTTCCTTGCTCTACCTTATTTTTTCAATGCACCGTATCTTCCGCAATTAACTCCTCTCCCCAAGGATCAAACTCATAATACTCCTCTTCTTCTGGTTTAGAGCTCATCACTCCGGTGAATCCAATCTCATATTCACTATAAGTAAGTTTGCAATAAACATTAGGAAAAGTATCTATTAGGGTATAAAACCAGTTTGTTGGAGGATTCCACGCCGTCTCAAAACTTACCGTAAAACTTTTGGTAGTTTCATCAATATCACTGAGATAAAACTGCTCTGCATTCCACTTCACGCCCCAATGCTGATATCGCCAGTCATACCAAGTTTTAGCACCATACTTTGCAACATTAGCCATATATTTTCTTGCCAATCCAAGATCAATATGACAATGCTGTTGTTCTTCCTGATATTGATCCAAATAATGTATTAAGTTAGCTACGCACCACTGATATTTATTTGCCATATCCAAAAGGTGAGTTTTTATATCCTCATTAGCAAATATCTTCAATTCTTTCCACAAAGTATCGGTTACTAATAACTCTTGTTCTACACTTAATAATTTAAACCCATTTTCACCACTGGTATTATCCTCTAACATCAGCGCTTCTGGCATCGGCAGTAATAAATTAAAATCAAGACAGAACTGTTGTTTCTCCGTATCAAACTTCATTACTTTCTCAAAAACTTGTTGAAACTCTGCTAGCGTGTTTGCTGTAATTTCTAGTGTATTTTTACACCAATTTGGCATAGCGTGATTCCTAAAATTAAATATCATCAACAAAAAAGGGTACCATTACTGATACCCTTTCTAAAGCCCTCTGTGGGGAACCCCTCTATGGGGGAAAAGTTTAAAAGCCCTCTATGGGGAGTCATTTATTTCTTTTGTGCTTGTACCGCTGCTACTGCCACCATATTAATAATACGGCGTACTGAAGAAACCGGTGTTAAGATATGTGCTGATTTCTTCAAGCCCATTAACATTGGCCCAACTGTAATCGCAGTGGTGGTCGCACGTAATAAGTTATAACTAATACGTGCTGATTCCATACTTGGCATAATTAATAAGTTGGCTGCGCCTTTAATTGGGCTGTCCGGCATAATGTTTTTACGCAAGTTAGCAGAAAGTGCTATATCGCCATGCATTTCACCATCAATAATTAAATCTGGACGGCGTTCTTTCACCAACTCAAGCACTTTACGCATTTTCACTGCATTATCGCTATTAGATGAACCATAATTTGAGTTAGAAAGTAGTGCCACTTGCGGTTCCATACCAAATGATTGTACTTCTTCCGCTGCCATCAAAGTAATTTCCGCTAACTCTTCTGCAGTTGGATTTTCATTCACAAAAGTATCAGAAATAAAAACGTTACCTGTTGGTAAAACAAGGCTATTTACTGTCGCTAAAGTATGCACTCCATCTGCCACTCCAATTACATCACGTAATGTTTGGAGATGTTCGCGATAAGAACCGACTAAACCACAAATAATGGCATCCGCTTCACCACGTTGTACTAAAATCGATGCAATCGCAGTTTTATCAGTAATTAAACGATGTTTCGCTAATGATGGAGTCACGCCTTTGCGTTTCATTATTTCATAATAAGCCTGCCAACATTCAGCATAACGGCTATCTTGTTCATTATTAACAATATCAAAATCTTTTCCGGCTTCAATTTTAAGCCCTAGATTTTTGATACGTTGTTCAATCACGCTTGGACGACCAATCAAAATCGGATAAGCAATACCTGAACTACTGATTTCTTGTACTGCGTGTAATACACGAGGTTCTTCACCATCTGTTAAAATCACACGTTTCTTATCTAATTTCGCTTGTGCAAACACTGGTTTCATAAACAAGTTAGTTTTATACACAAACTGAGTAAGTTGATCGATATAAGCGTTAAAATCGGTAATTGGTTTTTGTGCAACGCCGGTATCCATCGCCGCTTTCGCCACAGCTGGTGCAATTTTCACAATTAAACGTGGGTCAAACGGTTTTGGAATAATATATTCTGCACCAAAAGAAACTTCATTCTCACCATAAGCAGAAGAAACTACATCACTTTGTTCAGCTAATGCCAAATCAGCGATTGCTCTTACTGCCGCTAATTTCATCTCTTCATTAATGGTTGTTGCATGAACATCTAATGCACCGCGGAAAATAAATGGGAAACAAAGCACATTATTAACTTGATTTGGGAAGTCTGAACGACCAGTACAAATAATGGCATCTGGACGAGCCGCTTTCGCTACTGGCGGTAAAATTTCCGGTACTGGGTTAGCTAACGCCAAAATTAATGGGGTATCCGCCATTGTTTTTACCATTTCAGGTGTTAATACACCCGCTTTTGAACAGCCTAAGAAAATATCTGCTCCCGGTAATGCGTCTGCTAGAGTACGTGCGCCATTATCTTCAATTGCATACACTTGTTTAGTTTCATCAATATGATCGCCGCGACCTTTATACACTACGCCTTTAGAATCACAAATAGTGATATTTTTGCGTTCAATACCTAACGCTACCATTAAGTTTAAACAAGCAATTGCAGATGCTCCCGCACCAGAGGCAACCACTTTCACTTTTTTAATATCTTTATTAACGACGCGTAAACCATTTAATACTGCTGCCGCACAAATAATTGCTGTTCCATGTTGGTCATCATGGAAGACAGGAATTTTCATACGTTCGCGTAATTTTTTCTCAATATAGAAACATTCTGGTGCTTTAATATCTTCTAGGTTAATCCCGCCAAAAGTTGGTTCTAATGACGCAATAATATCGATTAATTTGTCAGGATCGGTTTCATTAATTTCAATATCGAATACATCAATACCAGCGAATTTTTTGAATAATACGCCTTTTCCTTCCATTACCGGTTTACCGGCTAATGCCCCGATATTACCTAAACCTAAGACTGCAGTACCATTGGAAATTACTGCCACCAAATTACCACGAGAGGTATATTTGTAAGCATTGGCTGGATCTTTTTCGATTTCTAAACAAGGTTCTGCAACACCCGGCGAATAAGCTAAAGCTAAATCTTGTTGAGTTGCAAGCGATTTGGTTGGGGTAACTTCAATTTTTCCCGGAATTGGAAATTGATGGAAATCCAATGCCGCTTGGCGTAATTTTTCGTCCATAATCTATCCTTATGTATCATATGAAAAATGATTATCTGCAAGAGGTTCACCGCTTTACTTACTGCGAAGGGCAAGATGAAAGTCGAGGGGTAATCCACCGCTGTGTTCGTAACAGGCTCTAATAAACATCATCAAAGTCTATTGATATTCCATTAATCTACTAGCTGACATCCACTCATATTGAGCCAGAAAATGGATTTTTTGTTATATTGTTGGAGTGAATAACAATACCCTAAAATAAGACTCCTTCATTAAAAATCCGCTTTTTATTATAGTTTCCTTTTCGAGGAAAGCTGTGAGCTATGCCACATTTTTGCAAACAATGTTAGAATATTTGCTCCAATTTTTTCTAAACATCTCAATCTCCATTACCAATAATAGAACTATGAAACAACGCTTAGATAAATTTTTATCCGAATATACCGGCTTATCTCGTTCACAAGCAGCCAAAGCATTACGCCAAAACTTAGTGATGGTCAATGAGCAAATTGTCAAAGATGGTGCAATGAAAGTATCTACTGAAGATCGGATCTCTTTTGATGGAGAAACGTTAACTTGGGTAACAGGTAATCAATATTTTCTGTTATACAAACCGGAAGGTTACATCTGTTCTAATGATGACGGCGAATACCCGACAGTTTATCAATTTTTTGATTATCCGCTCTCTACGCGTTTACATACTGCTGGGCGTTTAGATGTAGATACTACTGGTTTAGTTTTACTCACTGATGATGGGCAATGGTCGCACCGTATCACTTCGCCAAAACACCATTGTGAAAAAACTTATTTGGTGACATTGGCTGATCCGATTGAAGATTTCTATGTTGAAAAATGTCAGCAAGGTATTCTTTTAAAAGGAGAAAAACAGCCTACTAAGCCAGCGCAAATTGAAATAATCGACGATTACAATTTGAATTTGACCTTAATTGAAGGTAAATACCACCAAGTAAAACGAATGTTTGCTGCCCTTGGTAATAAAGTGATTGCGTTACATCGTTGGCGCATTGGGCAGATTATTTTAGATGAACACCTCGCTGAAGGTGAATATCGTTCATTAACAGAAGAGGAAGTTCAATCATTTTTAGAATAACAATAATAAGAGGTTTAAATGGGAAATAAGAAAGTAAGAATAAATTTTATCTTTGTTTTAATCTTAGGATTATTATCTATGATGCCGCCTTTAGGCATTGATATGTACCTACCCGCTTTTCTTAATATATCAAAAGATTTAAATGTTCCATCTAGTCAAGTGCAATATACCCTTACTATGTTCACGTTCGGTATGGGCGTTGGTCAGTTAGTATGGGGGCCAATTGCAGATAGCATAGGTAGAAAACCAATTATCCTATTTGGCTTATTAATCAGTACTATCGCTGCCTTTGGGTTAACCCAAATTAACAATATTCACCATTTTATTGGTTTACGCTTATTGCAAGGCTTTTTCGGTGCTGCGCCTGTGGTTGTCCTTGGTGCATTATTACGTGATCTTTTTAGTAAAAATGACTTCTCTAAGATGATGTCTTTAGTCACCTTAGTGATTATGATTGCGCCTTTATTAGCACCTATTCTCGGCGGTTATATTGTCCAATATTTTCATTGGCATACTATTTTCTATCTACTTGTCTTTGTGGGGATCCTCAGCGGTTTACTTTTCGCTTGGCGGATTCCTGAAACATTACAAAAAGAAAATCGTCAAACTTTCTCTTTGAGAAATATTTTGCGCCAATTTTGGAGCGTATTAAGACTAAAAGAAGTCGTTGGTTATTTGATTGTATCCACTTTCTCATTTGCTGGATTATTCGCTTTTCTCACCTCAGGCTCTTTAGTTTATATCGATATTTACGGTGTTAAAGTACAAAACTTTGGTTACTTCTTTATGATGAACATTGCTGTTATGGCGCTATTCACCGTTATTAATGGCAAAATTGTCGGCAAAGTGGGTGCCGAAAGAATGTTGCAATTTGGACTCGGTATGCAAGCCGCCGCTGGTTTATGGCTGTTAATTGTTGCCATTTTTGATCTTAGTTTCTGGCCAATGGCACTCGGTATCTCTTGGTTTATCGGTATGAATTCTACTATTGGCGCTAATGCTTCCGCACTTATTTTAGAGAAATTTCCGCGTACTGCCGGAACTGCAAACTCTGTATTAGGTACACTCCGTTTTGGTGGCGGTGCCGTTGTTGGTTCTTTACTTGCGTTAGTGCCAGTAACCAGTGCTATTCCAATGTTAGCCACGATGATTTTATGTATTACGATTGCCGTTTTAGGCTATTGGCTGCTCACTTTTAGAAATTTAAATTAATCTAAAAAACTTTCAGCAATACAAAACAGTGATTTTGTATTGCTACCGCAAAATTTATTATTTTTTCATCAATCAACCCAGTTAGAATCATTACTGATACCCATTTTGATGATTTATTGATCAATTTTGGAGGGCTTTTTCTATCCACACAACCTGTGGATAACTTTGTGGAATACTTTAAATAAAAATTCGTTAATCCTTGCTATATAAGGGATTTTATTCATCACCACTGAAATTGTCTGTAAAATAACATTTTCTTATAAATCAATAAGTTAAATAAAATCCAGCAAAGATTATATTTTTCAGCAAAAAAATAAATAAAAAAAAAACTTGACAAAAATAAGTCTGTGCAAAACTTACTATTTTTCAAGTTTTTTCTGATGTTAATTTACTTTTGAGATGGAGAACAGTGGAGCAATAATTACTCCACTTAGACCGCTGACAAACCTAAATTTTGTTAAAAATTTCTATAAAATAGCTCTGGGTTCCCTCTCACTCTTGCCCGAATGCAAATAAGATTTTCAGGCAAAAAAAGCTGTCAATTTTTCGAGCTCGCGAGAAAAAT
>NZ_JTJL01000072.1 GCF_001678495.1 Gallibacterium salpingitidis
GGTTTGTCAACAGTCTGCAAAGCCCAAACAAACGTTTGGGCTTTTCTCAATAATAAAATTAACAATAATTAAAACGCTTCCACTAACTGAATTGCAGCGCCAATATAGGTTGCTGGTGTTAATGCTTTCAATCTTGCTTTTTCATTTTCAGGGATGTCTAAACCATCAATGAATTGTTGCATTGTTTGCTGATTAACGCGTTTACCACGTGTTAATTCTTTTAATTTTTCGTATGGTTTTTCGATACCATAACGGCGCATTACCGTTTGAATTGGTTCCGCTAATACTTCCCAATTTTGATCCAACTCTGCACGCAGATGATCTTCATTCACTTCTAATTTGCTGATACCTTTCAACGTAGAAGCATAAGCAATCAAGCTATAACCTAAACCAACACCAAGATTACGCAATACAGTAGAATCGGTTAAATCGCGTTGCCAGCGTGATACTGGTAATTTTTGTGCTAAGTGAGCCATCACAGCATTAGCTACGCCTAAATTACCTTCTGAGTTTTCAAAATCAATTGGGTTTACTTTATGCGGCATTGTTGATGAACCAATTTCCCCAGCAATGGTTTTTTGTTTGAAGTGATTTAATGCGATATAACCCCAGATATCGCGATCAAAATCGATCATAATTGTATTAAAGCGCATTACACAGTCAAAAAACTCTGCAATATAATCGTGTGGTTCAATTTGCGTTGTATATGGATTCCAATCAATTCCTAAGTCTTGCACAAATTGTTGGCTGAATAGATGCCAGTCCACATCAGGATATGCCGATAAATGCGCATTATAGTTTCCTACTGCACCATTGATCTTGCCAAGAATTTCTATTTTCTGTAGTTGTTGATATTGACGTTGTAAACGATATGCCACATTCACCATCTCTTTACCAACTGTAGTTGGTGATGCTGGTTGTCCATGAGTACGTGAAAGTAAAGGAATATTCTTATAAGTTTCCGCTAAACGGCTAATTTCAGCAATAATCTTCTTCCATTCAGGTAGAAGAACTTCTTCTCTCGCAGTTTTTAACATTAACGCATGAGATAGATTGTTAATATCTTCTGAAGTACAAGCAAAATGGATAAATTCACTAATTTCCGCTAATTCAGGTAATGCTTGGCATTTCTCTTTGAGAAAATACTCAACCGCTTTTACATCATGATTAGTTGTTGCTTCAATTTCTTTAATTTGTTGTGCATCTTGTACATCAAAATTAGCAATAATATCGTCTAGGTAATCGATTGCTTTTTTTGATAAAACTGGAACTTCTGAAATTGCGGTAGTCGCTGCCAATTTTTGTAACCAACGAACTTCTACAGTGACACGAAAACGCAATAAACCAAATTCACTAAAAATAGAACGCAAAGCGTCAGTCTTACTTTGATAACGACCATCAAGAGGAGAAAGTGCAGTTAAAGCATTAAATTGCATGAAGAGTTACTCCGTTTATCTAAGGGATGAGTAAAGTTGTTGAGCTGCCTGGATCAATCTGCTGCGGAAAAATAGCAATTTCCACTTAGAGCCGCCAACTTGGCGCCACAATACAGCAGAACGAATACCTGCTAATAAACAAGCTCGAATACGGTTTTGAATTTCAGGTTGCTGCAAATATAAAGGCAGACCTTTTACTTGAATTTTAGCCCCTAATGGACTAATGATATCAACATAAATACCAGCTAAAATCGCTAACATAGAGCTATCTATTAAGCTATCATGAAACTCTAATTGTGTTGGTAAATATTGAATTCTATCGACTAATTGCTTTTTCTTGTCGCTATTACTATTCAGCTTCCCTTCTAAAGCAAGCAAACTTAACCAATAACGGCTTAATTCCAAATCCAATGGGCCATGTTTACCGTTAAGTTGTTCCAGTAATGTTGCTAAGCCCAATTTGATATTAGCAAGATTACCGCCATACACATCTAACGTTTGTTGTGGCTGAGTAACGACTAGGCTCTCTAATGTAACGAGTAAATCTTGATCTGAAGTACTTCCTTGGTGAGCTAATTGTTGAACTAACTTTGCAGATTGACAAACTCCTGCCAATGCAAGCGCTAAATTCGAATAATCGACCATAATAGAGAAGAACCTTACTTACTGGTTAGTTAATTGAAAAAGAATTGTGGCAAATAGGTGGCAGAATATAACACTGTTCTTATGTTTTTTAAAGTTATCTTTATTCTGAGATTCACCAGAAAAAATTAAAGGCTGTTACAACATTTATTGTAACAGCCTTTTGGAATTTGGCTCCTCCTGCTGGACTTGAACCAGCGACATATGGATTAACAGTCCACCGTTCTACCGACTGAACTAAGGAGGAATAGTGGTGCCCAGAGGCGGAATCGAACCACCGACACGGGGATTTTCAATCCCCTGCTCTACCGACTGAGCTATCTGGGCAACGTCTTAGTGGTGCGTATTAAACGTTTTTTTGGCTTTCAAGTCAACCACTATTTTGAAAAAAATTTCTTTTTTTCGCACGTTAGCCGTTTTTCTATCCAAAACGCATAAAATTAATACTAAAACACCAGCAAAGCCCGCAAAATTAACGAATTACTCGATAACTTTTTTGTGCTTTATCCACTTTGATCAAGTAGTTTCTTGCCTGTGCTGATGGGTGTTTCGTTGTTAAAATACGATACACTTGCTCAGGTAATAACCGATTAATCTTATTTACCGCAACATCTTTATCATCATCAAAGATTCGCAATACTGCACCCGCCCCACCGTTATAAGCCGAAATAACGGCAAAACGTCTAGAAGTAGGATCTGTAATTCCTGCCAAATATTTATTTTGTAATAACCATAAATAAGAAACACCAGCATCAATATTTTTATATGGATCAAATAAATATTTTTTCGATGGAATACCGCTTCTACCTTTCATTAAGAACACATCACGTCCCGCCGTTTGCGGTACAATCTGCATTAAACCCATCGCATTAGCATAACTAATCGCATATGGGTTAAAGCTTGATTCTGTCTGCATAATGCCCAAAATCAAACTTTCATCAATGTTGTAGTGTCTTGCTGCCTTACGAATAAATGGAATATATTTTTGCGCACGAATAGCAACGTGGTTGGCAATCATTTGAATCACAACAAATTGCACAATATGACCATTACTTAAACGGCGACTTTGTAATTTATTGTTAATTAAATAATCAGCAAAAGCTGATGCCACTGCAATATTTGGAATTTGTGCACCTTGATGATCTAATACCTGTCCTAATAGAAATGGTCGAGAACTGATTGGCACATCACCATCGGCGAATAAATCGATACCATTTGCATCAGATCCCATCAATAATGTATGCACGATAGCATTTTTTAAACGAGCCAAGCTGGTTTGTGTTTCGATGGTAATCACACCTTCATCAAAACTAACGTGACTACGGGTGTAATATTTATCAGTATATTTCACATAATCTTTTCGACTTGCAACCAATAATTCATTCACACCCCAAATACGATCGATATTATGAGAGAATTGACCAGTTAAAATATCTAATGCTCGCGTATCTTTTGCAAAAGCGTCATCGTAATCAATATCATCACGATCATAGGAAGAACCACATCCCACTAGTAATAGTGCTAATGCAGCAACGATAAAAGATTTTTTCATTTTCATTTTTGACTACTTTGAGGGAGGGACATAACCTTCAATATGAACATCCTTGCCTTCAAACAAGAAATTTACCATCTCTTGTTCTAATAATTTACGATGCTCTGGATTCATCATATTTAATTTCTTTTCATTCACTAACATTGTCTGTTTTTTTAACCATTCAGACCATGCTTGTTTGCTAATCGAATTAAAAATACGCTTGCCTAATTCACCTGGGTAAAGCTGAAAATCTAAGCCTTCTGCTTCTTGCTTCAAATACTCACAAAAAACGGTTCTTGCCATAACGTTATCCTTATTTAATTTTTTTCTATTGTTAAACTTGCTAACTGTATCAACAAATTTTTCACAGGCGTCGCCAAACCAATTTTAGGTGGCGAAAAATCCGCTAGATCATACCAATATTCACTTTCATTTTGTACTGTCTGTTTATATTCTGCACAATCTTCTGCTACATTTTTTACCATAGCTACGGTTTCTGTTTGCTCTGTTACCACTATTGGGTGAATATCTAAATGAAAATGGCTAAAAGTATGGCGAAAAATAGGTAATTCTTCGATTAATCGCAACTGATTTACTTGTAAATAACTTTCTAAACTATCTTTAGAATCAAACTGCGGAAAACAGTATAAACCACCCCACAATCCTTGTGCTGGCCGTTGTCGCAGTAATACTTTATGATCTTTGACAAACAGCAAAAAATAGCTTTCTCGCTCTGGCAACGCTTTCTTGAGTTTTTTTCCTGGATATAATTGCCAACTTTCATTTTTATATGCAACACAAGATTTTGCTAATGGGCACAAAGTACATTTTGGTTTACTTCTCGTACAAACCATTGCACCTAAATCCATCATTGCTTGATTAAATGCTGCTACTTGTGAATCAGGTGTAACTGCTGCGCTATGACGCCATAATTGAGTTTCTACTGATTTCTCACCTGGCCAGCCTGCAATCGCAAAATAGCGCGATAATACACGTTTTACATTGCCATCTAAAATAGGATAAGGTGCATCAAGACATGAAGATAAAATGGCTCCTGCGGTGCTTAAACCTACACCTGGCAATGCCAATACCTGTGAAAAATCTGTTGGAAATTGTCCCTGATACTGATCACGAATAGTTTGTGCTGCTTTGTGTAAATTCCGCGCCCTTGCGTAATAACCTAAACCAGTCCATAAATGTAACACTTCATCTATTGATGCATCGGCAAGATCACAAATAGTCGGAAATTGTTGTATAAAACGTTCAAAATATGGAATAACTGTCGTCACTTGCGTTTGCTGCAACATTATTTCTGATAACCAAACGCCATATAATGATTTATTACGTTGCCATGGCAGTGTTTTACGCCCATATTTGTCATACCATGATAATACTGCCATTGCAAAAGGTGCTTCTGGCGTTGACTCAGCCTGCCACATAAATCTTCCCTATTTAACAATTCAAAGTCGCGAGTGTATCACAACAAATTCATTCAAAACATAACAAAAAGAGTGAATTATCAGGTAAAATACAGACCATTTTTATTAGTAATTCATCAATTTTTACTTTATTTATGCAACAAGAATCTGTGAATAACCTTGCTGAACAAAAACGTAAATCAGTGAACACCATGGAATTTACTGCTGATGGTCGTTATCTACGAAAAGTGCGTAGCTTTGTACTGAGAACAGGACGTTTAAGTGAAGCGCAAAAACGTGCAATGAATGAGAATTGGCATAAATTTGGTTTAGAGCATCAAGCAGCCCACTTTGATTTCCCTGCTATTTTTGGCAACAATAATCCTGTTGTGTTAGAAATTGGCTTTGGTATGGGGCGTTCCTTGGTTGATATGGCAAAACAAAATCCACACTATAATTATCTTGGTATTGAAGTGCATACACCTGGTGTAGGTGCTTGTATTGCTTATGCTTTAGAACAACAAGTTACCAATCTAAGGGTGATTTGTCATGATGCAATAGAGATCTTGAAAGATAATATTCCTGTAGAAAGTTTAGCTGGTTTACAACTTTTCTTTCCTGATCCTTGGCATAAAGCAAAACACCATAAACGTCGAATTGTTCAACCAACTTTTATTGAATCCATAATGCCAAAATTGATCCATAATGGCTTTATTCATATGGCAACAGATTGGCAAAATTATGCAGAACAAATGTTAGAAGTATTATCACAACAACCTGGATTACAAAATACTTCGAGCACCAATGATTTTATCCCACGTCCAGATTTTCGACCATTAACGAAATTTGAACAACGTGGCCACCGTCTGGGCCATGGCGTTTGGGATCTTTATTTCATCAAAAAATAATTGATAGAGGAGAAAAAGATATGGCATATCAACGTAATCGTAGACAACGTAAAAAAATGCACATTGATGAATTCCAAGAATTGGGATTTTTAGTCAATTGGCAATTTGCTGAAAACACACCTGTGGATCAAATTGATCAAGTTGTAGATCGTTTTATTGATGAAGTAATCAAGCCAAACGGTTTAGCTTATGAAGGCAGTGGTTATTTACATTGGGAAGGTTTAGTTTGCTTAGAAAAAATTGGTAAATGTGATGAAACTCACCGTCAAACAGTCAAAACTTGGTTAGAAAATAATGGATTAAATCAAGTTGAAGTAAGCGAATTATTTGATATCTGGTGGGATTTCCCTGTAACTGCTCAATAATAAGATACAACAATTACTTTTAACACATTGCCACTGATTTAAGTGGCAATTTTTTTCTCTCTTTCCTTTCCACTTTGTTCATTTCTACAACTTCTCTTCCTTAGCCATTTCAATGATATGAATAACGAAGAGATTTATACAACTTAGTCGCTTAATAGACATAGAGAAGATGAGATGATTGGTGATTAGGATAGCCTAAGCAAAATCCAGCCATCCCTAAAAAATAAAAAATACAAAATACAAAATACAAAAATAAAAAAACGCTAGTCGATTCCTCAACTAGCGTCCTTCTCGCTTTTCAATAACCTGGCAGTGACCTACTCTCACATGGGGAATCCCCACACTACCATCGGCATTACGACATTTCACTTCTGAGTTCGGCATGGATTCAGGTGGGCCTATCGCATTCTCGCCGCCAGGATTAATCCTTTTGACTTTTTACTTTCTGCTTCTAGCTTCTCGCTTTCTGCTTTATCTTCTTCTCTAAAAACGTTCACAAGCTGTCAACTCATCAGTGAGCTTTCTTTTCCTCTCACTGCTTTCTCTCTCTCGCTTCTTTGCTTCCGCTTCTTCGCGTTTCTTACCTACTCTCTCTTGGGCTAAAAACCCTTCAGCGT
>NZ_JTJL01000073.1 GCF_001678495.1 Gallibacterium salpingitidis
CCCACCTATCTACGTCGTCGTCTTCAACAACCCTTACAATCTCTCGATTGGGACAACTCATCTCGGGGCAAGTTTCGTGCTTAGATGCTTTCAGCACTTATCTCTCCCGCACTTAGCTACCCAGCAATGCCATTGGCATGACAACTGGAACACCAGCGGTGCGTCCACTCCGGTCCTCTCGTACTAGGAGCAGCCCCCCTCAATTCTCCTTCGCCCACGGCAGATAGGGACCGAACTGTCTCACGACGTTCTAAACCCAGCTCGCGTACCACTTTAAATGGCGAACAGCCATACCCTTGGGACCTACTTCAGCCCCAGGATGTGATGAGCCGACATCGAGGTGCCAAACACCGCCGTCGATATGAACTCTTGGGCGGTATCAGCCTGTTATCCCCGGAGTACCTTTTATCCGTTGAGCGATGGCCCTTCCATTCAGAACCACCGGATCACTATGACCTACTTTCGTACCTGCTCGACACGTCCGTCTCGCAGTCAAGCTTGCTTCTACCATTGTACTAACCTCACGATGTCCGACCGTGATTAGCAAACCTTCGTACTCCTCCGTTACTCTTTGGGAGGAGACCGCCCCAGTCAAACTACCCACCAGACACTGTCCGAATACCTGTTCCAGGTACCTCGTTAGAACATCAAACGTTAAAGGGTGGTATTTCAACATCGACTCCTTACCAACTGGCGTCAGTCTCTCTCAGTCTCCCACCTATCCTACACATTAAAATTCAAGGTTCAGTGTCAAGCTATAGTAAAGGTTCACGGGGTCTTTCCGTCTAGCCGCGGGTACACCGCATCTTCACGGCGATTTCAATTTCACTGAGTCTCGGGTGGAGACAGCCTGGCCATCATTACGCCATTCGTGCAGGTCGGAACTTACCCGACAAGGAATTTCGCTACCTTAGGACCGTTATAGTTACGGCCGCCGTTTACTGGGGCTTCGATCAAGTGCTTCTCTTGCGATGACACCATCAATTAACCTTCCAGCACCGGGCAGGCGTCACACCCTATACGTCCACTTGCGTGTTTGCAGAGTGCTGTGTTTTTATTAAACAGTTGCAGCCAGCAGGTCTCTTCGACTGGTTCATGCTCCATCTGTACAGACTTCACACTACGCCAGCGCACCTTCTCCCGAAGTTACGGTGCTATTTTGCCTAGTTCCTTCACCCGAGTTCTCTCAAGCGCCTTAGTATTCTCTACCTGACCACCTGTGTCGGTTTTCAGTACGGTTTATTAGATAATTTGCTTAGCAGCTTTTCCTGGAAGCTTGGCATCAACAACTTCGCAACCGTAGTCACTCCTCATCACGCCTCAGCATTAATGGTGCG
>NZ_JTJL01000074.1 GCF_001678495.1 Gallibacterium salpingitidis
TTCTCTAGCTAGCTACGCCAAATAATTCGAGCAGGAATAATTTGGTTTTGTACTTCCTCATTTTGTAAGATCGCTTGTAGCATATGAAATAGATGTTGGGCAATTTTTTGATGATCTTGCTGTATTGAGTTAATTTTGAATGGCAGACAATTAAGCAATTCATAATCGTCAAAAGTAGATAGGCGCATTTTGCCTTCCGTCAAATGATCTAATAAGTGATGATCATTTAGAAAACGTAACACCCCTTCTAATAAGGCATAAGATCCTGTAAATAAAGCTTCTGGCAAACGCCCTAGTCGTTGATATAGCTGTTCAAATGCTAAATAGGCGCTATCTGCATAATATGAAGTTTGGATAATCCAATCTGCTTGTAAAGCAAGGTTGGCTTTTTGCAGACCTTGTTTAAAACCTGCTAAACGTGCGGTACTTGGGCGTAACTCGGCTTGACCACCAAGATAATAAAATTCTGTCAGTTGATGACGTTGGCATAAAGTATAGATTAATTCTATTACTGCGCTTTCATCATCAGTAACAATATAAGGTGTTTTACTGTTTTTGGTGCAACGGTCAAGTTGGATGACTGGTACATTAATATTTAAATTACGATAGTATTCGGCATCGTCTTTGATTGGGGTGGTAATCAAAAGATCGATTTGTCGATCTAACAAACGTTCAATTGCAATCGCTTCTTGTTTTAGCAACTCATCAGAACAAGCAATAATAAGCTGTAAACCGTTATCTCGACATAATCTTTCTAAGGTTTTAGTGGTCGCAGCAAACCCTAAATTTGAAAAATCAGGAATTACTAAACCAATGGTATTGCTGCGTTGTGATTGTAATGCTCTGGCGACACTGTTTGCTTTGTAATGGTATTGCTTAGCAATGGCAAGAATCTTTTCTTGCGTTTCCGGTTTTATGCGGAAATTATTGCCACGTCCATTTAACACCATACTGACAGTTGTCTTAGAAACGCCTGTTAATTCTGCAATATCGGCAATAGTCAGGCGTTTAGCATTCGTATTCATAATTCATCCTTGCTGAATTGGATTGGTTGTATTTGACCAATCGTGATTGTGGTTGGTTGCTCAACTACGATTGTATTTTGTTTATTTTCAATAAAAAAGCGTGATGTCATCGCTTTTTCGCCTCGATTAAAGAAAATTTCTATAATAGAGTGATCAATAAAGAGTTCGATTTCTTGTAAATTGTCAATTTGACAATAACGTTGTTCACCAAATTTACGCATCGATTCTGTTTGTTCTGTCGCAGAACGATCTAAGCAAAAACAGCCATTTTGATAACTCAATGTCAAATGCTGTTGTAATTCGTTGCTAAATAGCTGCATTTTAAATGGTTGTTGATTAATTTTGAGATGTAGATAGCTTTGTGCCAAACCTTCAATATTACTTTGATCGATAACGTGGTATTCCGTCATATTTTCAATTTGTTGATAAACTTGCTCAATTGGACGTTGGTACAATTGATTGTTCTGTAACCAAAGTTTTCTTGGTAAGGTCAGCATAGAATGCCACTGATAGCGATCAGTTGGATATTGTAAATCAGGCAAACCACACCAAGCAAAAAGCATTTTACTCTCTTGATTAGCAAGACCGGCAAAACTTTGTGGAGCATAAAAATCGAAACCTTGATCGAGTTCAGCAAACTGTTCTACATGGAAAGTTAAATTTTCTAACTGACCGATGGCATAAGTCGCATGATAGTTATTTTGAAACTGTGTTGTTTCTTGTTTTTTACCTTGTGGCGACCAAATAAAGAGATCTTTATTGCCTAATTTTCCTAAATCTGGGCATTCCCACATAAAAATGCCTTGATTAGCAAAAGGTGTTAAGGTGAGCTCACCTAATAAATGTGGTTGGTCTTGTAAATTTGCCATTTCAAATAACAATGCAGTACCTGAAAGATCTTCTCGTTGTGCTCCTAATACAAAACGGATTTTGCCATCAGCAGTAACGAATGGCTTAGGATCACGACAATGTTCGGTATAACCATTAGGTGCTTGGTTTAGTAATGGGCGTTTTTCTAATAAATGTCCGTCTCGATCAAAAATAGCAATATTTTGGAAAGGAATACGTTGATTATCTTCAGAACGACGAGTATTACCGGTGTAAAAAACAACAATCTTATCCTGATAATTAATGGCACCACCAGAGTAGCAGCCATGAGATTCAAATAGTTCATCAGGGATAAGCGCACCTGCTTGCTCAAAATGACAAAAATCTTGCGTGCGATAATGGCGCCAGTGTTTCATACCATGTAATGGGCCAAAAGGGTACCATTGATAAAAAATATGGTAGTGGCTGCCATCAAAAATTAACCCGTTCGGATCGTTGAGTAGCCCTGTTGGTGGAGCAAGATGATAGGCTGGACGATGATGACAATCACTGGCTACTTGTGCAGCGAGAGTGGCTAATTCATTTGGCTGAGCGGTGTATAAGCTACGATATTTTCCTTGATTAAAAACGATCATCTTGCCTCCTAATTATATTTATTGGGTTAATTGTGCTACTTGTTGGCGAGTCGGTAATGCAGACATTGCCCCTTTAGCTGTGGTAGCTAATCCGCCGCAAAGATTCGCTTGTTGAATAGATTGCGCTAACACAGTTTCCTGTTGCCAGTGAGTGTGCTGTGCTAATCCTTGCAACATACCGCCAACAAAAGCATCGCCTGCACCAGTAGTATCAACTACATTGACTTTATTACCAGCAATCTTGCCACTGATTTGTTGATAGAAATAAAGCGCACCATCAGCACCTAATGTCACCAAAATTAATTTGTCTGGATACTGTTGTCGTGTTTGAATAATCGCTTGTTCCAGATCTGGGTTATGGCTTAGTAAGCAGATTTCTTCTTCAGAAAATTTTATCACGTCTGCCATCGCCACCATTTTATTGACTTCTTCGATCATAACGTTTTCATTCGGCCATAAGCTTGGGCGTAAATTTGGATCAAAAGAAACGAAACCACCAGCTTGCTTAATTTGTGTGACTGCATGTTGTACTGTGGTGCGTGAAGGTTGGTTGATCAAAGCAATTGAACAAAAATGTAGCCATTGATTTTTCTCGAATTTAGGTAAGTCTTCGATCTCCAAAAATTGATCAGCACTTGGATTTACCATAAAAGTAAAAGTGCGTTCACCATGTAAATCTAAATCAACGATAACAGTTGAAGTACGATGTATTGGATCAAGATACATATGATCAATTGCAACACCTTCTTGTTGCAAAGTTTGACGTAAAAATCTCCCTAAAGGATCATTACCAACACGACCAATAAAAGCACTTTTTCCTGAAAGACGTGAAATTGCCACTGCGACATTAGCGGGTGCTCCACCGGGACAACGTAAATAACGATGTTCGCCATCTGGCAGTAAATCAACAACGGCATCACCTAAAACCCATACTGTATTCATTGCGAAATTCCTCTTGCTGTGTAACTGTAAAAATTTTAGCTAAACCGTTTTAGTTCAGCAATTCTATTTCAATTTTTTCGCTTAAAAATGTTATCTGGATCACAAATTTGACATATTGTCTGTGATCCCAATAGATTTTACTAAAACGTTTTAGCTATAATCCGCGCTGTTGATAACTTAACCACCTACTAGGAGAAAACAGATGGATTTTCCACAAATTGCAAAACAGCTCATTGAGAAGTTGGGCGGTAAAGAAAACATTAGCGGTGTTGCACATTGTTCTACACGTTTACGTTTAGTTTTAAATGATGATAGCAAAGCAAATAAAGAGGCAATTGAGCAAATTGAGGGCGTAAAAGGGCAATTTGCTGTTGCTGGACAATATCAGATTATTTTTGGTGCAGGAACCGTAAATAAAGTTCATGCAGCAATGACAGAAATTTTAGGTTTGGGTGATATGACCAAGAGTGATATTGCCAACTTAAGTGCAGAGAAACAGAATTTTTTACAACGATTAGTAAAAGGATTGGCAGATATTTTCGTTCCTATTATTCCTGCAATTGTGGCTGGTGGTTTGTTAATGGGGTTAGCGAATGTATTTACTGCGCAAGGGCTGTTTATTGACGGAAAATCTTTGATTGATGCTTATCCTAATTTGTCTGATTTGGCGGCAATGATTAATACTTTTGCAAATGCACCATTTGTCTATTTGCCAATTTTGCTAGCTTTCTCAGCGAGTAGAAAATTTGGTGGTAATCCATTCTTAGGTGCCGCATTAGGTATGTTGATGGTACACCCTGATTTATTAAGTGGTTGGGGATTTAGCGCCGCTAGCTTATCTGGCAATATTCCTTATTGGGATATTTTAGGCTTCCATATTGAAAAAGTGGGGTATCAAGGTTCTGTTTTACCGGTTTTAGCAGCAACTTGGATTTTAGCTAAGCTAGAAAATACCTTCCGTAAAGTGATTCCATCTGTATTAGATAACTTATTAACACCATTATTAGCGCTGTTTATCACAGGTATTCTTACTTTCACCTTTGTTGGTCCAATTACCCACAAACTAGGCTTCTTAATTGGTGATGGTTTAACTTGGTTATACGATACAACAGGTTTTATTGGTGGTGCTATTTTTGGTGCACTTTATGCTCCAATCGTTATTACAGGAATGCACCAAACTTTTATTGCTATCGAAACACAATTATTAGCTGATATGGCGCATACCGGCGGAACCTTTATTTTCCCTATCGCAGCAATGTCAAATGTGGCACAAGGTGCAGCTTGTTTGGGGGTAATGTTCTTAATTAAAGATGCTAAAGTGCGTGGAATTGCGTTACCGTCAGGTATCAGTGCTTTATTAGGGATTACTGAACCAGCGATGTTTGGGGTGAATTTAAAATATCGCTATCCATTTATTGCCGCAATGATTGGTTCAGGCGTATCAAGTGCTTTTATTGCCTTCTTTAATGCTAAAGCGCAAGCATTAGGCGCAGCAGGTTTACCGGGAATTATCTCAATTAAACCAGATAGTATTGCTGTATATTGCATTGGTATGCTGATTTCTTTCGTAGTTACTTTTTCTATTACTTTGTTACTTGGTATGCGAGCAAAAAGAAAAGCAAACTAATCATATAAATTCATGCATCATAAGAATAGAGCTAGGAAATCTAGCTCTATTTTTTTATCTTCCAATCAAAAATTTTTTAACCCGTTTTTTGTACTGACTTTTTCCTTGAAAAATAGAGAGAAAAACTATTTTTTATGACTTTCGAGAAGATCTTACCGAAAAGGAGGTAAATTAGTAGTTTTATTGTTGGCGAAAAAGTGAACTTGTTGTGATTTTTTGTTTTTATTTCAAATAAATAGCGTTGACTATTGAGATTATTTAATTATATTAAGTTACTTCATAATAATATAACGATAAAGTCCAATATATAGGAGGGCTAAATGAGTAATAATGTCAAAACAACAAATCGGGAAACTTTTTCAGGTCGTCGTGCTTTTATTTTAGCTGCAATTGGTTCTGCAGTAGGACTTGGTAATATCTGGCGTTTCCCTTATACCGCATATGAGAATGGTGGTGGTGCATTTATTGTGCCATATATCATTGCGTTATTAACTGCGGGGATTCCATTGCTATTTTTGGATTATGCGATTGGGCATAGACATCGTGGCGCTGCACCACTTGCCTTTAGACGTTTACACAAAAATTTTGAGATTTTTGGATGGTGGCAAGTATTGGTTAATGTGATTATCGGTATTTACTATGCGGTGGTATTAGGCTGGGCGGCATCATATACCTATTTCTCTATCAACGGAGCTTGGGGAGATAAACCAATAGATTTCTTTGTTGGTGAATTCTTAAAGATGGGGGATATTGCGCAAGGCGTAAGTTTTGAATTCGTTGGCATGGTGGTCGGTCCACTTATTGCTGTATGGTTGGTTGCTTTAGGTGTATTAGCACTAGGTGTTCAAAAAGGAATTGCCAAATCATCAAGCATTTTGATGCCTTTATTGGTGGTAATGTTTGTTATCTTAGTAATTTCAGCTCTTTTATTACCAGGTGCAAGTAAAGGATTAGATGCATTATTCACACCTAACTGGGAAAAATTATCTGATCCAAGTGTGTGGATTGCGGCTTATGGACAAATCTTCTTCTCATTATCTATCTGTTTCGGGATTATGATTACTTATGCATCTTACTTGAAGAAAGATTCAGATCTAACTGGTTCTGGTTTGGTAGTAGGTTTTGCAAACAGTAGTTTTGAGTTATTAGCAGGTATCGGTGTTTTTGCTGCGTTAGGTTTTATGGCGGCGGCAAGTGGTCAACAAGTTCATGAAGTTGCAAAAGGTGGTATTGGTTTAGCATTCTTTGCTTTCCCAACAATTATTAATAATGCACCATTTGGTCCTTTACTTGGGGTGTTATTCTTTGGTTCACTTACTTTTGCAGCGTTAACTTCATTTATCTCGGTTATCGAAGTAATCATTGCTTCAGTACAAGATAAATTAAGATTAGGTCGTGTTACTTCAACTTTTGTTGTTGGTATTCCAATGATGATTCTTTCAGTTTCATTATTTGGAACGACTACAGGATTGCCGATGCTAGATGTAATGGATAAATTTGTTAACTATTTTGGTATCGTAGCAGTAGCCTTCTGTTCATTGGTTATCATTGTATCTAACGAAAAATTAGGGTTATTAGGCAACCATATCAATAAAACTTCATCTTTCAAAGTGGGTTTTGTTTGGCGCTTATGTATTGTTATCACAACAGGTATCCTTGCATTTATGCTCTTTAGTGAAGGTGCTAAAGTATTCCGCGAAGGATATGAAGGTTATCCAAACTGGTTTGTGAATACATTTGGTTGGGGAATGGCGATTTCTTTAGTAGTAGTAGCATTCTTATTAACCCATTTACCATGGAAAAATGAAGAAAAATTTGTGGAGGAAGCAGAATGAGTACAATTGCAATCGTTATGATGGTTATTGCCCTTGTGATTATCTGGGGTGGATTACTAGTTTCCATTAAACGCTTACCAAAAGAGTAAGATAATAGATGACCACACTAGCTATGCAAGTATGCAATAGCTGGTGTGGTTAGCATTTTTTGTGATGTATCGAAAATGCAAGTTTGTTGTAAAAAACAGCAGTTAATAAAAAAATTAAAAAAAATGAAAAAAAGTGCTTGCAAGGTGAGTTGAAATCACTATAATGCACCTCCGCAACGACGCTGAAGTGTGAAGTTAAAAAAGAAAGCGTCGTTTTTTGTTCTTTAACATTTTATCAGACAATCTGTGTGGGCATTCGTAGATAATGTTTTTACTTTAAGTAAAAGAATTA
>NZ_JTJL01000075.1 GCF_001678495.1 Gallibacterium salpingitidis
TACACTGTTCCCAAGCGTCAGTAAATTCGGGGAAACGAATTTCAGGAACAGATTGTCCATTTTTTGGAAACATTTTTTGTAGAAGCGATTTTTTAAGGCTTATACTGTTCTCATACTTACGTTTATGAAGAGTAATAAGTTGATCCAGCTGTTGGAAAAAGGATCCGATCTTTTGTTGTTCGGGGAGAGGGGGAATCGTTATTTCAAAAATATCAGTAAAATTCTTTACCACATGAGGTATATTAGGAGTCCGAAATTTTTTAAAAATTAATTCTTGATCCTTTAGTAATGCTTGGTAAATAAATAAATGGGAATAATTTTTATGTAAGGTGTATGCTTTGAGAGTAGACCCTAATACCCCAGAAAAACCTGAAAAAATTTTCCCTGCATTAGAACCATCCCAAATGATTAAAATATCTTTCTTAGAGACGTTCTGTATACCATTAGACAAAAAAACTTTTCCATCATTTAGTCTATTAGCATCTAAATATTCAACATTGCCATCACCTAATTGATTTGCATATGCTTTACCCTTTAATTCTCTATAAACCATATCCCCCAACCTACACTGTTCCCAATCATCAGTGAATTCAGGAAATCGTAATTTTGGTATCTTATTGATTTTCATATTATTTTCCCTATTTAAGTTTGTTGTTAACAAAATCAGCGTAAATCATTTTATTTAAAAAGATGATAACGTATTGATTTTATTTAATTTTAATGACTATCTTTAAAATAGCTATTTTCTAGAACTTATTGTTAGTTCGAGAAAATCAATTTCCTCGAACTAAGGCTGTTGGCTAGTTCGAGATGTGATAAAAATTTCTAAATAATCTTTCATTGTATAAATCTGCCCTCGCTTTTTCCCTGTAATTTCTTGCAAAATATTTAATCGTTCAAAATCTTTAAGTAATGAATTAGCTGTAGATTTTGAAATTTGTAGGCTTTCTTCGATTGTTTGAGCTGTTTGAATGGGATGACGATAGAGTAAATTTAACAGCTGATTGGCAAGTTCAGATCTTTTTCCTAAAGATATGATTTTTTGTTGCGTTTGCTCTCTAAATTTTAAAATACTATGGAATACTTCACAGCCGAGTTTTGCTGTTTCTTCTATACCTTGTAGAAAAAACAATACCCAATGTGTGAGATCGTTACGCAAACGAACAGCCATTAAAGCGTCATAATAGCTATTACGATGACGTTCAAAGAAATCGGAAATATAGAGTGATGGCTTATCTAACATACCATGACTAATAAGATACAGTGGTATCAATAATCGTCCAATACGTCCATTTCCATCTAAAAATGGGTGAATTGTTTCAAATTGATAGTGGCTAATAGCAATACGAATTAAATGAGGTACAAATATTTCATCATTATGCCAAAATCGTTCTAAATCGCTCATTAATAAAGGAACATTTTCGTGTAATGGCGGAATGAAAGCTGCATCATTTAAGTTAGAACCGCCTATCCAATTTTGACTAGTACGAAATTCACCGGGTAATTTTTCTTGCCCTCTAACCGCAGAGATTAATACTTTATGTGTTTGTTTGAGTAAACGGTTAGATAGAGGCAGGTGATTTAATTCGGAAATAGCATTATTCATAGCTTGAATATAGTTTTGTACTTCCTGCCAATCATCACGCTTTTCTGGCACAATTTTATCTTTGGGCATTAATGCTTCATCAAGTTGCGTTTGTGTGCCTTCTATTTTGCTAGAAATTTGTGCTTCTTTGGCAATATGCATTTGAATAAATAAATCTACATCGGGAACAATCAATGAAAAGGCATTCAGTTCTCCTAATGCTTTTGTCGCTTTTTCCAGAGATGTATGAATTTTTGGGGACTCCCAAGTCCATTCTGTATTAATAAGAGTTGGTTCGAAACTTTGATATTGATAACGTTTTACCCACTTTCCAGCTTTAAATTGTTCAATTTTAATCATAAAAGATTCCCTATATAAAAATATTACCTGCTCTCTTTATTAGTTCGAAAAGATAGATTTTCGAAAACTAACTAACCTAGTTAGTTCGAGAAAATTGATTTTCTCAAACTAAAGAATTCTTTTAGTTCAAGAAAAATAATTTCAGCAAACTATTATCTCTCTTTTTAATACCTTACCAACTCATCAGCTAATTGATAAAACGCTATACGCAACTGATTTCGGTATTTGATTTTGCTTAATTCCTGTACTTGTCTATCAGTTGCTAAAGTTTTATATACTTCTGATCCTTGTGTGATGATATGTGTAAGTAATTTATCATCATCTAAATCTTGCTGTTCATAGCGATGGTTGGCAAAAAGCTGTTGCATTTCAGCAGTAGAGATAATGTCGGTAATACCCCAGTGATTACGAAAATCAAGAAATTGACGTTCTGTGGTGTAATTTGCTGCAGTATTAATGACTTGATTAAGTTCATCTGTTTTAAGTTGATATGGCCAATCAGTACTATTTGGATCAGGATATTGTTTGGCCATAATCGCTTTGGTCGCTTGTTTAATTTTTTCAGCGTAAGCAATATCTTCTAAGCCATCAGCAAATTTCTGAATTTCACTGTGAGTATATTCCGCTTCTTGTTGTAAGTTTTGGTGGATTTGGTTAATTAATTGAGCAATGAGTTCACTGAGATAATCATAATCTACCTTAATCTCTTTAAGATGTGCCATTCTTAGCTCAATATCTGTTATTCGACTATCTGTTTTCTCTGCAAGAATACGTTTTAATTCATTAGCTAGGGTAATCGTGAGCATTTTTTCTTGTTCGATAGTCATTCCTAATGCCTCAATTAATGCATCAGGATTGTTGTAATCAAAACCTTCAAATGAGCCATCAATTTCCTCAGATGTATATTGTTTCAACTTAGAAATATGACGACTATATTCACTTAATAATCCAAACATTATTTCTTGTTTTTTTTCTGATTTTGGAACTTCCATAAAAGGTTCGTTACGTATATTTTTACTGAGATTAGCTAGTTGTTGGACGAGCAGTTGAGTTTCTTGTAAAACGTCTTTAAATGGTTTAGCGATAATGCCATCTTTTTCATTCCCTTCTTTGATGGCATCATCACTTTCTCTTGCTTTAATACTAGCTGAATCTTTATTAGCATATATTGCTAAAGCTTCATTCATTAGGCGTTCATTTTGTTTAGGCCAGCGATAATTAATAATTTGTCCGAAAGGTTTTTCTTGCATATCTTGGACACGATTGGTACGAGAATAGGCTTGAATTAAATTCGCATTTTTTAGAATACGATCTACATATAAAGTGTTTAATTCTGGAGCGTCAAAACCAGTGAGTAGTTGATCAACTACAATAACTAGATCAAGATAATTCTTGTCGTAGGTACTTTTATTAAGTCGAGCCATAACATCTTGTGTGTAGTCTTTTACGCTATCTAGTCCAAAAGTGGTGCCGAAGCATTGGTTGTAGTAGTTAATGGCTTCATGTAAATCGTTATTATTTTTCAGCATTTCATCACTATTATCTGTGCTGTAGCTGAAAGTAATTGCCACCTTTAAGGTATTTTGCCCAGCTTGTTGGCGTTCTTGATTAACACGTAAAAATTCGCGGAAATAAAGCATTGCCATAGGTACGCTAGTTCCACTGACGGTTTTAGTGGTAAGCAGAGCATTATATTTGCCATTATTGCTACGGTTTCGCCAATTTTTAAAAATATCTGCTACAACTAATTTGACGTGTTCGTAATTGTTATCGTAAAAGTTTTTATGTAAGGTTTGTTCAATAATTTCTCCTCGAGTACGATCAATATTTTCATCAAATTCTTCTTGGCGGATCTTTTCCATTTCTTGTTCAATTTGTTCATCAGACCAATCTGGATGTTCATTTTTTAGGAGATCACGAATATCAATCGTTGTTTTAAAATCAACTTTGAAACCTAAAACGTTACGATCTGCAATCGCTTCACGAATAGTATAGGCGTGCAATAATTTGCCAAAAATGTCCTCTGTTCGTAAGCCATTAGTTGTGGCATCAAACATTGGTGTACCTGTGTAGCCTACCCAAACAGAGGATTTAAATATTTCTTGGATTTTCTTAAATTCATCGCCTCCTGTTGAGCGGTGAGCTTCATCAACAATGAATACAATATTTTTATTAGGAATTTGATAGTCTTTTCTCGACACTAAACGGCCTAGTTTTTGCACACTGGTAATAATAATATTATTGCTATTTGATGCTAGTTTACGTCTTAAATCCCCAGTATGTTTCGTATCACTTACACTTCCGCCATTTTCACCATCAGGATCATAAGCACGATATTGTTCGTTAGTTTGGTTGGTTAAGGCAATGCGATCAACGACAAATACAACTTTGTCTATATTTGGTAATCGGCTGGCTAACCATGCTGTTTTAAAACTAGTAATAGTTTTACCACTACCAGTTGTATGCCAAATATAACCAATTTTTTTATTCCCCATTGCAAAATCAGTTTGTTTTAAGTTTTCGATTACAGCTTGTGTTGCATATACTTGATATGGACGCATTACCTTAAGCATTTGTTTATTTGGTGTACCGTCTAATATCATATAATTCGTTGCCATTTGGTGTGCCATTGGGATAGACAGCATACTATCGGCAAATTCTCGCCAATCTCTGACAATGCTGTTATCACTACGGCGTTGCCAACTAAAGGCGAAATCTTTATTAAATCGATCTGGGGTGGTGTTTGCCATATAACGAATATTATTGGGGGTAATTGCAACAAGAATTTGCACCGTTGAGAAAATATCACTAAATTGCCCTTCTTCGATATATTGATGCATTTGGTTTAATGCTTCATTAACATCTCGTAAATCTGTTTTTTCTTCAATATGTAGAATTGGTAAACCATTAATTAGTAAAGTAGTATCAAAACGGCGATTTTGTTTACCAGCCATTTTAGCTGGTCGTTGAATTTGATTTACAACTTGATAGACCGTATTGCCAGCACCGATTTGGCGTTGATCAAATACAGTAAGAAAAACATGGCGCCCATCTTCTAAGTCAACTTCAATTTGTGATACCCCATTTAATCCATAAAGGAATTGTCCTGCTTCATAAGGAGTATGTAATTGATTAATTTGCTGTTTTACTTGTTCAAATTCTGTAGGAGTTAATGGATGATAAAGAATATCTTGATTAAGTTGTTCTAAAATCTTTTTAAAATTTTCCCAGAGTTGATCTGTAGTTTTTATATCAGGTTCGTATCGCCATAATTTTTGTTTTAAATAATTTGCATTTGGTTCGTTGGCGGTTGTAGTCGGATTTACAACACTAACTTTTCCTGTAGATAAATAATGGATTAACGCAGTTTCAAATTGTGTTTCGTTCATAGATGAGTCCTTAATTAAATACAAAATTATTAGAATTGCAGTGTTGTAAGGTTTTCGTTGGTTTTAACTTATACTTTATGAAGAGTAATAAGCTGATCCAGTTGTTGGAAAAAGGATCCGATCTTTTGTTGTTCGGAGATGGATGGGATACTGAGAGTTAACTCAGTAAGCATATTCATAACAATATAAGGGATGTTTCCAGTTCTAGCTTCTTCAGCAATTTTTTTTGGTAATTTTTTGCCAATTATATGAAATAAAAAGAGGCGATTTGCTTGAAAGGTACTTAACACATAAGTTCTTTGATATGCATTAAATTCACCATCTGCCAAATGCATATATCCAATAGTGGCTCCATTTCCTGCAATTGTGATTGCAGGGCCAGTGAAGGCTGCAGTATCAATACGATATTTTTTTATACCTGAAGTATAAAAATCATATTTTCCATTATCAACCATTGCGTTGGCATCAAGTTTTCCTGTAGTAATTTTACATAATTTCCCCAACCTACACTGTTCCCAAGCGTCTGTAACTATAGATAATTTTAATTTTTCTATCTTATTGTTTTTCATTTATTTTTCTCTTGTTTAATTAAATTATTGAGGGAACTAAGTAAGTATTGGTTTTCACGTTCAATCAGTCTGTTTTTAAGAGTCATTAAACGGTTCTGTGACATATAAATTTTTCCAATTGCTTGTTGTATAGATAAATCAGGAAGCGTTTTGAGTTCTAATTGACGTAATTGATTTAATGTATATTTCAATACTTGTGATCCTTGCATACTTGCAGCAAATTGGTGTTTAACGTCTTGATCGCAATTAATCAGATATACTAAAAAATTCTTATCAATTATTGGGTTGGGTAATAAAACGGCATAATTTTGTGAGTAAATATAGCCAGAACGAGCAGCTTGCACACGAGCAGCTGTACCTGAGATTAGACTAAAAATAATATCTCCAGTTTTAACAGTAGATACTTTATCATAGGTTCGAAGAAGTTTATTTTCTATACAAACGGACGTTATCCCTAAATCTGCTTGTAAATCATTTTGGCTATAAACAGAATAAGAAGGTGCTGAAAAATCTTCTTCTATACGAGAGAAAGGTATTCCACTAGAAATAGTAAGGATATCTTTAAATTTCATTATGTACTTTCAAAAAATTACAGAATGTTTGTATATTAGTGAATGAATAGTTGCTTGTCAAGTGTATTTGTGATTTAATGAAATTACATTTTTTATTGGTGTATTAAACTTATTTCTATATTTAACAAAATCTTCTTGCAATCCTCTCGCTTTCGTCTATTTTTTTCCATTGATTAAAAGCAAAAATTTTAAGGTGACTACGATGACAGAATTTCCACCTATTGCCGTTATTGGCGCTGGTTCGTATGGCACAGCATTAGCAATCGCTTTGTCGAGAAATGGTTTTCCGACCATTCTTTGGGGGCGTAATAAAACTGAAATTGAAACAATGGCGTTGCAACGAGAAAATCAGCGTTTTCTGCCAGGTGTGACTTTCCCAGAAGCGTTGCAATTGGAGAGTGATTTGGCAACAACAATGCGAGTTGCTCGAGATATCTTATTAGTGGTACCGAGCCATGTATTTGCCGATGTGTTACAACAAATTAAGCCGTTTTTGCTACCAAAACATCGTATTATTTGGGCAAGTAAAGGCTTAGAACATGATAGTGGTCGGTTACTGCACCAAGTAGCGGAAGAAATTATTGGCAATACTTATCCATTAGCCGTCTTATCTGGTCCAACTTTTGCGAAAGAGTTAGCGATGGGATTACCAACTGCGATTGTCTTGTCTTCTGCAGATGAACAGTTTGCCAAGGAGTTACAAGAACGTATTCATTGTAGTAAGCATTTTCGTGTTTATCTCAATAGCGATATGATTGGCGTGCAGCTCGGCGGGGCAATCAAAAATGTGATTGCGATTGGTGCAGGTGTTTCCGATGGTATTGGTTATGGTGCTAATGCCAGAACGGCATTAATTACGCGTGGTTTAGCAGAGATTTCTCGTTTAGGTGCATCATTAGGTGCTGAACCACAAACCTTTATGGGTATGGCTGGATTAGGCGATTTAGTCTTGACTTGTACTGATAACCAATCGCGTAATCGTCGTTTTGGAATGATGATAGGGCAAGGTTATAGTGTTGAACAGGCAATGCAAGAGATTGGACAAGTAGTCGAAGGGTATTACAATACGCAAGAAGCTTATCGTTTGGCACAACGTCAGCAAGTGGAAATGCCAATTGTGGAACAGATTTATCAAATGTTATTTTGTGGTTTGACTGCCACTGAGGCAGCAAGGAATTTGCTTGCTAGAGAGAAGAAAAGTGAGTAGGAGAATTTATGTCAACATTATTGCAACGAATTTGGCAAAGTATTCGTGAAGAAGCAGCATTATTAGTGGAACAAGAACCCTCTTTAGCGAGTTTTTTTCATTCGACAATTTTAGCACATCAACATTTAGGCACAGCGCTTAGCTATATTTTGGCCAATAAACTCTCAAGCACGACAATGCCGGCGATCTCTTTACGTGAGATTATTGATGAAGTTTATCATGACAATCCAAAGATTATTGAAAGTGCAGCCTGTGATATTGAAGCAGTTAGAATGCGTGATCCGGCGGTGGAGTTGTATTCAACACCGTTACTCTATTTAAAAGGATTTCATGCGTTGCAAAGTTATCGTATTACACACTGTTTATGGCAGCAGCAACGTAAAGCGTTAGCTATCTATTTACAGAATCAGATTTCGGTTGCGTTTGATGTAGATATTCATCCTGCGGCTGAAATTGGTAAAGGGATTATGTTGGATCATGCAACCGGTATTGTGATTGGCGAAACTTCAGTAGTCGAAAATGATGTTTCAATTTTGCAAGATGTAACCTTAGGTGGAACAGGAAAAGAAGTTGGCGATCGTCATCCAAAAGTACGTAGAGGAGTGATGATTGGTGCCGGTGCCAAAATTTTAGGTAATATCGAAGTAGGTGCCTATGCGAAAATTGGTGCGTGTTCAGTAGTGTTACATCCTGTACCAGAGTATTCAACTGTCGCTGGTGTACCAGCTAAGGTGATTAGCAGAGATAAACAAGCTAAGCCAGCGTTAGAAATGAATCAATATTTTAATTGTGAATAGATTTTTATATCTATTTTAAATCAAGGAGTTAAAAATGCAGTATCAAGATCCTCACTATGCGGAAGAAGTTGAAAAATATGGTAATCCGATCCCAAGTCGTGAGCTGATCCTCACTGTTATCCGCGATCATAATGCTCCAATGAGCAAAGAAGAACTTTTGCATATTTTAGAGATTAACGATCCAGAGTTACAGGAAGCAATGCGTCGTCGTTTACGCGCGATGGAAAATGATGGGCAGTTAGTTTTTACTAAACGCAAACGGTATGCTTTGCCAGAAAGATTAGATTTATTGAAAGGAACTGTCATTGGTCATAAAGATGGTTATGGTTTTTTGCAGGTTGATGGTTCTAAGGACGATTGGTTTATTCCCAATGGTCAGATGCAAAAAGTATTGCATGATGATTATGTGCTAGCACAACCAAATGGTTTTGATCGACGCGGACGAAAAGAAG
Source organism: Gallibacterium salpingitidis (assembly GCF_001678495.1). Lineage (GTDB taxonomy): Bacteria > Pseudomonadota > Gammaproteobacteria > Enterobacterales > Pasteurellaceae > Gallibacterium > Gallibacterium salpingitidis. The sequence goes on from NZ_JTJL01000075.1 coordinate 8,932, forward strand.
TCCGTATTGTTCGTGTATTGGAACGACGTAAAAAACAGATTGTAGGTCGTTTCTTCCTTGAAGATGGTATTGGCTATGTAGTACCAGATGATAGTCGAATTAATCACGATATTGTGATTCCAAATGAATATCGTGCCAGTGCCAGAATGGGGCAAGTTGTTGTTGTAGAATTAAAAAATACAGAAAAGGGGATTTCTCGTTTAAGCGGAAGAATTACCGAAGTGCTCGGTGAGAATATGGCGAAAGGAATGGAAGTGGAAATTGCAATTCGTAATTACGATATTCCACATGTTTGGCCTGATGCTGTACAAAAACAGATTGTAGAGCTTACTGAAACTGTTGCCGAGAAAGATAAAAAAGGACGTGTAGATTTACGTGATTTGCCGTTGGTAACTATTGATGGTGAAGATGCACGCGATTTTGATGATGCAGTTTTCTGTCAAAAACGTGAAGGTGGCTGGACATTATGGGTAGCGATTGCCGATGTTAGCTATTATGTACGTCCACATACCGCTCTGGATCAAGAAGCACGCCAACGCGGTAATTCGGTGTACTTCCCAAGTCGCGTAGTGCCGATGCTGCCAGAGGTATTATCGAATGGTTTGTGTTCTTTAAATCCACAAGTAGATCGCCTTTGTATGGTTTGTGAGATTCAACTTTCTAATAAAGGAAGGATTCAGCAATATCAATTTTATGAAGCAGTAATGAATTCACATGCGCGTTTAACCTATAGCAAAGTGTGGCGTATTTTGCAGGGTGATGAAGAACTTTGCGAACGGTATCAAACCTTAGTACCACATTTGCAAGAGTTATATGCGATGTTTAAGGTGTTATTGGCTGCGCGGCATAAACGTGGTGCAATTGATTTTGAAACCATTGAAACTAAATTTATTTTTAATGATCTTGGCAAAATTGAACGTATTGAACCAGTAGAGCGTAATGATGCACATAAAGTGATTGAAGAGTGTATGATTCTGGCCAATATTTGTGCTGCGCATTTTATGGAACAACATCAAGAGCCGGCGTTATACCGGATTCATTCGTTACCTGGTGAAGAAAAATTAATGTCATTCCGCAGTTTTTTACGTGAGTGCGGTTTAGCATTAGATGGCGGTCTAAAACCAACGCCAGCGGATTATGCAAAATTGATGGAACAAGTGCGAGAACGTCCAGACAAAGAATTGATTCAAACAATGTTGCTACGTTCATTAAGTCAGGCGGTATATAGCGGTGATAATATTGGACACTTTGGTTTAGCCTTGACAGAATATGCACATTTTACTTCACCGATTCGTCGTTACCCTGATTTGTCATTACATCGTGGTATTAAATATTTATTAGCAAAAGAACAAGGTTCAAGCAAACGTACAACTAAAGGCGGCGGCTATCATTACACTTTAGATGAAATTGATTTATTAGGTGATCACTGTTCAATGACAGAACGGCGAGCCGATGAAGCGACTAGAGATGTTGCGGATTGGTTGAAATGTGAATTTATGCAAGATCATGTTGGTGAAGTATTTGAAGGCACAATTTCCAGCGTGATGGGATTTGGTTTCTTTGTCCGATTAGATACGCTGTTTATTGATGGTTTAGTGCATATTTCGACTTTAGATAACGATTATTATCGTTTCGATCCAAGTGGTCAGCGCTTGATTGGTGAAAATAGCGGTGTACTTTATCGAATTGGCGATAAAGTTACTGTGCGAGTCGAGGCAGTAAGCCTTGATGAAAAGACGGTCGATTTCTCTTTAGTATCAACAACTCGTCAGCCTAGACGTCTAGGCAAAACAGAGAAGGATCGTTTATTGAAAAATATGCGTTATGCGGAAAGTTTACAAAAACGGTTACGTAAGCAAACGAATATTGATGAGAATAAACGCAAAGAGAAAAAGAAGAGAACAGCGAAAAAGGCAAAACGTAATAAAAGCAAAAAACGTAAGTAATTTGAGAATAAGCAATGAGTGAACAAATTTATGGTATCCACGCGGTGTCAGCAGTATTAGCGACAACGCCAGAGCGATTAATTGAAGTATTGGTATTAAAAGGGCGTGAAGATAAACGTCTATTGCCTTTATTGGCGGAGTTAAATCAGTTAGGTATTACGGTACAATATTTAACCCGCCAAGCCTTAGATAAAAAGGCTAACGGTGAAGTACATCAAGGCATTATTGCGAGAGTGCAAGCGCCAAAAGAATATGCTGAAAATGATCTTTATACCTTATTAAACGAGAAAAAACAGCCGTTATTGTTAGTGTTAGATGGCATTACCGATCCGCATAATTTAGGTGCTTGTTTGCGTACTGCAGATGCGGCTGGGGTTGATGCAGTGATTGTGCCGCGAGATAAGTCAGCACAACTTACTTCAGTAGCACGTAAAGTGGCTTGTGGTGCGGCAGAAGTTGTTCCTCTTATTCGTGTTACTAATCTTGCTCGTACCTTAAAGACTTTACAGGAAGAGTATAATGTTTGGGTGGTTGGCACAGCTGGTGAAGCTGAAAGCTCAATTTATCAAGCAAAATTGACTGGTGCGATTGCATTAGTGATGGGGGCGGAAGGCGATGGTATGCGCCGTTTGACCCGAGAGCATTGCGATCAATTAGTGAGTATTCCAATGCAAGGTTCAGTCTCTTCATTGAATGTGTCGGTAGCGACAGGTGTTTGTTTATTTGAAATTGTTAGACAAAATTTAAATTAAGCGGATATTTTTATGTTAAAAAAACTGTTTTTTTCAGCCTCAATCCTTTTATTAGCGAGTTGTGCATCACAAGATATGGATACCTATCCGGCAGAATATGCGAATGCAGATTATGAATTGAGTAATGAAGATGCTCAACGTTGGGTAGTTGCTAGTCGTCAAGTAGAACAGTGTATTTATCCAAATTTAACTCGTATTCAGCAAGAGCATTTTTCTAAAGAGGATGCTTATATTCACTCACAATATGTCTATTTCTATCCATTAGAAGATATTATTGGTGCAGAATATGTGAAAATGATCCAAAAAGATGAAAAATCAATGGGATATGCGCAGTATCAATTTAAAAAGTTTAAGCAAACTCCTTTTGAACCTATGCCTGCCGCAGATTGTGCAACTTTAAGGGTGAAAGCGCGTGATGATCTGAAAGTCGTCAAAGGTCAATATCAAAGTGGTATGGCGATAGATGAAGCTAAGAATACAGGTAGTGATAGTAAGAAAAATCCTGATGGTATCGCGACCAATGAAAATAAATTCTTCTTTGATATTATCAAATGGGGTTCAGCATTATTATTGTTATAGTAGGTAAAAATGGGCTGAATATAAAATCAGCCCATTTTCAATATTTAGCGTTCTTGAAGAGCTTGTTTCATTCTAGTAATTGGCTTAATTAGATATTGAAAAATGGTTTTTTCGCCAGTTTTAATATCTATTGTCGCTATCATTCCAGGTAATACAGGTAATTCGTGACCATTTTTATCAGTGAGATGGCTTCCAGTTGTTCTTACTAACACACGATAAAAAGAGTTATTTGGATTTAAATTCAAATCACTGGCTTGACGTTTATCTTGTAAAGTACTTGGACTTAATAAAGTAACTACCCCGTCTAAACCACCATAAATGGCGTAATCATATGCAGTAAGTTTTACTACTGCTTTCATACCAGGACGAATATAAGCTACATCTTTTGGATTTATATATGCCTCAACAAGTAAGTTATCTTCTACTGGAACAATTTCCATAATATCTTGCCCAGCTGAGATTACACCACCAATTGTATTAACACGAATATTTTTAACGATACCCTTTAATGGTGCACGCAAAAGGGAACGTTCTACAGGATCTGCTCGAGCAGCAAGGTTTTCTTTTGCTTGATCTAAATCACCTTGAATTCTAACTAATTCATTGCTGGCATCAGTAATGTATTTATGTTCACGTTCAGAGATCTGTAATGCCATATCGTTAGCAGAACGCTTCATTCTAAGTAGTTCTACCTGAGAGACTGCCCCTTTATTAACCATTGGTTCAGTAAGGGAAATTTCTGCATCAAGAAGATCTTTACTTTCGCGCAAAGTTTTTAATGCTTCATTTAGGGCATCTTTCTTTGCTTGATAAACACCTAGTTCTCTCTCTTTCATTTCAGTTGGAATATTGTCAGGAAATACAGGGGTTTTACCAGCAATTTCTGCTTTTAAACGAATAGCAATGGCTTCTAGATTATCTACTTTAGCTTGCGTTTCACGTAAAATAGCAGAACTCCGAGTATCGTCTAGTTTAAGTAATACTTGTCCTTTTTCTACAAGATCACCTTCTTTAACCATCATTTTATCTAAAATACCAGGATCTAAACTTTGAATAATTTGCTCACGACTATTTGGGATAATAGTGCCTTGCCCTCTAGTCACTTCTTCGATCTTACTAAAATAAGACCATACAACGAAAACAACAAGAAATGCACCTAATAACCATATCATTGCAAATAAATTTGTATGTTTTTCTTCTTGTAGTGAAGCATGTAGATCATTAAGTAAGCGTAGATCTTTACTGGATATTTTTTCACTTGTTTTTAAATCAGTTTGTTTTTGAGAGTTCTCTTTTTTACTGGTCATTGTCATTTACTCTAAATATCAACTTTTTTGTGGAGCTACTAGCTCTGCTTGATTCTGCTCTGAAGTCTGTGTTGGAGATGATAATTTTTTTAAAACTACTGCTTTTGGTCCATCCATAATAACTTTGCCATTTTCAACTACAACGATTCTATTCACCAATTGCAATACCTGTGGTCGATGTGTAACAACTACCAAAGTTTTATTTTGTATCCATTTTGATAAAGCAATTAATGCTTGTTGTTCGTGATATTGATCTAATCCTGTAGTAGGTTCGTCTAATAAAACTACTTTAGGATCTTTCAGGGTCATTCTGGCTAAAGCAACGGCTTGTTTTTGTCCACCAGATAAGCCTAAACCATTTTCACCTAAGTACATATCTAGCCCTCTGGGATGAGATTGCACTAAATTTAATAAACCAAATTTTTGGAGAGCAGATAAGAGAACTTGATCTGATGGAAAAGAATCCATTCTTCCAATATCAAGATTTTCTCGTAGTGTACCCAAAAATAAACGTGGATTTTGTTCTAATAGTAAAACCTGATTACGTAGAAAATAGGGATCTAATTGTTGTAAATTAATACTATCTAAAGTTATATTCCCTACACTAGGTTCATATAACCCCACACCTAATTTTAATGCAGTTGACTTTCCACTACCAATTTTGCCAAGAATTCCAACTTTTTCTCCAGGTTGAATAGTTAAATTAAAGTTGTCCAATGCTAATTGGCTATCTTTTTGGTACTTAAAGCTAACTTGCTTAAACTGTAAGTGCCCAGTCACTTGCTTTAAACTGACATAATCTCTATCGCTAGACTTATCAATTGGTCGTGAGACGATAGCATCAACCCCTTTTAAAGCTAGCCAAGCTTGTTGAAATCGAGTTGCTAATCCAGCAATTTGTCCTAGTGGTGCTAACGCTCTACCAGAAAGAATTACTGATGCAATTAATGCTCCCATTGTAATACGAGATGCTGGATCATTACTGTGGATTAAATAGGTTCCAAATAATACTAGGATTACAGTGTTTAATTGTTGTAATGCAGTAATGAGGTTAATGACAAAATTGCTTGTATCTTTTACTTTGATAGAAGCATAAGATGTTTTAGCAGTATAATGATCCCAACGCTTCTGTGCCCAAGACATTGCATTGTTATTCTTAATAGTTTCTATACCTTCTATCGCTTCTACAGCCAATCCTTGTCGTTGGGAGGACTCTCGCATTGATTCATTAATTGCTTTGGAGAGAGGTGCTTGTGCGAAGATACCGATAATAATAACAATTGGAATAATAATAGCCGGAACTAAGGCTAATTTTCCGCCAACTAGTGCGATAACACTAATAAATAGGAGTAAAAAAGGGAGATCAACAATAGTAAGTAAGCTAGCACTGGTAAGAAACTCCCTAACTGATTCAAAATCACGTAAGTTATTAGCATAAGAGCCAGCAGAGGCGGGACGATCTTGTAATTTTAGTGCCATTACACGTCGAAATAGCATAGAACTAATAATTAGATCTGCTTTTTTACCAGCTATATCAGTGAGATGCCCCCGAATCATTTTGGCCATAAATTCAAATAGAATAGCTAGAAACACACCAATACTTAGCACCCATAAAGTTTCATAGGCTTGATTTGGAATAACACGATCATAAACATTCATCACATATAACGAACTGATCAGTGCAAGTAGATTGATGATGAAAGTTGAAATAATAACTTGATAATAATATTTTTTAAATCGCCAAATAATTTTGAAAAACCATGTTTTTGGTAAAGAATATTCTGGTAACTCTGAACGAATATCTTTTTCTAAACGGGGTTTTATAAACCAGCAATAACCAATATATTTTTCTGCTAATTCTGTTTCAGATAGTTGATAAATAATGCCATCTACTTGAGTAATCGTATAAACACGAGTGTGATTATCATCTGTATTAATATTAGTGATAACAGCAGCTTCTTCATTATGTAATATTATCAATACAGGAACAGCTAATGATGGAATATCTGATAAAAGGCGTTGAGAAATACTATTTTCAAATCCTTCACTGCGTAAATATTCACAAAGAGAAGAAAAGTCAATACTATTTCCTTGACGACGAATAGTGTGTGAAGCTAGTGTAGGTACAGATAGTGGTGAACCTAGTAACTGAGTAATTAGTGCAATATTTTCAATGATTAGTTTCATAATGTTACTTACTCTCTATTATTTTAAATCCAAAGCCCATTTATATGTCATTCCTTGAGAATAAAGGTAATCTAAAAAAGAATGACGAAATTGATACTCAGTAGTAACTTTATTTAATTCTGCGCTTAATAATTCATTTTCTGCATTTAATAAATCAAGAAGAGAACGTTTTGCAATAGAAAATTGTAACTTATAATATTGAGTAACTTCATATAATGAATTAACTTGCTTTGATAGTGTTTTAATTTGTTTATTATATTCATCTAAATTAATTAAAGCCGTTCTATTCTTTTCCTGTAGATCTAAAACAGTTTGTTCTAAACGATTTTTCTCTGCACTTAACATTTGTGCTTTTTCTTGCACACTATAAGAATTTGAACGATTAAATACATCCCAAGAAACGTTAAGATAAACTTGTCGATCATCTTTAGTTACCTGACCAATAATATCTAATTTTGGATAATGACTAGCTTTCTCGGCTTCTACGCTTGCTTGAGCAGTTTTTATTTTTGCATTTGCAGCTTGATATGAAGGGTGTAAGCGTTGCGATTGAGAATAACGTTTTTCTAATAAAGATCGAGTCATAGTCGCAAAAGGATCTAAAACACTATCTCTAGTAATCTTCGTACCAGAGTAACGTTGTAACTGACTTAAAGTATCTTGTAATTCACGTTGGGTTGCGTTTATCTGCTGTTCTACCGCAAATAACCGAGCTTGAGCTTGTACAAATTCAGAACGTCTTCCTTCATCATTATCAGCAATGGCGCCAATTTCTTGAATAATACTTTGCAAACGAATAAGACCTTTTGATTGAGCTGCAATTGTATCTTTGTATCGTAATGCCATTAAATAGAGTTCTGTAATTTTATAGGTAAGGTTTTCTTTGGTTTCATCGTATTTATAACGAAAAGATTCTTCATTTGCAGTAGAGTGAGCAATTTTTTTATCTACCGCACCGAAAGAATAAATGTTCATTGTGGCTGAAACACCAGGAGTAAATTTATGAGTATTGTGATCGATATTATCTGATCTTGAATAATTTTCTAAAGATTGGCGGCCAAATACTGACAAGGTTGGGTAATGCTCGGAAATAGCTTGCTCAGTTTGACTGTGTGCAATCAAAGTTTCAGTTTTAGCCTCAAGTAGTTCTGGATCTTTTGCAAAAGCATATTCAAGAATTTGCTTAAGTTTTATCTTTTCCGCTGAATATGCAGTAGTAATATTTAATAAATAAAATAGGAAAATTAGTATTAAATATATTAGAGATCTATTTACCATATAAATTCTCCATTTGAAGTAGTTCTTGCTGGTTACAATCTTACCTATAAATAAAATTCGCGGATTATAGAGTAAATTTACATGTATTCATACACTTTTTATAAACTATTATGTAAATAAGTTGTTTCTTTTTATCGATTTTTTAGTAAAAAAATAGGTTCTTTATTAAAAAATCCTTAAATTATAAATACTTATAAATGTTATAAAGTTTAACTTTTATATTTAATTGAATAAAAATTAACCATATTTCTGTATAGTATACGTTACTATAATTTAAAGTATTGAATTTTTACTTTTTTTAAGTAAAATTCGATGACTATTTCTCTTAAGCACTTAAGTATTATTCATATCTAAAAAATAGTGATTCTAAGTGTGTTATATAGGGGAGGATAGAACCTTTTAGTGTAGAAAAATTAATAATACTTCTGTTGTTTTGAGTAATTAATTCTCGCTAAAAATATTATTGGTATATGTAACTTTAGGGAATTTTTTATATGGATCTATTATTAAAAATTAAGAAGACTAAAATCACGATAAAGCCTGGGAAAACCCACGTTGAAAACGCTGTGCCAGGAGAAACTTATCAATTGGTTGATCCAAAAACAGGAAAAACACCAGAACATATCAAAACGAGTCGCAATGGATATGATCTAGTTTTACACAATGAACAAGACAATAGCGAAGTTATTATCAAAGATTTTTGGAAAAACTGCACAGAAGAACAACAGTGTTTTGCTGCATTAGACGTTCCGGCTAGTGAAGGTGTTGAGGCAGGACAAGTAATTATTACACAGGTAGATCATGAACTTACCGCATTTACCGCAGGTGAAGTAGGTACAATTAGTGAAAGTCATGCAGGTTTATGGTGGTCATTAGGAGGTCTAGCTGGCTTAGGTACACTATTAGGTGGTTTATCCCTAGGTGGGGGGGGGAATCCTCAAGTTCATCTAACACTTCAAATCAAGTAAATTCTCCAACCGAAAATAACAATTCAGGTAATAACACCGCTATTGATGCAAATAATAACGGTACTCCAGACAATCAAGAAAATCTCGTAGAAAAAGCGATCCAAGACGCAAAAGATGCCGCAGCTGCCGCCAAAAAAGCGATCGATGATGCAAAAGCAGATGGTGTAGTGACGCCAGCGGAGAAAGATGTTATCGATCAAGCGATTAGCAATGCAGCCGACAAAAAAGCAGATGCGCAAACTGCAGTAAAAGACTTACCAGACAATAGCTACAAAACTAACAAAGATACTGAAGTCAAAGGAATAGATGTACCAGAAACAGTAACAGCAACTGATACAAATGACGTTGAAGCGAAGATCAAAGCGGCGCAAGATGCGGCGGCAGCCATTCCAGAAAAAGCAGATACAAATGGTGATGGCATTATCGATGCAGATGAAGCAGAAACTTATAACAACCTAGTCAACACAGCTAAGGAAGCGAAAGAGAACGCACAAAAAGCTGTAGATGGGTTGCCGGATGGAAGTTATAAATCAGATAAAGGCGATGAGGTTGAGGCGATCACCATTCCAAAATCAGTGGTAGCAAATGATCAAGAGTCATTAGACAAAGCAATTCAAGAAGCGAAAGATGCTGCTACAGCCGCTCAAGAGCTAATTAATCAAGCCCAAGAAGATGGACGTATTACACCAAAAGAAAAGGAAGACATTGATAAAGCGATTGAGGACGCAAAAGATAAAAAAGAAGATGCGCAAACAGCGGTAGATAATTTACCAGATGGTGAGTACAAAGACGGTAAAGCCGATGAAGTTAAAGCCATTGATGTTCCAGATACAGTTGTTGTTACAGACAAAAATGATAATGGCAAACTAGACACAGAGGAAGTAGCGGATGCGAAGCCATTAGTGGATAAAGCGGCAGAAGATAAAGAGAAGTATGACACTGAGTTAGCGAAAGCGAATGCCGACGGCAAGATTACCTCAGATGAGTACAGCACTTTAGAAGGCTTGAAAGCGACAGCGGATGCATCTCATCAAGCAGCGCAAGACGCGGTGGATGGTATTCCAGAAGGAACCGCAGGTAAAGCTGACTTAGTCACCCGCTTAACAACAGGCGATGCGGCACC
>NZ_JTJL01000076.1 GCF_001678495.1 Gallibacterium salpingitidis
ATGCGAAAAGTAAAAGTGCAGATAAGGCGCAACAATTAATTGATGCTGAAGATAAATTAGCCGTTAATATTGGATTAGAAATTCTTAAAATCGTCCCAGGACGTATTTCAACAGAAGTGGATGCTCGTCTTTCTTATGATACGCAAGCAACAGTAGAAAAAGCACGTAAATTGATTGCTCTTTATAACGAAGCAGGAATCAGCAACGATCGTATTTTGATTAAAATTGCCTCAACTTGGCAAGGAATTCGTGCTGCGGAAATTTTAGAAAAAGAAGGCATCAACTGTAACTTAACCCTATTATTCTCAGAAGCGCAGGCTCGTGCTTGTGCTGAAGCGGGCGTTTACTTAATTTCTCCATTTGTAGGTCGTATTTTAGACTGGTACAAAGCGAATGGTGATAAGAAAGAGTTTGCACCAAGTGAAGATCCAGGTGTGATTTCAGTAACTAAAATTTATAACTACTACAAACAATATGGTTATAAAACTGTAGTAATGGGAGCAAGCTTCCGTAATATTGGTGAAATCACTGAATTAGCAGGTTGCGATCGTTTAACTATTTCGCCAGCGTTATTAAAAGAGTTACAAGAAAGCAATGTGGAATTACCTCGTAAATTGGATTATCAAGGTGCAGTATTGCCACGTCCAGCAGCGATGACAGAAGCTGAATTCTATTGGCAACACAATATGGATGCGATGGCAGTGGATAAATTGGCTGAAGGTATTCGTAAATTTGCGGCAGATATCGAAAAATTAGAAGCAATGCTTATCGTAAAACTTTAATTTTGAAAAGAACATAGAGGTGAATTTTATGCCTACAAGAAGAGAACGCGCAAACGCAATCCGTTTTTTAAGTATGGATGCGGTGCAAAAAGCAAAATCAGGGCATCCAGGTGCGCCAATGGGAATGGCAGATATTGCAGAAGTATTATGGCGTGATTTCTTATCCCATAATCCAGGGAATCCAAAATGGGTAAACCGCGACCGTTTTGTGTTATCAAATGGACATGGTTCAATGTTGATTTATAGCTTGTTACATTTAACCGGTTACGATTTATCAATTGAAGATTTAAAACAATTCCGTCAATTACATTCAAAAACTCCAGGCCACCCAGAATATGGTTATGCACCGGGTGTAGAAACAACAACAGGTCCATTAGGCCAAGGTATTACCAATGCGGTAGGGATGGCGATTGCCGAAAAAACCTTAGCAGGCCAATTTAACCGTCCAGGTCATGACATTATTGACCATCATACTTATGTGTTTTTAGGTGATGGTTGTTTAATGGAAGGGGTATCACACGAAGCGTGTTCATTAGCAGGGACATTAGGTTTAGGTAAATTAATTGCTTTCTATGATGACAACAATATTTCGATTGATGGTCATGTAGATGGTTGGTTTACCGATGATACCCAAAAACGTTTTGAAGCGTATGGATGGCATGTTGTGCCAGCGGTAGATGGCCACAATGCGGCAGAGATTGCAGCAGCGATTGAAGCAGCACAAGCAGAAACCAGTAAACCAAGTTTAATTATCTGTAAAACCATTATTGGATATGGTTCACCAAATAAATCCAACTCTCACGATTGCCATGGTGCACCATTAGGTGAAGAAGAAATCGCGGCGACTCGTCAAAATTTAGGTTGGGCATATGCGCCATTTGAAATTCCAGCAGAGATTTATGCGGAATGGGATGCAAAACAACAAGGAGCAGCGAAAGAAGCGGAATGGAATAAACGTTTTGCGGCTTATCAAGCGGCTTACCCAGAGTTAGCGGCAGAATTAAGCCGCCGTTTAGCGGGGGAATTACCGGCGAACTGGGCAGCGGAATCTCAAGCCTTTATTGAAAAATTACAAGCAAATCCAGCGAATATAGCGAGCCGTAAAGCATCACAAAATGCGATTGAAGCTTATGCGCATTTATTGCCAGAATTTTTAGGCGGTTCTGCGGACTTAGCAGGGTCTAACTTAACCTTATGGTCAGGTTCAAAACCATTACGTGCGAATGTAGTAGATGGTAACTACATCAACTACGGTGTGCGTGAATTTGGTATGTCAGCGATAATGAACGGTATTGCGTTACATGGTGGTTTTATTCCTTATGGTGCAACCTTCCTAATGTTTATGGAATATGCGCATAATGCGGTGCGGATGTCAGCGTTAATGAAACAACGAGTGCTTTATGTTTATACTCACGACTCGATTGGTTTAGGGGAAGATGGTCCGACACACCAACCAGTAGAACAAACTGCGGCATTACGCTTAATTCCAAATCTTGAAACCTGGCGTCCATGTGACCAAGTTGAATCTGCGATTGCATGGCAGGCAGCGGTAGAGCGTAAGGAAGGACCAAGTGCATTAATTTTCACTCGCCAAAACTTAACGCAAATGGCAAGAACAGCGGAACAATTAGCTAACGTAAAACGTGGAGCTTATATCTTAAAAGATTGTGAAGGCACACCGGAGTTAATTTTCATTGCGACAGGTTCGGAAGTGGAATTAGCAGTGAAAGCGGCAGAACAATTAGCTGCTGAAGGACATAAAGTTCGCGTGGTATCTATGCCAAGCACCAATGTCTTTGACAAACAAGACGAAGCTTATAAAGAAAGCGTATTACCAAGCAGCGTGACAAAACGTGTTGCTGTGGAAGCTGGAATTAGTGACTTCTGGTACAAATATGTTGGCTTGGCCGGACGTGTTGTGGGTATGAACCGTTTTGGTGAATCTGCACCGGCGGGAGAACTCTTTAAACTCTTTGGCTTTACTGTAGAGAACGTTGTAGCGAAAGCAAAAGAGATTTTATAGTTTTTTTCTAGTGCATAATTAATTTAAGACCCTTCTTATCTTGATGATTAAGAAGGGTTTTTTATTTTTTCTTTAACAAGTAACTTATTTTAGGATAATATTTTTTAACAAAAATAATATACCAAGTAAATAATATTTATGATAGTATGTACAGAAATATAAGCTATTTGATGTTTTATTATATCCTTATCTTGATAATATTTTTACTCATTTAATAGTTTATCTTTACTGAAGAATACTCAGGTTAATATTAGCTGTTCTGAATCTTGACCTAGTTGTTTCACTAAAACTCAATTTATTTATGAGGAAAATCAAACGATGACAGTACAAGCGATGAATACGGATATTGCTCAAGTGAAAAAGATCCATAGGATACAGAGAAAGACTTTAAAAGAAAGAGTCGAAATGGTACAAAAAAGTGATATTGTTGCTGAAATCCAACGTCACCATCTCCGGAATAGAGTAAAAGAGTTATCTCAAGTAATAAAGTGATTTGTTAGATAAAGAATAAATAAAAAGTCCGATCAAAATGTTTTGATCGGACTTTTTTGTTATTTAGCAGCTAACTCAATTAATTTTAATGTTAGCTCACAAGATTTAACGAACGAGGGAATTGGCAAAAATTCAAATTTTGAATGGAAATTGTGTGCGCCAGTAAAATAGTTCGGGGTAGTAATACCATTTACTGATAACGCAGCACCATCAGTACCGCCACGCATTGGGATAACTTTAGGCGTTACATTCATTTGTTCCATTGCATTAAATAGCAGATCGATCGAACGGCGATCTTCGGTTAATGTATTCGCGATATTGCCATAGGTATCTGAAATTTCACAGGTTAATTTCGCTGTTGGATAACGTTGTTGAATTTCATTAACCGCTTTTTCAATAAATACCTTTCTAGCTTCAAAAGAGGCTTTATCAAAATCACGAATCGACATTCCTAATACCGCTTGGCTTTGATTAGCTTCAAAACTGTTGAACCACCAATAACCTTCTTTCTGTTCTGTACATTCTGGAGTTTGGTTGCGGTCAAATAAGGCGATCAAATCTTGTGCCACTAGAATTGGATTAACCAATACGCCTTTTGCCGACATTGGATGAGCGCTAACGCCATGAATAGTGATAGTTGCTGCCGCGGCATTAAAGTTTTCATAGACAACTTCGCCAAGCTCACAACAATCAATAGTATAAGCGAAATCAGGTTTAAACTTGTGCAAATCAAGAAGTTTTGCACCACGCAAACCAATTTCCTCGTCTGGTACAAAGGCGATATAAATATCGCCTGTTGGCAGATTATGCTGTTTGATGATAGCGAGTGCAGTCATAATATTTGCTATTGCCGCTTTATTATCTGCACCTAAGACACTAGTACCATCGCTGAAAATAATTTCCTGATTAAGATAAGGTAAAATTTCAGGGTGTTCCGTAACTTTTAACCAGATATTTTTTTCTTGATTAAGCAGTAAATCATTACCAGCAAATGTTTTAATTTGTGGTGAAATAATCGGAGATAACGCAACATCTACAGTATCCATATGAGCACAAAAACCAATCGGCGTAGCATTTGGTACGCTCCCTTTTAGGACAGCAGTAACATTAGCATATTGATCAATATTTACCTGCTCTAAACCAAGTTCGGTTAATTCATCAGCCAACAGTTTTGCCATTTTCCATTGACCATCACTACTAGGTACCGTAGTAATAGCCGCATTACTTTGGCTGCTGATTGCTAAATAACGAAAAAAACGTTCAATTAATTGTTGTTGCATGATCTTATCCTTATGCTTTTGGATACACATATCCGCTATCGAAACCTAATGGAATACCGAGCCACCAGAATACATATAACACAATAGTTAAAACAATAAATAAACCGATTGTGTATGGAATCATCATTGAACACAATGTTCCCACACCAGTGCTTTTACAATAACGTTGGCAATAAGAAATCAGTAGCGGATAGAATGCAAACATTGGAGTAGAAACATTCATCACCGAGTCACTAATTCTAAAAGCCGCTTGTGTTAATTCTGGAGAAATATTTACTGACATCAACATAGGCACCAAAATTGGTGAAAGAATCGCCCATTTTGAAGTAGCAGAAGTAATGATGATATTAAGTAATAGCGTTAAAACTAATACACCGAAAATGGTAATACCAGCAGGCATTTGTAATGCTTTTAGAAATTCAGCACCAGATAAAGCAATTAATGTACCGATACCTGAACGGTTGAAGGAATATAAGAATTGTGCACAGAAGAAAGAGAACACAATAAATGCGACTAACGTATAAGTGATTCTTTCCATTGATTTGGTCACAGTGTGTGCATCTTTAAAGGTTCCAGCGATGATGCCATGCACTAACGATGGAATAGCAAAAAAGAGCAATAACAACGGCACGATCATTTGCATAATCGGAGCTTTAGGGCTGGTTAAAGAACCATCTGGACCACGTAATAATGAGTTGTCAGGATAAGCTAACAAAAATAAACCAACAGCCATTAATAACAATACTAATGAAGCCCAACGGAATGCTTTAAGATCACGCGCTGATGGCTGATTAATTGTAGTATCTTTTGTATCAAGATCCTTATCAATTGGCATAGTACGCTTCAAATGTGGATCGATGATTTTATCGGTAATATACCAACAGGTCGCAATAACAAAGAAAGTGCTGCCAAAACTGACGAAATAGTTACAAAGCACATTCACATCATAGCTTGGATCTAAAATACGGGCGGCACTTTGGGTAAAGCTTTGCATTATTGGATCAATAATTGATGGAGTAAAACTCGCAGAGAAACCACCTGCTAAACCAGCGAAAGAAGCTGCAATCCCCGCAAGAGGATGCTTACCGACAGAATAGAAAATTAATGCAGCAACAGGCATTAAAATCACATAAGCAGAATCAGAAGCAACGTGAGCAAGAACAGAAATTGTCACAACAGCAGGCGTTACAATACTTTTCGGAATAATGGCTAACGCACGACTTAAACCAACATTAATAAAACCACTAGCTTCTGCAATCCCAATCCCTAATGTTGCGACAATCGTAATTCCCAATGGAGGGAAATTAACAAAATTTTTAGTGAGCGAACTCATAAAGGTCATGATTTCATTAGATTGGAACAGATTTATAATTTTGATAGGTTCTTTATTTACTGGATGAATGTAATCAAAAGTAAAGTAAGACAATCCCCAAGAAAGTAACCAGCAAATGATTAAAGCGTAAATAAACAGCATAGTAATATCAGGTAACTTATTCCCAATATACTCAATTTTTTGTAACCAATTGCGTGTTGGTGGAGTGTTTACACTATTCATAATAGCCCTCTCTGTGTGTGTTATTGTGTTGATCTTTTGTTACAAAAGTTAAATGATTATATGCAAAAGATTAATAAATAAACAATAAATGAGAGGCACTTCCTTGAAGATTATTATAGAAAGGAGAGGTCTATCACAAAAAATAAGGAGAGCTCGAAGCTCTCCTTAGACCGCTGACAAACCTAAATTTTGTCAAAAATTTCTATAAAATAGCTTTGGGTCCCTCTTACTCTTGCCCGAATGCAAATAA
>NZ_JTJL01000077.1 GCF_001678495.1 Gallibacterium salpingitidis
ATAGACAAAAGTGTGGGAAAAAAGTGGTTTGAAGTCATATACTATAAGGCTTTAAGCCACTTTTTTGAAAATGAATAAAAAATTGCCCTTTCTGTAACTCACCTCAAATACATAAACATGGTAAGAAAAATAATCAACAACGCTACAAATGTCCTAAGTGTAATAAAACATTTATCTATCAAAATAAATTAAATGCCAGCCTTATTTGGCAAGATTATGTCATAGGTAAACAGACCTACCAACAATTGGCAGAAAAATATCATTGTTCAATAAGAACGATTCAGCGATATATTGATAAAGCCCCTAAAACAAAACTAAAAACACCAGAAAAAGCTATGTTAAATCTGATTATGGATGTGACATTCTTTGGACGAGATTTTGGTGTGTTAGTCTTGATGGATTCATTATCAGGTAACGTGGTTTACCATCAAATAGTCAAAACAGAAAAAGATGACTATTACAAAGTTGCAATAAATAAATTAAGAGAAAAAGGCGATAAAATTCAAGCAATTACCTGTGATGGGCGAAGAGGGTTACTGAAAGATTTACTCAACACGCCCACGCAGATGTGTCAATTTCATATGGTGGCGATGGTAATGAGGAAGTTAAGGAAAAATCATCAATCTGAAGCAGGAAAGGCATTAAAAGTGATAGCGAAAACGTTAAAAAGTAGTCACAAAGCGGAATTTTATCGACGATTACATTATTGGTATTTAGAACATCAAGTGTTTTTAAATGAGCGTTCAGAAAAGGCGAATGAACGAGGTTATTTTCCCTATAAACATCGACATATTCGAGGGGCTTATGCGAGTTTGAAACGTTATGAAAAGTATTTATTTACCTATGAGAAATATCCGGAATTAAATATAGAAAAAACGACCAATCGGATAGAAGGATTATTTAGTGAACTAAAGCGGAAACTAAATAATCACAACGGATTAACCAAAAAACGTAAGATTATGTTTATACAGGATTTTTTAAATAGAAAGAGTGAGTAAATAATAATTTAAAATATCAAAACCCACACTTTTGTCTATTAGAAGCTGAATGTGCAAAAAATCCCACACTTTTGTCTATTAGGCC
>NZ_JTJL01000078.1 GCF_001678495.1 Gallibacterium salpingitidis
TTTTGTCTATTAGGCCAAGTAATTAACAACTTTGCCTTTTAATACTTTAATCACTTAGAAAAAGTTATTTCAAACGTTTTACCGATTTACGCACAATCAACTCTGGATGCATTTCAATTCTAGCTGTTTCTTTATTTTTATCAGCCATTCTTTCAATTAATAAATCCATTGCCATAATGCCTAAGCGCATTTTCGATTGATGAATCGTCGTTAATGGTGGCGCATAGAAGCGAGAAGCGTGAATATCATCATAGCCAATGATGGAAATATCATTTGGTACTGACAATCCTTTTTCGCCAATTGCAGAAATTGCACCTAACGCCATCACATCATTACAACAAAATACGGCTGTTGGTAACTCTTTTTGCGCTAAAATCTTATTCATACACTCAAAACCATCTTCTGGTTCAAAATGTCCCTCTAGCACCCAGTTTGGATTAATAGCTAATCCAGCTTCTTGCATCGCTTTCACATAGCCTTCATAACGTGTTTTGGCTGTAGTTTTTGCTAAATCACCAGCAATAATACCGATTTTTTTATGGCCATAATCGATCAAGTGCTTTGTTGCTAAATAACCGCCTTCGAAGCTATTATCTTGGATAACATCCATTTTGGAGTTGTTTTTTGGCCCCCAATCCATTACTACAATCGGCAGCATAGTAAAATTAGCAAATAAATCGATTGAATCTTGTGTATATTCAGAACACATTACCAAAATACCATCCACACGTTTTTTGACCAACATATCTAAATGGTTACTGATTTTTTGGAAATTATTCTGTGTATTACATAGAAAAAGAGAATAGCCTTGTTGATAACAATATTCTTCAACAGCATGAACTATTTCAGCAAAATAAGGGGTCTCGCTTGTAGTAATAATCATACCGATCGATTTAGTTGTATTGACTTTCAAACTACGTGCCACAGCACTTGGAGAATAATTAAGTTGTTGAATTGCTTCCCAAACTAATTTGGTTGTATCTTCCGCTACAAAACGAGTTTTATTAATCACATGAGAAACAGTAGTAGTGGATACTCCAGCTAATTTTGCGACATCTTTAATTGTTGCCATTCAGCACCTCCAAAAAAATTTGCGCTATTATAAAGACAATTCGGAAAATTGTGAGCTTTTTTATCTATTTTGTGGGGAAGTTCACAAATTTTCAGGCAAAACAACGTTAAATCAGGTATTCGCTATTTAGTGTTATCGTTGCAAACTGCACAAAAAAGCTGCCAAATATCGGCAGCTTTTTATCTATTGTTAAATTATAACGTTGCTTGCTTCATATTTCGCACAAACTCAGCCAATTCCACTAAACATTGAGAGTGATTATCTAAGTTTCGCTCAATAATTTTAACCACTGCGGAACCAGAAATTGCTCCAGCTGTACCTGATTGTAATGCTTCTTTTACTTGACTTGGTTGAGCAATACCAAAACCTTGCAAAATTGGTGGTGCATTGTGTGCTTTTAAACCGCTAATCAAATCAACTAAGTTACTAGCATGTGCCTGATTTTCTGCGCTAGTAACCCCAGCACGAGAAACCAGATAAGTGTATCCTTGGCTATTTTTAGCAACACCAGTAATGGTCTTTTCATTTGCATTCGGTGGGCAAATAAAGACAGGTTGAATACCATATTTAGCAGCACTTTGTACATATTCATCAGCAGCTAATAGCGGAATATCAGCGACTAACACTGCATCAACTCCAACTTGTTGGCAGCGTTGATAAAAACGATCCAATGTTTGTGTATAGATAAGATTTGCACATAACAATAAGCTAATCGGTATTTCTGGGTATTTTTGACGAATTTGCGCTAATAAAGTAAAACAAGCTTCCGTACTAAAACCCGCAGACAAAGCACGATTATTGGCTGCTTGAATCACTGGGCCATCAAGTAAAGGATCAGAAAAAGGGAAGCCTAATTCTAACGCATCCGCACCATTGTCCACCAAAGTACAAATAATCTCGAATGAGAGATCTAATGTTGGATCACATAACGTAACAAAAGGAACGAATGCACCTTGATTTTGTTGTTGTAATTTCGCAAAAAGCTGATCAAAACGGCTCATAATTACGCTCCTTTCCCATTTAAAATTTTATCTACTGTAAAAATATCTTTATCACCACGTCCTGACAAATTAACCACCAAAATTTGTTCTTTTTCCGGATCTTGTTTAATTAATTTCAAAGCGTGCGCCAAAGCATGCGAGGATTCTAATGCTGGAATAATCCCTTCATGTTGTGCTAATTCTTGGAAAGCATTTAATGCTTCCGCATCAGTAATGGAAACATAATTAGCTCGTCCCGTACTATGTAAATAGGCGTGCTGCGGCCCAACAGACGGGAAGTCCAAACCAGCAGAAACAGAATAAGATTCTTCAATTTGTCCATCAGCTGTCTGCATTAATGGTGATTTCATACCAAAATAGATCCCGACTGAACCATGCCCAAGCGGTGCCCCATGTTCACCTGTTTCAATGCCTTTTCCTGCTGGCTCAACACCAATTAATTGTACGGAAGTTTCATCAATAAAATCAGCAAACATACCAATTGCATTTGAACCACCGCCAACACAAGCGATTACCGCATCTGGTAATCTTCCTTCACGTTCTAATACTTGACGTTTAGTTTCTTCCCCAACCATTTTTTGAAACTCACGCACAATAGTTGGGAAAGGATGTGGACCAGCGGCAGTACCTAATAAATAGTGTGCTTTGTCATAATTCGCTGACCAATCACGCATCGCTTCACAACAAGCATCTTTGAGCGAGCAAGAACCTTTATTTACCGAAATGACTTCTGCCCCCATTAAGCGCATTCTAAATACATTTGGCGATTGTCGTTCAACATCTTTCGCTCCCATATAAATGCGACATTTTAAGCCGAGCATGGCACAAGCAAGAGCAGTAGCAACACCATGCTGTCCTGCGCCAGTTTCAGCAATAATTTCAGTTTTACCCATACGCATTGCTAATAACGCTTGTCCTAATACCTGATTAGTTTTGTGCGCTCCGCCATGCAATAAATCTTCACGTTTTAAATAAAGTTTAGTTTTTGTACCTTTGGTTAAATTACGGCAGAGCGTTAATGCTGTAGGACGACCAGCATAATTTTTCAATAGATCATTAAATTGACGTTGGAATTCGGGATCTTGTCTAGCTTCAACAAAGGCTTGTTCTAATTGTTGTAACACTGGTACTAGAATTTCCGGAACATACATGCCGCCAAATTCACCAAAATAAGGGTTTAATAATGTATCACTCATAGTTTTATCCTAATTCTTAATAATTTTTGCAAAAATGGTCTGTAATTTTGTTACATCTTTTATACCAGCTTGGCTTTCTGCCCCAGAATTAATATCGACACCTAAACAACGTTGTGCAATAGCATTTTCAATATTATCGGCATTCAACCCGCCAGCGAGCATAATTTTGTGTTTGTACTCTTCGGGCAGCAATGCCCAATCAAATGTCTTTCCAGTACCACCTTGTTGAGTCTTAACTTTGGCATCAAAAACATAACGATCAATATTTTCATCTGGTTGGAATTGTAATTGCTCAGTTGTAGTATCGACACTAACTGCACGCCAGATTTGGCAATCTTTTGGTAGCTGCTGGCGTAATTCTTGAATAAAGTCTGTTGATTCATTGCCATGTAATTGCACTGCAAATAGCGATAATTGTTGTACTAATTTGGTAATCAACTCGAGCTCTTGATTTTGGAATACACCAACATAGCGTAATGGCGCTGCAGTGGTAATTTCTTGTGCTTGTCGTAAACTAATACAACGAGGAGAGCGTTCAGCAAAAATTAAACCACCATACAAAGCACCACATTGATAGGCTTGTTGCGCATCTTGCGGACGAGTCAAACCACAAATCTTATTTTCACCATAAATAATCGCCCGTACTGCCGAATTAAGATCTTTACTTCCCATTAAACTGCTGCCAATCAGAAATGCATTGACATAAGGTTTCAGTTGTTGCACTTGTTGATGCGTATAAATACCTGATTCGCTAATAATAATGCGATCTTCAGGAATTTTTGGTGCTAGATGTAAGGTGCGTTGTAAATCAACTGAAAGATCGTGCAAATTACGATTATTAATGCCAATCACTTTCGCATTGAGAGAAATCGCACGTTGTAATTCTGCTTCGTTGGAAGTTTCTGTCAGCACGCCCATGCCTAAGGAGTGAGCTAGATCAGCCAAAATACGATAGGTATTATCGTCCACAACAGAGAGCATAAGTAAAATCGCATCCGCTTGATAATAACGAGCTAAATAGACTTGATACTCGCTAATCATAAAATCTTTGCACAGTACTGGTTGATGTACCAATTGTCTTACTTTTGGCAAATAAGCAAAATTTCCTTGGAAATATTTCTCATCAGTTAAAACCGAAATAGCACTTGCATAATGACGATAAACGTCAGCAATACCTTCTAAATCAAACTCTTGTCGAATCAAACCTTTAGATGGCGAAGCTTTTTTGCATTCTAAGATAAATGCTGGTACTTGATGCGTGCCTTGTGCTAAAGCATGATAGAAATCACGATCACTTGATTCAATCTGATCTTTAAATTGTGCCAATGGGAAATTTTTTTGCTGTTGTTCTACCCAAAGTAATTTATCGGCAACAATTTTCTGCAATACAGTTGCAGTAGATTGCATTGTTTGTGAAAAATCCTGTGTAATCATAACTATTCCATTAATATTGTGCTAATCGTTCCAATGTGGCAAAGGCTTTACCGCTAGCTAATTGTGCTAAAACTTGTTGTGTAGTTTGTTTTAGATCTTGATAGCCGAATAATCTTAATAACAGAGCAGTATTAGCCGCGACTGCATTGGCATGAGCTTCATTACCTTTTCCTTGCAATAATAAACGTAATATTTGTGCATTTTCTGCCGGTTCACCACCACGAATGGCTTCTAATGATTGTGGTTTTAAACCGAAATCACTGGCAGTTAATGTATAACGTTCAATTTTACCATCCACAATTTCAGCAACTTCTGTCGTGCCATGTAAAGCAACCTCATCCAAACCACTACCATGAATAACAACACTATGCTGATGTCCTAATGCCAATGCAGTTTCGGCATAAGGTTGTAATAGTTTTACATCATAAACACCTAACATTTGATGTTTTGGTTTTGCCGGGTTAATAAGCGGACCAAGAATATTAAAGATTGTACGTGTTTTTAATGCCTGGCGTACGGGAATAGCATGTTTAAAACCGCGATGATATTGTGGTGCGAATAAGAAACAAATACCAATTTCATCTAGCGCTTGACGTGCCGTAGCTGCATCAAGATCTAAACGAACATTTAACGCCGCAAGGACATCACTCGATCCTGTTTTACTCGATACACTACGATTACCATGTTTAGCCACTTTTGCTCCCATGCTGGCAGCAACAATTGCACTCGCTGTGGAAATATTAATCGTATTAGCACCATCACCACCAGTACCCACAATATCGGCAAACACATAATCTGGTGTAGGGAAAGGCTCAGCTGCATTAAGTAGAGCAGTTACCGCTCCACTAATTTCAGCAACAGATTCTCCTTTAATTTTTAAAGCAATTAGTGCAGCGGCTAATTGTTCGTTACTTAGTTGTCCTTGTACAATTGCACTAAAAAGTTGTTCACTTTGTTCTCTGCTTAGCGAGTTTCCGTTAAATAATGTTTCAAGTATTTGTTGTATTTCCATAATCTTTTTCCCCAATTTTTATTATTATTGTTGATGTTGTTGTGCTAATAACCAATCAATTGCTTGTTTCAATAATTGCCCACCTTGTACAGTTAAAATAGATTCTGGGTGGAATTGAAAACTACAAATCGGTAAATCACGATGGCGAATCGCCATAACAATCCCATTGTATTCTGCATTTACTACTAACTCATCAGGTAACTTAACCCCCATCAATGAATGATAACGAGCGACGGGTAGAGGATTGGCTAAGCCCGAAAACATTGCTTGATTATCATGGGTAATTTTTGAAACTTTACCATGCATAACTTCACCAGCATGCACAATTTCACCACCAAATGCTTCGATAATTGCTTGGTGCCCTAGACAAATTCCGATGATCGGACAGCGATTTTTTAATGCTGCAATCAACGGTAACATATTTCCTGCTTGTTGCGGATTACCTGGTCCAGGAGAGAGCGCTAATATTGTATCTGGTTGTGCTGTTGCTGCTTTAATAAGGGTTTGTAAGTCACAATCATTACGATACACTGTCACGTTATGACCTAATACACGAAATTGATCGACTAAGTTATAAGTAAAAGAGTCAAAATTATCTAAAAAAAGAATATTAGCCATAATACATCCTTACGCTTGGCAATTGGTTTGTTTAATTGCTTTGATGACTGCTGCCGCTTTATGACGTGTTTCATCCGCTTCCATTTGCGGATCGGAATCTAATACCTCACCACAACCTGCTTGAATATAAGCAATGCCATTTTGTACAAATGCTGAACGAATGACGATACAAGTATCAAAATCACCATGTGAAGAGAGATAACCTACCGCACCGCCATAACTATGACGACGCTGTTTTTCCACCTGATAAATAAGCTGCATCGCTTTAATTTTTGGTGCGCCTGTCAAAGTTCCCATATTCATACAAGCTTGATAAGCATGTAAGGCATCCAATTCTGGTCTTAATTGACCAACAACACGAGAAACCAAATGCATAATGTGAGAGTAGCGATCAACTTGCATCAACTCAGCAACACGACGAGTGCCACTTACACAAACCCTAGCAATATCATTACGAGCTAAATCAACTAGCATCAAATGCTCTGATTGTTCTTTATGATCTAAACGTAACTCTAATTCCAAACGCGCATCTAATTCAGGATCAATTTGTCCATCACTATTGAAACCACGTGGACGAGAACCTGCAATTGGATAGATTTCTAGCTGACGAGTTGCTTGGGTATATTTCAACGCACTTTCCGGTGAAGCGCCAAATAGAGTGAAGTCATCATCCTGCATAAAAAACATATATGGGCTTGGATTGTTATGCTTTAATTGATGATAGGTCGCCAACGGACTAGGACAAGCCAGAGAAAAACGGCGTGAAGGTACAATTTGGAAAACATCACCAATATTAATATGATGTTTCAAGTGTTCAATAATGGCTTTAAAGTTATCATCATCAATATTTACCTTAACATCTGTTGATGCTGTTTGCTTAGCCAACACTGTTTCTACAGGTTGATTGAGTTGATAAACTATCGTTTTTGCTTGTTCTGAAACTGATATTTTTTTTGTATTATCAAAGATATAAGAATAAAGTTCCGCTTTTTCTTTTTGATGATCAATGACAATTAATTGTTCAGCAAGATAAAAACTATAATCCGCAGAAGTTAAACCATCATCTTCTAAAGTAATTTCCTGCATAGGAATAAAATTTGCTACTAAATCATAAGCAAATAAACCACCTAGAAAAATAGGTTTCTCATAAGATTTATATAAATCTAATATAGTACGTAAGCCATCAAATACGGTTAACGCCTGTAATTTACTATCTTCATCTAATTCATTATTTAATACAGGAAACACCACTGTTAATTCTAAATCGGTTTGAGTAACGGTAAGAGTAGAGTGTTTTTTGAATTCTTGTACTAATTGCTTAATAACTTGTACACCGTTTGCAGTTAATGCTTGAAAATAAACTTTTTGTTGTTCACATTTCACTTTCAGCGCAGATTTGGCAATTAACAAACTCTTTATACTGTTTTTACTGCCAATTTCTGCAGAATCTAATAATAGTGTATTGTTTTTACTTTCACATAAACGTGCGAATAGTGATGTTGTGTCCGCTTGATAGGGAATCGCTTGTTGAATAACTTCTAAAAAAGACACGATAAAATCCTCTTAAACTTCCTATATATGTTGTACTAGCAAAATAGTACGCTTGAATATATCGAAAAGCAAGCCTGATTTTTAGATTAGAGAAAATAATTCACCTCTTTAATTTTTCTCGCATAAAAAGCAAGCAATCTTTCAAAACCATAAATCTTGCTCCTATCTTTAAACACAAAAGAAAAGTCGAAACTCGCACTGAAATTTCTGAACAGAAAAATATTGAACAGCAGCAATATGAATCACAGGAAAATTATCTTATAAGAATCACATATCAAAACAGACAAGCAATACAGAAACAGAAATCACTTAAAAACAAAAAATGATTTTATAACGAAGTCTGCAACAGAGAGATAGATCTTACTTAAAAATAAAACAATCAATAAAAGCTAAAAAGAAATGGAGATAGAACAGAAGATAGAACAGAAAACAGAGTAATGAATAAAATCGCATCATCAACATCACAAATTATATTATTTAACATAATATACATTATATAAAGGAAGTTATCTGGTTAAAAATAAGGTTTTTTATGTTAAATACATGAATTTTAAAAGAATTAGTTATCTTATGATTTTGCATAGACTCTGTAAACCAATGATTTATTTTGCTCTCAATAATATTAATATTTAATGAATAATGCCGAATTTTTTTCGTGACACAGTCACAATAAAAAACAGCTATAAAAACAAAAATGCACCAACTTTCTAATAAAAAATTGATGCATTTTACAGTTGTAAGATTTAATGACTATTTCCTAAATACTCGGATATTATTAAATCCTTGGTCTTTTAGGTACAGAGCTTGCAAACGACTCATTACACCTCGTTCACAAAATAATAGATAATTTTTACTTTGATCTAACTCTGGAAATTGGCTAGAAAGTTTATAGAAAGGAATATGTAAGATCGTACGATCAGCTATCTCTAATGGTGACTCATCATTTTCTTCTGGACTACGAATATCAATAATTACATCATCATCTTGCAATACTGATACCATTTCCACTTGCGGTACTTCTCGTTCTGTTTGTTCTGCAATTTGACGAATATCTAAATATTCTGCATTCCATACAGCATCTTCTAATAATGAAAAATCAAAATTAAGTTCTTCAGCTTCAATTTTTGATTTTATTGCTTTTACTGTTGGATTTTTAGAAATTACGCCACAAAACTCTGGCATTGATTTCGCAATATCATCAGTGCCAATTTGTTTGGCCATTGCAATAATTTGTTCTTTATCATGTGAAATTAATGGACGTAACACCAAACATTCTGCTGCTTCATCAATTAAACGCAAATTAGTTAATGTTTGACTAGATACTTGCCCAAGAGCTTCACCAGTAACAATAGCTTGAATTTGAAAACGCTCTGCCACTTTACTCGCTGCACGAACCATCATACGTTTAAGCACAACACCCATCTGTCCGTTATCAATTTTTTCCAAAATTTCTGCAACAATCTTTTCAAAATTCACAGCCACAAAACGAACACGATGTGAACTACCATAGCGTTGCCAAATATGATACGCCATCTGTTTTACGCCGATTTCATGTGCAGCACCGCCTAAATTAAAGAAACAATAATGCACACGACAGCCACGACGTAACAACATATAACTAGATACGCCAGAATCAAAACCACCAGAAATCAGCGATAAAAGATCCTCTTGTGTGCCAATTGGATATCCGCCAATCCCTTCAAAACGTGCTTTAACTAACATCACATGATCATGTTCAATTTCAATACGCACTACCACATCGGGATCCGTTAATTTCACTTTCGCTGTAGTAATGTGCTGATTTAAACCACCGCCTATATAACGTTCAGCATCCAGTGAAGTAAATTGATGACTACCCTTACGTTTTACTCGAACACAAAAAGTTTTGTTGTCCAATTGATTACCAATATCAGCATAAACAATCTGGAAAATATCTTGTAAAGTGGTGAAAGGCTTCTCTTCTACTTGTAAAAAATGATGGATACCCGGAATACGTTGTAATAATTCAATTAGCAGCTCATTTTTTTCTGCATTTTTTGTTCTAACTTCAATGTAATCCCAGTGTTTAACCACTGCTACTTGATCATCATATTTGTTTAAAACATTGCGAATGTTCCCAGTTAAAATTTTAATAAAACGTTTACGCACAGAATCACTTTTAATCATGATTTCTGGAAATAATTTAATAATAAATTTCATATTTTTGTTTCAAATACACTCAGAAAAAATTAAGTGCGTATTCTACACGAAAAATAACATCTGCGTAAAAAATCCAACTAAACTTCTGTCAAATTAGGTACAATATAGCCCATTGAAAACAGACAAATTTTTATTATGAAAAAGAAAGAACAACCAGTAAGTTTTGAAAATGCATTAACCGAACTTGAAGCAGTAGTAAATCGCCTTGAGCAGGGAGATTTAAATTTAGAAGATGCTTTAGCGCAATTTGAGTTAGGGGTAAATTTAGCCAAACAAGCGCAAGAACGTTTAACTAACGCTGAACAACGTGTTCAAATTCTTTTAGAAAAAAATACTACTGCCTCATTGAGTGATTATTCTGCTAATCTTGAACAAACTGATGAGGATTCACCTTTTTAAGCAGCTCCGATTTGAGCTAAGCAAAATAATATTTATAATAGTGAAAAAGCCTTATTAGGATAAACAATGTATCAATTTTCAGCAGATCTAGTTGTTTTACAGCAACGTAATAATGAATTTTTACGTCAACAATTAAATTCGTTGAACAGTGCTCCTGCTCCACTGGCAGATGCAATGCGTTATAGCTTATTGCTTGGCGGAAAACGTATTCGTCCCTTTCTCGTGTATGCAACAGGTAGAATGTTAGGTGTTCCTCTTGAGAAACTTGATCATCTTGCTGGTGCTATCGAATGTATTCATTGTTATTCTCTTATTCATGATGATTTACCTGCAATGGATAATGATACATTACGACGTAATCAACCAACCTGCCATATTGCTTTTGATGAAGCAACAGCAATTTTAGCTGGTGATGCTCTGCAAAGTTATGCCTTCGAATTATTATCACAAGCACCTTTAACTGACGCACAAAAAATCCAGCAATTATCATTACTCGCCAAAGCTTCTGGTGCACAAGGAATGTGTTTAGGGCAAAGTTTGGACTTAATTTCTGAAAATAAACAATTAACCCTAACAGAATTAGAAAGAATTCATAATCACAAAACAGGTGCGTTAATTACCGCATCAGTCTTATTGGGTTTTTATGCTTCTGA
This sequence comes from Gallibacterium salpingitidis, assembly GCF_001678495.1. Classification (GTDB taxonomy): domain Bacteria; phylum Pseudomonadota; class Gammaproteobacteria; order Enterobacterales; family Pasteurellaceae; genus Gallibacterium; species Gallibacterium salpingitidis. The sequence continues at coordinate 11,136 of NZ_JTJL01000078.1, forward strand.
TTACCATACAGATAAAGCGTTGGAGCAAAAATTAACATTATTTTCTCAAGCCATTGGCCTAGCATTTCAAGTACAAGATGATATTTTAGATATCACTTCTAATAATGAAGAACTAGGTAAAAATGCAGGTTCTGATCTAAAATCGCACAAAAGTACTTATCCACAATTATTAGGATTAGAACAAGCCAAACAAAAGGCACAAGATTTATATCTGACGGCACAATCTGTGCTAGAACAACTAGCTTTTGACACTACCGCATTAAGTGCATTAGCAGAATTTATTATTCAACGGCGGAACTAACTATTTATTTTTTAACGGATTTTACAAAATACTATGTCAAATTATTCACTTTTATCACAGATCAATTCTCCAGATGATTTACGTTTGTTAGCGAAAGAGCAATTACCAGAGCTTTGCGATCAATTACGTAAATATCTTTTAGAAAGTGTTAGTCAAAGTAGTGGGCATCTGGCTTCAGGTCTAGGCACGGTAGAATTAACTGTTGCATTACATTATGTTTTTAATACGCCGTTTGATCAGTTAATTTGGGATGTTGGACATCAAGCTTATCCGCATAAAATTTTAACCGGGCGTCGTGATCAAATGCATACCATTCGTCAAAAAGGTGGTATTCATCCGTTCCCTTGGCGTGAAGAAAGTCCTTTCGATGTGTTAAGTGTTGGTCACTCCTCGACTTCGATTAGTGCTGGCTTGGGCATCGCTGTTGCAGCGCAACGTGAAAATGCTGGTAGAAAAACCATTTGTGTAATTGGTGATGGTGCAATAACAGCTGGCATGGCCTTTGAAGCGATGAATCATGCCGGCGCACTACACACAGATATGTTAGTTATTTTGAATGATAACGATATGTCAATTTCAGAAAATGTTGGTGCATTGAATAACCATTTAGCTCGCCTGCTTTCTGGTTCTTTTTACTCTTCTCTACGTGAAGGCGGTAAGAAAATTCTTTCAGGTTTACCGCCAATAAAAGAATTTGTGCAAAAAACCGAAGAACATGTTAAAGGTTTTATTTCACCAGGTGGTACACTTTTTGAAGAATTAGGCTTTAACTATATTGGTCCAATTGATGGTCATAATGTAGAAGAATTAATTTCTACTTTGAAAAATATGAGCACCTTAAAAGGACCGCAATTTTTACATGTCATCACCAAAAAAGGTAAAGGGTACGAACCGGCTGAACGTGATCCTATTGGTTTTCATGGTGTGCCTAAATTTAATCCGTTAAGTGGTGAATTACCAAAAAGTAAAACTACGCTACCAACCTATTCAGAAATCTTTGGAAAATGGCTTTGTGAAATGGCAGCTCAAGATCCAAAATTAATTGGTATCACCCCAGCTATGCGTGAAGGCTCAGGTATGGTTGAATTTTCACAACGTTTTCCAGAACAATATTTTGATGTTGCGATCGCTGAACAACATTCGGTAACTTTTGCTGCTGGGTTAGCAATTGGCGGTTACAAACCTGTAGTAGCAATCTACTCAACCTTCTTACAACGTGCCTATGATCAGGTTATTCACGATGTTGCCATTCAGAACTTACCAGTGTTATTTGCAATAGATCGTGCAGGTGTCGTTGGCGCAGATGGGCAAACCCACCAGGGTGCTTTCGATCTTAGTTATCTACGCTGTATCCCTAATTTAATTGTAATGACGCCAAGTGATGAAAATGAATGCCGACAAATGCTCTACACTGGTTATCAATGTGGAAAACCTGCTGCTGTACGTTATCCAAGAGGAACTGGTACGGGCGCAGAATTACAACCGTTAAATCTTCTACCGATCGGGAAAGCTAAATTTGTTCGTGAAGGCGAGAAAGTGGCAATTTTAAATTTTGGCACTTTATTACCGGAAGCATTGAAAGTAGCAGAAAAGCACAATTACACTGTAATTGATATGCGCTTTGTCAAACCACTCGATCTAGAATGTTTACGACAAATTAAAGATCAATATCAATTGTTGGTTACATTAGAAGAGAATGCAATTCAAGGTGGCGCTGGTTCAGCAGTTTTAGAAGCGTTAGCTGGTTTTGATACAACTATTCCACCAGTATTGCAATTAGGCTTGCCTGATTATTTTATTCCTCAAGGCACACAACAAGAGATTCATCAATTATTACAATTAGATGCTGAAGGCATTGAAATAAGAATTCAAGAAAAATTGAGCAACTAATTAATCGGATAAAAAAACCTCTAACATTTTGTTAGAGGTTTTTTGTAACTATCAAACGTTGACAAAGATTAATCAACAACTAAAGTACGGCAAGTGTTAGTACCACCAGAAACGAACTCATCGCCTTGGGTTAATAATACTAAATCACCAGATACTAAATAACCTTTCTCTTTTAATAGGTTAATTGCGATTTTCGCTCCTTCAACAGTACGGCTCATCTCTTCAAAATACACTGGCACAACACCACGATATAATGCACAAAGATTTAAAGCGCTTTGGTTACGTGAAAGTGCAAAAATTGGTAAACCAGAACTAATACGTGACATCAAACGTGCTGTACGACCTGTACTTGTCATAGCAATAATCGCCGCAGTACCTTTCATATGGTTGGCTGCATACATTGCAGACATTGCCACAGATTCTTCAATTGAAGAGAACTCAACATCCATACGGTGACGAGATACGTTGATACTTGGCATCTTCTCTGCACCTAAACAAACTTTTGCCATCGCTGCAACAGTTTCTGCAGGATATTGCCCTGCTGCTGTTTCAGCAGACAACATTACTGCGTCAGTACCATCTAATACCGCATTAGCAACGTCCATTACTTCTGCACGAGTTGGCATTGGGTTGCTGATCATTGATTCCATCATTTGTGTCGCTGTGATAACAACTTTATTTAATTGACGTGAACGACGAATTAATTTCTTTTGTACGCCAACAAGCTCTGGGTCGCCAATTTCTACCCCTAAGTCACCACGTGCTACCATGATTACATCTGATGCTTTAATAATGTCATCAATAGATTCTGCAGTTGCTACTGTTTCAGCACGTTCTACTTTAGCAACAATTTTTGCATTTAAACCTGCATCTACTGCTAATTTACGAGCATACTCAATATCAGCACCAGAACGAGGGAATGAAACTGCAAGGTAATCTACACCAATTTTCGCCGCAGTAAGAATATCTGCTTTATCTTTTTCAGTTAATGCATCTGCAGATAAACCACCACCTAATTTATTAATTCCTTTATTATTGGAAAGCGGTCCGCCTACAGTTACTTCAGTAAATACTTTTTCGCCTTCAGTTGAAAGCACTTTTAATTGTACTCGTCCATCATCTAAAAGCAGAATATCACCAGGAACAACATCTCTTGGTAAATTTTTATAATCTAGACCAACAGATTCTTGAGTACCTTCACCTTTTGGTAATTCAGCATCCAGAATAAATTTATCACCAACATTTAAGAAGATTTTACCGTCTTTAAAGGTAGAAACACGAATTTTAGGACCTTGTAAATCACCTAAAATTGCTACTTGTTTACCAAGTTTTTTCGCAACTTCACGTACTTTCGCTGCGCGATTAATATGATCTTCCGCAGTACCATGAGAGAAATTCATACGTACTACATTTGCGCCAGCGGCAATAATTTTTTCTAAATTATTACCCTTATCTGTTGCTGGACCTAAAGTTGTAACAATTTTAGTTCTTCTTAGTCTTCTAGACATTAATTACTCCGTAAGATAACAACAATACTTGAAATTTAAACAATTAAAATTTGATGGAAGAAATGGTACTTTTTGCAGTAAAGTACCTATAATAAAACGGTCGGAGATTATACGCTGATTTTTTATGTAATGCGAGAGCAACTAAACTAAAAATTTACGGAATTACTGGATAGAGGTAGTGCATATGCACATTTTTATAATGCGACATGGTGAAGCTGGTTTTCATGCTTTTAACGACAAAGATCGTCCTTTAACAGCAAGAGGTGAAGATCAGGCTGAACAACAAGGTTTATGGTTGAACGAACAAACTGTTCCAGATCTTATTTTGGTCAGTCCTTATTTGCGAGCACAACAGACTTATCAATTAGCCCGACAACCATTCAAACAATCGATTCCTGTTGAAACTTGGGATAATCTCACTCCGTATGGCAATGCTGCCTTAGTTGCAGATTATCTAGATACCTTAAATGAAAATATACAAAGTGTATTGATTGTGTCACATTTACCATTAGTCGATGATATTGTGACTGAACTCGGTGTTCATCACCCGATTTCTTTTTATCCTGCAACAATTGTACATCTTGAGAAACAACAGGATACTTATCGCTTAGTTGAGGTCAAATTTCCTACTGCATAATTTACCACTATATAAATAGAAAACTTGCCGCAAAACCATTTTGCGGCAAGTCTTTAATAAATGAAGCTATTATTGTAATCCTGCTTCTAATTTTAATTGCAATAAGCGTCGTTCTTCAGTCGTTAGCGCCACACCTTTCAGATTAGTTAAAATAAAGAAGTCCTCTGCTTTCTCACCATTTGTGGTAATTTTGGCATTAGCTAAAGTTAATTGTTGTTCGGTAAAAATATCACTAATCATCGCCAATAAACCAGCACGATCCTTAGTAATTAATTCCAACTCTGTCTGCTCCTCTTTCTCAATATTGAGGAATCGCACTTCTAATGGCACATTAAAGTGCTGTAACTTACTGCTGCGACGAGCTGTTGCTATTGGTACTTTTTTCTCGCCTTTTAATACCGCTTTTAATACTTGCGAAATTTCATCACGACGAGGTTTACGTAACGCACTGCCATCCGCTTCTGTGACAATAAAACTATCAAAAACTTCACCGCTTTCTGCTGTAATAATTTGTGCATCATGAATACTTAAATTTTTTGCATCTAATGTTCTCACTACTTTATTAAAGAGTTGTGGTTGGTCAGCACAATAGATAAAAATTTCCGTAGCACCACGAGAGAATCGACTACTTACCAATACAATTACTTCATTACTTAAATCTTCTATTTGACATAAATGTTCAGCATGCCATGCGAGTTGCTTTGAAGTATTGCGTAAGAAATACTCTTCTGGACAACGTTGCCATAATTTATTTACATCATTCACTTTGATTTGATATTTTTCCAGCATCGGTTGCATGAGATCTAATGCTTTAATCCGATTTTGCAAAATCTGAATGCTGTAATCGAGCGGAACAGTGATACCCTGTTCAAGTTGTTGTTTTGTATAACGATATAATGTCGCCAACAGAGTACGTTTCCAACTATTCCATAAGGTTTCATTTGTTGCACAAATATCAGCAACAGTTAAACAAACCAAATAATCTAATCGCATTTTATTATTGACAATATTGGCAAAACGACGAATTTCGTCAGGGTCATGAATATCACGACGTTGCGCCACAATTGACATCTGTAAATGTGATAAAACCAACCATGCCATAAATTCTGCATCTTGTTCACTGAAACCATGTTGGATAGCAAAATCAAACATATCAATAGCGCCTAATTCTGCGTGATCACCAGAACGCCCTTTGGCAATATCATGGAATAATGCCGCTAAGAAAAGTTGAGGTTTCTTCGTTAAAGTTGGGAAAATTTGATGACATAATGGATGCAATTCTGCACATTCAGCAGAAGCAAAACTTTCTAGTTTCCGCAATAAACGTACGGTATGTTCATCTACTGTATAAGCATGAAATAAATCAAATTGCATTAAACCTACAATATGTTTCCATTCCCGCAAATAAGCCTTTAGTACACCATAACGATGCATTGGTACAATTGCTCGCGTAATTGCCTGTGGTTGATTAAAAATTTGGATGAAATAGTCGCGAGCCTGCGTATTTTCACTTAAATAATGTTGTTGATTTAGCAAAGCCAAACGTAATTGGCGCAAAGTGCTAGAGTGGATATAGCTTTGCGGATAGTGACAGAGCTGTAAAAATAGTTCCACCATCGTTTCAGGTGCAGTTTGAAATGTATCGTGACATTGTAACTGAATACTGTTATTAACCAAATAAAATGCAGGGCTAATTTCAATTTTTTCGATAATTTTTGTGGTATGTGGTGATAAAAATTGTTCCTGATAATCCTGCATTAATACTTCGCTTAACTGCATAATTTGTTGTGAATTGCGGAAATACGCCTTCATCATCTTTTCAACAGCTTGATTTCCTTCACCTTGATAACCCAGCATACTGCTGATTTTTAATTGACGTTCAAACAACAAACGATTGTCGTAACGTTTAATCACCAAATGTAAGGCATAACGCAATTTGAATAAGAAAGTTTGGCAATCTAATAACGCTTGATACTCTTCAGGATAAATAAAACCAAAATCGAGTAAATCTGTTAGATTTTTCGCCTTAAAGTGTCGCCAAGCAATCCAATATAACAGATGTAAATCACGTAATCCGCCAGGACTATATTTAATATCAGGTTCTAGGTTATACGCAGTGTTATGATAGCGTTGATAACGTTCATTCTTTTCTGCTTGCTTTGCAACAAAGAAATCTTTCATTGACCAGAAATCATCTTGATAGATTTGTCTGCTTAATTGTTCAAACAAAGTCTGATTACCCGCCAAAAAACGTGACTCAAGTAAATTGGTCGCAATACTAATATCGTTTTTACCCTCTTCAATACATTGCGCTAAAGTACGGATACTATGCCCGACTTCAAAATGGCAATCCCATAAGAATTGTACAAATTCAGCAATCTGTTGCTCTAATTGTTCTGTTAAAGGTTCAGACGATAAAATGAGGAAATCTAAATCTGAAAGCGGGAACATCTCTTCACGACCATATCCGCCGACAGCAATTAAAGATAATGTCGTTTGTTGGTCAAATTTAAAATGTCGCCACAATGCCAATAATAATTGGTCATATAAATGACTACGGCGACAAATCAAATGATAAATATCAATATCTTTGGAAAATTCTTGTAACTCCTGTTCTTTTAAGTCACTAAATATTTTCCGAATATCCACTGGATTTAATAACTTTTCATCCAACACAGGTAAAGTAAATTGAGTTTGCATAATCTTCCTTAATTATTTTTATAGCGTCCAATTAACTTATGCTTTTTCCAATAAAAAAGCGACTTTTTTCTTTCCGATCCAAGTCGCTTTTTTCAACATTTAATTATTTATCATTATTCGTTGGATATCGTTTAACTCTTCATCTCGAATTGTTAATACTTCACAGCCATTTTCCGTAACTACAATTTGATGTTCATATTGCGCGGAATGGCTACGATCCTTGGTTTTTACTGTCCAACCGTCGCCCATTAAACGAATCTCTTTTTTCCCCGCATTCACCATTGGTTCAATCGTAAATACCATTCCCGGTTGTAACACAACGCCACCATCATCAGCATAATAATGTAGCACTTGTGGATCGGTATGGAATTCTGTACCAATACCATGACCACAATATTCTCGCACTACCGAAAAACCTTGTTTTTCCACAAACTGCTGAATCACTCGTCCAATTTCGTTTAAACGAATACCCGGTTTTACCGTACGTAAAGCAAGATAAAGTGATTGTTGGGTGACTTCACATAATTTTTTGCTACGAATTGGTGCTTCGCCAACAATATACATTTTTGAGTTATCGCCAAAATAGCCGTCTTTAATCACAGTCACATCAATGTTGAGAATATCGCCATTTTTTAACTTTTTATCATCACTCGGGATACCATGACATACCACTTCATTAATCGAGATACACACTGATTTTGGAAAACCATGATAATTTAAGCAAGCTGGAATCGCTTGTTGCTCATTCACAATATAATCGTGACAAATACGATCTAATTCCCCTGTGGTTACGCCAGCTTTAACGTAAGGTTCAATCATTACTAAAACATCAGATGCTAATTTACAAGCAACTCTTAATTTTTCAATTTCTTCTGCATTTCTTAATGGAATTGCCATTCTTTTCTCCAAATTCATTCTTATTTTTGACGCAATATAATAACACTATTTACTATCTTATGAAAAAACCTTTCGACGAAATTGTTGAACGATTTACTAGGTTATTAGATAATAACAACACTATGTTTTCTTTTGTGGGATTTATTGATAGGAGTTATAGCAATGAGTGATATGTCAGTCCCTCTTACCTTCACCGATGCAGCGGCAAAAAAAGTAAAAAACCTAATTGAAGGTGAAGATAATCCAAATTTGAAATTGCGTGTTTATATTACTGGTGGTGGTTGTAGTGGTTTCCAATATGGTTTCACTTTTGATGAAAATGTCAATGAAGGTGATCTCACCATTGATAACTCAGGAGTAACACTTGTAGTGGATCCAATGAGTTTACAATATTTGATTGGTGGTACCGTTGACTATACAGAAGGACTAGAAGGTTCAAGATTTATCGTTAATAATCCGAATGCGACAACCACTTGTGGTTGCGGTTCTTCTTTTAGTATTTAATCAATAAAGGCTATCATTAGATAGCCTTTAATCTATCTAAGAACAACGAGGTGGCAAGATGGAATTTCAATTTTATCGACTTGATCGTCAAACAGTAAATGTTGAATGTTCAATGGAACATGAAGCAATAGCGCGTTGGGCTAATAGTGAAATTCAGGGTAATTTGCAGAAAATCCAAGACATTCTTGCCGTCATCAAACAATGTCAAAATACTCCTCATACCATTGATAAGATCGTGACAGGTAAAGAATTTTCATTACATATTAATCGTGATGAAGTGATGGTCAAAGCAAATGTTTTATTTGATGAAAATCCTATTGACGAAGAAGCATTAGAAGATGATTTGCAATTTTATGATGAAGAAAATATGGCATTATGTGGTTTAGAGGATTTTGTTCATTTCCTTGAATCTTATCGTCAATTTATTCAAGAATAATTATCAATAGAAAATCTGTTTCATTTTTAAGCGTTTATATTGCAGAAATGTAACAAGGGTGATTTGTTTCTGCGATTAAGATCACAATATTCATTATTACTCCCCTTTTTCTTTTGAACTGCCAAGCACATTTCACTATTATGGCGCCGCCTAAAATTATTATTCTATTCAAATAAAACAAACTAAAAGGTGTGTGTGTATGTTAAATGAGCAAACTATCGATTCTGTCCGTTCTACGACAGAACAATCCAAACGTTGGAATAAATTCGACATTGCCTGGGTATTAAACTTATTTGGTACTGCAGTAGGTGCTGGCGTACTTTTCTTACCAATTAATGCAGGAAAAGGCGGTTTTTGGCCACTAGTAATTATGACAATCATTGTTGGGCCAATGACTTATTTCGCTCATCGAGGTTTAGCAAGATTTGTCCTATCGTCTGCAAAACAAGGTAGCGATATTACAGAAGTTGTTGAAGAACACTTTGGTAAAACTGCAGGTAAGTTAATTACTCTGCTCTACTTCTTTGCTATTTTCCCAATTTTGTTAATTTATGGTAATGGTATTACTAATACCGTAGATTCTTTTATCGTCAATCAATTACAACTTGCTTCTCCACCACGTTTCTTACTTTCATTAATCCTGATTGGTAGCTTAATTGGAATTTTCTTACTTGGTGAAAAAGTTGTTTTAAAAGTAACAGAATGGTTGGTTTACCCATTAGTCTTTATTCTTTTTGCGTTATCGGTTTACCTCATTCCTGAATGGAATACCAGTATGTTGCAAGAAATGCCAACCACTAGCGAATTCTTGTTGACATTATGGATCACTATTCCAGTATTGGTATTCTCTTTCAACCACTCCCCAGCAATTTCTTCTTTTGTATTGTCACAACAACGTCATTACAAATTTAACGATGTTGCTGAGCACCACTCCAGCAAAACATTGAAAGGTACAGCGACAATTTTACTCTTGTTCGTAATGTTCTTTGTATTTAGCTGTGTTTTAACCTTAACACCAGAAGATCTTGTATTAGCAAAAGAACAAAATATCGCGATTCTATCATTCTTAGCGAATAAATTTGATAATCCTTATATCTCTTACTTTGGTCCATTAGTTGCATTCTTAGCAATTACCAGTTCATTCTTTGGTCACTATATGGGCGCTCGTGAAGGTTTATTAGGTTTATACTTGAAATTAAAAGATAACCAATCACAAGAACAAGTTAATCATCGTCGCCTAAATCTGATTGCTGCGCTTTTCTTCCTATTATCTTTATGGTTTGTTGCAATCATCAACCCAAGCATTTTAGGTTTAATTGAATCATTGGGCGGCCCAATCATTGCAATGATTCTCTTCATTATGCCAATGTACGCGATTAGAAAGATCCCAGCAATGCAACGTTATCGCGGTAAATGGAGTAATCTATTTGTCGTTATCATGGGATTAATCGCAATTTCTAATATTGTGTATAACCTTATTGCTTAACGCATAATATTCGTTAAAATTCATTTTTCTTTGCCTTAGGCTTTCAGCCTAGGGCAAATTGCAATTAATAATAATAAAAAATGAGTGTGCTTTTATGATTAGTGTTTTTGATATGTACAAAATTGGCATTGGTCCTTCCAGTTCTCATACTGTGGGCCCAATGAAGGCCGGTAAGCAATTTATTGATCATCTGGTTGAGCAAGATAAGCTAGAAAAAATTACTCACCTACATATTGATGTGTATGGTTCTCTCTCGATGACTGGTCGAGGCCATAATACTGATATTGCCATTATTATGGGTTTAGCTGGCTACTTACCTGATAACGTTGATATTGATCATATTCCCGTTTTTATTGAGCAACTTAAACAACAAAAACGTTTTCCGCTAGCGTTAGCAAAACACGAAATTGCATTTGATTTTTACCAAGACATGCAATTTCATTCAACTTTTCTACCATTACACGAAAATGGTATGAAAATTAGTGCATACCATGATCAACAGCTTATCGCCAGCGAAACCTATTATTCAATCGGTGGTGGTTTTATTGTTGATGAAGCACATTTTAATCAACAACAAACTAGTGATCAGCAAGTACCATTTCCTTATAACAATGCTGCAGATTTAGTTCATCATTGTCGTGAAAATGGTTTGGCGATTTCTGGCATTATCTTACGTAATGAACTTGCTTTACATAGCAAAGAAGAGTTAAACACTCATCTCACTAAAGTATGGCAAACCATGCAAGATTGTATCCATCATGGACTTTATACCGACGGTTTATTACCTGGCCCATTAAAAGTGGCTCGTCGTGCTGCTGGTTTACGCCGTCTATTGGAAGCCAATAATTCCTTATCTAATGACCCAATGAAAGTAATCGATTGGATCAATATGTATGCACTAGCTGTAAATGAAGAGAATGCGGCAGGCGGACGTGTTGTCACCGCACCGACAAATGGCGCTTGTGGGATTGTGCCGGCGGTATTGGCTTATTACCAAAAATTTATTGCACCGATCACCGATGAAGTACGCGATTGTTATCTATTAACCACTAGTGCTATCGGTTCTCTATATAAAATGAATGCCTCTATTTCTGGTGCAGAAGTAGGTTGCCAAGGAGAAGTTGGTGTTGCTTGTTCAATGGCGGCTGCTGGCTTAACTGAAATTATGGGTGGCACACCAGAACAAGTTTGTATGGCGGCCGAAATTGCGATGGAACACAATTTAGGGCTAACCTGTGACCCTGTTGGCGGTCAAGTGCAAGTACCTTGCATTGAGCGCAACGCTATTGCTGCGGTAAAAGCGATCAACGCAAGTCGTATGGCGTTACGTCGTAACACACAACCTCGTGTCACACTGGATAAAGTTATCGAAACTATGTATGAAACAGGTAAAGATATGAATGCTAAATATCGTGAAACATCACAAGGCGGTTTAGCGATTAAGGTAATTTGTAACTAAAGTATTAACAATAAAATTAAGGGAGCGATTAAGCTCCCTCAGACTGCTAACGAACCTAAATTTTGTCACGAACTTCTATAAAATAGCTTTGGGTTCCCTCTCACTCTTGCCCGAATGCAAATAAGATTTTCAGGCAAAAAAAGCTGTCAATT
>NZ_JTJL01000079.1 GCF_001678495.1 Gallibacterium salpingitidis
TTTTACTTTTCGCATAAGCCACCGCTTCGTCGATTAATGAAGCATATTGTGGTAATTGGGAAGCGCTTAATACAAGTGATGGATTTGTTGTCGCATCTTGTGGTTGGTATTTTTTGATTGCTTCGATATCACCAGTATCTGCTACAACCACAGTTAATTTTTTTAAGACATCTAATTGATTTACCATTTCTATTTCTCCTAAATATTAATTATAAAATTCTTTATCAAAGTTGTTCTTGCATTTTTTGATATACAATATCTACAAGATCCTTCCCAAAAATAATTTGATATTGATTAGTAATAGAGAATAGACCTTTTACTAATTCTAATTTTTCTATTTTATTTTTATCTATATTTTCTGGATTATTTAATACAACTCTGATTCTTGTTGCACAATGTGTTAAAGCAACAATATTCTTTTTACCACCTAAATACTCAATCAATTTAGTAGCAATTTCACCAAATTCATTATTATCATCTTTATTATTAGCTAATGACTTTAATGCATCTTTTATTAAATCAATAAAATTTTCTGCATTCCAAGCACTTCTACCAACAAATAATCCATCAATATGTTCTTTATTAATCAGTTTATTTGCATTATCCGGATTAACACTTCCACCATATAGAACAGGAATATCTAATCCTTCTTTACCAAACATCTCATATAGACATTGCTTAATAACAGCATGTTTTTCTTCTGCATATTCTGCAGAAGCTGGAATACCATGTTCTCCAATAGCCCAAACAGGTTCATAAGCCACTCTAACAAGAGATATTTGTTCTTTAGTAACACCATTTAAGCCGATCTTAAGCTGTGATCGCAAAATTTCATCAGAAATACCAAATTCTTTTTGTTCCAATGTTTCACCAATACACAACAAAGTAATAAATTTATGTTTTAATGCTGAAAGAACTTTTTTATTTTCCTCTTCGTCTGTTTCTCTAAAAATATGACGTCGTTCAGAATGTCCTATCATGACTAATTTAACATCTAATTCCTTCAGCATTAACGGCGATATTTCTCCGGTAAACTGTCCAGAATCAGCATGACACATATTCTGTGCACCAATCACAATTGAATTATTTAATTCATCTTTTACTAATCGAGTTGCATCACTTAATGTTGTATATGATGGTATTACGAATAATTCTGTATTATTAGACTTAACATCCTTTTGATATAAATCCCCTAATTTTGACAAATAATGAATAACATCTTTATTCCCTTTATACATTTTAAGATTAGTACCAAAATAAATTTTACTTTTCATTTATTTATTCCTTAATATTTTTTATTAATACCCTACAAGGAGAACCATCAGCATTTTCAATAGCTATTGGCACCATTACAGCATATACCTTATTACTAGTAATACTTTTTGTATTACAAATATACTCTACTAGAGTTACTCCTTTAGATAATAAATGATAATGCGTTGTATGTTTTTCTAATGGTTTATCAATCTTATTTTCTACCCAAAGTCTAATTGGATAATCCTGAGGAAAATCGAATGCTACAATAGTAATATTCTTATTTTTCATAAATATTACAGCATCATCAGTTAAATATGGTGATTTAGTCCAAAACTCTTTTGAGTTATAACTATAAAAAGTATCCCAATGTGTTTTAAAAATAACTTTATCTGGATTATTCTTTGGCCAAACACTTTTTAATACTTCTGCAGTAATAGCAAAGTTTTCTGTAATATATTCTGCAATATCTAAAATATAAAATTCACCAATATAAGTACTCGGATTAATATCCAATATATTATACCCACCTTTATTAATATGACTTAATGCGTCCATATGAGTAAAAGCATGACAAGATACTTGTATTTGTGTGGCTTCAAATAAATCTCCATTATCAAAATTACCTTTTTTCTCAATAACTGTTTTCCAACGCACATGTTTATTTGAGATAGGCATAGATAAATCAATCCAATCTTTTTCCATAATGAATCTCCTGTTTATTCAAAGAATACACTTGGTAAATAAGTACTGAATTCTGGTACCAATATTAAAACTACCAATAATCCTAATAACGATAATAAATATGGAACACTGCTTTTTAATACTTTTATTGGTTCACATTCAGCGATATTTGCAGATAAATATATTAAATAACCAACTGGAGGTGTTATTAAACCTATCATCAAATTTAAAATAATGACTAAACCAAAGTGAATAGGTGAAATGCCAAATTGGTTAATAATTGGCATAAATACTGGAACCAATATTGTTAATGCTGCAGTAGGGTCCATAATCATTCCAATAAAGAGAACAATTACATTGATTAAAATTAATGCAGACAAAGGAGATGAACAAATTTCTGATACATAACTTGCGACTTGATGACTAATTTGTAATCTTGCAATAACCCAAGCAAAGATTGATGACGCACCAACAATTAACATTACAGTTATTGTACCCTTTAAAGATGAAATCAACGCTTTTTTAAGTCTTTCTACACTTAATTCTTTATAAATAAATGTTCCGACCAAATAAGCATATACTACAGATACCGCACCTGCTTCTGTCGCGGTGAAAATACCAGAAATAATTCCATATAAAATGATAATTGGACAAAATAGAGCCCAGACAGCATCTTTTGAACTCTCTTTAACTTCCTTCCAACTAAAAGAGGTTGCTTGATTACCAAATCCTTTAGCTTTAGAAATCACAAAAGTAACCAATATCAGTGTAAGTGCAATTAACAACCCTGGTATGACGCCGGATAAAAACATTTTTCCAACAGAAACACCTGCACCAGCCAATGCAGCAAATACTATCATCGGTACACTTGGGGGAATAATTGGTCCAATAATTGATGCTGATTGTGTTAAAGCAGCAGCAAAAGGTGCTGGATAATTATTCTTCTTCATCTCAGGAATCAACGAACTACCAATTGCAGCCGTTGAAGCAACCGCTGATCCACTAATAGATCCAAAAAATAAACTAGAAAAAATATTAATATACGCTAGTGAACCTTTCCAACGTCCAATAAATGATGTCACAAAACGAATAATACGTGTTGTAATTCCACCAACGCTCATCAACTCACCAGCTAAGAAAAAGAAAGCTAATGCTTGTAAAGCATTGGTATCAATTCCTTGCATTACTTGTTGAGCAACAATGGTCACTGGCACATAAGGTAAATATAAGAATAATGTAACAATCGAGGAGAAAATAATACTATAAAATAATGGTAATCCGAGGACGGTTAAAATAAACATAACGCCCAATAAAACAATAAATGACATTATAATTCCCCCACTACTTTAGTTCTTGCTAATGATATAAAAGCAATAACAATTCTGACAATTTCAAGAGATAAACATAAAATAAATGGTACATAAACCCAAGAAATTGAAATTTTGAATGCAGAATAATAACTATTCAGATTCATACCATATAATTTAATCCCACCTTTAATTAATAAAGCTAATGAAATCAACATGACAATATATAATGCCGATGACAATAACCATCCATATTTAAATCTTTCAAATATGATTATTCTTAATAAAGGAACTTGTATTTGTGTTGTTGTTAATATTCCAAACAAAATCATATAGGTATAACAGAACCTTAAAAATTCTTCTGCCCAAGGGAAAGAAATATTAATAACATATCTAGTAATTACCTGAACGAAAGTCATTACAACCAGAATAAGAAAAAAGAGACACCCTAAAGATAAAAATGTCTTATTAATAAAATTCTCATATTTCTCAATCATAATGTCTCTTCCTCCTTATATAGGTAAAGATCAAAATTACATATTATTTAGTTTCAGAAATTTTCTTAATTTCTTTATCACCAAATTTCTTAGCATAGTCATCCCATGCTTTCTTAGCTCCAGCTTGGAAAGAAGCAACATCAGGAGATTCTTCAACTTGCATACCTTGTTGTTTTAACTTTTCAAGATAAACTTTATTCTCTTCAACATTTAATTGTTTTTCTAAATCAGCACCTTCTTTTGCTGCTTTTAACAATATTTCTTGATCCTCTTTATCTAATGAATTAAAACGATCTAGATTCATCGCCATTGGCGCTGCAGTATAAGCATGGTGAGTTAGAGATAAATATTTTTGTACTTCTTGCAGATTATTATTGTAAATATGGTGAATTGGGTTTTCTTGACCATCAATTACCCCAGTTTTTAATGAAAAATAAACTTCATTAAATGGCATTGGTGTTGGATTTGCTCCCCATTCTTTAAATGCTGCAATATGAGCTGGATTTGGAGTTGTTCTTAATTTGAGGTGTGATAGATCTTTTACAGATTTAACTTGTCTTTTATTATTGGTAATATCTCTAAAGCCAATTTCATAAAATGCTAAACCTTTTAATCCATATTGTTCGAGAGATGCTAAAAGTTTCTCACCGACTTCACTATTTATAACTTTTTCTACGTGTTCTTCATCTCTAAAGAGAAATGGTAAATCTAATAAATTGAGTTGTTCATTAAAAGTGGTGTAATAAGGGTTTCCTACTACAACAATATCGATTGTTCCCATTCTGGTACCGTCAATCTGAGTACCTGAAGCACCTAACTCACTATTTGGATGTAACTTGATAGTAATTCGTCCTTTAGATAATTCATTAACTCTTTTCGCCATGAATTCTGTTGCTTTAGTTACGGTATCCGTTGGCGAACCATAGTGACTTAACGCCAATTCGTATGTTCCTGCTGCAAAAACACTTGAAGAACAAATTACTGACAATACTGTTGCTGAAATAAAATTAAGTTTTTTCATAAGTACACCCTCACCTGTGTGTTATTAAATGAATATTTAAGTATTTTCAGTGAAATATCAGCATCTATGATATTTCTGATCAATTTCATTGATCTTAGCAACTTTAGGTGTAGAACCACCTCCAGCAAAGTCACAGTCCAACCACGTTTTTAATATTGATTTAGCTAACTCAACACCAATTACTCGTTCACCAAAACAAATAATTTGTGCGTTGTTACTCTTTCTAGCTCTTTCTGCTGAGAAAACATCGTGACATACTGCTGCTCTAACACCTGGGATTTTATTGGCTGTAATACACATACCAATACCAGTACCACAGGTTAGAATGGCACGTTCATATTTTCCTTCAGCAACTGCCGAAGCTACTGCTTCTGCAACATCAGGATATAAAACAACATCCCCTTCTTTAGCACCAAAATCATCATATTCAATACCCAACGTATCTAGGTATTTCATTAATTCAACTTTTAAGTTATATGCTGCTTCATCACAGCCAATCGCAATTTTCATATGAAATTCTCCTAAAATAATTACATTTTCGTTAAATTTAGAATGGTATTTACGTTGCTTGCAGTCGTTGCAATGATATTGATAATGCCCGTCCTCAATGCACCTAATATAGCCATTGCCTTACTGCTTTCAGATGCAATACCAATAACACAAGGTATTGCTCTTAAATCTTCGAGACTTAATCCAATAACTCTATTACTCATCACTGTTTCTACCGGCTCACCTTGTAAATTGAAAAAGCCATAACCAGCAATATCACCAATCACACCTAAATTCATTTTTGCTTCTGTTACTTCTTGTGGGGTAAACCAACCCAATTGCACCATGTAACTGTTTTCATTCATGTCACCAATACCAACTAACGCGATATCAGCTTTTCTAGCTCTATCTAGAGTCTCTTTAATGACGCCATTTTTCATAAATACGTCTCTAAACTCTTTATTCTCAAGGTATGCTGGTGCATATAAAGTCTCATTTATGCCACTAAAATTTCTTGCTAAATTTCTACATGTATGATCAGCATCTACAGGTTCACCATTCCGCTGAACACCACCAATGCCACAAATAAACTTGCAAGATTTTGCAGGGAAAATGCCTACATGTTCTCCCACCGATGCCACATTACGGCCTTGTCCTACAGCAATGGTCATACCATCTTTTAAAGTATGTGATAAATATGAACTCACTAAAGCTGCCACCTGCCGTCTTTGCTCGGCTTCATTCTGCGCATCAATTGCAATCAGTGCTCTTTGAATACCAAATTCATCAATCAATCTTTTTTCTAATTGAGAGGTAAAAATTGGGTGATATTTCACATTAATTTCAACAACACCTTCTTCTCTTGCTTTTTTCAATAATCTCCCAACTTTAATCCTGGAAATATTAAATTTATTAGCAATTTCTTCTTGAGTTAATTCATGTTCATAATAAGCAATTGCAATTTCTGTTAATAAATCAACTTCTTTGTAATCCATTATTTATCCTTATTTTTCAAAAATAATATTACTAATATATTCCCTTGATTTAATTAATGTTGACTCAATTAAATCAATATCCACTTTATTAGAAAGTCTCTTCGGTGTTGAATCTAATTCTCTATATATTCTCAATGGAATTTCCAAACTACAACCAATATTATTATTCTTTAATTCTTTCACTATCTTATGGTAATCAATAATCCCATCACCTATTGGTAAAAATTTAAATTTATTATCCTCTACAATTACATCTTTAATATGAAAATGTTGACAATATTTTATCGACATTAAAGATTGTTCTATTACATTTAATGTTTTGTCATAAGTCACCATATTACCTGGGTCGAAATTTATAGCGTAAAATTTACGATCTAATTGATTTAATATTTCAAGAGCATCATTCAAATCTACAAAAGCATTAAAATTATAGTCTCCAGCATTTTCTATGCAGAGAACACAGTTATTTTTTTCTAGTAAAGGTTTTAATGATTTTAAGTTATCGATTAACTTAGATTTATTTTCTAATTTTGTCGTGCATACATTGATATACTTAGCACCAATTAAATTGGCAAATTTTAGGCGAGGAGAAAAAATATCAAATAAATTATCTGTTGATAGATCCATCGTACAACCCAACGCGAAGGTATCTAAATTATATTTATGTTTAAGGCTATTAACATATTTAGCATTTTCTTCACTAAATAGATCTTGATTTAAATTACCAACATAACCTTGGTTATAAGCTAATTCAAAATAATCAAATCCACATTTTTTAATAGAAGAAAATACTGTTTCTAAATCATACCCATCATAAATAGAGGTATTAACAGCTAATTTAAAATGATTATTCATATTCACCTCACCACTTTATATATTTAGATCAAAATTCGATAAAATTTCTTAGCATTCGAGAAAAATAATTTCTTCTGATCCTCATAACTATAATGTTTTACAGCCTCTTTAAATCCTGTGAATATTGTGTCAAGACTTCCACATAAACTATCCACAGGAAAATTACTTGCAAACATACAACGTTCTACACCAAAAATTTCTACTGTTTCTTGAATAATCCATTTATTATCATCAATACTCCATTTTTTATTCGGTAGTCCAATTCCTGAAATTTTCACAACAACATTTGGTACATCTGATAATTGTTCCATTGATTTATGCCAAGCATTCAAACCTTCTTGTGAACGATCTGATGGCAATCCTGTATGATTTAAAATAATTAATGTTTCTGGAAAGTCTTGTGCTAATTGCTTAGCCTCATGTAAGTTCCACCATGGTGTTTGTAAATCAAAATTTAAATTGAATTTTGACAATAGCACATACCCTTGACGCCATTTATCATCACTCATTAAAGTACGAACTCCATTCTTGGCCTCCTCCGGAGATAATGCCCCAGCTGGTTTATGGCGAACACTTCTTACTAAAGGGAAAGCAGATTGTTTTTTCAACACTTCTGATATGTCATCATGATGTAACCATGCTTGTGCAACCACTGCATTTGGCATATTGAATTTATCTGCAACAGTATGAATATATTGTGTTTCTCCTATTGGATCTTTCGGATCCCATTCCGCATCAATATATACTGTTGCAACAACATTATGCTTAGAAGTTGCATCTCTCAAATAATCTGGTGGTAAATACTCTCTTTTAATCGCAGTATAATCACCATATCTAAATGGAATTAATACACCTGGAGCTAACCAAGGATGTGGATTAATTTGCGGTTGCCAAAAATGTTGATGAGCATCAATCATTGGACCGTTATATAGTTGAATTTCCATAATTTTTGTCTCCTTTTATTTATTGTTTTTACTTAATTGAATAGCTAACGTACCTAAAATATAGACCACTGAACATCCAGCAAAGAAAACTAAAACATTGTTATAATCATTAGACATTTGTAAGATATAGCCCACTAAAATAGGAACTGTAATACCGCCAATACTTCCAGCCATATTCATAATGCCGCCTATAAGTCCTACTTTATTTTTTGGTGCCAATAATGCTGGGAAACTCCAATAAAGACTTCCCCACATTAAGAAAAATGCGGCAATAGATAATGTGATAATTGCAATTACGGGATCATTCATACTAGGTAAGCAAGAGAAGGCAATTAAAGTACTGAGGCCGGAAACCATTAATACTCCCTTCACTGCTAAACGTTGTGGGATACCTCGTTTAATAAGTGAATCTGAAAAAAATCCACCACAAAGCGAACCAATAGATCCACAAAGAAAAATAATGAATGTTGCATTTCCTACACCTTTGATATCAAATCCTCTAGCTTGTGCTAAATAGCTAGGCCCCCATGTTAGCAATCCAAAAAACATCATTGCCCATGCAGCTCTACCAAATAAAATAGCAACAAGAGAACGTATAGCTATTCCCAAACCAGTAGCAGTAGATTCATTAACTGAATTAGCTTCCTCTTGCTCATTATTTTTCTCTTCAAGGATGATATGTAATTCTTTTTCATTGACACTTTTATGTTCTTGTGGGTTATCTCGCAAATACTTCCAAGTCACAATTCCAAGCAAAACAGTAAGCACACCAATGATGCCAAATACAAGTCTCCAAGAACCTAAAATTGCAATCATATATGCAATAATAATCCCACCTAAAGCAGCTCCTAAAGGGCCTCCACAGTCCATAATAACTGCACCACGGCCACGCTCTTTGGATGATAACCATGTTGCATTCAACTTACCCCCTGCTGGAAATAATGGGGCTTCACCTGCTCCTAGCATAAAACGCGAGAATAATAGTGAAATCCCACCTGTAGAAAATGCCGCTAGAGTTTGAAATATCCCCCACAATAAAGTAGATCCTGTAATCATCTTACGTGGGCCATATTTATCAACTAACCAACCTCCAGGAATTTGTAATAAGGCATAAGCCCAAAAGAAACTACTTAAAATAACACCTTGCATTGTCGGAGATAAATCAAACTCTTTGGCAATTGTTGGAATTGCAATAGATAATGAAATTCTATCTATCAAATTCACTACTACTAATAAAAAGATTATTCCAAAAACAATCCAACGAACATTTGATGCTTTCTGTTCTATCATGGCATTTCTCCTTATACACAAGGTATATTTAAAATTAAGATTTAAAAAAAATTCAAACTAATACATCATGTTATCTATTAACAAAATCCGACATATATTTAAGAATCAAAGACATAGATACTGCGCCCGGATCAACGTGACCCAATGAACGCTCACCTAAACTCTTGGCACGACCAAAAACAGCAACTTGATTACGGGTATTTTCAGCACCCTGTTCAGCGGCTTTTGCTACACTTAATAACGCACTTCTTAAGTCCTCGTTGGTCACCTTTTCTGACTGTTTTTCTGCTGCTACTAAGGCATCAATCATTGTTTTGTCACCAGGTTTTGCTCCACCTCTAGCAAAAACAGCAGCAGATCCAGCAACTAAGAATTGTGAAAGTACAGCGCTATCAAAGGTTTGTTGACCAGCGATCGCCTTTCCACCAGCTCTAAATAAAGTACCGAATATTGCACCGGAAGCTCCGCCCATACTCGACATCATCTTAGTACCAGCCGTTAAAAATAACTCACCAACGTCTTTAGGTGAAAAAGCATCGCTCGTGAGAAAATCACGCACAGCTGCAAAGCCACGTTGCATACCTAATCCATGATCGCCATCACCAATTTTTAAATCTAACTCCGTCAACATTGGTTCACTGCTAACCATTTTTTCAGCTGTATATAAAAGCATTTCTATTGTTTCTGTTAAATTCATTTCATTTTCTCCAAGCAAAACTGTCACAAGGCATGTCATACAATTTTTGTAATTCATCATCCAAACGGAAGATGGTGATTGAATAACCAGCCATTTCTTGAGATGTACAATAAGGACCAATTAACACATCATGAATTTGAATATTTCGTGCGGTTAATTCTTGATAAACTTTTCGATAAGCAATTAATAGTTCGGTATAAGTTGAACCGCCTAGATTATTGATGGTTACACAAACTTTATCTCCGCTTTGTAATTCAATGTCATCACATAAACGATCAACCATCTCACCATTAATTTCATCAGCAGTGGTCATTTTTTGTCTTCTAACACCAGGCTCACCATGGATTCCCATGCCAAGTTCTAATTCATCATCTGCTAATTCAAAGTTGAATTTTCCTGTTTGAGGAATAGAACAAGCACCTAAAGCTACTCCTATTGTTCTAGTATTAAAGTTAGCTTTTTTAGTAGCTTCATAAACTTGTTCAAGATCGTAACCAGATTCAACTGCGGCTCCTGCAATCTTTAACACATACATATCTCCCGCAACACCACGTCTATCACTCATTTTAGAAATTGGTGCTGCAGAGATATCATCTGTTACGCGTACAGTTTTGACTTGAATACCATCTTCTTCTAATAGTTCTGCCGCAATATCAAAGTTCATATTATCGCCAGCATAATTACCATAGACGAACAATACACCTTTGCCTTTTTCCGCTGCTTTTGTGGTTTCAATAATGATGTCAGGTGATGGAGATGCAAAAATTTCACCTAAGGCAGCTGCATCTGCTAAACCCTTGCCCACATAACCTGCAAACATAGGCTCATGTCCGCTACCACCGCCAGTAACAACTACAACCTGATCATTACGGATATCATTTCTATATACTCCACTATAACCATCCACTTTCAATAACTTACCGCGGCAAGCGTAAAGCAATCCTTCTAACTGTTCTGATGGAACTGCATTAGGATTATTGAGTAATTTTTTTGGTTTTCTCGCCATAATATGTCTCCAAATTGTCTTATTCTGATTCAAGTACACCTTTACCCATACGTACTGCAATATTGAAAGCTGCTTCAAATGCAGTTGGGACAGCAACATTCTTGCCATGTAAGTCATATGCTGTACCATGATTAGCAGTAGCAATCGGAATAGGAATACCACCTTGAACTGTTACGCCACGTTCAAAGCCGAGTAGCTTAAGTGCAGTAGAAAATTGATCGTGATACATAGATACCACACCATTGATATTTAAACGTTTGACTTCATGCATAGTGGTATCACTTGGGAAAGGACCACATAATTCGATTCCATATTCCTGACGAGCTTGTTCGATAGCTGGTTTAATAATGGTAATTTCTTCATCACCGAACACCCCACCTTCTCCACCATGAGGATTTAAAGCTTGTACAGCAATTTTTGGATGAGTAACACCTGCACGAATGAGTGATTGATTTAATAAACAGATACAATCAACAACACTTTGTACAGATAAATTAGAAACAATATCTTTGAATGGAATATGAGATGTCACTCGGCTTGCCCAGATATCATCAACAACATTTAATTCACATACAAAGCCATGAAAATCTGTTTGTTCTGCGAACCAATGCAACTCATCACGATATTTCAAGCCACCTAAATGCATTGCTTGTTTATTTAATGGCGCAAAACAGATTGATTGAGCGTATCCTGCTTGAGCATATTCAACCGCTTTTTTCAATGTTTCTAAAATATACATGCCACTTTGTTTAGTGGCTTTACCATATTCAAATGGTTGTTGATTCGAACATTTATATGAAATTAAAGCCGGTACCCCAGTTTTATAAGAATATGAAGGTAAATCTGCTTCTGTGATTTCATCATAAGAGAATTGTTGCTGTGCAATATTCATCCCTTTATGTAGTTCATCTTTATCCGCAATAATCAAAACATTGGCTTTCTTCCTTTGTTCTTCTTGAGCTAATAATTTTGCAACTAACTCAGGACCAATACCTGCAGGATCCCCTAGAACTAAAGCAATTGTTGGTTTTTGCATAATTTCCCTCTTATATGTGCTAATGTTGTTTAATCCAACCTTAATTGAACAAATGTTCACGCTATTAACTTTTGTTAAGACATATTAATAAAAAAAAATTTTATAATTTGTGATAGGACTCACAATATTTATCAAACACTCTATTTTTTTATAAAATTTGTGATTCAAATCACACAAACTTGTAATAAAAAGACAAAATTAATGACAAATGGAGTGTAAAGTAAGATGAGGACTAAAATAGGATAAAAACAAATGTAAAAATAATGTGCATTTCAACAGCTAAACTAAAGATGTCTTTGATACCCTTCAATCACCTGTAAAAACGGTTGGGCATAGCGTTCCAATTTTTTATAGCCAACACCATTAATTGCCAACATTTCTGATAAAGTGGTTGGAGTTTTGCGAGTCATTTCTTCTAGGGTAGCGTCATTGAAAACGGCATAAGGTGGGATATTATCGCGATCCGCCAATTGTTTGCGCAATTTGCGTAGTTGCTCAAACAATGCACGATTGGTGCCGCTGTGTTGATGATGTTGATTAATCATTGATAAATTTTGACGTGGTAAAGCTAATGGTAAGGCAATTTCACCACGCACAATTGCTCGTGCGGCTTCAGTTAACTGCAATGCTGAATAATTAGTAATATTTTGCGTTAAAAAACCAAGATGAATTAATTGGCGAATAACGCTGTGCCAATATTCTTGTGGCTGATCCTTGCCGATACCAAATACTGATAATTTATCGTGTTGTAATTCTTGAATTTTTTGATTGCTGACGCCGCGTAATACCGCCATCACATAGTAACTACTAAAACGCTGCCCAGTGCGATAAACGGTAGAAACAATTTTTTGTGCATCAATCAAACCATCATATTTTTGTGGTGGATTTAAACAAATATCGCAGTTATGGCAAGGTTCGATACGGTGTTCAGAAAAATAATTCAACAACACTAAACGACGGCAAGTTTGCGCTTCGGCAAATTCTCCCATTGCCTGCAATTTATGTTGTTCAATCATCTTTTGTGCAGAATCAGGCTTTTCTTGTAATAATTTATTCAGCCATAAATAATCTTGCTGATCATAAAATAAAACGGCTTCTGCAGGTAAATCATCGCGCCCTGCTCGTCCTGTTTCTTGATAATAAGATTCGATGCTACGCGGTAAATCATAATGCAATACAAAACGGATATTCGGTTTATTAATTCCCATTCCAAAAGCAATAGTAGCGACAACAACTTGTACATTATCACGTTGAAAATCGCGTTGTACTTGTTCTCTTAGTTCATTACTAAATCCTGCATGATAAGCTTTTGCTGCAATGCCATTGCGTTGCAATAATTCAGCCAGTCGTTCCACTTTACTACGGCTATTAGCATAAACAATACCGCTACGACCTTTTTGTGCTTTTACAAATTTCACTAATTGATCTTGTGGTTTAAATTTTTCCACCACCGTATAGCGAATATTGGGACGATCAAAACTACCAATATAGACAAACGGATTTTGTAAATTTAATAGCGCTAAAATATCTTTGCGGGTAATTTGATCTGCCGTTGCCGTCAGCGCCATAATCGGTACATTCGGAAAGACTCTTGTTAAATTACTTAAGCGTGCATACTCAGGGCGAAAATCATGTCCCCATTGCGAAATACAATGTGCTTCATCAATAACAATTAAACTGACCTGACACTGCTGAATAAAATAGAAAAATGCACTGGTCATTACTCTTTCAGGCGAGATATACAACAATTTTAATTTGCCTGAAAGCGCTTGTTGCTCAGTTTCCTTTTGTTGTTCTAGAGTCTGACTAGAATTTAAATAGGCAGCCGCGACACCATTAGCTAACAACTGATCGACTTGATCTTGCATTAAGGCAATTAAAGGCGAGATCACCACCGTCAATCCTGAAAAACATAATGCTGGAATTTGATAACACAAAGATTTGCCGCCGCCCGTTGCCATTAGGACAAAACTACTCTGCCCATTGAGCGTCGCTTCAATGATCTGTGATTGTCCTTGACGGAATTGTTGATAACCAAAGACATTCTGCAACACTGCTTTGGCTTGAGTTAAATAAGGCGAATCGTTTTGTTCACCATTCGCCTTATTATCAGGATTAGAACACATTGTTTAAACTAATACCTATCCCAATGCGGTCAATCGAACGATTATAGTCAATTAATGATTCACCATATCCATGATAATACTGGGTATAAAGGCGTACATACTTAGCGATTGGGTAACTCCAAGAAACTTCCATTCCGCCTTTATTAGTCGCGGTATTGTAACGTGCTGTCGTTTTCACAATATGATCGCCGAAACGATATCCGACACTAACATCGCCATAACCATAATAATCAACAATATCTGGGTTATCATCACTTGAAGCTTTTTCAGGAATACGCCAATAAGGTTTCAATTCCACGAGCCAATCATCTTTAGTAAAGGCGGCACGCAAATATAAACGATTCCAACTGCGTGATTTTCCTTGTTGATCGTTACGACCATTAGAAAGATGCACTACCCCAGTTTCTACATCTGCTAATTTCCAACCCCAAAAGAGATCATAATTAGTCGCCCAGGCTAAAAAGAGTTGTGGCTGATAATTACTTTCTCTGAATGGTGAAGATTGATCACGATTACTTAATTGAAACCATGAACGCTGAGTATAAGCACCAGCGAGTACTGAATTTTTGCCTAAAATTCCTTTCCAAAGCGGTAATGCAACACTGATTTGAAACTTCACTTCATCATGTTTCATATTTTCAGGGTAATTAAAATTACGATTGGAATAGGTTTCCATTAAATAGTTTTGTTCGTAAGGTTTTAAGCCAACAAAATTATCCGGCGCTGCTTGTAATAACAGTGCAGTACGGCTTTCGTATGGCAACACACTCGCCATCGCCGTTGGTAACGCTAATAATGTTGAAAATGCTAAAAGATGATAAGTGAAACGCATCGTTATTCCCTTTATTTATTAAGTAAATTCAACCTCTTCACCATGAGCAATACAAGCATCAGTCAAATACTGCCAAAAATTTTTCCCTTCTGCATTTAGCCATTGCCCTTGCTGATATTTGAAATGATAACCGCCTAATTTACTGGCTAACCATAATTCTTGCAGCGGTTCTTGTTTATTAATGACGATCTGGCTGCGATCCGCAAAAGTGATCGTAAACACCGATCCTTGAGTGTCGCAATCAACATCGCAATCCTGTTCTTCCAACTGTTCTTCAACTTGCTGCCAAGTCTGTTCCACAGCTTGATGATATTCTGCGTTATTCATAACCTGCTCCTCAAAAAATAGATGGTCATTATAGAGATTTTCCCTTCTTAGAGATAGCACAAAGCATAAATTAATGGTAAAAAGAATACCTATCAAATAAGGAGGAAAGTGATGAAAAAAATAATGATGACTATCATAATAAGCTGTTTTTGTTTAAGTCTAACAGCTTGTGGTGTCAAAGGACCTTTATATCAACCAGCAAAAGATCAACCAGTACAACAAGAAAACACAACCAAATAATTTTTACTTTAGGCAGTAGTTTATGGACTATTTTAATTATAAAAATAATCAATTAATGGCAGAGGAAGTGTCTGTCAGTCAGCTTGCACAACAATTCGGTACTCCACTTTATATCTATTCTCGTGCCACTTTAGAACGTCATTGGCACGCTTTCGACTCAGCTCTCGCAGGTCACCCACATCTTATCTGTTTTGCCGTTAAATCTAACCCTAATATCGCTTTATTAAACCTATTAGCTAAATTAGGTTCAGGTTTTGATATTGTTTCACAAGGTGAATTAGAGCGTGTTTTAGCTGCAGGCGGTGATGCTAATAAAATTGTTTTCTCTGGCGTTGCTAAATCGCATACAGAAATTGCGCGTGCATTAGAAGTAGGCATTCGCTGTTTTAATGTCGAATCAGAAGCTGAACTATTACGAATTAACCAAGTTGCCCAACAACTGAATAAACAAGCCCCGATTTCTTTACGAGTAAATCCAGACGTTGATGCAAAAACACATCCCTATATCTCTACTGGTTTAAAGAAAAATAAATTTGGTGTTAGCGTAACTCGGGCTAGAGAAGTTTATCGCTTAGCAAAAGAACTCTCCAATATCCAAATTGTTGGTATGGATTGCCATATCGGTTCGCAACTAACTGAATTAAAACCATTCCTTGATTCTGCCGATCGTTTATTGGTGTTATTAGAACAATTACGCCAAGATGGCATTGAGTTACACCATTTAGATTTAGGTGGTGGTTTAGGAGTACGTTACAGTGATGAAACCCCACCTCATCCAACCGAATACGCTAGCGCTTTATTAGCGAAATTTACTGATTATCCTGAACTGGAAATTATTTTAGAACCAGGACGAGCGATTAGCGCTAATGCAGGCATTTTGGTGACCAAAGTTGAATATTTAAAATCTAACGAAGATTTTAATTTTGCAATCGTTGATGCAGGAATGAACGATATGATTCGTCCAGCACTATATCAAGCTTATATGGAAATTATTGAAGTGGATCGCACCCTCGAACGTGAAACTCGTACTTATGATGTCGTTGGACCGATTTGTGAAACATCCGATTTCTTAGGCAAAGGGCGCCAATTAGCCATTGCCGAAGGTGATTTATTAGCACAACGTTCTGCTGGTGCTTATGGTGCAAGTATGGCATCAAACTACAATTCCCATCCAAAAGCTGCCGAAGTTTTGGTTGATGGTGATAAAGCACATTTAATCAAACGACGTGAAAACTTTGCTGAACTTTGGGCAAATGAGCAATTAATTACTGAATAATCTTCGATAAAAAACGGCACTTCGTGGTGCCGTTTCAGACCGTTGACAAACCTAAATTTTGTCAAAAACTTCTATAAAATAACTTTGGGTCCC
>NZ_JTJL01000080.1 GCF_001678495.1 Gallibacterium salpingitidis
TTTTTTTGCCTGAAAATCTTATTTGCATTCGGGCAAGAGTGAGAGGGAACCCAAAGCTATTTTATGGAAATTTGTGACAAAATTTAGGTTTGTCATCAGTCTGAGCCCATTAATTATAATGGGCTTGTTTAGAATTGAGGTTAGCGTGGTTCAGATGGCACATAAACTGTACCATTAAAAAGACCATCAGCAACTTTTTTTCCATCTTTTTCCACTTCAAATTTACCAAATGTCATGTCTGTTTTTGTTTCACCACCGACTAAAATACCTTGATAAGTACCAGAAGTTTTACCTAACTCCCCATCCTCTTTGGTAATAATTGTTCCTTTATATCCTTCATTAGTTAATGAAGTTTTATCCAGATTAATAAAATTATCTCCACCAAAATCAATTACGCCTGATACCATATTTTCCTCAATATGCAAGCTTAAAGTTCCTTGCATTTGGTTTGGACTACCTAAATCTCTCATATAAGCATTTCCTTTATAAGTAGCACTAATAAGTTTAGAACCTAGATCTTTTAAGATTACATCATCTTTTACATTGTAAAAATATTCATATGCCTTCTGATTATTTACCGTTTTTTCAATATAACCATAATCGGCATAGCTGATACTACCATCATTATTTAAACTATGCTCAACTTCATTAGTTTGTTGCTGATTTTGTTGTTGAGCTTGTTGCTGAGCCTGTTTACTAATTCCTTGTTTTGCATCATCTGCTAACGCTGCAATCTTATTTACCTTGATTCCTGTTGATGGTGTTTCTGTTGTTGTCGTAGTTGTTGTAGAACCACCACCTGAACCGCCCGAACCACATGCGACTAAATTAAAAGTAATAGCTACTGCCAACATCATTAATTTAAAAAATTTCATGCCAAGATTTCCTTTATCAATTAAATACAATATAAACATTCATTCACTTTAAAAGCTGGCTCAATATATACATTATTTTTTAAAATACAAGAAAATATCGTTAATTTTTTCGTAATATTACGAAATTAATTGCTTTTGTTATGAAATTAACTTTTGAATGTTAGGAAAATGTAACTGTTGATAAAAATGAAGAAAAAACGTTTTCTTAAACTATAACCAATTAAAAATTAAATAATTTTTTTATAACTAAAAATTTAAAAGTTTGCAAAATTGTTAAACTTTGAATGACGTTACATTAGTAATGTAACAAAGAAATGGAGATAAAAGAAAAAGACAAATTTTTTCCTAATTTAGAAAATTTTCTAAAAAAATAGCGGCTATTTATCACTAAATATGCCGCTATTTTATCAATAAAAACTAAATTATTTAACTGCACTTTCCAATTCAGTAATCATATTTTCAGTTGCTTTTAAACCACCAAATGCTAAATACCAATTTGCTGCATCTAAATAAACAATATGTTTTTGTTGATAAGCTTTGGTTTTCTTAATTAAATCATTATTTAATACTACTTGCGCATTACCTTTTTTATCAGTAATCGCCGCTGTACGATCTACTACTAATAAATAATCTGGATTTTTCTCTAGCACATATTCAAAACCAACACTCATGCCATGAGTAGAAGATTTAATATTTTTATCTGCTGGTGTAAAACCAAATTTTTGATAAACCAAACCATAACGAGAAGTATCGCCATATGCGCTGATTCTGTTTTCATTCACTAACACTAATAGCGCGGTTTTACCTTTAGTGACTTCAGCTAACCCGTTAATTTTCTTATCTAAATCAGCTATTCTTTGTTTAGCTTCTGCTTCTTTATTAACAATCTTACCTAGAATATCAATGTTATTGACTAATGATGGATAAAAATCATTAAAATCATTTTGATAATAGAATACTGGTGCAATCTCTTTAAAACGATCTAACATTTTTTGCTGACGTCCAGAAGCAATAATCAAATCAGGTTTCAATTCATTAATTTTTTCAAACGCTGGTTCTGGCAATGAACCCACATTAGCAAAAGTATCTGCCTTAAAAGATTCTAAATAGGCAGGTAATGCGGTTGATTTTGGAATACCAACAATACGATCTGCCGCACCTAACTCACGCAAAGTATCAGCAACGCCATAATCCAACACCACAATACGTTTCGCATCTTGCGGAATAGTTTGTTCACCAACCGAAGTTTTTACGGTGATATCTTGCGCTTGGCTCGGTAATCCTGCTAATAACCCAACTAAGCCTAAAAGTCCTACAGCCAATTTCACTGTTTTTTTCATATTTTATGTTCTCCTTAATCAATAAATAAGCGAAAAAATTAACGAAAATAGGTGGCAATACGCTGCCCATTAATTTGTTGAATCGGAATGTGCATATCGTAAATACCAGCTAACACGTCCGTTTGCATAATCTGCTCCACTGCACCCTCTGCAACTAATCTGCCTTGTTGCATCGCCACAATATAATCCGCATAGCAAGAGGCAAAATTAATATCGTGAATAACGATCACCACTGTTTTACCAAGATTTTCTACTAACTTGCGTAATACTTTCATAATTTGCACAGAATGTTTCATATCCAAATTATTCAATGGTTCATCAAGCAATATGTAGTCTGTATCTTGGGCTAAGGTCATCGCAATATAAGCACGTTGCCGTTGTCCACCACTCAAGGTGTGAATATATTTATGCTGCAATTCCGTCAGATTCATATAATCAATAGCATGAGCTATCGCTTCTCGATCCTGTGCTGTTAAACGCCCTTTACTATAAGGAAAACGTCCAAAAGCCACTAATTCTTCAACTGTTAAACGTAAATGGACATGATTGCTTTGCTTTAAAATCGCTAACTGACGTGCAATATTTTCGCTAGTTTGTTGTTGTAGCGGCACACCATTTAAAATCACTTCACCTTGATCCGCTTGTAACAAACGGCTCACAATCGCCAATAAAGTACTTTTCCCTGCCCCATTCGGCCCAATAAATGCGGTAATTTTTCCTTGCGGAATAGTCAATGACACATCATCTACTACCACTTGCTGTCCAAAAGATTTACTAATATTTTTCAGTTCTATTGCCATGCTTTATTTGTCCTAAGTAATAAATAAATGAAATACACCCCACCAATAAAATTCACCAAAATACTTAATGTTGTTTTAAATGTCAGAATTTGCGCCACAATAAATTGCCCCAGAACCAAAGTGATAATGGCAATTAAAATAGCGGTCGGAATTAACCACTTATGTTGATGACATGGCATAAATTCAAAAGTAATATTCATCACCAACAATCCTAAAAAGGTAATAGGTCCAACCAACGCTGTTGCGATTGATACTAAAATGGTGATAACAATCAGTAGTTGTTTAGTTACTCGTTGATAATTCACCCCTAAATTAATCGCTTGATCACGCCCTAACGCTAATACATCCAACACTCGCACATAACGCAAACTAAATAAAGTTGTCACGCCAATAATGGCAGTGGCAATCCATAAAATATTGGTGTTAATGCGATTAAAACTGGCGAAGCCAATATCTTGCGTAATTTGAAACTCATTTGGATCAATTAACACTTCCATAAAAGTGGTCATACTTTGGAACAAAGTACCGAAGACAATCCCTACCAATAATAAGAAGAACATATTTTGCTGTTCTTGTTGAAATAACAAACGATACAACAACAGCGCAAACGCAAGCATTACCATCGTAGAAAGGAAAAATAGACCAATCGAATCGATCGCCAATAATGCTGCTGAACCTGAACTAAAAATGATCGCTGTTTGGATAAATAGATAGAGAGAATCTAATCCTAAGATACTTGGTGTCAAAATTCGGTTATTCACCAACGGCTGAAATAACATTGTTGCCAAAGCAATAGCAGTACCAGTGGCAATAATTGCTACTAACGACAAAGCTCGATGCGTTAGAGCATATTCCCAACGTGACGGTAATTGATAAAACAGATAAAAAGCACTCACCATTAATACGATTAGTAACAGTAATGCCAATTTCAACTTACACGAAAACAGACTACGCATTACGATACCTTTGAAATAATAAATAGAGGAAAATTGCGCTGCCAAAAACACCAACTACCGCATTAATAGAAATTTCATATGGATAGATAATGACACGCCCTAAAATATCGCAACATAAGACAAAAATTGCGCCGAGAATCGCCGTATGTGAGAGCGTTTTACGCAGATTATCTCCTAAATAAAGCGTAACAATATTAGGTACGATTAAACCTAAAAATGGAATAACACCTACGGTGACAATAACAATCGCAGAAACAATAGATACTATCGCTAAACCTAGATAAAGCACTTGCTTATAATTCAAACCTAGATTAGTCGCAAATTCTTCCCCCATTCCTACAATAGAAAAACGTTGGGCAAAAATATAAGCCAGCAACAAAGTGGGAATACTGATATACAACATTTCATAGCGACCACTCATAATCAATGAAAAATCCCCTTGCAGCCACGCAGATAAATTTTGTAACAGATCTTGTTGATAAGCGATAAAAGCAGTGATCGAACTAATAATATTGCCAAACATAATACCGACTAGCGGTACAAAAATCGTATCGGTAAATTTGAGTTTTGACAGTAATGTCATAAATAGCAATGAACCAGCAAAAGCAGCAACAATCGCCACTGCGGATTTCAATAACATTGAAGCATTTGGAAAAAACAAAATCGCCAATAACACGCCCAATCTAGCGCAATCCATTGTTCCTGCCGTCGTTGGCGAAACAAAACGATTACGGCTTAATTGCTGCATAACTAAGCCACAAATACTAAGACTAGCACCTGCAATTAAAATACTGATTAGACGAGGAACACGACTGATCATTAACACTTGCCATTGTTCAGTATCAAAAGCAAGCAAACCAGTTAAGGTAACTGAACTAACGCCAATGAGTAATGAAGAGAACGATAACACTACCAAAACTAACAACAAATATCGTCGCTGAATCATTATTTATCCCAACAAACCAAATGAGAATTATTTTTATTTTTCGAGCGACCAATATTGCCACTATCATTTAGAGATTTCAAGTAGAAAATCGATCAGGAGTGTTGATACACAAGGATTAGCAAATAGTCTTAAAGATTAGCAATATGCTGCTGTATTCTTTCCAATAATAGCGATGCTGCTGGAGTAAATACTTGATATTTCTTCCAAATTAGATACATTGGTGAAAGAAGCTGTGGCTGCAATGGACGAAAACATAATTCATTATCTGCAGCGACATTAACTAACTTATCAAAACCTATCACATAACCTATTCCCTCTTTTACCATAAAAGTTGTATTTAAGATTAAATCGTAAGTGGCAACAATAGATAACCTATCTTGCATTTCACCAAGCCATTTTGGCATCTCTTCATTTAAACTCTGACGAGAACAGATAAGCGGTAACTCAAACAAATCTTCCTGCGAAATAAATTCCTTTTCAGCAAGAGGGCTATCTTTACGCATTAATAATCCCCAAGAATCATAAGTTGGCATCTTGATATAGTTATATTTAATTGGATCCACTTCTTGCACAATAATCGCAAAATCAAGCAATCCCTTATCCAATCTTTCATTCACAGCATCAGAACCACTACTATAAAAATGATAACGAATATTCGGATATTCGCTTTGAATACCTTTTATCACTTGCAATAAAGGTTTGATACCGTCCGATTCCGCACAACCTATACGAATATCACCGCTATTAATTTCATCGAGAGCTTTAAATTCCGCCTTAGTTTTATCCACCATCTCCAGGATATCTTCGGCACGCTTTCTTAATAACAACCCCGCTTCTGTTAATTTAACGCTGTAATTACTACGAACAAATAATTTCTGCCCCAATTCCTCTTCCAAATCTTTCAACTGTCTTGACATCGTTGTTTGTGATACATAAAGGTAAGAAGCGGCTTTTGTTATATTTTCTTCTCGTGCTACTGCTAAAAAATAACGCAATACTCGTAATTCCATCATTTCCTCCAAACTGACTGCATTTTTTAGTGCAGTATAGCAAAATAGAAATTCATTTAAAGAATAACTAGACATTTGAAATAGGTATTAGACATTTCTAGCCCTTATATTTATCCTTACCGCGCATGGAAATACCAAATCATCACACTTCTAAGCTGACTTATATCAGCAGTAATACTTTTTCAAAGGGAAAAATTCAATGGACAAAAATAAACAACTACCAAAAATCGCATTAGGTGCATGGTCTTGGGGTACTGGCGCCGTTGGTGGCGATCAAGTGTTCGGTAATCATTTAACAGAAAGTGAGTTAAAACCTGTATTTCATAAAGCATTAGAATATGGACTTAATTTATGGGATACCGCAGCAGTCTATGGTGAAGGTAGCTCAGAAAGAATTCTTGGTCATTTTTTGCAAGAAGTATCTCAAGACGACATTATTATTTCGACAAAATTCACCCCTCAAATTGCGGCTAATACAGAAAATGCCGTAGAAAAGATGCTGAATGAAAGTATGTCGCGTTTACATATTGATACCGTAGATCTTTATTGGATTCATAATCCAATGGATGTAGAAAAATGGACACCAAAATTGATCCCTTTAGCAAAAGCTAAAAAAATTAAAGCAATTGGTGTATCGAATCATAATCTGGCGGAATTAAAACGTGCTAATGAAATTTTAAATGCCGCTGGTCTTAAAATTTCAGCAGTCCAAAATCATTACAGTCTATTACATCGTTCTTCAGAACAAGCCGGCATATTGGATTACTGCAAAGAACATAACATCACCTTTTATTCTTATATGGTATTGGAACAAGGTGTACTTACTGGCAGATTTGATAAGGATCACCCTTTCACTGCTGGAACAGGGCGAGGAAATTCGTATAACGCTTATCTGCAAGATTTTGAACCTTTAATTGCTCAATTAAGAATAATCGCTAATCAGCATAATGCTACTCCTGCTCAAATTGCGATTGCATGGGCGATTGCCAAAGGAACATTACCAATTATCGGCGTAACCAAAGTCTATCAAGTAGAAGAAGCGGAACAGGCGACAAAAATTAAGTTGAGTACTGAAGAATTACTACAATTAGAAGAATCGGCAGCAATGATCAACATCTCTACTCTACGTGAATGGGAAAAGGAAATGACAAGAGTTAAATAAACAAAATACTCTTTTTATTTGTATTTAACCCTCAGTATTAAACAACAAAAGGACTTAACTAAATGAATCAACCTTTTACATTTAAAAGAAAAGTAACGATAAAAAATAAAATTATTATGGCACCAATGGCAACCAATATGAGTTACTTTGATGGCATACCTACCAAAGATGAACTTGAATATTTTAGTCTTCATTCAGGAGAAGTAGGCGCTGTTATTACTGGCGCAACTTGTGTCCAAGAAAATGGTAAAGCCTGGCCGGGTGGGCTCGCTGCTACTTCTGATCAACATATTGTAGGACTTTCTAAAATTGCATCTGCAATCCATAAAACTGGCACTAAAGCCATTCTACAATTGTTTCACGCTGGCAGAATAACTAAAGCGGCGACTATTGGCGGAGAACAGATTGTTTCAGCGGGAAATATTCCTTCAAGTATTGATGGTGCCGAGATACCAAGAGAACTCACCGGTACAGAAGTAAAAAAAGTCATCACTGCGTTTCAAAAAGCTGTTATTAGAGCCATAAAAGCAGGTTTTGATGGCGTTGAATTACATGGTGCAAACAACTATTTAATCCAACAATTTTACTCACCTCACTCTAATAGAAGACAAGATGAATGGGGCGGTAACCGAGAAAAAAGATTTACCTTTATTAATCAGCTAGTCGATGCAGTAATACAAACCGTTGAAACACACAAACCAGAAGGCTTTATTGTTGGCTATCGCTTTTCTCCAGAAGAAAACGAAAATCCTGGAATAGGTTTGGAAGATACTCTCTATTTAGTCGACCAATTAGCAAATAAATCATTAGATTATCTACATATTTCTCTTTTGGATTACAAAAAGATGAGTAGAGATAAAAATTACCAAACAAAGACCATCTTAGAATACATTCACGCTGAAATTCGCGGTAGAGTGCCTTTAATCGGTATCGGTAATATCCAAACCGAACAACATATCACAGAGGTTCTGAAACATAGTGAACTAGTGGCGGTTGGTAGAGCTTTACTTATCGATCCGCATTGGGCTGCTAAAATATTAAATCATCAAGAAGAACTGATTGATAGAACATTAAGTGAATATGAAAAAGAGGAAAAAATCGTCAGCAATGGTACTTGGAAATTTTTAGAAGAAATGATGCCGGAAAGATTACGTTATAAAAAGTAACATCTTCTTAGTGATAAAAATAGCCTAAAATAAGAGAGTTTCCTTTTTGTTCAAAGCAAATTTCATTGCAAATAGGAAACTCTCACCATTGATTGTAATTTGTCAGATCCAGTCTGCTCTGTTACCACTTATTTCGCTACACTAAATCCATATTGTGTAAAGACTTTTTTTGCATCATCAGATTGTAAGTAATCGAAGAAAGCTTTTGCTGCTTTGCTGTCGTGATCTTTCAATAAAGCTACTGGATATTCTACTTTTGGATAGCTATCCGCAGGGAATACGCCAATAATTTTTACTTTTTTACTTTGTTTAGCATCAGTACCGTAAACAACCCCTAAAGGCGCTTCATTACGTTCAACTAATGCTAATGCTGCACGCACATCTTTACCACGAGCTAATTTAGATTCGATTTTATCCCAGAAACCTAATTTGGTTGTTGCTGCTTTCATATATTGACCAGCAGGCACGTGATCTGGATCGCCCACAGAAAGGAAATTATTATCAAGTTGTTTAATCCATTCGCCTTTTGCTACATCGACTTGATCAATTTTGCTGTCTTGGTTTGCGATCATCACTAACTCATTACCGACCAAAATTTTATCGCTGTCTGCAACAGTTAATCCTTTTTCTTTCAAATAATCCATCCACTTAGTATTGGCTGAAATAAAGATATTCGCTGGTGCGCCTTCAGCAATTTGATTTGCTAACGTTGAAGAAGAAGCAAAGGAAAAGACAATCTCATCAGCTGGGGCTTTTTTCTTATAATCATCTGCCACTTGTTGCAACGCATTGGTCATTGAGGCTGCCGCAAAAACGGTCACTTGTTCGGCATTAGCTAAGCTAGCAGTCAATGCAAGTAATGAAGTAACTAACAACTTTTTAAACATAGGTTTTCTCCTATCAATTATTTACGAAATAGCATTTATCTTTAAAGATCATTCTCTTTTTAGATATCCAATTTAGGCAAACTTGCCATAAAAATTAAACTCTAGTTCATCTACAATGAAACTAGAAACTCTTACCCTCACGAAAGTGTTTAATATGCTAATAGATGGATATGCAGCATATTCAAATAAATTTGTTGATTTTCAACTAATTGCAATTGCTGTGCGACAGCACTATTTATTAATGCCGTTACATTAATATTTTCATCAATTTTCACTTTTACTGCGGTGTGTTCTGCGGTGCGAACAATACTTTCTACTACTCCGACACAAGAATTCACTACGCTGCTATCCTTTAACGGCGTTGTCGTCAAAAAAAGATCTTGCTGATGAATAGCGATTTTTAAGATTTCTCCCAATGGATAATCTTTATTTAACGTTACACAAAAACGTTGTGAACCAACTTGCACAATCCCTTGTTGCAAATCAGGTAATTTTTCGCTTAATTCGCCTTGATAAATCCATTGTGTTGTTTGATTTTGCTGCCACTCTGCCAATAAACCACTATTCCAAACGGTTTCTAAATCAGAGAACTCTACTAACTTACCATCTTCCAGCAAAATCACCCGATTAGCCAACATCTTTAACTCTTCTAGGCTATGGGTAACATACAAAATAGGAATTTCGATCTCTTTAACCAAACGCAATAAATAACGCATTAACTCTTGTTTTCTCGGTAAATCTAACGCTGAAAGCGGTTCATCCATTAATAATAATTTAGGATCAGATAATAACGCTCGCCCAATCGCTACTCGCTGTTTTTCACCGCCCGACAAAGTTAATGGATAGCGCTCTAATAAATGCTCTAACCCTAATAACTCAACAATAGCAGAAAATTTATGTGCAGCTGCTCTCGGCATACCATATTGTAAATTACCTTTTACCCGATAATGTGGAAATAAACGAGCTTCTTGGAACACATAACCAATCTGCCGTTTTTCAACAGGTAAATTAATGCGTTGCGCAGTATCAACTAACACTCGATCTTGCAAAGTAATTCGTCCATTGTCAGGTGTACTCAAGCCACTAACCATATTCAGTAATGATGATTTCCCTGCTCCTGAACGCCCAAAAATCATCGTGATACCTTGCGTTGGAATTTGTAGATCTAACTCTACTGACAATGCTGAAAAACGTTTAGTAACTTGCAGATTAAGCATGACGTTGTCCTAATTTCTTATACATATAACGTGATAGCCATTCTGATAATAATAACGACAACAATGACAACATAATCGACAACAAACAGAGTTTAAACGCCTGATCTTCCGCACCAGGCGTTTGGATAAAGGAATACATTGCTAATGGAATCGTTTGCGTTTGCCCAACAATGTTAGATACAAAGGTAATGGTTGCACCAAACTCACCTAATGAGCGTGCAAAACCCAGTACCATTCCCGCCAATACGCCCGGTAAGGCTAATGGCAAGGTAATGGTAAAGAAAACTCGATAAGGAGAAGCGCCAAGTGTTC
Organism: Gallibacterium salpingitidis; assembly: GCF_001678495.1. Taxonomy (GTDB): domain Bacteria; phylum Pseudomonadota; class Gammaproteobacteria; order Enterobacterales; family Pasteurellaceae; genus Gallibacterium; species Gallibacterium salpingitidis. Next base: position 10,672 of record NZ_JTJL01000080.1, read on the forward strand.
TGGCGGTAGCTTCAAGATTGGCATCAATACTTTCCAAGGAAAGACGAATAGAGCGAACAACTAATGGAAAGGCGACTACGGCAGAGGCTAAAATGGCACCACGCCAGCTAAAAGCAAAGGATAAGCCAAACCAATCATACAGATATTGTCCAATAATGCCTTTCCGCCCCATAATGACTAATAATAAATAACCAATTACCACCGGCGGTAACACTAACGGCAAATAGATAATACTATTTAGAATGGTTTTGCCATAAAACTGTTTTCTTGCTAATAACCAAGCAACAAAAATGGCTAAGGGCAAACTCCATAAAACCGCACCTAATGCCACCTCTAAACTAAGCCATAATGCTTTCAGTTCTTGTGGCGAAAAAGAGAAATAATGTTGTAAATCCGGCATAGAAATTTGCCCTTTATCTATTTATTGACGTTATTAATTTCTTAAGCCAACGCCACGTTTAATTAATTGATAAACAAAGCAATATAAGACAATAATAAATAACGCTAACACCGTAAAAGTATAGTGCAAAGATACATCACTAATCCCTAAAAAGCCATAACGAAAACCGTTGATCATATACACGATCGGATTTAGTTTTGACACCCATTGCCAAAATTCAGGCAATAAAGAGATCGAATAGAATACACCACCTAAATAAGTCAAAGGCGTTAGCACAAAAGTTGGAATAATCGAAGTATCATCAAAAGAGCGTGCAAACACTGCATTAATCAAACCGCCCAAAGAGAAAGTCGCCGTCGTCATCAATAAAATGCCGACAATCACTAACCACGAATAGACATCAAAGCGGACAAAAAACAGCGACACTAAAGTTACTAAAAAGCCAACTAAAATACCACGCGCCATTCCGCCTGAAATATAGCCTAAAATAATAATATGAGGTGAAGTTGGTGACACCAATAACTCCTCCACATTGCGTGCAAATTTAGTGCTATAAAATGAAGATGCTACATTGGCAAATGAATTAGTAATCGCCGACATCATAATTAATCCGGGAACAATAAACTGCATATAACTCACGCCATGCATTTCACCAATACGGCTACCAATTAATTGCCCAAAAATAATGAAATACAACATCATTGTAATCACTGGCGGTACTAATGTTTGTACCCAAATCCGCATAAAACGTTGGATCTCTTTGCGTAAAATCGTTTTATAGGCAACCCATGCTAATGATGACATTTATATTTCCTCCTGTTTTGCCTTATCTGCATCTGATTTATTTAATGCCATGCTAACAAACAACTCTTCCAAGCGATTTGCCTTATTACGCATACTCAATACTGTAATCCCTTGTGCAGTCAATTCAGCAAATAAATTATTTAAGCCTTGCTCACGATGCACTTCTACCTCCAACGTCATCGTATCAACCAAGTTAAAACGGTAATCTTGTAGCTGAATACGCTCGCCGCTTTGCGCCAAATCGAGAATAAATGTTTCTGTTTCCAGTTTAGATAACAACGCTTTCATGGTCGTATTTACCACTAAACGCCCTTGCTGAATAATGCCAATATTACGACACAGCATTTCAGCTTCTTCCAGATAATGTGTAGTCAAGATGATTGTCGTACCTTTTTGGTTTAATTCTTGTAAGAATTGCCACATAGTACGGCGTAATTCAATATCCACGCCCGCAGTCGGCTCATCTAAAATTAATAAACGCGGATTATGCATTAACGCACGCGCGATCATTAAACGGCGTTTCATACCACCAGATAAACGCATCGATTTCTGCTGCCGTTTATCCCATAAATCCAATTTTTTGAGCCAATATTCAGCACGTTTCAATGCTTCCTGACGCGGTACGCCATAATACCCGGCTTGATTGGTTAAAATATCAATGACTTTTTCAAAATTATTAAAGTTGAATTCTTGTGGAACGACACCTAGTTGTTTTTTCAATTCAGTTAATTGGCTATCTAAGTCGTAACCAAATACTTTCACTTGTCCACTGGTTTTATTAACCAAAGAACTAATAATTCCAATGGTGGTTGATTTACCTGCACCATTATGGCCAAGCAAGGCATAAAAATCGCCTTCTTTTACTTGTAAATCAATACCATGCAAAGCTTTAAAGCCATTACTATAAGATTTTGTTAATTGATTTATTTCTAATGCAAACATTGATAATCCTTACATTGTTATTTTTTTATCAATTTAAATAAAAGTTCATAGGCAGGATAATTTTTATCGGTATAATGCAAAACGCCCGACAATATAGCATATCTTCAATAATTAAGGTGTAACAATGAAGAAAATCGAAAAACTATTTGCCAATAATTTTAAATGGGCAACGGAAATGAAAGAGCAACACGCAGACTACTTTGCACATCTTGCCGAACATCAAAAGCCCACCTATTTATGGATTGGTTGTTCTGATAGCCGCGTTCCTGCCGAAAAACTTACCAATCTAGGTCCTGGTGAACTCTTTGTTCATCGTAACGTTGCCAATCAAGTTATCCATACCGATTTAAACTGCCTTTCCGTAGTGCAATATGCAGTTGATGTCCTCGATATTGAACACATTATTATTTGCGGTCATACCAATTGCGGCGGTATCCATGCAGCAATGAATAATGAAGACCTCGGACTTATTAATAACTGGTTGCTGCATATCAGAGATATTTGGTTTAAACATAGCCACTTACTTGGTAAGTTGCCGCCAGAAAAACGTGCCGATGCGCTAACTCGTATTAACGTTGCCGAGCAAGTTTATAACTTAGGTTTATCCTCAATTGTCCGTTCCGCTTGGAATCGCGGTAAGAAACTCTCGTTACATGGCTGGGTTTATGATGTCAGCGATGGTTTCTTAATTGATCAAGGGGTTATTGCGACTAGCCGCGAAACGTTAGAAATCACCTATCGCCAAGCGATTGCGAAACTGCTGTTAGAATATGAAGAACAGCAGACTACACCGACTACCAACGCTAACAACAAAAGCTAAATTTTACTAACATCAAATTCAGCTAAGTTTATCTCTGTCGGTCTTTGATAAAACTCCGCTAATGCCAAGCGGAGTCTTTCCGCTCTTTTTGGTAAGCCTTTAGCCACATAGTCACAAACTTGTTGATACACCTTTTGTTTAAAAGGTGCAGTATCGCCAGGATTACCATTTAAATTATCTGCACTAGCAAAATAACGAAAACCAGCTGCATTGGCTAAAATCCATTCTAATGCTTGCGGTTTTATTTCAACTTTTTCAAATTCACGCTGCTGCGCTTCGCTACGACCGTCTGGTTCATACCAATAACCGAAATCTTCTAATTCGCGGCGCGCTTTACCGGCAACCAACCAATGCGCGATTTCATGTAAACCGCTACTATAAAAACCACGCGCAAAATAGATCGCGTGATAAGGTCTTTCCGCATTTGCTGGTAAATAAATCGGCTCATCACCGCCTTTTTCCAACTTTGTATTATATTCCGCATAAAAACAGTGATTAAAAATCGCCATTAAATCTTCTATTTTATGTTCCATACCCAAGGCTCTAAAAAATAATTAATGCCTTAATCATTACAATTAAGGCATTAAAAAATAGTTAAGTGATTATTTTAAATTTTGTAATGCTTCAATGCGTTTTTCCAATGGTGGGTGGCTCATAAATAAACTTGCCAATCCGCTTCTTTTACCATTAATCGCAAATGCAGCTAATTGTCCAGTTAGTTCTTCCGGTTCATGGATTGCTTGTAAACGACGTAATGCTGCGATCATTTTTTGTTTACCAACTAAATGCGCTGAACCTGCATCAGCGTGAAACTCACGATAACGAGAGAACCACATCGCAATCATACTTGCCAAGAAACCGAACACAATTTCTAACACCATAGAAACTAAGAAGTAGATTCCTGAATTAGAGCTGCTTTCTTCATCGCTGCTACGGCTTTGTGCAGCCACGCTGGCAATTAAACGTGATAAGAAGATCACGAATGTATTAAGCACACCTTGTAATAAGGTCATTGTCACCATATCGCCATTAGCAATATGGCTCACTTCGTGCGCTAGTACGGCTTCTGCTTCATCTCTGGTCATACTATTCAATAGACCTGTACTTACCGCAACCAAAGAGTTATTTTTGCTCGCACCAGTCGCAAACGCATTCACATCCGCAGAGTGATAAATTGCCACTTCCGGCATTGGTAAACCTAATTTTTCAGTTTGTTGTTTAACGGTATTGACTAACCAGCGTTCTGTTTCATTTTGTGGATTAGTGATCACTTCCGCACCAACAGAACGTTTCGCCATTGTTTTTGACAAAAAGAGCGAAATTAATGAACCACTAAAACCAAATAATGCAGCAAAAATTAATAATCCCATTGCATCTTGAGAACGAATTCCCGTCAGCGTCAAAATAATATTAAACACAAACAACACTGCCATGTTTGTGATTAAAAACAGTATAATCCTCATCATTTTTTCCATTCTCCCACAGTAATGATGTCATCAAAAACGGTCTTTTATATCGTATTTATTAAATCAATTTCAAGGGGTTAGCAAAGAATAATTTTGTAATTAATCCCACAAACTCATTTGTTGATATGCCTGTTTCTCTGGTAAATATAAATGTAAGCCAATTAAACGCACTTTTCGCCCTCGACTACGCTGCCACGCAATTTCTAATAATTGTTGATAATGCACTAAATCACAAAGTAAGCCTGTTTTTTCTACGGTAGTCTGCTGAAAATCAGTAAACTTCAATTTGATGCCTAACTTAAAAGTTTGCGTGGCAAAATTTAACGCATATTTCTGCAAACGCTTTAATAACTGCTGATATAACTTTTGCATAATCAATTCGCTTTCTGTCGGCGAAGCCAAATCTATCAACAAGGTTTCTTCAACACCAACAGATTTTGTAGCGCGGTGCGTTTGAACCTGCCGCTCATCATTTGCATGACTAAATTGCCAAATTCGTTCACCCATTTTTCCAAGTTGATCATTTAAAGTATGACGCGGAAAGCGTTGTACATCACCACAAGTTTCTAAGCCCATAGCCGCCAATTTCGTCATCACCACCTTACCGACACCGGGAATTTTGCGTAATGGTAAATCATGTACAAACTCTGCCACCTTTTCTGGCGGAATCACAAACTGCCCATTCGGTTTATTCTGTTCAGAAGCGACTTTGGCTAAAAACTTCAACGGCGCAACACCAGCCGAAGCGGTTAAATGCAACTCTTGCCAAATATCACGCCGAATCGCTTCCGCGATCCACGTTGCCGATCCCGAACACTGCGTTGAGTCAGTAACATCAAGATAGGCTTCATCTAACGATAATGGCTCAATAATATCGGTATAACGTTGAAAAATTTGATGAATCTGTTGCGAAACCTGTTTATAAAAACTCATATTCACCGGCAGCAACACTAGATGCGGACAACGTTTTAATGCTTGGGCAGTGGACATCGCACTATGCAAGCCATATTTACGCGCAATATAGTTACAAGTTGCTAAAACACCACGTTGTTGCGGCGTTCCGCCAACGGCAACGGGTTTATCCGCCAGCGTTGGATTTTCTCGGATCTCAATTGCAGCGTAAAAACAATCCATATCAATATGAATAATCTTGCGGTAAGCCATTTCCCAAATAGTAGATAATTTTTAATGAATACAGTTTAACAAAACCACTGTATAAAAATACAGTATTTTGTTAATTCTATCTGCTATTTTTTAGTTAATTACCGCGACCTGCTGATTTTTAGAAAACAACTTGGTTAAGATTAAATCAATCACTAAAAAAACTATTTTCCTTGCTTGACTTACGATCCTGAAATCCGTATGATTAGCCCCGCTTAGTTAGCCAACAACTGCGGAGGAATGGTCGAGTGGTTGAAGGCACCGGTCTTGAAAACCGGCGAGGATTTACGTCCTCCAAGAGTTCGAATCTCTTTTCCTCCGCCATCAAATTCTAAGAAGCCGTGAGTTTAATAAAACTTACGGCTTTTTTCGTGTTATTTATTACTCAAGTTAGAACTGAATCGATAAATTCACATTTCCAGCAACCGAGTTAAACCCTTTGGCAAAGGTGGATTGTACGCCTGCACCCAATGCCACATTTTGGCTGATTTGGTATTTCGCACCTACATCAAGTTCTCCTCTCACGCGAGATGGGTCACACTCCTCCAGCGTAAAACGGTATTGTGGATAATTCACAAACCCAGCACGTAAATAATTACCTCGATAGCTCATATCATATCCCACTGCTGCTTTCGCTTGTAAGCTTAAACGCTCATTAACTTGGAAATCCCCTTTGATACCAAGTTTTGCTATAAAGGCTTCTGTGCTTTGTTTATCAACAGCAAAATTAAAGTCTTTTGC
>NZ_JTJL01000081.1 GCF_001678495.1 Gallibacterium salpingitidis
GTCAACAGTCTGAGGGTACTTTGCAGTACCCTTTTTTATTAGATTAAATCCAAACAAATTCGAAAATGGTATAAAAGCATAAAATAGTTGTATTTTTTTATAATTGACTCTCTTATAACCCTAATTAGGGTGTAAATTATGCCTTGTGTCACAAAAAATTAAAAAATACTGGCATTTCCATAAAATAAACTGACATAAAAACAAAAATAGGTATATGCTAACAAGGTGTTATTTTTAAATAACCTTTCTCTAACAGTGATGTAACTGTTATTTCTTAATAATCATTCTGTAATTAAGGAACTTATTATGAATCATACTTATCGTTTAGTTTGGAATGCCGTTAGGCAGTTATGGCAATGTGCCTCGGAAAATACTCGCTCTAAAGGCAAATCAGGCTCAGTAAAAACTGCTGCCAATAGTCAAATTACCCCCCCCCTCTCAATCTCTAAATAGTCCTTATAAATTTGTTTTTAATATCTTCGTTACAGCTATTTTAGCAGCGATGTCTTTGCCTACTTGGGCAGAAGAGTTGGCTTGTCGAGAAGAAATTACAACCGCAGGAACTTATACCGTATCTGAAACATGTAATTACAAAGATAAGCAACTCTCTATTAATGTTGGCAAAGATAACAATGTTACCTTACAAGGAAGCAACTCTTCTCAAGGAAAAATTATCTCCGATACCTACTCTTACGAAGGAAATATTACTGCATATAGAATCGGCTTGTTAACAATACAAGATTTAATCGTTGATGCGACTAACTCTAATGGTATTTATATAAATAATTTTCCAATACGTAACGAAAATTACTTTTCTTCTTTAGTTGTTAAAGGAGGAAAAATAACAGCGAAACAATCGGGTATTATGACACAGAGTGCTGGTGATATTACAATATTAGGAGCAGAAGTAATAGGAGGAGTGGGGGAAGGCTCATATGACAAATATGGTATTTTTGCGATTAATACTCGTAGTATTACTCTCTCTGATGCAATTATAAGAGGAGGAGAGATTGGGGTTTATGTTGCAGAAGCTGATAGATACCAACGATTTCATACGCGAGTAACAATATCAGGGAATACAAAAATTCTTCCAACCGAGAATAATGATCACTTTGTGGCAATTGGCTTCGGTGATGGGCAACTTAGATATAATAATTATTCAATATTACCTTTAATGCGTAATGTTTTAGATTTAGCAACTAATCCTGACAATATTCAAGGATTAGTGGCATCTGCAATGTTCATTTATCCAGGACAATATATCTTACAAAATGCTAATACACTTATCTTGAATGGAGCTAATAATTTATCTTTAAACCTTACTGAATTTGGTATAAATGGAAAAGATCTTGTGATAGATGACACAATATCAGGAGAATCTAATTACAAGATTCTAAACCTCACTCCTGGCAAAAAATTCTTTGCTTTTGACACAATTGAGAAAAATGGTTCAGGTACCTGGACGCTTTCTGGTACGTTAGATGAAGGGATTATCACTGGTCATGAAGAGGAACATAGAGAATATATAGATTATCCTCCTGATGCCTTTCAAGATACTGTTATTCCGGCAAGTCCTGCCTTTTCTATTAACGAAGGAACCATTGCATTAGCAGCAAATACCATTGTGCATACCGATATGGTAGTTAATCCAGCTGGTATTTTATATTCCCAAGCAGGCGGTAAACAACTCGTTGATTCGCTAGCAATTAAAGGTACTTATCAAGTCGATGTTAATAGCCATAATGATTACAGCCAATTGCATAGTACAAAAGATATTGTGATTGAGGATGGCAGCAAACTTTATGTATATGCCGATAAACTTCGTGGTGGCGATGATACTTTCTTAAATGTATTAACTACTGATGGAGAGCTCAAAGGACGTTTTAATCCGAAAGTAGAAGATAATAGTGTCTTATTCGACTTTACTGCACTATATGAACCACAAGCGATGCATTTAAATGCCAAAGCGGTTCCAGCTCCAGAGCCTGAACCTGAACCAACTCCGACTCCAGAACCTAAACCCGAGCCTACCCCTGAACCAACACCAGGTTTAATCGAACATTTGGTTAAACAGGCATGTGATGATTGCTTAGCTCCAATGGCAGCAAGTTTGGATAAAATTAAAGCCTCAGTAGATAATGATATTGCTTTTGGCTTAATGAAATTAACCAGTGAAAAAGAGGTGGTGAATGCGGTAGAGCAAATCCAACCATTATTAGGGATTCGTACTAGTCGCGTAATTATGGAAGCGACTGATACCTTAACCAAAACAATACCAACAGGACGTTGTTTGGCAGATGCTGGTGACAATCAAGTCTGGGCAAAAGTGTTAGGAGAATGGAATGAACGAGATGGCTCATCAGGATTATCTGGCTATCAAGCCACTCATAGTGGCATTGCCGTCGGCAGTGAACGTTGTGTCACCGAAAACACTAAATTGGGCTTAACGGCGGGCTATCTTAAAACTGATGCAGACAGTTATGATTCCGCTGCAAATCACAACTTAAAAGCCGATACTTGGCAGGTTGGCGTATATGGTAATACTGCATTAACACCACAATGGGATATTGATTTTTATGCTGGTATTGGACAAGCCTATTTAGACGGTAAACGTCATCTTAGTTTCTTAGGCCGTACTGCGGAAAGTGAGATGAAAGCGAACCATTTCCGTACTGGTATCACCTTAAATCGAGCTTTCCAAGTGAATCCACAGGCAAAAGTCACCCCATTTATCGGTTTAGATTATCAACGAGTTGAAATTGAAGACTATATTGAGAAAGGAGCAAAAGACTTTAATTTCGCCGTTGATAAACAAAGCACCGAAGCCTTTATGGCAAAACTCGGTATCAAAGGGGATTTCCAAGTTAATGATAGATTGAGTTTACAAGCGAAAGCCGCAGTGGGATACGATATGACCTATCGAGGTAATTATCTACGTGCAGGGTTTGTGAATTATCCAAAATACCGCTTTACGTTGGAGGATTGTGACCCATCACGTGTGAGAGGAGAACTTGATGTAGGTGCAAAATATCAAATTAGCCAAAATGTCGCATTGGGTGCTGGTGTACAATCCACCTTTGCCAAAGGGTTTAATTCGGTTGCTGGAAATGTGAATTTATCCATTCAGTTCTGATTTGAACCATAAACATTAACTTAAAAAATACCTCGCCGCGGCGAGGTATTGTTGCATATAGATAAACTTTATTTTTTCGCTTTCTTAATAAACTTCATCAAACGTCTGCGTTTACGTAATTGATTTGGCGTTAATTTATTACGTTTACCCGCATATGGATTATCACCATCTTGGAAAAGAATACGAATTGGTGAACCAATAATTTTCAAGCTGCGACGATAATAATTCGATAAATAACGCTTATATGAATCTGGTAATTTATCTACTTGGTTGCCATGGATCACAATAATTGGCGGATTATGTCCACCTGGGTGGGCATATTTTAATTTAATGCGTCTGCCTGCGATCATTGGCGGTTGATGTTCATCGGTCGCCATTTGTAGAATACGAGTTAATAGCGAAGTAGAGTAGCGCTGTGTCGCAGATTGATACGCTTCATTCACAGACTCAAATAAATTACCGACACCGCTGCCATGTAATGCAGAGATAAAGTGCACTCGCGCAAAGTCAATAAAATCTAAACGACGATCTAATTCAGATTTAATATTGTCTTTGATCTCTTGGCTTAATCCATCCCATTTATTGACCACAATAACTAAGGCACGACCTGCATTTAAAATAAAGCCGAGTAAAGAGAGATCTTGATCAGAAATGCCTTCGTGTGCATCAATAGTCAGTAACACTACATTGGCGTCTTGAATCGCTTGTAATGTCTTAATGACAGAAAATTTTTCGACAGTTAAAGTCACTTTACCGCGTCTTCGCACTCCAGCAGTATCAATGATAGTATATTGCTGACCATCACGCTCCATTGGAATATAGATACTATCGCGAGTGGTACCCGGCATATCATAAACGACCACACGATCTTCGCCTAAAATACGATTGGTTAATGTTGATTTACCAACATTTGGACGACCAACGATTGCGATCTTAATTGGACGATCCTCTTGTTGCTCGTCATCTTCTGCAAATTCTTCTTTTGTAATATCAAGCTCTTCATCTTCAGCAAGAGTTAATTCATCATCACTGAAATCAAAGTCATTATCCCAATCGTCATCAGTATCGCTTGTTATTTCATCATCTTGATTTTCTGTTTGATATGGCGCTAATACATCTTGAATTAATTGCGTTACGCCACGTCCTTGAGATGCTGCAATTTGAGCGATTTCACCTAACCCTAATTGATAAAATTCTGCAACATGAGAGTCAGCGTCAATACCATCAATCTTATTAGCAACGACCACAGTTGGTTTTTCACGACGACGTAAATATTGCGCAATACCAATATCTGCGGCAGTTAATCCTGCACGTGCATCAACGAGGAATAAAACAATATCTGCTTCATCAATGGCTAATAATGATTGCTCAGCCATTTTAACTTCAATACCTTGTTCAGAACCGTCAATTCCGCCAGTATCAATAACAATAAATTCAGTGCCATTTAATTGACCCTGACCATATTTACGATCGCGAGTTAATCCTGGAAAATTAGCGACGAGTGCATCACGACTACGAGTTAAACGATTAAACAATGTTGATTTACCAACATTTGGGCGTCCTACCAACGCAATGACAGGAGTCATAAATACCTCAACTTTTTCATATTCAAAAATGGCGCACATTATAGCGAATTTATTATTAAATCCGAACTGTTTCCTGTTTTTTTATTTCTTTATCAAGGATTAATTCAATAAAGGTGGTGTTAAGCAATCGGCATTAACAATAAAATAATCGCGACAATGCCTAAGCCAATACCAGCAAGATTGATTTTGTTGAGTTTCTCTTTAAATACAAAAGCGCCAATCACTGCGCCTAAAATCATCACACCAATGTTCATGCCAGCAAAAACTAAAGACGGATTTTCACTTAATTGCTGGTGTGCCTTAATGTAGAAAAGAATATTTAAAAAGTTTAATGCCCCTAAAAATAAACCAGCCAACATACTTTTGCCTTGCCAACGTGTCTTGGTAAAAATTAAATAGGCAAAAATAAAGCAGCCAGCGATGACAAAGGAGGTAAATAGGGCAAAAGAGAAAGCCATGCCAAATTTAGCAATTTGTTTAAATAAAATATCAATGATGCCGTAACCAAACCAGACCAACGGTAGCAGCAAAAAGCCTTTGATACTTTGCGAAGTTTGCGACAGATTGGCTTTAAAAACTAACGCAAATAAGGCGATAAATGCACAAATAATCGCGATACTTTTTTGTGTGGTCAGCGTTTCACCAAAAAAGAGAAATGCGGCTAAGATTGGTAAAAAGAGCGAGAGGCGTTGTGCTGCATCAGCGCGTGCAATACCGTTATATTCAATCGCTTTTGCCATTACTAAGAAAATTGTTGGTAATAAAAAGCCTAATAATAGAAAGAGCCAACTATGCTCATTTTGACGAATGGCATCACTAAAAGATAGACCCATAAAATCAGGTTGCAGGACAAAATAGGCTAAACTGCCTGCCATTAAATAGTTACAAGCAATTGCTTGCTGAATCACAATTTGTTGAGAGCGAGCAATTTTCAAAAATACACTCACCGCGACGCTACAAAAGATAGCAATAAACAGAGATAACATAACTTTTTCCTTAGTCTAATTTTGCGCTTATATGACGTAAGACAGCTGGCGATTTTAGGCAATATTAACTATGATAAGCAAGCAAAAAATAAGGATAGAAGTATGAAGCAAAATTTAACAACAGATACACCATTAGCGGAATGGTTAAATTATCTGGAACATTTACATAGTAAAACGATAGATATGGGGTTAGAGCGGGTTAGCCGAGTTGCGGAAAAAATGCAGTTGTTGCATCCAAGCGCATTTGTGATTACGGTCGCGGGCACCAATGGTAAAGGCACAACTTGCCGATTATTGGAAACTATTCTATTAAATGCGGGGTGTCGGGTTGGTGTTTATTCTTCACCACATATTTTGCGTTATGAAGAGCGAGTCCGTATTCAAGGACAAGAACTACCAGCTAATGCACATACGCAAGCTTTCGCGACTATTGAACAACAACGTTGTGATTCATTGACCTATTTTGAATTTAGCACATTGGCAGCATTGTGGTTATTTGAACAAGCTAATCTTGATGTGATTATTTTGGAAGTTGGGTTAGGTGGACGTTTAGATGCAACCAACATTATTGATACAGATTTAGCGATAATTACCTCAATTGATCTCGACCACACTGCGTTTTTAGGCAATACCAGAGAGCAAATTGGTTTTGAGAAAGCGGGAATTTGTCGTGCACATAAACCGTTAGTGGTCGGTGAGCCAGATTGCCCAGAATCAATAAAACAGCAAGCAGAAAAATTACATTGTCAGGCGATTTATCGCGGTAAAGATTTTGATTACCAGCAATCGGAGAATAGTTGGTGTTGGCAATCATCACAGCAAAAATTAACCAATTTACCGTTATGTCATATTCCGTTACCTAATGCAGCGACTGCATTAGCAGCATTGCAGTTTTTACCGTTTGATATCGGTCAAATGGAGATTATTGAGAGTTTAGCAAAAGTAGAGCTAGCAGGGCGTTTTCAATTTTTAGAACAAGCACAATTACAAAAATTAGCAACAACTTTTGCATTAACAACTGACACTATGCCGCAAATTGTGCTGGATGTGGGGCATAATCCGCACGCTGCACGCTATTTAGCTACGCAATTAGCGCAGCAAAAAGCTCATTATGCGCATATTTATGCAGTATGCGGCATTTTAAAAGATAAAGATGCGGAAGGGGTGTTACAACCGCTGTTACCATTAATTAACGAATGGATTTGTGTACCACTTGCAGGTGAACGTGGGCAAGCTGGTGAAGTGTTACAACAGAAATTAAATGTGATGTTAGATAAAGTAGAAAACAACCCTTCTGTTTATGCTGTAAGTTCGATGTTACAAGGTGTGGAATTGGCATTAAAACAGAGCCAAAAAGAGGATTTAATCCTAGTGTTTGGTTCATTCCATACCGTTGCAGACTTTTTAACATTACTAGAATAAGAAGCGAAAAGAAAACCCTGCAATTGCAGGGTTTTTAACAGATCAATATGCAAATTAATTATTAAACATTGCTGAGATAGACTCTTCATTGCTGATACGGCGAATCGCTTCCGCTAACATACCAGATAGCGTTAATACTCTCACTTTATTTAAAGCAATAATTTCAGGACGAAGTGGAATAGTATCAGTTACCACGATTTCATCTAATGCCGGGCTAGCAATGTTTTTCGCTGCTGAACCAGAGAATACAGCGTGAGTTGCATAAGCGAACACACGTTTTGCACCGCGTTCTTTCAATGCTTCCGCGGCTTTACATAAAGTACCCCCGGTATCAATCATATCGTCAACTAAGATACAATCGCGACCAGCGACATCACCGATAATATGCATAACTTGCGCAACGTTTGCACGTGGACGGCGTTTATCAATAATCGCCATATCGGTATCGTTCAATAATTTTGCTACCGCTCTTGCACGCACCACACCACCAATATCTGGAGAAACCACGATTGGATTTTCTAAATCTTGTTTCTTCAAAATATCGTCAATTAATACTGGAGAACCAAATACGTTATCTACTGGAACATCAAAGAAACCTTGAATTTGTTCTGCGTGTAAATCGCAAGTTAATACGCGGTCAACACCGACATTAGATAAAATATCTGCAACGACTTTAGCAGTAATTGGTACACGAGCAGAACGTACACGACGGTCTTGACGTGCATAGCCGAAGTAAGGCACAACTGCAGTGATACGGCCAGCAGAAGCACGACGTAATGCGTCGATCATTACTACGAGTTCCATCAAATTATCGTTAGTTGGTGCACAAGTGGATTGCACGATGAACACATCAGAACCACGTACATTTTCGTTAATTTGGACTTGAATTTCGCCATCGCTAAAACGGCCAACGATTGCATCACTAAGAGAAGTATAAAGACGTTCAGAAATTTTCTTTGCTAGTTCTGGTGTTGCGTTACCAGCAAACAGCTTAATGTCAGGCATTGTAAACCTCGGTGTTGGTGATTAAATATTCAGATTGTTGGACAATCCACTAAAATTGTTGTTGTATTTCCGCAAGGGTAAGATATAAAGGCGATTGATTTACCCCTTTGGCAACAAACCCAGTTAAATCGGACGGGCGTTGTTGAAAAACGGCTAATGCACGATCTTGCGAATCAAACTCTGCAAAAATGCAAGCGCCGGTTCCCGTTAATCGGGTCGGTGCATATTGTACCAACCACTGAATAGCTTGTTCAACCTCAGGATAGTGATCTCGCACAACTTTTTCGCAATCGTTTGTATAATTTTCTGAGAGTAATACCGCTAACGGTTTTTTCGGCGTCTGTCTAGGTAAATTAGGATCTTGGAAAACTTTCGCCGTTGAGATCGCGACATTAGGTTTGACGACAACATAATATTTTTCTGGCGGTTGGCAATAAGTAATTTTTTCACCAACGCCTTCTGCAAAAGCGGCTTTTCCATGTACAAAAATAGGTACGTCCGCGCCAAGCTGTAAGCCTAATTCAGCTAACTGATCAACGGAAAGTTGGGTTTGCCAGAGATAATTTAAGGCAACTAAAGTGGTAGCAGCATCCGAAGAACCGCCACCAACGCCGCCGCCCATTGGCAGATGCTTTTCTAAATGAATTGAAGCGCCTAATGTCGATTGAGTCGTTTGTTGTAACATTTTTGCTGCTCGATAAATAAGATTTTGTTCCAGAGCAACACCTTCTAGCGAATTAGTTAGTTCAATTTTCCCGGTATTGTTGATAGTAATAGTGAGCCAATCACCATAATCTAAAAATTGAAATAACGTTTGTAACTCATGATAACCATCAGCACGTTTTTGATTAATATAAAGGAATAAATTTAGCTTTGCAGGACAAGGGAAACGCAACAGTTTCCCTAAAAATGGATTAGTGGTCATTAGAATTTCCATTGCTTAATTTGAATTTTTAATTTTTTATTTGGGCCGCTAATTAATAAATTTTCAGGTAATTTTGGTGAAACGGTTTGATTATAATTAATATATTTTGCTTGCCAGTTGTCGCCTTGCCATTGATAGTTAAAATGACTCAATAACCCTTGTTGGTCGATCACATAATTTTCTGTATTACCCGGCAATCCTTTAATCCAATTAGGAAATTGTTCAACGGGGAAGTCAAAACCAATCACATCTTGTAGTAATTGATGTACATCTCGAGCAGCATAATAATTACCTTTATTATCATAAATCACTGTGGTAACAGGACTTTTTTCAATTGTTAAGGTACTGCTGCTTAATAAAGAAGAGAAATGTAAACGATATTGTTCTTGTCCTAAATATTGCCATGCAAATGAAGAAGAGAAACGTTTATTGTCACCAATATAGCCGAGTTGCCCCTCTGCTGCATAATGATTAATTGCATTTACCGCTTGTTGATGTTGCTGCCAAATTGGACTGTTATGCGGTAATGCCGCCTCTGGTGGTGTGAATTGCTCTTGCGTTGCACAACCTACAAACAATAAGGCTAGTGCCGATAATAGCGTAATACGAAAAGTGGATTTGTTAAGCACTGTGGAGATCTCAATTCAGATAAAAAGAGTCACTATTCTAATCAATATTGAGTTGGTTGCAAGTAACAAACCTTTAATGTCAATTTATAGGTAATAACCTGTAACTATACAAATTGATAAGGTTAGTTATAAAGATTATCCATGTACACCAACTCGTAACTCAGCTCCACAAGCGTGAGCGTAACGTTGTAGTGTAGTAAAAGAAGCACGACTTGCATTTTTCTCTAATTTACTTACTGCTGGTTGGCTCACTCCCATTCTTGCAGCAACTTCTGAAACAGTTAATCCCGCTTTTTGGCGCAACTCTACCAGTAATGTTTGTAGTTCTTCAATACGTTTTTCCTGAATATAGAGTGCTTTTGTTTCTTCATTTTTTAATAAAGTGTCTTTTACTGCCTTATAGTTAACAGCTTGTACTTTCATCAGTCATTTCTCCTAATCGTTTAAATGCAAGGTCAATCTCTGCTATGGGTGTTTTTTGAGATTTTTTTACAAATGTACGTAAGATATAAATTTTCTTACCTATTGCAAAAGCAAAAAATGTACGAGATATATCTTTGCTTCCTGCACGTAACTCAAATAATCCATCTTTAATATTACGAGTATGAGGATATCGTAATTGGTTGCCTTTTTCCTCTAGCTTATCCAGTGTATTTAATACCTTTGCTTGCATAAGGGGTGATAAAGCTTTGATTTCATTTATTGCTTCGGGATGAAAGAGCAATTCAAACATAAAAATATAACCTTTAGTTTATGAAATTGAGCGTAGCATAAAAGTTAACCATAACTCAAGGTTTATATCAGAACTCTTTTTTGTTTTTGTGATCTGGAACTATAAAACGATATTTTTATTGATTAGTTAAAAATTTATCCTTAGTGCTTTTACAAAAATGTGATATTTGTTGAATTGTTCAAGGTTCAAGTATGATTTAATGAACTGGCAAAAAATAAGGTGTTATGAAATTCGAACTATAGAGTAGATTACCAAGCAACATTATATTACCGTTTTCAATTTTTTATATCGTGTTCAGATAACAGTTACAGCTGGATAATTAAAATTAACTTAATAAAAAACCCTAAATACTCATTGTATTTAGGGCATAATTGAGTGTGATTAAGCCGCAATCATCACCATTGCTGGACGAATAACACGACCATTTAATAGATAACCTTTTTGTAATACTGTTGTGATTTGGTTAGTGGTAAAACCTTCAGTTGGTTGCATTGAAATTGCTTGATGCAAATCTGGATTAAAGGTTTCACCAACTGCTCCAACTGGTTCAATACCAAATTTTGCTACAGTTGAGATAAGATCTTTTAAAGTGAGTTCCACACCATCAAATAATGCTTTCACGCTTTCATCTTCTGAATTATTTGGGGTAGCCGCAGCGCGTTCTAAGTTATCAATTACATTCAAAATTTCTTTAGCAAATTTTTCTAAGCCAAATTTATGTGCTTTTTCAACATCAGCTTCAGTACGGCGACGGATATTATCAATTTCAGCACGAGTTCTTAATAAAATATCTTGTTCTTTTTTCGCTGCTTCTTCTAATTGTGCTTCTAAATCTTGAATTTTAGCCAGTGCTTCATTTAATGGGTCAATTTCTTCACTCGCTGTTTCTACTTCCTCATTTTCGGCAACTTGTTCATTTAATTCTTCTTTATTTAGTACTTTTTCTTCAGTAGTAGTTTGCTGTTCAGACATAGTTTTCTCCAAAATCAAATAGCTGCTTTAGCGCTCGCTAGTTTAACAAAAAAATACTATTGCCGCTAATTATTCACTGATTGAGCGTGATTAAGTCAAAATTATCGACAAAAGTTGTGCTAATATATGCCTCATTTGGCGCAATTCAAGGATCGCTGCGTTATTAACTGGGTAATTGTTATGCAAGAATTTGATACAAAGGAACATCGTCATTCATTACATCGTTCGTTTAGAACGATAGGTGTGGTGGGACAACCACGTCATGATGATCGATTACAAATGCACCAAGATCTCTTTATTTGGTTAAGACATCGTGGTTATCACGTATTGGTTGAACCGGAAGTAGGGAAGGCATTACAGTTAGATGCTCGTCATATTGCGACATTAGATGAAATTGGTGCAGCGGCAGAATTGGTTATCGTTATTGGCGGCGATGGCAATATGCTGGGTAAGGCAAGGATTCTTTCGCGTTACAATACTGCGTTAATCGGGATTAATCGTGGTAATTTAGGTTTTCTTACTGATATCGATCCAGATCAAGTGTATGAACAATTATCAGCCTGCTTGGATCGTGGAGAGTTCTTTGTTGAAGAACGCTTTTTATTAGATGTTAATGTTGTTCGTGACGGAGAGGTGATCGCTGAAAATCAGGCAATTAATGAAGTAGTTATCCATCCGGCAAAAATTGCGCATATGATTGATTTCCAAGTTTATATCAATGATAAATTTTGTTTTTCACAGCGTTCTGATGGCTTGATTATTGCAACGCCGACTGGTTCAACGGCTTATTCTTTATCTGCTGGCGGTCCAATTTTAACTCCTTTACTTAATGCGATTACCTTAGTGCCAATGTTCCCTCATACACTATCCTCAAGACCATTAGTGGTTGATGGTGATAGCAAATTACATTTCCGCTTTGCACAATATAATGTTCGTCAGTTAGAAGTAAGCTGCGATAGCCAAGTGAATATTCCTTTCTGTATTGATGATGTTATTGTGGTGAAAAAGAGTGATTTGCGGATGAAATTGCTGCATTTACAAGACTATAACTATTACAACATTCTTAGTTCAAAGCTCGGCTGGCTCAAAAAATTATTCTAAGTGCAAAAGAAATTCTTTACTGTATAAAAAAACAGTATATACTGATATTTATACAGTATTGGAGGTCTTTATGCTCACTCAATTACAAATCAATAATTTTGCGATTGTTAATCATCTTACGCTTGATTTTGCTAATGGTATGTCAGTGATTACTGGTGAAACTGGCGCAGGAAAATCTATTGCATTAGATGCGTTAGCTGTTTGTTTAGGACAGCGAGTTGATGCCAATATGTTGCGTTCAGGAGAAAGTCGTGCTGATGTAAGCGCTGTTTTTTCACTACAACATAATGCAATCGCACAGCAATGGTTGAAAGATCACGAGTTAGATGATGAAGATAATCCGGATGAATGTATTTTACGTCGTATTATTACGCAAGAAGGGCGTTCAAAAGGATTTATTAACAATCAACTTGTACCTGCTGCACAATTAAGAGAGTTGGGTGATCTATTGGTACAAATTAGTGGGCAACACTCTTCGCAACTGTTACTAAAACCGGATTATCAATTACATTTATTAGACACCTTTTGCCACAACCGCAATTTATTACAACAATTGGCAGAACAGTATCGTCATTGGAAACAACAGCAGCGCAATTTAGCGGATTTTCGTCAGCAATGTGCGGAAAATGAAGCCAGAAAACAATTGTTGCATTATCAAATAGCGGAGTTAAACGAGTTTGCCCTAAAACAAGGGGAGTTTGAAGAACTTGATCAGATACAAAAACGTTTAGCGAGTAGTGATTTATTAACACGAGGTTCGCAATCAGTTTTGCAGTTACTGGCAGAGAATGAAACTGCCAATATAGATAATTTGTTAAATAAAGCAGCTCATTATGTCGATGAGTTGGTTGAAGCAGATGAACAATTTAGTAATGCGCAACAATTAATTCAACAGGCGCAAATTTATATTCAAGAAGCGATTTCAGAAGTGCAGCATTTAGCTTATCGCATTGAAGATGATCCGGAATTATTAGCAGATACTGAAATGCGGATAAAACAAGCACTGCAATTAGCGAAAAAACACCATATTGCGGTAGAAGAACTGCCTTCATACCATCAACAATTGATACAAGAATATCAGCAATTAGCGGAGTATATTGATGGCGAAGATCAATTGATAGCATTGGAACAACAAGCGTATCAAGCAGTGGTATCAATTGCACAGCAACTATCTGAACGTCGCCAACGAGGTGCAATCTTATTAGCAAAAGCAGTGACAGAACAAATTAAACAGCTGGCAATGGAGAATGCAGAGTTCGATATTCAATGTGTAGCGAATGAAGAAAAATTATCTGCAAATGGCTTTGATCAAATTACGTTTATGTTAATGAGTAATTTAGGTGAAAATGCACAGCCATTACATAAAAATGCGTCAGGTGGTGAGCTTTCACGAATTGCTTTGGTGTTACAGACATTAACTTCAGATAAAAGCGCAGTACCAACCATTATTTTTGATGAAATTGATGTTGGGATTAGTGGAGCAACAGCAAATATTGTCGGTAAGTTACTGCGTTCACTAGGGCAGTCAGTACAAATCCTTTGTATTACACATTTACCACAAGTAGCATCACAAGGGCACTACCACTATAAGGTAGAAAAATATTGTAAAGAGGGAAAAACAGAAACTACGGTAATGTTGTTGAATACAGCAGAACGTGTCAATGAATTAGGACGTTTACTCGGCGGCAGCCAAGTTACCCAGTTATCATTAGCAAATGCCGAAGAGATGTTAGCGTTAGCGGGTTAACATTAATGATGTGTAGATAGCATTTTCTACGGATAAAGAAATATTAAGAGTAATACTAGTAAAAAGCCATTTCCAAATTCGGAGATGGCTTTTTTGCTATTTATCATCTTGACATAAAGCATAGAGAAGAGTATTTTTTACCAAAAAAAATGACAGTGATTACTGTCATTTTTTTAATAAGAGAAAGGATAAAAATGAAAACAACAAAACAAAAATTGATGGAAGCGATTGTTGATCTGGTTGCGGAGAAAGGGTTCAGAGCAGTAACAACCTTAGAAATTGCGCAGCGAGCAGGGGTAGGAGAAAAAACCTTGTTCCGTAATTTTAGTAATAAGCTCTCGCTTTTAGAGGAAGCCTGTAATCAGGTGTATTATGCGGCGGAGTTTAAGGTCATTATTGAAAATGAATTAGTTTATGACTTAAAGAAAGACTTAATGCTGATTTTTACGCAATACCATCTAATTGCGAATAAAAACCGCAAAATTTTAATGATTGCGTTGAAAGAGGAAGATCAATTGCCTGAATTACGCAAGAAGATCTTAGAGCATCCTAAAAGTTTATTAAATGATTTAGCTGCATATCTTGATGAAATGATACGGCGCAATCTGATGAGGAAAACTGACACTAGAGTTGCTGCCTTGCTAATGGTTACAGCGCAATATGGGGCATTTATCAATCATCTGAATTCTAAAAGAAATTTCCCAGATATTAGCTTAGAAGAGTACATCGAAAGTAGTGTTGAAATTTTCACCAAAGGGTTACTGCTTTAATCCGTACAACGATCATTATCGTAGGAGTTTATAGTTGTGTTATCTAAACAACAGCAAAAAAGTCTATTAATTGTCTTAGCCTTTTCGTTAATTATTTCGGTGATGAATGGAACAATGTTTAACATTGTGTTACCGAATATCCGCGAAGAGTTTGCATTATCTTCAGTGTTAATGGGGTGGTTTTCCTCTAGTTTTTTAATCGTATATGCGATAAGTACCGCCATTTATGGCAAATGTACGGAACGTTTTTCATTGAAAACCTTGCTTATTTTCGCTTTTATCGTTTTATTAATCGCCGATATTCTTGGCTATCTGGGGCAAAATTATGCGTCGATGTTGTTGGCTCGTGTATTACAAGCGACAGGTACTGCAATTATCCCTACTTTAGGTATGATTATTCCTGCACGTTATTTTGCAGTGGAAGAACGAGGTTTTGCCTTTGGTATGACTGCAACAGGTGCAGCATTAGGTGCAGCAATTGGCCCAATGATTGCTGGGTTTGTTGCTCAATATTTTAGTTGGCGTGCATTATTTTTACTCTCATTGATCCTGGTTTTAACGTTGCCACTGTATGTGAAAAATTTGCCAAATGAACAAGGTAAAAAGGTGGCTATTGATTTTGTTGGTGGTATTTTCTTAGCTTGCGGAGCATCAAGTATTTTATTAGCAATTACGCAATTTAATGTCATTTTTCTACTATTTTCTTTAGTTGCTTGGGTACTATTTGTAATTAGAATTCATCACACTAAAACGCCTTTTATTCACCCGTCATTATTCAAAAATACAAAGTTTATTATTATGTTGTGTTTTTTGTTTATCTTTATTTTTGTTGGGGCAGGGGAATCATTTTTAGCGCCGCTATATTTATCAGAGGTATATCAGTTGTCTGCCGGCAAGATTGGTACTTTAATTTTCCCAGCGGCAATTATTACCGCGGCTATGGGTGTTGTTGGTGGCAAAATCGTAGATAAGATGGGTGCGCTCTTTTTGCTGTCGCTGGCTTCACTAATGCTGCTGCTTTATTTTGTTGGTACCGCTTTAATATTAGGGTATTCCGAAATTTGGATAGCGGTATTATTGGTTTTTGGTGTTTTGGGTTGTTCTTATTTAACTATGTCTTTATCTAATTTTGTTTCTTATTTATTACCTGAACAACAAATTGGTATTGGCATGGGGTTATTCTCATTGGTTAATTTTATGGCGTATGCGTTTTCATCAGTGGTATGTAGCAAATTATTAGATTTGCATTTTAATGTCGTCGCTATCAATTTATTGCCAACTGGAACAAACGCCGTTGTATATAGCAATATTCTATTGTTTTTGGCGTTAATTTATGTGGTAGGTATGATAGTGTTTAAACTTAAATTTAGTCATCAAGTTAGATTGAGAAAGGTTTAGATGATGAAAAGCTAAAGTCCTAGCTTACTAGGATCTCAGACTACTGACCAAACTAAATTTTGTCACAAACTTCTATAAAATAGCTTTGGGGTCCCTCTTACTCTTGC
>NZ_JTJL01000082.1 GCF_001678495.1 Gallibacterium salpingitidis
TTTACATTCGGGCAAGAGTAAGAGGGAACCCAAGGCTATTTTATAGAAGTTTTTGACAAAATTTAGGTTTGTCAGCAGTCTGAGAAATATTATATTTCATAGGCTTTAGTCTTCAGCTCATTTAGAGTAATTTCATCATTAATCCACTTTTGGAAATAGCTTAACATTTCATTATTCACATCTAAGCCTTCCAAACGATTATTATCAATAGCAAACTGCACTGCCTCACGTCGTTGTTCTTTTTCTTCCTCTGTGATCATTTTGAATCTCCTTTCGTTTACTAAGTGTCAATTAGATATAGTTATCTTTCATTTTTATTATACCACAAAACCACATAACCAATTGATATTAAAATAAATTTAAATCAGTTCATTATCAAATAAATAACTAATATTACCCTCTAACAAACTCCAGCGCTTGTTGTAATACTTCAATCCCAGCACCCGCTTTATGGGCATTTTCGCTAAGATGTCTACGCCATTGTCTAGCGCCTTTGATATTTTGAAATGCGCCTAACATATGGCGGGTAATTTGCCCTAATGGTGTGCCTTGTTGTAACTCTTGTTCCACATAAGGGAACATTTTTTCCACTGCTTCAACTGGGCTAATAATAGGCGCATTCGGATCGAACAAAGCTTGGTCAATGAAGCCTAATAATGCTGGATTTTGGTAAGCCTCACGTCCTACCATCACGCCATCAACAAACTGTAAATGCTGCTTAATTTCTTCAATCGTTTTAATACCGCCATTAATGCTGATCTTTAACTGTGGAAAATCACGTTTTAATTGATAAACGCGCGGATAATCCAGCGGCGGAATTTCGCGATTTTCTTTTGGACTTAATCCCGATAGCCACGCTTTTCGTGCGTGTACAATTAAATCTTGGCAACCTGTTGCCGCCACTTTTGTCACAAAATCACATAAAAATTCATAACTGTCTAAATCATCAATACCAATACGCGTTTTCACAGTAACTGGAATACTGACAACCTCTTGCATTGCCGCCACACATTCTGCCACTAAATCCGCTTTAGCCATTAAGCAAGCACCAAACATTCCATTTTGTACTCGATCCGACGGACAACCTACATTTAGATTAATTTCACTATAACCACGTTGTTCCGCTAACTTTGCGCAATGTGCCAACTGTTGTGGATCGCTACCGCCTAACTGTAAAGCAACCGGTAACTCCTCAGGGCTAAAGATTAAATGATCATACTTTGCATAAATAATCGCCGGTGCGGTTACCATTTCGGTATAAAGCAGTGTATGTCGGCTAAATTGGCGATGAAAAAAACGGCAATGGCGGGTTGTCCAATCTAGCATTGGTGCAACCGCAAAACGCCCTCGATAAAATTGTTTATTTATTGTCATGAAGTTTTTGTTGTTCTTGATTAATTTGTTCTTGAATTCGTTGACGGAAACGTCCCGCCGCAAAATGATAAAATGGTTTTGGACAAATCTGACGAGAAATAATGGATGCCATAATACTAGTTGCCAGCAACCAAACCAATTCAGGCTGACTTCCTGTCATTTCCATTACGACTACACTCGATGTTACTGGTGATTGTGTTGCTCCCGCTAAAAATGCCGCCATAGATAATAACACAAGAAAACGCTGATCAACGATACCTCCAGTGAGTTGCCAAATATTGCTGCCAATCGCTGCACCTGTTGTTAATGCTGGAGTAAAAATACCACCAGCAATACCAGTCCAGTAAGTAAAGACTGTTGCCAGCAACTTGCTAATCCCCAATGAAGTATCTAAGGCTTGATCATTTAATGCTTGGGTCACTACTGCATAACCAGTGCCATAAGTTTGGTGTCCGCTAAAAGTACCTAAGCCAGCTAATAAAATACCTAAAATAAAAGCAACGATAATCGGATGACGACGCACAAAACCACGCATAAAGGCAGGTAAATAAGAAGCCAAACCTTTCGCTAATAAACGTGCAAATAAACCACCCAATAAACCACAAACTACTGCGCAAATTATCAGCCATAACACTACATTTTCTACACTATCTGCACCACTATAACGCGGAAAATAAGGGTTATTACCTTGAATAAGCACCAGCATAAATCCTGCTGCCAATACACCTAGTAAGACTCGACGTTCCCAGCGTAATGGGGTTCCTCGTCCAATTTCCTCAATCGCAAAAATCACACCAGCCAATGGTGCATTAAATGCCGCCGCTAAACCGCCCGCTGCCCCTGTTGCAATTAATTCGTTATAACTTAGTCCCTTAAACGCTAAATTATATTTACGACAAAATTTTCCCCAGGAGAGCATTACCGCTGCACCAACTTGTACCGATGGCCCTTCACGCCCTACTGACGCACCACAACACATTGCGAGAAAAGTTAATGGAATCTTCCAAATGGTTTGTGCTAAACGCACTAATGCTTCTTTAGGTTTCCCATGCGGCAATGCAATAGAAGCGATGACTTGTGGAATACCGCTTCCCGCCACATATGGCGTAAAACGCTGGGTAAACCAAGCTAGAATGGCCATACCAAAAGGTAACAAAACCCAAGCTACCCAAGGATTTAAATTGACCAAAAAGATATTTATTTCTAAACCTAATTCTACTAATGTGGCGAAGCCCCATGAAACTAGCGCTACTAATAAAGCACCACATAGTAAACAAATAAATTCGATACTTTTACGAGAAAGGCGAGAAGTTTGATGTCCTTTATGTTTCAGATAGTGATGTAACTGATGTAGTTTCGCTTTGAGATTAAAAAACATAACTTGAAAAGATAAATTACCAAAATAGAGGTAATTATAAACAAGAACACCCAATAATCGAAAACCTTTTTCGTTAGGTTATTTGTTCTCAAAAACACGTTTTACATACAGCCGCCGCAACTACCGCAACGCCAATCATCTTTATTAACAGCTTGATAAAACAAACGAAAATATTCCTCTTCTAATGGAATATCTGCTGCAATAAAAACATCAGTCAACCAGCCGATATTTTCCAAAATCCAATCATTTTCATCTAAGCCTTCCAGATATAATTCATCTTCCGGATCGATAAAATTATAAATACCGCGTGTTCCCATATCATGTTCACGACGCTCTTCGGGTAAATTAATTGCTTTCCCTTGATAAGTAATATCCCAATGCCCTAAACAAAGGGTATTTCCTTTTGATGACCAATGTGCAACAAATGGATTTTCCATATTCCAACCTCCTTTCATCACATTGATATTAGTATAGTCCTCTCTCTTTTTCGCTTTAATCACTTAAATAGGGTAAATCCTGGTTTACCCTAATGCTTTTATTTTTTCTCGATAATAGTGCCAATCAAAATACTGCCCTGGGTCGATCTTGCGCCCTGGTGAAATATCGCAATGCCCAACAATACGATCTAAGGTAATTAATGGATAGTTTTTCATTATCGCAACAGTTAATTCCGCTAACGCTTGATATTGTTGTTCGGTAAAGTGCTGCTGATTGCTGCCTTCTAACTCAATACCAATCGCAAAATCGTTGCATTTCTCTCTACCTTGAAATTGTGAAAGCCCTGCATGCCAAGCTCGTTGCATAAAATTGACATATTGTTTCACTTCACCATTGCGGCGAATCAGACAGTGCGCTGACACTCGTTGTTGATAAATCTCAGCAAAATAAGGATGAATAGTTGGATCTAATTTTCCTTGAAAAAAATCATCAATATAGTTACCGACAAACTGCTCTGGCGGCAGACTAATGTAATGGATAACTAGTAATGAAATATCAGTCGGATTTGGACGTTGATCGAAATGTGGTGATGGCACTTGTGCCACATTTTGTAAAACACCATCAATAATTTGATACATAAAATTCTCTTTTTGCGATCTCAATTCCAATAGTTTAACAACTCTCTCGTTAATTAGGTGAGTTTTTGTCATTTTTTGCCTATCTGTTTTGATAGAGGGCTTTTTTATGAGCAATAAATCATCGTCGAGAATACATGCTTTTTATGCTGGTTTTACCTTAATTGAATTGATGATCGTCATTGCGATCGTGGCGGTGTTGGCAACCATTGCGATCCCGTCCTATCAAGGTTATACACAAAAAGCTGCGGTTTCTGAGTTAATTCAAGCTGCCGCACCTTATAAAGCAGAAGTTGAATTGTGCTTATATAACGCAACCAATAAAAATCAATGTTCCGCAGGGCAGCATGGGATTCAAAATAAACCTAGTGATATGAATAAATTTAAATATCTCAATGATATTTCCATTACTGCAGGGGTTATTACGGTTTCTGGAAAAGGTGTATTAAAGGATATTTCTTACAAGATGACACCAAGTGAAAACAAACAAGGTGAGTTGATCGATTGGGTGATTCAATGCTCTGGCGATAATGGTATTTTTCCAGCCGGCTTTTGCCAACCAACGACAGGAACACAATAATGACTTATCAAGTGACTACTATCGATCAGCAACACACTTTTACCATTTCAGAACAGCAATGGGAAAAGAATCAGGCACAATATGAATTACTATTACGCTATTTAGCTGTTCCTTTGTTAGAAGATGAGCAACAATTATGGCTAGCCGTAGAATCTTTAGATAATTTAGCCGCTTGTGAAGCCTTTGCCTTTTTAAATGGTAAACCTGTTGAACCTGTCATTATTGGTCAATATGCGTTAAAACAGTTATTACAAAGTATGCAAGAAGTAACTGATCTTTCTTATCTACACGAAGCCACTTTTCAATATTATTCCACGACTACTGAACAACCAACAGAAGAGATTACTGCGGCAGATCCTAACGAACCGTTAATTCAGCTTTTTAATCAATTATTAGAACAAGGGTTGCAATCCAAAGCATCAGATATTCATTTAGAGCCTTTACAAAAGAGTTTTCAAATTCGTTTTCGTATTGATGGCGTATTACAAAAGCAAGAAACCTTAATGCCGCAAATTGGACAACGATTAAATGCTCGTTTGAAATTATTAGCTCGTTTAGATATTAATGAATTACGCTTGCCACAAGATGGTCGCTTCCGTTATCAAACCACTTTCGGTGAAACATTAGATATTCGCTTATCATCTTTGCCAACTCAATATGGTGAGAAAATTGTATTACGTTTGCAACACAATATCCCAGTATTCACTGATTTCACTGAATTAGGAATGACGGCACAGCAAGCAGCACAATTCAATCACGCTTTAACACAACCACAAGGACTCATTTTGGTCACAGGTCCAACTGGTAGCGGCAAAAGTTTAACCTTGTACAGTGGCTTACATCACTTAAATCAAGAGAGTCGGCATATTGTTACTGCTGAAGATCCCATTGAATTACAACTTGATGGCATTATTCAAACGCAAGTCAATCATACCATTGGGTTAAACTTCGCTACTTTATTGCGTAGTTTCTTACGCCAAGATCCTGACATCATTATGGTTGGTGAAATTCGTGATCAGGAAACAGCTGAAATTGCTTTGCGTGCAGCGCAAACAGGGCACCTTGTTTTATCCACACTCCATACCAACACCGCATTAGGTGCGATTTCTCGTTTACAACAATTAGGCATCTCACAACATGAATTGGAAAACAGCTTACTATTAGTGATTGCACAACGCTTAGTGCGCAAACGCTGTCAGCGATGTCTTACTCCATCATCAGATTGTGCTTGTATTGATGGCTACCAAGGACGTACAGGGATTTTTCAATTATTACATTACCAACAACAGCAATTTACCACTGATTACCCAACACTCTTTGCTGCCGCACAAACAAAACTCCAACAACAGATCACGACAATAGCAGAATTAGAGCGAGTATTAGGTAAAGAGGAACTGCAAGATGGCTAAATATCGTTGGCGAGGCAAAGATCGTTTTCAAAATCGAGTCACTGGAAATATTATTGCTGATAATACTCAACAAGCTAGACAACGCCTTTATCAACAAGGTATTAATGTTCTTTCTCTTTCCAGAAATTGGCAATTATTGCCACGCTTTACTTTAGCTCAGCAGGCAGAATTTTTCTTACAATTTTCGTTGCTATTAAAAGCTGAAATTCCCTTAAAACAAGCATTACAGATGTTGCAAGCACATTGCCACAACGAAAAATTGTATCAATTACTCGCACATTGTCTGCATCAATTAAATATTGGCTTACCACTCTCCACAGCATTACAAACCGAGCAACCATTTTTATCTAATTATGAATGGCAACTACTCTATAGTGGCGAACGTAGTGGGCAACTTAGTGCTGTCATTCAACAATTAGCAGAAAATAAAAAACGGCAAGCAGCCTTACAACAACAGATTAAGAAAATTATCTTTTATCCAGTGATGATGCTTTCTATTTCACTATTATTAACGATCTTTTTGCTGCTGTTTATCGTACCAACTTTTGCCGATCTTTATAGCCAACAACAACAGTCATTACCTTGGCTCACGCAATTTCTACTAACGATTTCACAATTTTTACAGCATTATTTAGTGTATTTTTGTATTGTCGTGCCATTGCTCTGTTTTGGGGTGTATCAGTGTTATCTTCGTTTAGCCATAGTGAAAAATACATTATTAAGGCTGTTATGCCTAATACCGAGTATCAACAAGATTTTGCTAACAATCCAATCAATCCAATTTTTCTCCATCTTATCAACAATGTTACAATCGGGTATTACCTTGCAACAAAGTCTGAATAGCTTCTTACCTCAATCAACAAACTTTGCTGCTAGCCATAATTACTCATTATTAGCTAAAGAGGCACGACAGTGCTTGCAAGCATTACAGCAAGGTTTACCTTTTTCAAACGGATTAAGTTATCGCTTTATCTCACAACAAGCTCGGCAGATGATTATTATTGGCGAACAAAGCGGAAAATTAACGCATATCTTATGCCACCTTACTGAACACAGCCAACAGCAGCTTTCAGCGCAAATTGAATTGGCAGCCAAACTGCTTGAACCTTTATTGATGCTCATTATTGGCAGCATTATCGGCGTCATTATTATGGGTATGTATCTACCGATCTTTAATTTGGGGAATGTGATTTTATGATCCTAGTCGGGCTATCACTGCTGAGCGTCATTTTTATTGCCTATCTTTATTACTTACCGACTTGGCTGCAAAACCATCACAGTTTCTCATCTGTATCTTGCTTTTTTAGACAAGATTGTTATTTTCATCTTCTCTGGTACGTAGGATTAAGTGGTTGTTGTTATCTAATCCCCACATTATGGTGGCACAGTTTTTTATACTATTTTTTGTTTGGTTTTAGTTATCTGGTCGCCTACATTGATTACCGCTATCAATTAATTTCTGTTATTCATTGCTATACACTGATATTACTGGCGCTACTATTTTCAATGCTGCAAGTTAGTGCATTACCTATTGAGCAAGCCATTCTTAGCTTCACTATCGCTTTTCTTGGTAGTACTTTATGTTATTTTCTCTGTTATTTTATTTTGGGTAAGGACAGTTTTGGTTTAGGCGACACTTTACTGTTTTCAGCATTATCCTTACTAATAGCGCCAGATTTTTTAGCTTATTTCTTGCTTATCTCTTGTATAATAGCGCTTATGTTTTACGTTATGCGCAATAAGAAAAGCAAAACTCTACCATTTGCACCTAGTTTAATTATTGCTGCCTTAACAATATTTAGTTCTCAACAATTTCTTTCTTAAATACAACATTATGTCTTATATCGTAGGATTAACCGGTGGCATTGGCTGCGGTAAGAGTACCATTGCCAATCTGTTTGCTGAATTGGGTGTGCCAATTGTGGATGCCGATATTGTCGCTCGGCAAGTAGTGGAAAAAGGTTCGCCTTTATTGGCAAAAATTGTGCAACATTTTGGGGCAGAGATTTTATTGCCAACAGGTGAATTAGATCGTGCCGCCTTACGGGAAAAAGTGTTTCAACAACCGCAGGAAAAAACTTGGCTCAATGAATTGTTACATCCTGCAATTCGTGAAGAAATGTTGCAGCAATTGCATAAAATTGATGCTCCTTATGTATTATGGGTGGTACCTTTATTATTTGAAAATCATTTGGAAACTTATTGCAATCGCATTCTTGTTATTGATGTTAGTGAAGAAACACAACTGCAACGAGCCAGCCAACGAGATCATAATTCAATCGAGCTAATTAAAAACATTATGCAGGCACAGGTTTCTCGCCAACAGCGTCTTGCTAAAGCCGATGATATTATTAGCAATGAGCTACCATTTATGGAAAATAAAATGCAGTTAAAGCAACAAGTAACTGCACTACATCAACACTATTTACAGCTAAGTCAGCAATAAGGAAATATTATGTCGCATACAGATGATGATATCGTTTCTGTACCTTGTCCAATTTGTAAGAAAAACGTCATTTGGTCAGAGGAAAGTCCTTACCGTCCATTTTGTAGTAAACGTTGCCAATTGATTGATCTTGGTGAATGGGCAGCGGAGGAAAAGAAAATTCCGACTGAAGAGAGTCCTTTCAGTACGGAAATTGATGAGTTTATGGAGAAATTACAATGAACGAATTAACTATTCAACATAGCGATAACGGTCAAATCGGTACTTTTTTCATTAAAGATCAGGATAAACGGTTAGCCGAACTAACTTATGAATATATCAATCCGCAAACAATTGATGCGAATCATACTTTTGTTGATCCTAGCCTACGTAACCAAGGTATTGGCGATAAATTGTTAAAAGCTTTATTGCAATTCACTGAGCAGAAACAGTTAAAAATTATCGCAAGTTGTAGTTATGTTGCGGCGAAATTACGTAAATATCAGCTTGCTAACTAAATCAATAACTAAACTTTTTAATTCTATTTTTTCTTAAATAAATTTAGTTTTCGCCCTAAAGGGCGACCTACTTTTATTTGCAAGTGAACTTTGTTCACTTGCTCACCCTACGGGTCGTTGCAAGCAACGTTCAAAAAGCTAACGCTTTTTGTCTTTGCTTGT
>NZ_JTJL01000083.1 GCF_001678495.1 Gallibacterium salpingitidis
TAGTCTACCACTACACTAGTAGATAACGGGACGCTAACTATTAAAGGGAATATAGAACTTCAGCCGTTTCCCGGAGAGGATTCTATTAGTGTATATGGTTCTAGGGATACGCATTTAATACTTGATGGGATAAGTATCAAAGGAGGGTATGAGGCAGCAGGAATTGACACATATGACGCTAACGTTTCTGTGTCAGGGGGTATCATAAGTGCCGGTAATGCTATCCATGCACTGTATAACAATTATATTACAGTTTCTAATGCTCAACTTTTAGGATCAAATGGGGGGATTTATTTATATCGTAGTAACACTTTTACAGTTACTGGCGATGACACCGTAATTATGGGATGGAGAGGAGGAATCTTATCGGAAGATGAGAACAACATTACTCTTACAGGGGGGACAATAAAAGGAGATCTTTGGGGAATTTTGATAAGAGATATGGGTGGGCCATCAAAAGGTCAGGTACTCACGTTATCGGGTAATGTCCAGATTAAACCTGTTGAAGAGGAGTTTAGGGGAGGGGCAATTGTTTTTGTGGACGATTTCAGTGCCATTCGGGATAATCTAAAACTTTCAACAAGTTTTGATAATGTACATGGACTAGTGATTGCATTTCAAGGACAATTAGGTAGTTATGGTTTGCCAAGTCACAATAATACACTAATACTTAATGGGTCTGATAATTATTTTTTACGACTCAATGAGTTTGGCTCTATTGCTAGTTTGCCGCAAGATAAGAATGATCAGATTATTTTTGGTTTTAGTGAAGATTTTGATAAAACCAAGATAGCAGGTAAAAAAATCTTTGCTTTCGATACCATCACAAAAGAAGGGACAGGCACATGGATACTCGAAGGTACGCTTGACGAAGGGATTATTACCGCAGACAAAGAGGATGGTAAAACTCCGGGTATTCTTGTCAAAGAGGGCACACTCGCATTAGCGCCTAATGCAGTGTTGAATGTAGCGAGTTATGCAGAAGAAGGTGTCGTTAGCGTTCCTGGTATTCAATTGTCTGGTGGTGTCATGGAACTAGGAGACAACTCTCAGACGAACAGCGATTTATGGGTGGATAAAGGTGCCACACTTTATGCTCTTTCTGGTCAGGAAAGCGTGAAATCGCTCGTACTTAACGGTATTTATAAAATGGATATCGCTGCAGTGGATAACTACAGCCAAATTCATAGTAACGATACCGTCGTGATTGACCCAGATGCTAAGCTCGATATTAATGCTACTCTAGCGAAAGGTGGTGATGAAGTCTTTAAAAATATCATCACCTCTGATGTGGCGGTGAAGGGTATTTTTAAACAAGAAAATGTCACCGATAACAGTATCCTATTTGACTTCACTCCTTGGGCCGACCCTAATGGCAAGGCGATTCACTTAAATGCTAAAGCGGTTCCAGCTCCAGAGCCAGAACCTGAACCAACTCCGACTCCAGAACCTAAACCAGAGCCTACCCCAACACCGGAACCAACTCGAGGTTTAATTGAACATTTGGTGAAAGAAGCTTGTGATGATTGTTTAGCCCCAATGGCGGCAAGTTTAGATAAAATTAAAGCCTCAGTAGACAATGATATTGCTTTAGGCTTAATGCCATTAACCAGTGAAAAAGAAGTAGTGAATGCGGTAGAACAAATGCAACCATTACTTGGCATTCGTACCAGCCGCGTGATAATGGAAGCCACTGATACCTTAACTAAATCGATACCAACAGGACGTTGTCTTGCGAATTCCGGAGAAAATCAAGTGTGGGCAAAAGTGTTAGGGGAATGGAATGAACGAGAGGGTTTATCTGGATTATCTGGCTATCAAGCCACTCATAGTGGCATTGCTATTGGTAGTGAACGTTGTGTCACCGAAAACACTAAATTGGGCTTAACGGCTGGCTATCTTAAAACTGATGCAGACAGTTATGATTCTGCTGCTAATCATAACTTAAAAGCCGATACCTGGCAGGTTGGCGTATATGGTAATACGGAATTAACGCCACAATGGGATATTGATTTTTATGCCGGTATTGGACAAGCCTATTTAGACGGTAAACGCCATCTTAGTTTCTTAGGCCGTACTGCAGAAAGTGAGA
>NZ_JTJL01000084.1 GCF_001678495.1 Gallibacterium salpingitidis
AGATACTGTCGCACGACCCGGTTGAGTAGTTTGCACTAAACCTGCAGTTGCCATTGCACCAGCAATACCGCCACGAGATTCCTTAGTTAAGTTATCAACTCGTTTGTTAACTTTGTTGATCTCTTGTGTAGTATTAGCAGCCATACGTTTCAGTTGACGAACATTCACTGCATCAGTGTCATTAACACCTTCCGCTACACCACGAATACGAGTTGGTTTGTCTGCTGTACCAACATTTAACACGTTAGTACCATCGCTATCTGTGCTGGTATTCATAGTGACATTACCGCCAATAGTGATTTGTTTGAATTTAAGATTATCTGCTAAATTCACTTTATAGATAGTCTTATCACTATTGCTGGTGTCTTTTGTCACTTTGATATTACCATCGTCATTAGCTACTTCGACATTTGCTTTCTTCGCTACTTCTTTAATTGCATCGCTAATGGTGTTCTTACCAGTGCCACCGATATCTTTGGCCACGGTAGTCTTAGTACCATCACCATTATCGACTTCTGTCACTTCGGTGCCAATGAGGTCACGTAACTGACCGCCGTTGATAGCTTGTTTGCTATCTTTGGCAATCTTACCGTTATCCACATTGTCCAATGTCATTGCAGAGCCGACGGTTGATTTATCGGACGCATCTGGGTTCACCATCTTCACGCCAGCGACTTTGGTATCTTCGACTGAGGTGTTTTCGAGGTCTAGGGTACCGTCCGCTTTCACCATGAAGAACTTATCACCGACTTTCGCTAATGGTTTACCTGCCTTATTCACATAAGCCATAGGCATACCGTTAACGCTGATGGTGTAGCTAAAGGTTGTTTCACCAGTTTTCTCATCTTTGCTGTCTTTAACCTCAGAGATTTGTGTATTTGCACCAGCTTCCACTTTCACGGTGTCGCCCAGTTTCATCTTCTTATCACTGCTGGTCACGACTTTACCGTCTTTATCACGTGTTTCAGTCGCGATACCTATACCTTTATCAAGCTCTGTCTTAATATTGCCTGTCGCATCACTGACCGCTTTAATAGCCTTGTCCATTTGACCCTTATTAACAGCATCGTTGTCAGCTACGGCATCAGCAATATTACCCAACTTAGTTGCCTTCTTAGTGCTGCCATCAACACCTACCACTGAAAGTTTAGTTGGTGCTGTCTCTTTCAAGCCAGCAAGTGCTTTAGCTGCAGATCCATCCTTAGCATCGCTATCAGCTTCCACCGCAATGTACTTACCTGCAGCATCCTTAGTATACCAACCAGCAGGTTGATCCTTACCAGCTTCACCCGCTGCTAGATATTGCGCACCAGCTTTTTCTAAGGATTGTACATCTTTAAGTTGATATGACTTACCACCAACATTAACGATACGGTTATTGCTATCATCAGTGTAGACTACAGTACCCGCAGTACCATCGCGAAGTGCATCCACTTTATCGATGATAGAACCATTGTCCACGCCGTCTTTACCGTTGTGACCATTAGTACCATCTTTGCCATCAAGACCTAATTGTTCTTTAAGGTCATCTAAAGCACCTTTGGTTACAGCAGTATCAGGAGCTGTACCATCTTTGATACCAGAGATAACGACTTTACCATCAGCGCCGTCTTTACCATCTTTACCAAAGACAACATCGCCATCTTTCGTAGTAGTGATAGTCGTTGTTGTAGCTCCATCTTCACCATTGTTAAGTTTCACACCTTCAAAAGTTGGTGTTTTCTTCATCTCAATGCGTAAAGTATCATCACCATCTTTATGGGTAATCAAGTTATCTGGTGAGTATTGGTCAGCATTCGCTGTCTTAGTATCCTTAGATGCCTTAGCAGCGTCCGCTGTCACATACTCAACATCACTACCCTTGATATTCAAGATAGAGCTTAATGGACGACGAATGATAGAGCCATCGTTACCCATGAAGTTTAAGCCTACTTGAGCCACTTTTTGGAGATCACCTAAAGTCGCTGCATGGTCTAACTTCGCAGAAGCCGGATCAGCATTTACCAAGTCAGCTACCGCATTGTTACGGTAAGTGGCTTTCTTCTCAGCGTCTTTCTCTTCAGCGATTAACTTCTCAACAGCTTTAGCTTTGTACTCTGCTTTCACGCTATCATCTTGCTCGTCCAATTTAGAACCAGAGTGTTCGCCAGCATACAATTCTGCTGCTTTACTATCAATAGCTTTCTGTTGAGCTGTTTTCTCTTCCTCTGTCATCATATCTTTAAGATTAGATGCCAAATTAGCAAGCACAGTTGGATTATTGGTTTGACCATCCGCATTCACCGCTGAAAGAATCACTTCGCTAGCATCAACAGGAGATGCTTTTATTTCAGTAGCAAGTTGTGCCAATGTTTTACCATTTTTAGCATCAGGTTTCAGTGTACCATCAGGGTTAAATTGACCCTGTTCATACCACAAGCCATCACTAGCACGTGCATAATTTGTAGCAACATCATCCTTGTAGAATGCGCCGTTTTCTACCAATAGACGGTTACCATCTTTATCGGTATACACCACAGTACCTGCTACACCATCACGTAAAGCTTGAACCTTAAGTGCGGTACTTAAGCCGTTTTGACCGTCACGACCTGCAGGTCCAGGAAGTCCGTTAGCACCTAGGTTACCATCTGCACCGTTCTTACCTGGGATACCTTGAGCACCTGGTTGTCCTGGTTGACCAGCTGGACCAGCGATAGATTTACCATCTTGACCAGTCGCACCATCCACACCGTTAACTGGACCGTCACCAACTTTCATAGCAAGGTCAGCTACTCGACTTTCAGTTAACTCACGAGCAATAGCTATAACTTGAAGGTCTTTCACCGCAACAGCGTTGTTGAGATTTTTTTCTTGAGCCACTAAGCTATCAATAGCATCTTCAATCGCTTTATCCTTAGCGGCTTGGTTAAGCTTATTCATTGCAACGGTTAAGTAAGCCTCTTTCACGTTTTGAGCCACTTTACCGTCATCCCAATCCTGAGCAGCATTTTCAGCTTTTGGATTATCCTTCACATAAGCTTCTTTCGCTGCGGCAACCACTTCTTCACTTTCATTGGTGTACTCAGCTGGTGTTGCTACATTCAAGTTCTCTTTCACGTTTTTGAGTGAAATAAGTTGATTAACTTCACCCTTATCGTCTACAAGCGCAACAGCTGCTGGAGATTTACCATTCTTCACGACATCGTTAGTATAAGTAGTGTAGACAGCCGTATTAGGATCTTTTCCCTCTACTGTGAACCAACCTGGTTGCTGACCGTCAAGAGTTGTAGCCGTACCTTTAAGACGATCAATATCCGCTTGAGTCAAGTACACCGCTTTCGCATTAGTAATAGTCGCCGCATCTGCCGCACTGTAGAACTTACCATCGGCAAGTTTCTTCATGCTGTCCATACGCTTACCTTGGTCATCAATGTAAACCACTGGCGCTTCTAACTTATTCACATACGTGTTACTTGCATCACCAGAAAGGTTATCAAGTTTGTTCTTAATGCTTTGAGCTAAATCGATAGTCACTTTACCATCAGCTGCATTCGTCTCTACGTAGCCTGATGTGCCGTTAATGTCTAAAGCAGTACCAAGTGCACGGTGTACTTCACCTGTGTCACCTTTAAAGGTCAAGCCTGCCAATCCTAAGGTTTGTAAATCACCTACGGTTGCTGCATGACCTAACTCAGCACCAGACTTAGCGTATAAACCGCCTAGACCGTCTTTATTAGTACCTGCGACAGATGTGCGGGCAGTTTCTACCTTAGCAGCCAATTTCTCAGCTATCGCTGCTGCTTTTTGTGCATTGATAAGATCATTCGCAGCATTCTCATTAGCTTGTTTATAAGTAGTCCATGAACCTAGTTCGTGCTCATTTTCATAAGCCGCTTTCGCCTTCTCTTCCGCTAACTTATCAACTTCAGCTTGGGCTACAGACACATCATCAAGATTACGCGCCAAGTTAGCTAAAGTAGTTGGAGCAGCGGTTTCACCATTCGCATTCACCGCTGATAGGATAACGTCTTCCGCCTTAACGTAGTTATCGTTGTTTTGGTAAACATCATCACCACCAGCTAATTCATGAAGTGATTTACCTTGACCAGCTGCGGTATCTTTTAAGGTACCGTCATCATTCACAAGGTCTTTGTTATACCATAAACCATCGT
>NZ_JTJL01000085.1 GCF_001678495.1 Gallibacterium salpingitidis
GTCTGAATCTGCACTTACAACAAGTGCAGATTTTTTTATGCTCTCTCGACAAGTATTGTCTCACTGCTCACCTGTACTGTGGTTTGCTGCTTTTGATAATGACAGCTGCGATAAAAAAAGGCGCTTAATAAAATCGCCAACATTACTAAAATTTGGATTAACCGTTTCTTCGTTAATTTCTCTGCCGCCATATGTAAAGTTTTACCTCAAAAGATGTATTTTATGCTTCTTAATAAATATCTTTTATGATACCATTTCTTGCGTTAGATCAAAATTTTTTAGATAATGCTGCCATTTTGTTGCAGCATTTTAGATGAGGTTTTCATAGATGAAAGGACTAGTCGAGAGCCGCGTTGGACGCAGAATTCAATCTGGTGGATGCGCTATTCACTGCCAAGATTGTAGCATTAGCCAATTATGTATTCCATTTACCCTCAATGAGCATGAGCTAGATCAATTAGATAATATTATCGAACGTAAAAAGCCTATCCAGAAATCTCAAATTCTTTTTAAAGCTGGTGATGAATTAAAATCACTTTACGCTATTCGTTCTGGCACCATTAAAACTTATACCATTAGTGAAAGTGGCGAAGAACAAATTACCTCATTCCATTTGCCTGGTGATTTAGTTGGTTTTGACGCTATTCATAGTATGCACCACCCAAGCTTTGCACAAGCGCTCGAAACCTCTATGGTATGTGAAATCCCATTTGATATTCTCGATGACCTCGCAGGTAAAATGCCAAAATTACGTCAACAAATTATTCGTTTAATGAGTAATGAAATTTTAAGTGATCAAGAGATGATTTTATTGCTCTCTAAAATGAATGCGGAAGAAAAATTGGCAGCTTTTATTTATAACTTATCTAAACGTTATTCAGCACGTGGATTCTCTGCTAGAGAATTCCGCCTCACAATGACACGCGGTGATATTGGTAACTATCTAGGTTTAACCGTTGAAACCATCAGCCGTTTGCTCGGTCGTTTCCAAAAAACAGGTATGTTATCTGTACAAGGAAAATATATTACTATCAACGATATGCCAGCATTAGTCGAATTAGCAGGCTCAACAAAAGTTAAACTTCGTTTAGCCATTTAAATAATTAAATTCGCTAATAACTTGCTTTCACTATTGACCTCCTTATAATAAACATGGAACTACTTAATAAGGAGGTTTTTTATGCATTTCAACAATATCCTTGTGGTGATTGATCCGGAAAATCAAAAACAAGCCGCTCTCGAACGTGCTTTACACCTCATAAAACAACAAAATAGTTCACAGCCTGTCACTCTTACTGCCTTTCTCGCTATTTATAATCTTTCTTATGCTGTCAGTGTTACCCATTCCTCGGCTGAACGTGAAGAGATGATTGCTGCGATAATCGAAGATAAAAAAGTATGGCTCAATGAATTACTAAAATCTTACTCTCTTGAAGGAATTCAACTTAAAATTCAGATTGTTTGGGAAAGTAACGAAGCCGATGCAATTGAAAAAGAGATTGTGAAACATCATCATGATTTAGTCGTCAAATTTACTCACCAAGAAGATGATCTTTCTGCGTTGATTTTTACTCCAACTGACTGGCAATTATTACGTAAATCATCTTGTCCAATTTTGATGGTAAAAGATGGTGATTGGCAGCACCAACGCCGTATTCTCGTTGCGGTAAATGTGTCTGATGATGAACCTTACCACGATGCGT
Source organism: Gallibacterium salpingitidis (assembly GCF_001678495.1). GTDB lineage: Bacteria > Pseudomonadota > Gammaproteobacteria > Enterobacterales > Pasteurellaceae > Gallibacterium > Gallibacterium salpingitidis. Next base: position 1,704 of record NZ_JTJL01000085.1, read on the forward strand.
TCAACAAACAACTCGTTGGTTTGAGTATGAGCTTAGCGCAAAGTTTAGATCGCGGTAATATTCATTTAGTTACTGCTTATCCAACTGCTCCTGTTGGTATTACGATGGATTTACCTGAATTTAGCGTTCCTGATTATGGTAATAGTATTCGCGGTCAGCACCTTATCAATATGAAAGCATTACGCCAACATTTTGGTATTGATGAAGATCACACCCACGTTTATGAAGGATTACCAGAAGAAGTGATTCCTAAAGTTGCCCAAGATATTGGTGCGGAATTGGTGGTATTAGGTACTATTGGTCGTACTGGTCTTTCTGCTGTGTTATTAGGCAATACCGCAGAACATGTGATTAGCCATTTAAATTGTAATTTACTAGCAATTAAACCAGCGAAAAATATCCCACCTGAAGCGTAAATAATTAAGTTGATCTAAGAAAGGTCTAGCAAAATAGCTAGACCTTTCGTTTAGTATCTTTTAGGGCCTAATAGACAAAA
>NZ_JTJL01000086.1 GCF_001678495.1 Gallibacterium salpingitidis
CGAATCAACATCACCAGTAGAAATTCCTTTAAGTCTAGTAATAAGATATTTAGGAGACATCTTCTGTGGATTAATAGCAATTTGGTTATATCCTTTTAAAGCTTTTAAATATACTGAACTACCTGTATTGGCAACAATTGCATATAAATTAGGTTGAGCCTCGATTAGGTAAGGTGGCATTTCATCATCATCCTGTGACACAATAATTTGATTATTATCTGTCAATGCTTCTAATACTACTCTACTATTACTACTTGTTCGTACACCAAAAGTTCCAATATTTATGCTATTGCTATCTTCTACTCTCTGATAAACATTTGTGCTACCAACATCAATATAATTTCCTTTAGCAACTAAAATAGATGTGCTATCTAAAAATGTGAGTACTCCATGCGTATATAATGGAATATCATTATTCTTTTTTCTAATTTCTGATTTATCTACTCTTCTTACTCTAATTTGATTATAACCACTCTTCGCTTCTAAAAATAATTCTCCATAAGTATCTGTCTGTATTCCTTCTGCTCTATTGGCTCGAATACCAGTTGCTAAAAGCGTATTATTGCCTTTTGTTGCAATCACATGCATTTTGGATGAGCCTTGATTTTCTCCTACTTTAATGCCTGTTGCCAACACACTAAAACTCGAATAATTTCGCTGATCTGCTTGTGAAAAATCAAATACATTACTTTGCCCACTAATAACTACATCACTAGAACCTCTACTCCATATTCCATACATAAATCCACTATTACCTTCTGTTAATGCATAATGCGTTGGTTTAAAAGTTCTAAAAATATTCTGTCCATTATCTGCACGAATGGTCGCTTTAGAAATAGATAGCACTTTGACAAACCCAGTATCTTTACTTTCTCCCATGTAAGGATCCATCAAAAAAATATTATTTCCTGTTGTTGCTTCAATATTTACTGAACCATAATTTTGTGAAAGAACATTCATTCTTGTACTTTCACTCGCAATCTCTCCAGAAATGGTATTCTGTTTTGCAACTATATTTACTTCTCCTTTATTCACACCATGTATCACAGCAGAAAATCTAGAAACAGTACCTAAATATTTTGCATCAATATTATTCTCACCTTGTAAAGCAAATACATTAATTACAGTACCATCTCCATTGGCTTGTATTAGCGAAGGTGCCCTTGATAGAATTTGGTTATTTCCTTGTCCACTCACAATATTAATGACGCTATTTGGTTTCGTGACTTGAATTGCATATTTACTATCACT
>NZ_JTJL01000087.1 GCF_001678495.1 Gallibacterium salpingitidis
ATTAGTCTACCACTACAGAAACAATCAGTACTGTTTTAAAAGGCAACATAAAATAGGCTGCTGCGCAGGTTGCAATCCCGATAGAGAATGAAATAGGAACACCTAAGAAAACAAGCACAAAAAAGGATACAAACATCACTAAAGGAACAAACCATTCCCATGATAAAAGCCATTCCATTTATTTACCCTCCTTTAACGCAGCAAAGCTTTCCACGATAAACATCAAACTATAAAGCATCATTAATACGCCGCTGATTGGTAATACTACATAAACATATGCCATTGGAATCTGCATAGAAGATGAAATTTGTCCTGATGCATACACGTTCATCACTAAATTAATTCCACCAAATACCATCACACCTAATGAAAAGAAAAAGATGCACACATTAATAAAAATATTGCTCACTGCTTTCTTATAGTGCGTTAAATTATGTGTGAAAAGATCAATAGATAAATGTTTTTGTAACCCTACTGTATAAGCAGCACCGAGTAATCCCACCCAAATCATACTAAAGCGAGCAACTTCATCAGTAACTGTACTTGGAATCTGTAACACATAACGACTAAATACTTGCCATGTTACACAAATCACCAGCAATACCATCACAATAATAGAAAATGTTGAGATAAAGAGATCAACCCCTCTCTTTATTTTCGCTAACATAACTCCTCCCATAACAAGGATAAAAAAATCTCCTTATTACCCACTAGGGTAATAAGGAGTAACAACTATTTATTTACAGCTTGTATTTGTTTAATAATTTCCGCTAATGCTGGATCCTTATTGAAATCGTCATATAACGGTTTCAATGCTTCACGGAATGGTGCTTTATCTACAGTAATAAATTTAGCCCCAGCTTTTTTCGCTTCTTCAGTAGAACGGGCAACTTCTTCATCCCACAATTTTTGTTGATAAGTTTCTGAATTATGAGCTGCTTCAGTTAAAATCGCCTTTTGCTTATCATCTAACTTATTCCATGTTTTTGCTGAAATAATCAAATAGTCAGGCACGCTAGTATGTTGATCTTCAATATAATATTTAGCAACTTCTACATGACGAGTTTGGTTATAAGATGGAATATTATTTTCTGCCCCATCAATAACCCCTTGTTGTAATGCTGTATAAACTTCACCAAATGGAATTGGTGCTGGTGCGCCACCTAATAATTCGATTAATTTATTCGTTGTTGGTGTAGAAACAACACGAATCTTCAAGCCTTTCATATCTGCTGGAGAGTGAATCTCTTTCTTCGCATAAAAGCTTCTTGTACCTGCAACATAAGACGCTAACACATTAAAACCACTCTTCGTTGTCTTATCGGTAATTTCTTTACCAATTGGTCCAAATAGTACTTTTTTGAAGTGATCTTCATTATCAAAAAGATATGGACAACTAAACACAGAGAATTCTTTTACAAATGCTTCCATTTCACTTGCACTTGCTTTAGTCATATCTAAAGCATCATTTTGAATCAACTCGATAGTTTCACGTGGACCACCCATTTGTCCGCTAGGATAGATACGGATTTTTAGCTCCCCACCTGATTTCTCTTGTACTTCTTTTGCCATTTGTTCTAACGCTTTATGAACAACATGAGATTGATCTAAGTTATGCGCTAACTTTAAAGTTACTCGTTGCGCTAATGCGTTACCACTTGCAAACAACATAGGTAAAGTAAGGCAAAGTCCAGATAGAATAAGTTTGTTAAATTTCATATGCATCTCCGAAAAGTGAATAAATGTATGATAGCTTTATCTCTCAATCCTTGAGATTTACCTATAGGATTTTTAAAACTGGCGTAATCCTAGCATTTATCTTTTAAATATGTCATACCTATTTATCAAAAATGAGATACACATCACAAAAAAAACATCTTTATATTTTAAAATTGGTATAACAAGTTTAATATATACCTACTTTTTATCCTACCAATAATATTTATGGAGATGATTCGATGAATGCTTTTATTAATGACGACTTTTTATTAGATACTGAATTTGCAAAGAAACTCTTCTTTGATTATGCAGAACATCAACCAATTTTTGATTATCACTGCCATCTACCGCCTGAACAAATTGCTACCAATTATCAATTTAAGAACCTCTATGACATTTGGTTGAAAGGCGACCATTATAAATGGCGTGCTATGCGTACTCATGGCGTTGATGAAAAATACTGTACAGGTGATGTCGATGATTATGAGAAGTTTCTCGCTTGGAGTGAAACTGTACCTCACACTATTGGTAACCCACTTTATCATTGGACACATCTAGAATTAAGACGTCCATTTGGCATCACTGATACACTATTATCTCCAAAAACTGCTAAAGACATTTGGGATCGTGGTAATGCTTTACTACAACAAGAACAATTCTTTGCCAAAGGTATCATCCAACAAATGAATGTAAAATTCATTGGTACTACAGATGATCCGGTTGACGATTTACGTTTCCACAAAATTATTGCTAAAGATACTAACTTTAAAACTAAAGTAGCCCCAAGTTTCCGCCCAGATAAAGCGATCAATATCCATTTAGATACCTTTAATGGTTATGTTGCACAATTAGCTAAAATTTCTAATATTGATATTTGTCGTTTCTACCAATTATGTAATGCCTTAGAACAACGTATTGATTATTTTGCACAACATGGTTGTAAAGTATCAGACCACGCATTAGATGTTGTTGTTTATGCAGAAGCTACAGAAAATGAACTTGATCAGATTTTACAAAAACGTTTAGCAAATCAACCTTTAGAACCAATTGAAGTGGCTAAATTCAAAACTGCAGTATTAGTCTTTTTAGGTAATGAATACCATAAACGTAATTGGGTACAACAATATCATATCGGTGCATTGCGTAATAATAATACCTTAATGTTTAAACAATTAGGTCCAGATACAGGTTTTGATTCCATTAATGATGAACCTATTGCACAAGCGCTTTCTCGCTTACTTGATGCTCAAGCAAAAAATGATCGTTTACCAAAAACTATCCTATATTGCCTAAATCCAAGAGATAACGAAGTATTAGGTACGATGATTGGTAACTTTCAACAAGCAGGTATTAAAGGCAAAATGCAATTTGGTACAGGTTGGTGGTTTAACGATCAAAAAGACGGCATGATTCGTCAAATGACTCAATTAAGCCAACTCGGTTTACTTAGCCACTTTGTTGGTATGCTTACTGATAGCCGTAGTTTCCTCTCTTATACACGCCACGAATATTTCCGCAGAATTCTCTGCCGTATGATTGGACATTGGGTAAGAGATGGCGAAGCCCCTCAAGATCTTGCACTACTCGGCGAGATGGTCAAAAACATTTGTTTCGACAATGCACGCGATTATTTTGCAATCGAATTAAATCAAGAATAACTAGGAGATTAGACTATGCAACAACTCAACCGTACCAATTTCCCTGGCAACCAATATCCAACAAAAATCATTCAATTTGGTGAAGGTAACTTTTTACGGGCGTTTATTGATTGGCAAATCGATCTATTAAATGAAAAAACCAATTTTAATAGCGGTATCACTATCGTACGTCCAATTGATACAGATTTTCCGCCTCTATTAAATACACAAGACGGACTTTATACCACCATTATTCGTGGTTTAAATGAACAAGGTGAAGCAGTAAAACAAGCGCGCATTATTCGTTCTGTTAATAATGAAATTAATCCTTATCAACAATTTGATGATTATATCAACCTCGCGCACAACCTTGAGATAAAAATTATTTTTTCTAATACAACAGAAGCAGGAATTAGTTATCATGCTGGTGATAAATTAACTGATCGTCCAGCACTCAGCTATCCAGCGAAATTAACCCAATTATTGTATGAACGTTTCTTATTTGTGAACGGTGACAAAAATCATGGTTTCACGCTCTTGCCTTGTGAATTAATCGATTACAACGGTGAACAATTAAAAGAGTTAGTGTTGCGTTATGCACAAGAATGGCAACTTTCAGCAGATTTCATTAACTGGTTAAATGAAGCGAATACCTTCTGTTCTACTCTAGTTGACCGTATTGTTACTGGCTACCCACGTAATGAAGTTGAACAATTAACCGAAGAATTAGGTTATCAAGATACCTTCTTAGATACCGCCGAATATTTCTATCTCTTTGTTATTCAAGGTCCGAAATCGCTTGAAAAACTATTCCATTTAGATGAAGTGAATTTAAATATTTTAGTGGTCGATGATATTAAACCTTACAAAGAACGCAAAGTAGCCATTCTTAATGGTGCTCATACAGCATTAGTACCAGTAGCATATTTAGCTGGCGTTGATTATGTTGGTAATGCAATGCGAGATCAACAACTTTGCCAATTCGTAATGGATACCTTACAGCAAGAAATTATTCCGACTCTCTCTTTACCAAAAGCTGAATTAGAACAGTTTGCGAGCGCGGTGATTAGTCGTTTCCAAAATCCATTTATTCAACACGCACTGTTATCAATCGCGTTAAATAGTATGACCAAATATCGTACTCGTATTTTGCCGCAACTACTGACTTATCAAGCACAAACACAACGTTTACCAGCTCGTTTAACTTTTGCGTTGGCAGCGTTAATTGCCTTCTATCGTGGTAAACGTGGTGAACAAACTATTCCATTACAAGACGATCAAATTTGGTTAGACAATTTCAACGCTTGGTGGAATCAATACGACCAACAGCAAATTACGCTCACACAGCTAGTACATAACGTGCTAAGCCAAAATGAACACTGGCAACAAGATCTTACCCAAATTCCACATTTAGTTGATGAAGTAAGTGAAAAATTGTCAGCCATTTTACAACAAGGTATGCGTAACGCTTTAACTCAATATTGCTAGGTGGTCTATGAAGCAGTACATTCAAATTCAAACACATGATAATGTTGCTGTTGCCTTACAAAACTTATCAGCTGGAGAAACTCTCCAGCTCGATAACGGCACCAATATCACCTTAAAACAAGATATTCCGCGAGGTCATAAATTTGCGATCCAAGCGATTAAACAAGCGGAAAATGTGATCAAATATGGTTATCCAATTGGTCATGCAACCCAAGATATTGCGATTGGCGAATATGTACATACCCATAATGTCAAAACAAACTTGAGCGATATTAATGATTATAGCTACCAACCAGAGCCATTACAGGTGTATGCGCAAAAAGCCGATCGTGAAGTACAAATCTATCGTCGTGCTAATGGTGAAGTGGCTATTCGTAACGAATTGTGGATTGTACCAACCGTTGGTTGCGTAGTCGGTATTGCTAATCAAATTCGCCAACGTTTTTTGACCAAAAATCCTGCTAACGATATTGATGGTGTCTTTACGTTTGCTCATAGCTACGGTTGCTCACAACTCGGTGATGACCATCAAAATACCAAAATTATCTTACAAGATATGGTAAAACACCCTAATGCTGGTGCGGTATTAGTGATTGGTCTAGGTTGTGAAAATAATCAGATTGATGCTTTTAAAGCAACACTGGGTGATTATGATGAACAACGAGTGAAATTTATGGTGTCGCAACACTATGAAGATGAAGTTGAAGTTGGGCTTGAATTATTAGAACAACTTTACCAACAAATGCGCTACGATAAACGTGAAAGCGGTAAATTAAGCGAAGTTAAATTTGGTTTAGAGTGCGGTGGCTCAGATGGTTTATCAGGCATTACCGCTAATCCATTATTAGGTAACTTCTCTGATTATGTTACTGCTAATGGTGGTACCACAGTACTCACCGAAGTACCCGAAATGTTTGGTGCTGAACGTATTTTAATGAGCCATTGTCGCGATCAACAAACCTTCCAAAAAACAGTGGATATGGTGAACGGATTTAAACAATACTTTATTTCACATCAACAACCAATTTATGAAAACCCATCACCGGGCAATAAATCAGGCGGTATTACCACACTTGAAGATAAATCTTTAGGTTGTACTCAAAAAGCTGGACATAGTCAGGTTGTCGATGTACTTAAATATGGTGAACGTCTTTCTCAACCAGGTTTAAACTTACTCACTGCACCTGGTAATGATGCCGTTGCCACTAGCGCATTAGCTGCTGCCGGCTGTCATATGGTGTTGTTTACTACTGGTCGCGGTACACCATATGGTGGTTTTGTGCCAACAATGAAGATCGCTACCAATAGCGAATTAGCACAACGTAAACGTAATTGGATTGATTTCAATGCAGGTCGTTTAGTGGAAGATGTTAGTATGCCGCAATTACTTGATGATTTTATCGACAAGGTGATCGATATCATCAATGGCAAACCAACCAAAAATGAGCTAAATGAGTTTCGCGAGCTCGCTATCTTTAAGAGCGGTGTAACCTTATAGTAAACCCATGAGTGTGATTAACCTCCACACACTCCTTAAAAAATAACGCCCAAGGATGGGCGTTATTCCAGACTGCTGACAAACCTAAATTTTGTCACAAACTTCTATAAAATAGCTCTGGATTCCCTCTCACTCTTG
>NZ_JTJL01000088.1 GCF_001678495.1 Gallibacterium salpingitidis
CGGCGAGAATGCGATAGACCCACCTGAATCCATGCCGAACTCAGAAGTGAAATGTCGTAATGCCGATGGTAGTGTGGGGATTCCCCATGTGAGAGTAGGTCACTGCCAGGTTAAAGAAAAAGCGAGAAGGACGCTAGTTGAGGAGTCAGCTAGCGTTTTTTTATTGTTTTTTTTATTTTGTGATTTTGGGTTTCTGTTTTCTGTTTTTTATTTTTCTACTTTTTTTTGATTTCTATTTTTTGATTTTTTAGGGATGGCTGGCTTTTGCTTAAGCTATTCCAATCATCAATCATCAATCATCAATCATCAATCATCAATCACCAATTAGCTCACTTTCTCTGTGTCTATTAAGCGACTAAGTTGTGTAAATCTCTTCGCTATTCATACCATTGAAATGGCTAAGGAATAGAGTTTGTAGAAATGAATAAGTGGGAAGGAAAAGAGAAAAAATTGCCACTTAAATCAGTGGCAATTTATAGGTTATATGAGTCATAGTACTAATTAAGAAAGCTATAAGAAATCATTATATTTATAACGTTTCTTGAGGATAGTTTTCTTGGGCTAGTGCTATATTCAACAATCTCAAATGCTCTTCTTTTTCTTCACGTGTCAATAGTGAATCATGTTTAAGATATAAAGCACCAACTAGCTTCCAGTATAGGCCAAGGCCTTCTATTAAGATTATACCTTTTAGCTGTGTAAAGATCTTTGCAGGTCCACGTCTCTTGAACTCTTTAACATTTCTTACACCAATTCTACCTAAAAGCCGTTCATGTTTTATGCTTAGATTTGGTAAATCCCTAATTTGAGATTGTTTCTTTTTCTTTTTTCGCTTCTTTTCATATGCCACTTGAGCAATGGATAAGTTAAGGTATAAGCGATATTTCTCATCATCTTGCGTAATTTCATCAGGAAGATGAAAATATTGTGCTGCAGATGACGATGTATAAGGGCAAGGAGTAGCCCCTAATTTGAGTAATAGAACTGCAAATTCTTTTGTAGCCCTGATATAAAAAAATTTTCTTTGATAAATACCAAACATATGTTCATTCTTGAAAACGCCGTATCCATTGAATAAGCTTTTAACTGTCACAGGACCAATTAACTTGGTTAATTTCTGGCTGATAAAAGCAGTGTTAATTTCCGTTTGGGTGAATTTTTTCATAAAAATCTCCTAAATATAAAGAACAACACTGAAATAAAGGTTAGAAAGGTACAGCGAAGTTAATATAACAACAAATGTTAATTAACAAAAACATTTTGTTAATAAAATATTAAAAATGTGAACTGAATCGATAAATTGAAAAAAGATCGGAAAAAATAGGGAAATTCTAACCGGTAATTTTAGCTGTAATGTCAAATTTATTAATTAGAGATCGCTTCATAACACAAAAGGAAATGAATTTTGATGCAAAAAGAATAATTTTATCTTCATAAAAAGAATCCGATGTTGAAGCATTATTTGAAATGTGAAAGATGAACAAGTAGAGAGTGTAATAGTCGAGGATGTTTTGCCTACCATAGTAAGTGTTAAAAGAAGGCCTAATAGACAAAA
>NZ_JTJL01000089.1 GCF_001678495.1 Gallibacterium salpingitidis
TTTTTAGTGAGGCGGTTTATTGCACCCTAAATTCTGTAAATTGTTCAAATAAGGAGCAACACAATGAAATTCACTCACGAACCCTTTTACCTCATCGCCGCATTGATTATCGCCACCGTGCTCGGCATCAGTTGCCAACCGGCACACGCTGCTCAATACGACAAAGACACCGACTATTACGACCACACACTAAACCTCGAAACCGAACTAAGCGAAGAGCAATTAGCGTGGAAAGAATGGGCGAATAACGAATGGAAAGAAACGCACGGTGAGCTACAAACACCGCTCACGCCGGAACACGAAGCGGAAATTAGACAGCATTTGAGGGCAAAATAATGGGCAGAGCTTACACCATCGAAGAAAGAAAAGCCTTCCTAAACAAAATGTACGAGCTGGGCAAACCACCAAAGGAGGCAGCAAAAGAATTGGGCGTTTGTGCCACCTCACTGTACTGCTGGGGGAAACAACACGACGCACACCGTTATTACGAATTTTTGAAAAAGGTCAACCCCTATTACAACCACAAACACAAAGCCCCCACAACGGAAAGCAAAGCACCGCCACCAAAACCGAAACCGGTTTTAATGGAAACCGTGCGTCACCGAAACGTGGCGGATCGCTACTGGAACATCTTCCAACACCCCAAAGGGCTCGGTTGCTATGCGGTTGAAATGGTTAAAAAGAACGCACACGGCAGAAAGATTGAACAAATCAATCACTACTTTGGCGGTGAACACTACAACTTTGCTACGGCGGAGTTAACCAAAACCTTTATTAATAATCGCATTAAAACCTTAACAGGCGCGAATATTCAGCCAATCAAGAAAATGCAACATTTCGGTAAAGGCTATATGATTTAGGAGAAAAAAATGACAACTCAAAACAAAGTGATGAAAACAAAGAATGTTTCCCCCGCACAGGTTTTAAGAGATTTTTTTGAAAAACCAACCGCAAAACAAAAATTACAAGAATTGCTCGGTAAAAATGCCGCAACATTTGCCACCAGCGTACTACAAATTGCCAACAGCAACGCAATGCTCATTAATGTCGAGCCCAAAAGTATCTTCAATGCCGCTTGTATGGCAGCAACACTGAATTTACCAATACAAAACGGCTTAGGATTTGCTTATATCCTACCGTTTAAAAACAGCAAAACCAACACCACCGAAGCCCAATTCCAAATTGGCTACAAAGGCTTTATTCAACTTGCCCAAAGAAGCGGGCAATTTAAACGGCTTGTCGCCGTTCCCGTTTACCAAAAGCAATTAGTGAAAAAAGATTTTATTAACGGCTTTGAATTTGACTGGGAACAAGAGCCGAAAGATGGCGAATTACCGATTGGTTACTATGCCTACTTCAGGCTACTGAATGACTTCTCAGCAGAACTTTATATGAGTCACGAAGAAGTGAAAAAACACGCCTTACGATACAGCCAAAGCTATAAAAAACATTATGGCGTGTGGGTGGATAATTTCGAAGCAATGGCATTAAAAACCGTGTTGAAATTGCTATTATCAAAACAAGCGCCGCTTTCCGTTGAAATGCAATCCGCCGTGTTAGCGGATCAATCCATTGTGAAAGATAGCGGTGAATTTGCCTACCCTGATAACGAAGTGCAAGAGGCGGAATATTCAATAATGACCGTCAGTGATGATGTTTTTGCACAATGCAAACAAAACATTCTCAACCGAGAAACCACATTACAAGACTTATGTGATAACGGCTTTGAATTCTCACCAGAACAATATACAGAGTTAGAAAAATTGGAGAACCAAAATGTATCAAATGAAAGCTAGATGTTCAATGCTCCATAAATTAATGTCGGAAGCAAGAGATAAAACCATCTCAGACACTGCCAAAAGTGCGGTGCGTGAAATCGTAAAATATGACCTCTTTGGCTACCAAGCATTCGAAGGCAACAAATACACAGAAAAAGGGATCGCTTTAGAAAAGCAAGCGATTAAATTAAGTGGCTTAAAACGAGGGCTTGCCTTAAAGAAAAACGAAGAAAGACGAGAAAATGAATGGATTACCGGCGAATGTGATATCTATGTGCCAACCAGAAAACTCATTATCGACACAAAATGTTCGTGGGATATTGGCACCCATCCATTTTTCCAAGATGAAGCGGAAAATAAAGCCAAAAAAGCAGGCTATGATATACAAATGCAGGGCTATATGTGGCTTTGGGATTGCGAAGAAGCACAAATAGACTTCTGCCTATTCCCTACCCCACCCGAAATGATTGCAAATTGGGAAAGCCCTGAAAAATATATCGATCTTGTTGAACAAATACCACAAGAAAAAAGGATTACCACTGTAACAGTGAAACGCAATGATGACATTATCGAAAAAATCATCAAACGTGTTGAGCTGGCACAGCAATATTATCAACAACTTATCGCAGAAGCGATGTAGTGCTGCTTGTCTAACTTAGCCAATTTAAACAATATCTAATAAACGATTTTAGACAATCAAAAACAGATTTAGCATTTAAAATCAAATAGATAGTATTGTTTAAATTAGACGATTTCAGATTATTTTTAGACGAACAGCCCTCAATGGAGGGCTTTTTTTAAAGTTAATTCTATGAGTGAGCTTTAAAAAGAAAAGGAAAAGGAGAAACACATGAGCCACGACACATTTGAAGAAGAGTTACCGATCAATCGAGAAGATCAAGAGTATGACCCTGACGACAGCTTCGATCCAAGTGAATGTGATCGAGCTGCCGAAATCTGGGAAAGACAGTTTTTAGATAATTTTTATTACAGATAAGCCTCGCAAATTAGCGGGGCTTTTTATTGACACCCACCGCTCTATCGTATTAAGATAACCGCACTACTAAATCCTAGTCGGTTATCGACGCTCCGAAAAAAAAGCGGTTTTTTTATGCCTAATTTTTAGGTGTTGCCAAGCTATGACGGGGCGAGAGAGCCGAATATAACACCCTTTGGGGAAATAAGCTCCGCCGACTAGGATCGGTAGTTGAACCCTGTCACCCACTAAGTGGCAATAACTAAAATCCTAGGAGGCATAAAATGTCAAATCAAATTTTCAATTTTAATTCAAATCCTGTTCGTGTAGAACTTTTCGATAATCAACCATACTTTTGTTTACTTGATGTTTGTGGAATTTTTGAAATACAAAATTCTCGTAGAGTACAAAGCCAAATGTTAGATCCTCAAGGTGTACGCTTGGCGTACATTTTGGCAAAAGATGAAAAACAACGCAGAACAGCATTTATCAATGAGCCAAATCTGTATCGGATTATTTTTCGCAGTGAAAAACCTATAGCAAAAAAATTCCAAAACTGGGTATTTGAAGAAGTCTTACCGCAGATCAGAAAAACAGGTAAGTACAGTTTAGAACCAAAACAACTCGCCCTGCCCGAACCCGAGAAAAAATATACCCTAAACTGGACGGAAAACGAACTTAAACGATTAGCCTCATTTTGGTGTGCCGCCTTTGAAATGCACCAAATGCTAAAACACATTGAACCAGGATTACGTACGATTGGTTCAAGTTTTGCCTCAACCGTTTATACTCAAGTTAGCGAATATCAATCTACACTTGACCTTATTCACGCACGACTTCAAGTAGATATTGATCCTTTGCAATAT
>NZ_JTJL01000090.1 GCF_001678495.1 Gallibacterium salpingitidis
TCGATTAGTTGTACCACTTAACAACGGTTGATAGACAATCGTCGGTTGTGCTGGGGTGGTTGGTTGTTCCTCTGGTGGCGTAGTTGGTTTTTCCTCTGGCGGAGTAGTTGGTTTCTCTTCCGGTGGAGTAGTCGGTTGCTCCGGTTCTACCAATCTTTTATCCATCACTATTTTTAAGTGCATTTTATTAGCTTCGCTATAATCCGCTACAAAGTCAAATAAGGCGTTACCATCCTCAATACCGCTACTAACACCACTAAACTCACCATTAAACTGATTATCCGCGACTAATACCTCTTTAAGCTCATCACCAAGTTGCCCCTGATAATTTTCGGCTTTTATCTGTAATTGACTGCCGTTTTCCAACGTAATATCACCGCTACTGCGTAAACGAGAATAGTCATTGACATTATTGGCGATTACTCGGAATACCCCGCCATTTTCAACAATCAGATTATTCGTCATTGGAATTGGGTTATTTACAACAGCTCTTGCCATTCTAGATAGCGAAGTTTCACTATTTGCTGATGTAGGTAATTCACTGGCATTAATCGCTGGTGTCGTTAATATGCCGCCGGTTTTTACATAAACCGTTGTCCCCATACTCACATTACGGTCTAACTCAATTACCCCATCAGTTACATCAAACTTGTCAATAATGTTCGAATCTAATGTCCCGGTAAGTTGCCAAGTGCTGGTACCACGTTTTTCTAACTTACCAAAAGCGCGTAATGGTTTGTCATCTAGATAAGAAGTCCATTTATTTTGTAGTGCTACCTCACCAAGTAAACTTAAATCAAACGATAAGCCGGTTAAACTGGCATCACCGCCTAATACTAAGGTATTGGTCTTAGCTCGAGCTTTTATATCCTCGGAAGACAACTCACTTTCCTCTTCGGCTTTCCTCATCACCACGTTACCGATAATACCAGCTTCTGGCGCTACTGAAGTCAATAAAGGTTCCCATATCATCTCTTTAATTTTAGCGGCTCCTTCAGCGGTTAATTCTCGATCACCATAGTGTCCTATTATCGAATAGTCTGTTTCTGATAAAACATCTTCTGTTTTATCTACTGCTGCTAACGCATCTTTTAATTGATCTTTAAACCAACTATTAACACCCCTCCCAGGATAAAGGTAGAGAATAAATTGACTGGTTTGTTTAAGTTGCTTCAAAGAGGCTGGCGAAACAATATTGTGTTGTAACTCAAGTGTATTACCACCACTAGTAAAGGCGATTGCGGTGCCATTTGAAATATCACCCCCAGAACCCCGATCCATTTTACCAAAACCAGAAACTACAGTACTAGTTCCAGCTAGAATAATTGTACTGCCAGAACTTACTCTAATCGCATCACCACCATAATTACCATCGCCACCAGTTACTCTGCTATCTATTAAGGTAATCTTACCACCTTGCTGTTGATTAATCGCAATTCCACCACTACCCTGACTATAATAACCATTACCACCATTACCACCAGTTACTTTGCTAGCCGTTAAGATAATCTCGCCACTTTGCTGTTTAATCGCAATTCCACCAATACCCCGGCCATAAGCACCCTCAGTATCACCACCATTACCACCAGAGATTGTGCTTTTGGTTACTAAAATTCTACCCTCTTGCTGATTAATTGCGATACCACCATCACCACCATCATGATCAAAACCACCAAAACCACCGTAACCACCGTAACCACCAGAGACTGTACTTTCGGTTACTGAAATTGTGCCACTTTGCTGATTAATTGCTATACCACCATCACCATCATCATTACCACCATCAAAATCGCCAGTGCCACCAACACCACCAGTGATAGTACTATTCTCAGTTACCGAAATTGTGCCACTTCGCTGATTAATTGCGATACCACCATTACCACCATTACCACCATTACCATCACTCTTAAAATACTCCCAAGAATAACCATCACCACCAGCAACATTAGCTTTAATAATTATCTCTAGATTAGTATTGTTATCTTCTATTGCGGTACCTCCATTTCCATTATTTATATCGCTTTTTCCTGGTTCTCCTGTGCAATCTGTATCAATTATAAAAGGTTTTTGCGAACCATCAGGTTGCGGACAAGTTTCCGCCCAAGCTGAATTGGTAAAAGTAAAAAGCAGTGCAATAGTTAATGCGGTTAAAGGATAATTAAGAAAGGGAAATAAAGCAGATTGATTAATTAAACGTATGTTGTTGGGGGGGGGTAATTTGAGCATTTGCTACCGCTTTTATTGCGGCAGTTTTACCTTTTGTTCTTGTATTCTCGGAAACGCACTGCCATAATTGCTTAACGGCATTCCAAACTAAACGATAGGTATGATTCATAATCGCTCCTTATGTTGTGTTACTAAATTAACGGTAAAAAAGAAAGGTTAGCTTGCTTTGTTGTCACTTTAAGAAACAAACAAAAACTTACTGAGCGTTATCATACTGCTATTTTTCGCTTTTTTGTCAATTTTTTTATAGAAAAACACTTCTTTTTTAAATTTTTATGGATTGGTTCACATTTTGTTCATAAATAGAATACTAAAGAAACCGCAATAATTCAGGAAAGTGCAAGTGTTTTACGGATTAGTACAAGTGTGTAGCAGATAGAAAAATAATAAAGAGGGAACAAACGCTAGGCTAGTAACTAAACTATTTAGAATGCTATTTTCCAAAAGGAGAAACCCTCTTCAAAGTTGAAGAAAGTTTCGACAAACCTAAATTTTATCAAAAATGTCTATAAAATAGCTTTGGGTTCCCTCTCACTCTTGCCCGAATGCAA
>NZ_JTJL01000091.1 GCF_001678495.1 Gallibacterium salpingitidis
ATAAAAGTTTAATCATTAAACTTTTATGCAAATTCCTTATTTTACCTATATCAAGAATTTAACAATTTCTGGTAGTAATTCGCAGCTAAAGAAGGCAAAATAGCGAACTGATAAATAACAGTCGATTTCAATAATTTCAGTTAACTTTTTCGTTTTTTATTTGGAAGCTTGTTGTGCAATTATTAGTTGAATTTTTTAGTAATTACGGCTATTTCGCTGTTTTATTTGTATTAATTATTTGTGGGTTTGGTGTGCCGATTCCGGAGGATATTACCTTAGTATCTGGCGGCATTATTGCTGGTTTAGGTTATGCTAATCCGCATATTATGCTAATTGTCAGTATGTTGGGGGTTTTAATTGGCGATAGCACAATGTATTGGTTAGGGCGCATTTATGGCGTGAAAATTTTACGTTTTCGTCCATTACGCCGTATTTTAAAACCTAAAACAATGCGAGCAGTGCGTGAAAAGTTTGATCGTTATGGTAATCGTGTTTTATTTGTTGCTCGCTTCCTACCCGGTTTAAGAGCGCCGATTTATATGGTGGCGGGAATTACCCACCGCATTAGTTATGTCAGATTTGTCTTGTTAGACTTTGCCGCAGCAATTATCTCAGTACCGATTTGGGTCTATTTGGGCTATCATGGTGCGCACAATTTGGATTGGATTAAAGAACAAATTAGTAAAGGGCAAACCGGCATTTATATTTTATTAGGTTTATTGGCATTATATTTAGCGTTCCATTATTTTAGAAAAAAACGTAATAACAACTAAGATTACTAAATTGGAAAAAGCGTTTTTGGCTTCTGGTCAAAAGCGCTTTTTCTTTTTGTAGAGTTGCCTAATCGTTGCTGTTGCTGATTGGGCAAAATACCGAACCACATCAAAAAAGTGTGAAATTCCCGCTAAAGAGTACCTTTTTATTCAGGATAAATCCGCGAAAAATTGTGTTAGCTCAAATTCTAGCAAAATGAACTCCATTATAATGCGCGACAGTTTTTTGAGAAAAGGAAGAAGCAATGAGTTGTTTTTTTGTAACGGGTACGGATACAAATGTCGGGAAAACTGTGGTTAGCCGAGCAATTATTCAGGCTTTACAATCACAAGGTGTAAAAATTGTCGGATATAAACCTATTGCTTGCGGCGAAGAAGACAGTATTTATACAGAAACATTAAAAGATGAGCTTGAAGTTGATCATTCCGAAGATAATAAAGATGTGAAGACCTTAATGGCGAGTACAGATCAACCTGTCAGCTATCAAGAAGTTAATAGTTATACTTTTACTGAAAGCAGCGTGCCAGTGCTTGCGGCGCTAGATGAAGTGAGCAATATTGATATCAATAAAATTGATCAGGATCTTGCTCATTTAACTTCACGCTATCAATCAGTATTAGTGGAAGGAACTTACGGTTGGTTAACGCCAATCAATAAAGAGATAACTTTTGATAAGTGGGTGCAAGAGCATAAAATGCCGGTGGTTTTAGTGGTTGGGATTAAAGAGGGATGTGTGAATCACGCGCTATTAACCGCACAATCTATTATGGCAGCCGGCGTACCTTTAGTAGGTTGGGTTGCAAATCGTATTAACCCTTGTTTACGGCATTATGCGGAAATTATTAAATTATTACATCAAGTGATTGATGCGCCTTTATTAGGAGAAATCCCGTATGTGCACCGCCCAGAACAGCAAGAACTCGGGCATTTCATTACTAACTTAGATCGGCTAACTTATCTAAAAACAGAACTCTGTTAATCATATTTATTAACTACAATAACGGCCTCGATTAAGAGGTCGTTAATTGCTAATAACTTGTACTAATTAGTAAAATTCTTGTACTTTCCTTTACATTTTTCTTAATCATAGGTAGCAATTGGCAAGTAAATTGTGTGTTATCTCACAAAATGCTAAAAAATATTGCCATTTCCCTAAAATAAATTGACGTAAAAATAAAAATAGGTATATGCTAACAATAAGTTATTTTTAAATAACGTTTCTACGTGTGGGAGATGTTGTCCATAATCTCTTGCTTATCTATCTTGCAACAAAGGAACTTATTA
>NZ_JTJL01000092.1 GCF_001678495.1 Gallibacterium salpingitidis
TAGTGAGGCGGTTTCTTGCACCCTAAATTCAGTAAAAGGAGTATACAAATGAACTTTCCCAATAAAATTAATGCAAAAAATATTAATTGTACCGATATTAAACGGGAACATATTGCTCATTTTGATACACCACATCAGGCAACATCTCAGCGACAACAATTTTCACAAGATGTTCATCACGAATATTCATTAAAACATGAGCAAGCTCTTCCATCACACAAGCCTTTTGAAGAGGAGAAGGCAACGATAACATCACATTCAAATCAAGAAAAACAAAATTCTCAATCGCTATGTGTAGAGCGGGTTCAAGTATCTGTACCGATAAAACTGAATTTGACATTGACAGTTCAAGTGGAAATGAACCAACAATCACATTCACCGTTTTGTTCAGATGAATAAATTGCGAAATTGTCTGAATAGACTGAGCAATATTATCCAACAAATATGCGTACTCTTCAGGGATTTTTGCCATTTCAATTTTAAAAAATGGGCGAATTTCCATAGGTAGTTTCTGATAAATATAAGTAGAATCTAGCATTATTTATCTCCTATATTGGTTGTATGCAAACACCAATATACCACGTTGGCGAGCGTGGAAAAATAACTCGCCAAAGATTTGACACCCGCCGCCCTTTGATTTAGGATATAGCCACTTTCAAACGAAAGTCGGGATTAGCCTCCTGAATTACGTGAGCGGTGAAAAAATAATGGTCGCTCAAAGCGACTTTTTTTATAACCGAAATCTAGCAAATCAAAGGGTACGATAATTTGTCGTAACCTTTAAAACCTAAAAAAGGTAGGTTCAATTTGAGCCACCCTTTTGAAAGTTGTCAATGATGGGCTAGGTTGGAGGATCGAAAGATCCGCCGTAACTCACGTAACGGTAAGGCTAATCCAATCTAGTTCATCACCAATGATTAGCCTCAACGGTGATGAGTTTTAAAACTTATTACGTGAGAACAAAACAATGACAACTTTAACTTTTCAAAACACTACTCTATCGGTTATCAATCAACAAAATCAAATTTGGCTAGCTACAGCAGAAATCAGTAAGGCTTTAGGCTATAATCGTTCTGATAATTTATTAAAACTCTACAACTCCCACGCTGACGAATTTACCCCAAATATGACCGCACTTATTGATATGAAAACCAACGGCGGAATGCAAAAAGTGCGTATATTCTCTTTGCGTGGTTGCCACTTAATCGGAATGCTTTCACATACCAAAGTAGCAAAAGAGTTTAGAAAATGGGTGCTGGATATTCTTGATAGAGAAACACAACAACAACTTGCTCTACCTGAACCACAAAAACCTAAAACGATCGAAATTGATACAGATGTTTTAGACGCACTTATCAAATACTGCAAGTTAGCTAAACGACATGGTGAGCAACTAGAGCCAGCTATGCGAACAATCTATACATCACTTGGCTTAGAGCGATATATCAAAAATAACTTTGCG
>NZ_JTJL01000093.1 GCF_001678495.1 Gallibacterium salpingitidis
AACATCACCAGTAAAAATTCCATTAAGTCTAGTAATAAGATATTTAGGAGACATCTTCTGTGGATTAATAGCAATTTGGTTATATCCTTTTAAAGCTTTTAAATATACTGAACTACCTGTATTGGCAACAATTGCATATAAATTAGGTTGAGCTTCAATTGGATAAGGTGGTATTTCATCATCATCTTGTGACAAAATAATTTGGTTATTCTCAGTCAATGCTTCTATCGTTAGTTGACTATTACTGTCTAATAGTGCTCCATAAGTATAAACCGGAGCAGTTGTTTTACCATCTATGCGTTGATAGACATTAATCCCGCCGACATCAATATAATTTCCTTGAGCTAATAAAGTCACTTGACCATTCTGAAATATATCAATACCTCTCCTACTGAGAATAAAATCTCCTAACAATTTCTTATCTGTTGTTTTATCTGTATTGCGAAGAAAAATAGAATTGTAACCATTCTTCGCCTCTAAATAAGTTTGACTATAACGAGCTGTTTGAATTCCTGTGGCAATAAATCCAATTTGTGCAGTTATTTTCAAATCATTATTGCCTGTCAATGCTACAGCTGAAAATGTCATATAGCCTTCTTTATCTTGTACTGTAACGCCAACATTCAAACCTATTAAATTCTTAAAACTATAAGCTTGTTCATTAGGTACAATAAAATTAAAAATATTTTCTTGTGCATTAAGCGTCATCTTACTATGACTTAATACCCATAAAGCAGCACTTTCACTCAGTTTTGTCACTGTAGGTAAACTATAAGAAGGTTGAATATATTGAAAATAGTTTTTTCCATTTTCTGCATTAATGGCAACTTGTGAGTTTTTCTGTGCATAGACAAATTCGGTATTAGATGTTGTAGTATTATATGGATCTAAAGCAAAATGATTATCTCCTTGCATAGCATGGATATTTACTTTTCCTCCATCATATGCAAAAATCAAGCTCCTTTTTTCACCACCAGAAACTTCATTAGAAAGCGTATTACGTAATCCTGTTAAATTGATTGTTCCTTCTTTTTCCGCCCATAAAACATGGCTATATTTAGGTGCACTATTTTGATAATTAACAATTATTTTATTTTCCCCTTGCAAAGCAGAAAGATTGATAACTGTTCCTACCCCACTAGCCTGTAATGCATATGGTGAACGAGAAACAATCTGATTTTGTCCTTGCTCACTCACAATATTAATGGCACCATTTGTTTTTGTGACTTGAACTGCAACTTTGCTATC
>NZ_JTJL01000094.1 GCF_001678495.1 Gallibacterium salpingitidis
TCCTCTTTTTGTGATAATACCTAAATAGGAAAAGCAAAGCCCACCAGCAAAGAATATAATTTAGCTGATGGAAAAGGATTTTATTTGCGTATGTCCTTAATCATTGGATTGTACTACTACAGGCTTTTTTTGTCTCAAAAACACTATACATAAATCCCCTTATGAGAATGAACCACTTTTTGAAGTTCCCGATAATTGGCAATTTGTTACTTTAAGCTCCATTTTTCAGCATAATACTGGTAAAGCACTAAATTCAGCAAATAGAGAGGGGGAGCTACTTGATTACATTACCACCTCTAATCTCTATTGGGGACATTTTGATTTAACAAATATAAAAAAAATGTTTTTTAAAGCATCTGAATTGGAAAAATATACTGTAAGAAAAGGTGATTTACTCGTTTGTGAAGGTGGAGATGTAGGTAGATCTGCAATTTGGAATTACGATTACTCTATTTGTATACAAAATCATATTCATAGATTACGACCAAAATATACTCTCAATATCACATTCTTTTTTTATGTGTTTATGTATTATAAAAATAAAAATTTAATTGGCGGTAAAGGAATAGGATTACAAGGTTTATCTAGTAGAGAATTAGCAAAAATATTACTACCCCTTCCTCCACTAGCCGAACAACAACGCATAGTCAAAGAAGTTGAAAAATGGTTTGCGGTAATTGATCAACTTGAAAAAGATAAAATTGACTTAGCACAAGCTATCAAACAAGCAAAAAGCAAAATCCTTGATCTTGCTATTCGAGGAAAGTTACTTGCACAAGATCCGAATGACGAGCCAGCAGAGAAGCTATTAAAACGCATTAATCCAAACTGGACACCTATGGGTAATTCACATTATCCGAAAATGCCTTTTGAACTGCCTAAGGGGTGGGTTTGGTGTAAATTACAAGATGTTTCTATAAACGAATTAGGTAAAACACTAGATAAATCCAAAAATACTGGTAAATTTTATGACTACTTATGCTCAGTAAATGTGAAATGGGGACATATTGATTTATCTCTTTTAAAAAAAATGAGATTAGAAGAACACGAAAAAGAAAGATATCGTGTAAAAAAGGGCGATTTGTTAATCTGTGAAGGCGGAGATGTTGGTCGTTCAGCAATTTGTAATTTTGATAAAGAAATATACTATCAGAATGCACTGCATAGAGTAAGATTTAAAAATAATATAAAAACTGAGTTTTATTTTTATGTACTATGGCTTTATAAAGAAAAATCATGGATTGATGATGTTAGTAGTGGAGTCACCATCAAACATTTTACTCAAAATTCGATTAATAAATTGATTTTCCCCTTTCCCCCACTAGCCGAGCAACAACGTATAGTTGAGAAAATAGAAATATTATTTACCGAATTAGATAATATTCAACATCATTTAAAGTAATATAAGATCGGATATGTAATCCGATCTTATAAATTAGTTTTACCAATCCACAATACGATCAACTAATTGCTGTTGTTCGCTTGCGGTACGGCGTAAATAAATACGCGTAGTTTCGATACTTTCGTGTCCCATTAAATCGGCTAGCAATGCAATATCATTAAATTTTTCTAAGAAATTTTTTGCAAACCGATGACGAAAAGAATGGGGATAAATCACGTTTTTATTTAGATTATATTTCTCAGCAAAATATTTAAGTTGTATTGCGATTCCTCGTGTTGTAATGCGATAACCATAGCGATTTAAAAACAAATAACCAGATGAAATTTGCTTTCTTTTTATCCATTCTAGGGCTTCTATACGTAAACATTTTGGAATGTATAACCGTCTGATTTTTCCGCCTTTAGAGTAAATATCTAAGTATCCAATCTGTAAATGTTCTGCTTTGATTTGTAATAACTCACTGACCCTTGCACCTGTTGCTGTCATAAACCAAACAACAAAATACCAATCAATATAGTTATCCTTTTTAAGTGAGGATTTTAAAAATTGATAATCGGCGTTGCTGATCACATTTTCGATAAAATTTTTCTGTTGAACTTTAATAAATTTAAGTTTTAACTTATCTTTTTTTATAAATTCAAGATATTTATTAATAGCTTGCAATCTTAAGTTAACCGTTTGAGGTTTAAAATTTTCAATTAAATAACCTTTATAAGCTAATAAGTTAGCGTGTTTTATTTCATTATAATGTTTAAAAAAATACTTTATTGTCCATAGATAAGAACTTATAGTATTTTCAGAGAGATTTTGTTTTTGTAGATAATGTTTAAAGTTGTTTTCCATTTTAAATTCCATTGTAGTTAATAGGAAAATAAATCATAACGTATTAATAACGATAAAATTTTATTAACTACAATGGAAAATCTATCTTAGACTTCTAACATTGTTTGTATGCGATCTAATTCTGAAAATAATTGCTCAATTTTCTCAACTATGCGTTGTTGTTCATTTAAAGAAGGAATCAAAAACAAAAAATTTTTCAAATCACTATAATGTCTAGCATAACCCTTATGTTTTATTTTATTACTTGCATTCATTATAAGAAAATAGGAAAACTTAGGATTGATTTTAGAAGTAATTATTTTTACTCCATCTGCACCTACAATAAAAGGAAAATTAACAAATTTAACTACTTTAGTGTGATCTCCAAAAATTATGATAGGAATTGATACTTGAGAAAACAGCTTTGTTTTATTATTACTATATCCTTCAATATGTTTAGAACTTTGGCTAATTACAGGATATTTTCCTGTTGTATTAATATCTTTTTGGTAAATCTGAAATGGTGTTGATGCAATATTACTAAATAATGAATCGAATTCACAAACCGCCCAACCCTTAGGCAGTTCAAAAGGCATTTTCGGATAATGTGAATTATCCATAGGCGTCCAGTTTGGATTAATGCGTTTTAATAGCTTTTCTGCTGGCTCATCATTCGGATCTTGTGCAAGTAACTTTCCTCGAATAGCAAGATCAAGGATTTTGCTTTTTGCTTGTTTGATAGCTTGTGCTAAGTCAATTTTATCTTTTTCAAGTTGCTCAATTACCGCAAACCATTTTTCAACTTCTTTGACTATGCGTTGTTGTTCAGCTAGTGGGGGAAGGGGAAAATTAAAGTTTTTTAATATATCTAGTGGTGGAATATTTTTAATTGCCGTCCCTTTACTTTCTTTATATGCTTCTATTTTCAATATAAAATCAAAATAAATAAGATAAAAATCCTCAATATTTCTATCAAAAAGCCTAATTAGCATTAACGCTTGATTAATAATTCCAACTGGTGCATTTTCAGATAATACATAGGTTTCTCCGATAGTACCTGCACAACTAACAATAATATCAAAAGGTTTTATTGCAAACCCTTTTAAAGACTCATATTTTTCTTTTGTAATATAGTATTCGCCTATATTTTCATTTTTTTGGATAGCATTTTTCTGCTCATAAACTTTGTAATTATCACTTGCTTTAGGAACAAACATTGATTTTGTTAAACTACTACCAAATGGTCCTTTCTTGTAAAATGCAATATCATCAAGCCTACACCAAACCCACCCCTTAGGCAGTTCAAAAGGGGGCTCATTCTGATAAGGGGATTTATG
>NZ_JTJL01000095.1 GCF_001678495.1 Gallibacterium salpingitidis
GATATATTGCAAAGGGTCAATATCAACTTGAAGTCGTGCGTGAATAAGGTCAAGTGTAGATTGATATTCGCTAACTTGAGTATAAACGGTTGAGGCAAAATTTGAGCCAATCGCACGTAGTCCGGGTTCAATGTGTTTTAGCATTCTGTGCATTTCGTAGGTTGCACACCAAAATGAAGCTAATCGTCTAAGCTCGCTTTCTTTCCAGTTTAGAGTGAATGTTTTTTCTGGTTCGGGTAGGGCGAGTTGTTTTGGTTGTTGCAAAGCTCTGCGTTCGCACTCGATGAAATATTTGCGAACTTGTCGCCCTTTTTCATTGCGTTCAACCATTGCCAGTTCTTTGCCCATATCAAGGGTGATGTGATATTCCTTGCGTGGTCTGCCTAATGTGCGTTCTGTTACGATGATGTAGTCTTCGTTTTCGGTAAAGCCGTAGTCGGTTATGCGGTTTTTAATCCAGTTGTTAAAATCAGATTTTACTTCTAAGAATGCGTGCAAAGGTCTAGCATTGCAGAGTTGTACTGCTTGATTTGCAATTAAACCGCTGAAGACTGGAATTAAATTTGAATTTGTCATTTTGAGTTTCTCTGTATCTATATTTGAAAAAACTCATCACCGCAGAGGTCAAACATTGGTGATGAACTAGACAAGATTGACCTTACCGTTGATACAGAGTAAAACGGCGACCCTTTCGGATCTCCTGCCTAGCTCATCATTGGGCTTTTAGATAAATTTATCTAAAAGGTTATTTGGGACTTTTTCATAAATTTATGAAAAAGGTTTTCGTAAAAATTTACGAAAAGGTAGATTTGCTAGATTTCAGCTATAAAAAAAGCCGCTTTGAGCGACTATCATTTTCACCGCTCTGTATCATTTCAGGAGGTCAATCCCGACTTTCGTTTGAAAGTGGACATATCCTAAATCAAAGGGCGGTGGTTGTCAAATTATTTATTTTTGAAGAGATATTTAGTTATCACAAGTACTAAGCCGAATAGCTCAAGTAAGGTTCCTGTTATGTAGAGATGAAGAACATAGTTATCATATTTTAGTTCGCCGGCACCAACACCTATGAAAACCCTATTCATTACAAAAAGTTGGATAATCATTACACCGATTAACCAGTAAGCATAATGTGATTTTAAGGTAAAATCATTTTCTTTATCATCGTTGTCGAGTTTCTTTGAGCGTTGTTCTTCTTCGTCGGTTTTAGCCCAACTTTCTTCATCTTTAGCACTTTTTTCCGCTTTTTCTTTGATGATATCTTTTTCTTGTTCTCGTTCTCGTTTCTTTTCTTCTGAAACTTGATGAATAAATTCTTCAAATTGAGGCTGGGACATTTAACTAATAACCTTTTAAGGAATCTAAGCGATAGTTTAATGCTTCAGCAGACACTCTAAGAATAGCCGACTGTTCAATTACTATACTACGATTTGATAGGTCTAACTTTTTTAAATAGCTTTCAGGCATTAGTAGAGCTGCTGCGAATTTATTGGCAAAAATTTCTTCAGTATCTGTTCCACCGCTTGATTTGCTATTTCTATAATCAATTTTTTCATAGTTCTTTAGTTCAAGAATAAATGTATTATAGATATAGTGTCCAATTTCGTGAGCGATGGTAAAACGTTTACGAACATCAGGATCAGATTGATCTACTAAAATTATCGGATAATCCATATCTTTAGTTTTTACCAATGCTCCTGATGCATCGCCAGGCAAATTATCGTAAACAACGTTAATTCCGAAACACTTTGCAATAGCAATGGGATCAACAGGAATAACTTTATTCCAAAAGCTGTTAAGTACAGTTTCTGCAAAATATGCTGGATTTTGATGGCTATTCACGGTGTTTTCCAAATATAAAAATATTCTTATTTATCAATAAGTTTTATTGCTTAAAAAGGTTTGGTTAGCAAATCAAAACTTGACAATTTGTGTGTATGATATAACAAAATCTTACTTTTAAAAATACCGCAATTTATCTTTTGGTGAAAAAA
>NZ_JTJL01000096.1 GCF_001678495.1 Gallibacterium salpingitidis
ATTACTCTTCATAAGCGAGAGTTAGAAAATTATGAGCAATTAAAAAAGGCTCTTCTGCAGCAAATGTTTGTATAAAGTTTAGCTAGAAATTAACAAATTTAATCAACTAAGGACAAAAAATGAGTAATGTATCAACAATTTCTAATCAAATTTGGGCAATGGCAAACGAACTTCGTGGCAATATGAGTGCGAGTGTTTATCAAAACTATATTCTAGGGTTCATTTTTTACCGTTATCTTTCTGAACATCAAGAGAATTATCTAGTTGAACACAATATTATTAGCCCAAAAGCCGAGCAATCTATAAATGATGCCTATATGGAAGAAGCCAATGGTGAGGAACTTGCTGACTATTTAGCAGATATTAGTCAAACATTGGGTTATGCGATCGAACCTGCCTATACATGGCAAACATTAATCAACAAAATTAATAATAATCAAATCACGCCAAGAGATTACCAAGATATTTTTGATAGCTTTAACCGCAATAGTGAGCTAAACCCTGAAGCTAGTAAAGATTTCCGTGGTGTATTTAATGATTTGAATCTTGGAAGTAGCCAACTAGGAAATACAACGGTTGATCGAACTAAAGCATTAAATAAAGTTGTCTTACTTGTAAACGAAATTCATTATAAAGACGAGAGCGGACGGGATATTTTAGGAGAAATCTATGAAGAGTTAATTAGTAAATTTGCAGCGAATGCAGGACAAAAAGGTGGCGAATTTTATACTCCTCACGCCGTAAGCCAGATTTTAGCAAGGCTTGTTACAAATAATATCCAAAATGAAAATACATTTACCGTCTACGATCCAACTTGTGGTTCAGGTTCATTATTACTTACTGTAGGAAACGCTTTACCTAATGGTAAAAAAGAAGGGGCAATAAAATATTATGGTCAAGAATTAAATACTTCTACCTACAACCTAGCAAGAATGAATTTAATGATGCACGGAGTTAGTTTCAATAATATGACCTTATCTAATGCCGATACTTTAGAATCAGACTGGCCAGACGGTATTGATGCTAGTGGAATTGATCGTCCAAGACGTTTTGATGCCGTCGTTGCTAATCCACCGTATTCAGCTAATTGGGATAATCACGAGCGTAAATTAAAAGATCCTCGTTTTGCTGAATATGGTAAATTGGCGCCAAAATCTAAAGCTGATTTTGCTTTTATTCTACATTGTCTCTATCACTTAAATGAGAATGGTACAGCTGCTATTGTTTTACCACATGGCGTATTATTTCGTGGTGCTGCTGAAGGACATATCCGTAAAGTTTTAATTGAAAAAAATTATCTCGATGCAGTTATCGGTTTACCTGCTAATTTATTCTTTGGTACTTCCATTCCAACTTGTATTTTAGTCTTGAAAAAAAATCGTCAGCATAAAGATATTTTGTTTATTGACGCGAGCCAACATTTTGATAAAGGTAAAAATCAGAACTATCTTAATTCTGAACATATTGATGCCATTCTTAATGCTTATATTAATCGCCAATCAATAGAAAAATTTGCTTATATTGCACAAAAGGAAGAGATCCAACAAAATGAATTTAATCTCAACATCCCTCGATATGTCGATACTTTTGAAGAAGAACCTGAAATCGATCTTGAAGATGTATTAAGCAAAATTGCAGCAGATAAAGCTGAAATTGCTCAACTCGAAGCAGAAATTAATAAACAGCTCGAAATCTTAGGAGTAAAACTCACTAACTAGAAATTTATCTTTCCATTCAAATTGCCTGAATAGACTTATTCAGGCAATTTTGTATGAACCTCTGTTACCTCTATACATCCCCCATCTTTTTTCAATAAATAAAAAACAAATAAAATCAATTAGATAAACTAAGTACACTTTCAAAATCTTCTTACGCTTGGGAACAGTGTA